>CAJOLW010000008.1 GCA_905235525.1 uncultured Bacteroidaceae bacterium
CCGCCTCTTAGCAGCCGAACCCAAACTCAAAGCCGACTGGGACGACACCTACGGCGACCGCATGCAGAAACTTGTCTTCATCGGCCAGCACATGGACAAAGACATGAAGACCTTCCTCAAGGAGATGCTCGACGGATGTCTGGCAGAGTGAGAGGACTCACGTTGATCTGATAAGACATCCGCGTCTTTCCTTAGAATCAGTTCCTGATCATTTGATTGCGCAGTCCCTTGTCGAAGATGTGACGGTAGATTAAATGGACGATGCGGTAGGCGGTGTAACTGTGCAGGGAGAAGTACTTGAGCCATCGGATGACACATCCTGCGAGAGTCTCTCCCTTGGTGTCTTTCACCAGTGCCACGTCTTTAGGGCGCAGGAGGAGGATATACCGTTTCCATTCAGCGCGAGTGAGGAGCACATGTCCCATCTTGTTGACATAAGAAGCCACCATGGATCTGATGGCGCGCACTGCGGCAGGTGCCATGTATAGGTTTTCCTCCGATTCGAGGTAATAGTGCATGGTGGTGATGTTGAGATAGAGGTCGTTCAACTGTACGAGCACACGTTCCTTGTCTTGTGTGCGCATGATGGAAGTGCCGTTACACTGCTCGTAGCGGTTCACATTGCAAGAGACACGCACCAGATGTGGATGGTGGCGATACACGTCGAAGTTGAAAATCTCATCCTCCCACACCACAATCTACACCACAATCTCAAACTTAAGGTCATGCTTCTGAATAAATTCCCTGCGGTATAAATTGGTCCACACATACATAATCTTCGTGCGGTTGAACTCGTCAGCACCGTCGCCATCAAACACGACTTCGCCGTCCGGCTTGGCATCGGGGTCATCGAGGGTGGTTCCGTCAGTAAAGATTGGTCGGAAACGGAAGTTGAGCACGTCGGGCCGCTGGGAGGGGTCGGGCTGGGAGCAGAAGTGGTCGAGCAGATAGTGGAAGGCACCGTCCACCACGTAGTCGTCGCTGTCGATGAAGGCAAGGTATTCACCCTGGGCATAGAGCATGCCGGTGTTGCGTGCGGCGGAGAGCCCGCCGTTCTTCTGGGTGATAACGTGGATGATATCGGGATGCTTCTTTTCGTACTCGGCAAGGATGGCTCCGCAGTTGTCGGGCGAGCCATCGTTCACGCAGATAATCTCGTATGAATAATCAGAATTTACCCCCCCCATATCTTGGCGCAGGAGGGAGTCGAGGCAGCGGGGCAGGAACTTCTCCACGTTATAGACGGGTACGATGACGGACAGTCTCATAAGGTCAATTTTTCTATTTTTCCACAAAGATACAACTTTTATATATAAAAAGCGAGAAAAGGAGTTTTCTTTTCTCGCTTTTTTGTGTGTTTACGTTTTATGGTGCGTCTTTTCGTGCTTTTCAGGATGAAATTGACCCCAAAAGTCGGCACGGTGCGCCTCTCCCAAAATAAAATCTGTGGGCAACGAATATCATAATAAAATAATTTCGTCTAAATGTTTTGTTGTTTTGAAAAAAAGTGCTAACTTTGCCATCGATTCTAATTGACAACGAAAGGTTTATGACGAAAATCATCAGTTTCCTGAACCATAAGGGCGGCGTGGCAAAGACGACCACGTGCGCCAATCTTGCCACTGCCCTCTGGATTCTGGGCAAGAAAGTGCTCCTCATCGACACCGACCAGCAGTGCAACCTCTCTGGCGTGCTCGGCTTCTCGCAGAAGGAGGGCGACCCCACCCTGAGCGACTGGCTGAAGGAGCCGGTGCCTGCACCTATATATATAAGATATGAGGGACTGGAATACATCCCTGCCTCGAAGGCACTACGCAACATGGAGGCAGAACTGCTCAACAAGCGGAGCCGTGAGACGATTTTGGCACGCAAACTGGAACAGGTGAAGGGCGAATACGACTATGTGGTGATTGACTGTGCGCCGGGCGACTCAGTGCTGAACGACAATGCGCTCTCTGCTTCCGATGCCGTCATCATCCCCACGGAGTGTTCAGGCTTCTCCCTGCAAGGCATGCAGAACCTGCTCTTGGCAATTAGAGAGATACAACAAGAGATTAACCCTAACTTGAAGATTGACGGTTACTTATTGGTAAAGTATGACAAGCAGACAAAGATAGCCAAGGAGGTGAGCCGCTACTTTGAGAAGCAGAACGAGGTGCCCACCCTGCAGACACGAATCAGGAAGTGCGTGAAGTTTGACGAAAGTCCGCTGGGACACCAGACCATCTTCGAGTATGCCCCCGACAGCAACGGTGCCGAGGACTACATGAGACTGGCAGAGGAACTGACGGGAGAGAAGCGTCCCAAGGACTGGAAGAAGAGAGCAATGAAGGCGGAAGAGGAAAACAGCGAGGAGGAATAGGAGAAATAGGAAAAACTTAGGAGTGCCTAGGATGGCCTAGGAGAACCTAGGAAGCCCTATAAACCTTAGGAGCCACCCCAAAAAACAAAAAACCCAAAACCCAACGATATGGCAACCAACAAACGTAAAGACCTGGGCATCGGCACCTTCCTCGACGAGGTGAAAGCCGACCAGACGAGCACCCAGCGCAAGAGCGCACCCGAGACGGAACCCGAAGAGGTGATGCAACAGCCCCAGCAGCCCGAAGCACCCTATTACGGCATGAACGGCGGCAATCCACGCGGTGTGCCCTACCCCTCCGTGGGACGTCCTGCCAAGAAGCAATCGCTGCTGAGCAAGAAACTCGCCAAACTCGTCTATATCGACGACGAGACCGAACTGCAACTGCGTCTCATCAAGACCTTCCAGAACTACGACTACAAGGAAGTCATCTTCACCGCCATCCACGAGTTCATGGAGCACCACTACCGCGACATGCGCCTCGACGAGAGTGGCGCCAAGAAGGTGGAAAAGGTCATCAAGGAATACAAGACCCGGAGTTGAGCGAGACACAAAAGCATTATCAATCATGAAACACATGACTCTCCATTGAGTTTCATCTTTTAGAACCCATCGCTGAGCCTATGAAAACAAAACTCCTTTGCCTGCTGTTCGCACTGATGGCGTGCGGCATGGCTGACGGAAAAAGCACCCTTTCCATAGAAACTAACCTCTCTGGCAGGGCTAAAATATATAGAATGACTAGTATTTCTAGAACGGCTAGTATTTCTAGAATGGCTAGTATTTCTAGAATGGCTAGAACATCTATATTGAATAGAACTTCCAGCACTGCCATCCTCGCCCCCGACACTACCAAAAACGACACCACCAAGACAACGCTGCTGCAACGTCTTCAGGAGAAGAAAGAGCAGATTGTCCAGAACATACAGGAGAAAATTGACTCGCTCAAGCCGAAGGCAGAGGAGGCGATGATCAAGGCAGACAGCATTCTCGACGTGCGCAACGCCAAAATCACCACCGACACCCTCTATGTGGCACGTCCGCAAGAGACCTGGACCTTCCGTGCCAAGGTGGACGGCTTCGGCGAGATGATGCACCTGCGCTCCGTTGATCCCGACGGCACCAAAGGCAACTACTACCTCAATGCCGACCCCAAAATCACGCTCGGCATCATGGCGAACTACCGAGGCATCTCCGCCTCTTTCTCCCTCTCACCCTCAAAGATTTTCAGCGACATCTCCGACATGATGTCCGCCATCAACTACTACAGCAACACGTTCGGCATCGACCTCACCTTCGAGAAAGTCAACTCCTTCCGTGGCAGAAGCAGCCTGGAGTCGCACAACCACAAACTCAGCGACGCCACCAACATGCGGCAGTTCGCGCTGACAGGCTACTACGTGTTCAACGGCAAGAAGTTCTCCCTGCCCGCCGTCTTCAACAGCACCTGGGTGCAGAAACGCTCCGCAGGCAGTTTTATGGTGCAGGCAGCCTTCAACACCGGGCGCGTGAAGATAGGCGGTGACCTCAACACCGACGAGACCGTCGCCTCCATTCCCGAGCGCATCGACATGAACTCCCTCGCCATCGGTGCCGGCTACGGCTACAACCTCGTGGCAGGCAAGCACTGGCTCATCCATGCCACCGCACAGCCCAGCATCATGGTGTGGCAAAACTACAAACTCCACACCACCGACCGCCATGGCAACGATGAGGTGAACAAGATGGACACCGACCGCATCAACTTCTTCCTCGTGGGACGTCTCGGCGCCATCTACTCATGGGACCGCTACTTCATCGGACTCACCTCCGTCATCCAGCACTCCAAGAGCGGCAAGGACAGCGACTTCGCCCTGCTCGACACCCAGTGGCAAGCCCGTGCCTTCTTCGGATGGCGTGTGCAGACCAAACTCCACCGCCGACCCGAACCTAAGCCCAAACGCCGCCGCACCACCACCACAAGACGCACGACAACGACGCAACGCGCCACCACGCAGCCAGCCAAGAAAACCACCACTCCTGCAAAGAAATAAAACATACGAAACTTGAATAAAAAACTCAACTTGCACACGGGTTGAGTTTTTTTTGCACCATCACCCTCATTTTTCAGAAAAAATATTTGTTTCTTCAACAAAAAATTGTAATTTTGCACTTGATGACTCAAACACACCGATGATTAACCGCAGTCAGAATCTCTTCCAAAACCTTAAGAGAGATGACTACACTTGACATATTCACATCTAAAAACGATAAACACAATGAACCAACAGCAAAACCAAAACTGCAAGTGGCTGCACATCAAGTCTATTTACTTGGCCATCTTGCTGGCACTGTTCACCACAACAGCCTATGCCGACGACTACATGCAGAAGGAGTCGAACTACACCGCGACCGTGATGGGCGTGGACCGTATCCAGTTCAACCTGCCCACGCAATACGATGGTGTTTTCAACGAGGGCATCAGCGAAGGGCACGTTTACGTCACTGTGGATGGCGGAAGCAGGCAGAACCTCTTCGACTGGAGGGCGGATAAATATAACTACCTCACCAGCGACGATGAGAGTGGCAAACTGCTCATCTCGGCATTTCAGGGAGGCACCTTCCAACTGGCAGGAAAAACCATGGGAGGCACCAAGACGTTCACTGCCGGCGGCACGACCTACTACACTGTGAGATACACCGACAGCGACGATGACCACTTCGAGACCACCGTCATCTGGACTGTGCCCTACGAAATGCGCGGTCACAAACTGAAGTTCGAACTGTGGGCGCACATCGAAGACCGAGACCGCAACTGGTATGTGCCGAAAGACAACAATGACAAGAGCCGCTTCAGGGAACTCACCACGTGGGATTGTCCTGCGGCTCCCCAAGTGTCTGTGTTGATGAACGACCCCATGCTGGCAGTGGAGAACGATCACGTCAACGAACTGATGCTGACCTACAGCATTACTGCCCGCTCCGTCAATTCTGCCACCATTCACTACACCGACGCTCTGACAGGGCAGACCTACAGCAAGAGCCTGAACAAAGACCTGGTGGGCAAGGCGTACATTCCCGCCGACCGCCCCTGGAAAGACGTGTACATCGATGCCAGTGTGAAGGATATGGAAGGCAATAATGTGCCCGGGACAATCTTGTCGGAGAAAAAGTCCAGCAAGATGCTCCACTATCCGAAGAACCTGCAGGTCAGAATCAACAATGCAGGCGAGGCGGTGCTGACGTGGGATGTGGATAACTCTGATCTGGCAGACCTGACGGATGCCGACAAATTTGAGATTCAGCGCAACACCACCGGCTCCACGGCACGCATCGACCCCAACTGGACCACCATCTCGGGTGAGATTGATTATGAGCAGGGGAAAGCCCACTATACCATGACCGACAAGACACTGCTGAACAATTACACCGGTCAGAAAGTGGCCTACCGCATCCGCCGCATCTACTCCAGCGTGTGGAAGTGGGCGGACAACTCCGGCTACGCCTTCTACGAACTGCCGACACTACTGGCGCTGCCCGGGGTGGTCAACGCCCAGGTGACACGCAGCCAGACATGGAACGACGACCAGCATCTGGCACAGTTCTCCTTCGACTTCGACCCAACCTCCTATCCCGCAGGATATATCGTCTTGCGCACCGCTGCCGACTGGCAAAAATTTGCCCAGCGCGTGAACAACGGAGAGACCACCCTCTGTGCCGCCATGGCCAACGACATCGACTTGGGCACCACCGTGGTGCAAGTAGGCGATTCAAAGGCACATGCATACGCCGGCACCTTCATGGGCAACGGCCACAAGTTGACCTTCAACTGGCAAGGCGGCTCTAAGGTCACCGCCCCCTTCCGCTATGTTGACAACGCCACCTTCATCAGCCTGCACACGGCTGGCACTCTAAAGAGCAGCAATAAGTTCCTGTCAGGCCTCATTGGAGAAGTGAGTAAAGACGGCAGCGGTGCCCTTATTGAGAGTTGCCACTCGTCTGTGACCATCAACAGCAGCATAAATGGCGATGCCACCAATGGCGCCTTCATTGGCTACGTTCCATCATATTGCAACGTCACCATTCGCAACAGTAAGTTCGATGGCAGTTTTGAAGGTTCACAATGTGACCACAACGGTGGTATTGTGGGCTATATTCCTTGGTATGTTAACTTGACCATCGACCACTGCCTCTTTGCCCCCGACCACATCAGTACCAAATATGACGGTTGCGAAACATGGGTACGTATGGGTACTGACACCAACAAACTGACACTCATCGACAGTCATGCCACCCGTGAGTATAATCCCAAGTACGACAGTCAGGGCTACTTCCACATCAGCACGTCAGATGACTGGGTAACGTTCCGCGACATGGTGATTGAAGCCAATGGGCAGCGCGATGTGAATGTCTGCCTCGATGCCGACATCAAGACTGTCTATAGCGTTGGCTTCCTGCAGGATATCCCTTACCGCGGCACCTTCGATGGCAACGGACACACACTTGATGTGGACATTTCCGGCCTGACGTCAACAGGGGGGCTTGATTTTATTGCTCCTTTCTGTCGGGTCAACAATGCCACTATCAAAAACATGCACGTGACCGGAAAAGTCAAGGCTGGCATTCATACCGCCGGACTGGTGGGTTCTGTCCAGGGTACTGGAAAACTGAACATCGAACGTGTGTGGGTCTCGGTAGATGTGACAACCGTTTCGACCCACCTCGGCGGTATCGTGGGACATTCACACGATGGAGTGGTGTCGATGAGTGACTGTCGCTACGACGGCAAGTTGACCGGCACTGAGTCTGGTTCACATAACACTTTTGCAGGTGCCATCATAGGCTGGTGCGATGGAGGCAATTGGACCATCCACCGTGTCTATGACCAAAGCACCAGGGACAAAGTCTATTGGTTCTTCTACTGCATAGATTATTCCAAAAGTTCTACCAACTGGACCTCCTGGGGAGGCAATGATAATAGCAGCCTCACCGTCACCCATAACTCTTGGAGCAATGTGAACTATTACAATAAAAGCGACCAGAACGAGGTGGCGAGCCTGATGAACGGTGAGGAAACTGGGTCGTGGCATCTTGTCGATGGCAAGGCCGTGCCCGTCATGGAGTCAGTTCCGAAGAAGGAAGACTTGACACCTGAGAGTTTGCTGGCGACTTTAGGCGACGGGTGGCAGATTGATGGGGAGACAGTCGTGCCGAAAGCCTATCATCCAGGCATGGTGTGGGACTATCGATCCAAACTCCTGCTGCGCATCAACATGGAAGGTGAGAACGGTGTGGACCATAAGATTGTTGATCTCTCCTCCACCGACGCCATCACGAAGCAGACATTCACACAGGAACTGACACGCAAGTGTGTGGAGTACTCGTTCGACCTGCTCGCCATCAGAGGCTCTTCACCGCTGCATTTCAGCGAATTTGCCGGCGACACCCTGGTGGTGCCTGTGCAGAAGGCAGACAAGGGCGACCTGAAGAACTACCGCTTCCTGAACAACGACCGCATCACCAAACTGGAAGCCATCACCAAGCAGAGCAGCGTGCAACTGGTGTGGGAGACTTCAGGAGGCGACCACGACTTCTTCCGTGTGCTGCGCCGCAAGCACACCACCGATGCCAACGCCCAGTTCACCGACACCATTGCCACCAATCTGGACCAGATGCTCTACGAGGACAACACAGTGCTGGTGCAGCAGGCCTACGACTACCGCGTGGAGAGCGTGTGGCAGTGTGAGGGCACCCACGTGGAGAGCATGATAGCACAGGGCGGATGCAAGACCACGGGCTTGATTGAGGGCTATGTGCGCATGGCAGACGGCACGGCAATGGCAGGTGTCACCTTGACCTGCGTGCCAAAGTCAGGCGCATCGGGAGCCGACAGCCGCTACGAAGTGAAAACCGACAGCATGGGCTACTATGCCTTCCGCGATCTGCCCTATCAGACCAACGGCAAGTATGAAGTCACGGCAATCTCCTCGGGCGATGCCGGCAGTTTCACCAGTCCGAATGCCAACGGCGAGGTGAACTTCACGCCGAGTTCGAACTGGACGCAGGACTTCAACTTCTTCCTCGACACATATTATATTTATTCCGGCAACGTCTATTACCGCGACACCTCCATCCCGGTGCCGGGCGTGTCGTTCAAACTCGACGGACAGCCGATGCACGATGCCAACAAGCAGGCCATCATCACCGACACACAGGGAGCCTTCGAACTGAGCATCCCGCGCGGCTCACACTCCGTGCAGGCGGTGAAGGACGGACACTACTTCGCCAACGACGGTTACCTCATCAACAAGGACGCCACCGAGGACAGCACCCTGTACAACTTCGTGAAGAACGTGGCTGGCGTCGCTCTGTGGGACTCCACGACCGTGGTGCTCCACGGCCGAGTGGTGGGTGGCGACATCCAAGGCTCGAAGGCACTGGGCCGCTCTCTCTCGCAGAACAACCTGGGCGACTCGCTGAAGATTGTGATGCAGTTGGAAGGCGACAACACTTCATGGCTCATCCGCAAGCAGAACGACGAGACGGTGAAGAGCGCCGACTATGCTGTGGCTTTCGGTGTGGACGACAAGGACACCACCCGTGTGAACGTGACCCGCCACACGCTGACCATCCGTCCCGACGAGAAGACGGGTGAATATGTGGTGGCACTCCATCCCGCCAAGTACAAGGTCATCGAAGTCTCTGCCCAGGGCTACCCCACCCTCTTCCAGCAGGGCAAGGTGGGCGAGACGCTCGACCTCTCCTTCAAGGTGAAGGGCGACACCTGCATGTACAACCGCATCTACCATGCCGTGCCCGACGTGGAGGTGAAGCAGTTCAACCCACGCGACGAACAATATTTCGGCACCAAGCAAATCACCTCGACGGACAACATCGGCAATCGCTCCGAGATTGCGACATTCTACTACACCAAGCAGGAGAATGGCGACAGCATTGCCACCTATGCCTTCGGATACCCCGTGTTCATGGCAGGCACGCCCTACGGATGGTTCCTCCAGGCATGTGAGAAATACTATTGGAACAACCAACCGACCAACAAGGTGGACATCGTCAACCTGAATGGCGGACGCGTGAGCATCCAGAACGCCATGCTGAGCAAGAACGAGGCTACTGAGGTGGAACTGGACGAGAACGGCGGCGGCAGTTATGTCTTCACGCCCGATGCCAATAACTTCCTGCTCACGGGCGATGCGGCACTGAAGAACGTGTCCATCACCCTGGAGTATGATAACACTTTCTTCGACATCAAGCCTGTCAAGGGCGAGATGATTCGAGGCTACGTGATGGTCTCCACGCCCAAGAAGAACGGACGCAAGGGTGTGGTGGCAGGTGTGCCCCACCTGTTCGAGATTCTGCGCGACCCACCGGGTTCCAATTCTTACGCATACATTGAGGAAGGCTCCAAACTGAGTTACGGCTACACATTCGACCTGAATGGCTCAGCCGGCATCAAGTTTGCGTTGAACAAAGGCGAAAATGCCAATTTCTACAACGGCACCGTCATTGTGCCTCCTGCTGGCAGCGGCACAGAAGCCGGCACCATCACGGAGACGTCCAAAAAGAATGTGTTTGCCATCGATGCCATCACCACCTTTGGCTTCAACTGGACCTACAGTTACAACTTCGACGTGACGGAACGCATCCAGACACGCACAGGCGAAAAGTGGATCGGCCCGAAGGCAGACCTCTTCATCGGCATGACAGACGAGGTGGTGGTGGAAGATGCCATTGCCGTGCGCGCCATCCCGGAAGATATCTACCAACTGCTGAAGACCCACGAGGGCGGCAGTTTCGAGGCTAAGGACACTTTAGGCAACAAAGTCACCATCAAGGTGCCCATCGGCACCATGAAGGTGCTGGCCCAGGGCAAAGGCTCTGACGGCAAGCCCGTTTATCTCGTTCGCGACGAGGTGATGGCGATAGGCCCTCGTCTGCAGAGCACCTTCATCCACTCGCAGAACTACATCGAGACCGAACTGCTGCCCGACCTCATCAAACTCCGCAACTCCATGCTGCTGCCTGTGGGCACCTCGACCGATTATGCCCAGCAGTTGGCGAACCAGAAAGGCCAAACGACCTACATCAGCAATGTGGCGGAGAACCATGAACTCTATGGTTTCGACTACATCACCGTGCTCCCCCAGGACAACAAAATCTATGTGGGAGACAGCATCAGCACCCTGAACAAGACGGTGGAGCGGTGGATTGGCTTCCTGACAAAGAACGAGATGGAGAAACTGGGCGTGACAGCAAACGACCTGGTGAAGCGCTACTCCGTCGATGGCGGTGCTGCGTCCATCCAGTACAGCGAGAGTTTCTCGGTGAGCGACAACGAATCGCGCTATGTGCATTATCCCGGCATCGACGATCTGAGTCAGGTGACTGCCGGAGGAATAAGTGTGCTGAAGACTTTTGTCCAGTCATGCAAGCAATGGTTCGAGATCAACGGGAAAAATGCCAGTCACAATCCTGCAGAGATAATTTCATTTGACGACAACAACAAAGAGGCGATTGAAATTCAGGCTGGCGGCAGTTACCTCCAGTTCACCATCACTCCTGCCATGTCCCTCAATGTCCACGACAAGAACACGATGTCGGAGACCAACAGCAAGAAGTTTGGCTTCACGCTGGGATTGGCCAGCAAGTCGAGCCTGATAGTGGATGCCTACCGCACAGGCAGCGCCTACACGATAGACACCACCGCCAACGCCTTCAACAAAATCTCCTACGAGATGATGGAGAAGGTGCGCAATGGCAGTCTGGGCAGCAACCCAACAACCTACATGGGCTATAACGAGAAAGTCTATTCCAGTTTCGTCTTCCGCACTCGTGGCGGTGTGACCTGCCAGCCCTACGAGGATGAGCGCACCACGAAATGGTACCAGCCGGGTACCGTGCTCGATGTGGCAACTGTTCCTGTTGACAAGCCACGCATCTGGATTGACGAGCCGGTGAAGAGCAACGTGCCTTTCGGCGAGCCGGCACGCTTCAAACTCCACTTCGCCAACGAGTCGGACTATCCCGAACAAGCCACCTACGTGTTCAACTACTTCCTGCTGGCAAACAGCAACCCCAACGGAGCCAAGGTCTTTGTGGACGGCACACCCATCAACTCGCAGGGCGTGAACATCACACTCTACCCCACCCATGACAAGAACAATGAAGTCAATGTCATCACCAAGGAAATAGAGGTATATCCCGGCACGGGATTCGACTACAACGACCTGACCCTGTGCTTCTACGACCCCAACGATGTCAACCGTGTGTTCGACACCAAGTTCTCTGCCCACTTTGTGCCCACTGCCGGCAAGGTGAGCATCAACTCGCCCAGCAACAACTGGGTGATGAACACCGAGAGCCCCTACGACGGAAAGCGTCAGGGATGGTACATGCCGGTGCGCATCGACGGCTTCGACACCAACTACCGAGGCTTCGACCACATCGAACTGCAGTACAAACTCTCCACCCAAGGCGACAAAGACTGGGTGAACGTGTGCTCCTACTATGCCAACGACTCGCTGAGGGCAAAGGCAAGCGGCATGACCGACACCATCCCGAACAGCGGAACCATCATCGCCAAGTTCTACGGCGAGGTGGACCCCGTGGAGCAGTACTATGACCTGCGGGCAGTGAGTTACTGCCGGCACGGAAACGGATTCCTGACCGGCACCTCGCCTGTGCTGCAAGGAATCAAGGACACGCGACTGCCCGAACTCTTCGGCACGCCGGAACCTGTGAACGGCATCCTGGGCATCGGCGACGACCTGAAGATCACCTTCTCTGAACCCATCGCGGGCAACTACCTGAGCAAGATTAACAACTTCGAACTGCTCGGCACGCCCACCAACAACGACATCTCCACCTCGACGTCCCTCACCTTCAACGAAGGCATGTCAATGGCAACCTCGCAAGGCACACGCAACCTGTCGAACAAGAGTTTCACCGTTGACGTGATGCTGAACCCCGCCACGAACACGGACGAAATGGTGGTGTTCTCGCACGGCGGCACGGAGAACGGCGTGATGTTCGGACTGACTGCCGACCACCGGCTGACTGCCACCGTGAACAACCAGACCGCCGTGTCAGACAGCATCGTCAAGTTCAACAACCAACTGTCAGAGGTGGCTTACGTGCTCGACCAGAGCGGCACGGGCATGACGGTGACGTTCTTCGACGGCAGCAAGCAGATAGGCAGCAAGGAACTCACGGGCAAGTACGAGAACAGCGGCTACCTGTATCTGGGCACCGACTTCTGGGAGGGCAAGAAGGACTACCAGGGCGAGATGCTGGAATTCCGCCTGTGGAACCGCGCCATGACAGCGTCAGAACTCAATGAATACGGCAAGAAGCAACTGACGGGCTATGAGAGCGGACTCATAGACTACTACCGCATGAACGAGGGAATAGGCGAGATATGTTATGACCGCGCCGCCGGCAGCAACGACCTCTTCCTGTGGAACACCAGTTGGAGACGGCCTGCGGGCATCTCCTTGAAACTGGACGGCAAGCAGGGACTGAGGCTGAAGCCCGACAAGTTCATGCGCTCCAAACTGCACGACTACACGCTGATGTTCTGGTTCCGCACCTCCGACAAGCACTCCACCCTCTTCTCCAACGGCCCTGCCACGGCTGAGACGCTCGCCGAAGGGGCTAACAACCAGATCAACATCGGCATTGACGACTACAGACTCTATGTGCGCTCGGACGGATGGCAGAGGAACATCAACACCTTTGTCAGCAGCGGCGAATGGCACCACTTCATCATGACGGTGTCCCGCTCGCAAAACGTGGCGAATGTCTATGTGGACCAGAACATGGTGGATGCCTTTGCTGCCGATAACCTGGCAGGCATATCGGGTGACCACATCGCCTTGGGAGCCACCTACGTGGACAAGAACACGCCGACCGACGTGATGACCGGCAACATCGACGAGGTGGGCATGTTCGAGAGCGTGCTGCCCCTCAGGCTCCTCAACGAGTTCACCACCCACACGCCGATTGGTACGGCAAGTTCGCTCATGACCTACCTGAACTTCGAGCAATCGGTGAGGACGGACAACAACACCATGCGGCTGGAACCTACTGG
Organism: uncultured Bacteroidaceae bacterium; assembly: GCA_905235525.1. GTDB lineage: Bacteria > Bacteroidota > Bacteroidia > Bacteroidales > Bacteroidaceae > Minthosoma. The sequence goes on from CAJOLW010000008.1 coordinate 13,449, forward strand.
CATCAGCATCAAGCGCTACAAGGACAACCAAGGATACATCGTGGCGCGACAGGACACGCTCGTCAGCAGCATCGACCCCGCCATCGCCGACCGCCGCACCTATGCGCCGATGGTGAGCAACTCGCAACTGGAAAACCTGAATTTCACCTATGCCGTCAACGACAACCAGTTGCTCGTGAACATCAAGGAGCCTAACTACACCATCGAGAAGACCAATGTCTATCTCACCGTGAAGGAGGTTCCAGACCTGAGGGGCAACCTGCTGGCAAGCCCCATCACGATGAACGTCTATGTCTATCGCAACCCGCTGAGATGGAACGTGAGCCAGATTACCCAGAACATGCACTACGGCGAGGAAATCACCATGGAGGCAACCATCCGCAACATGACCGGCGAACGCCAAATCTACGAACTGAAGGAACTGCCTGTGTGGATCACCGCCTCGCAGACCAGCGGCGTCATCAATGCACTGAGCGAGCAGACCATCACCTTCACCGTTTCGCCTTACATCAATATAGGTACGTACAACGAACAGATAGACTTGATTGACGACAGCCAGATGTCGGAGCCGCTGTCGTTGACCCTGAACGTGCGCGGCGACTCGCCCGAGTGGACTGTCAACAAGAATCGGAAGCAGAACGACCCGTCCATGATGATGGTGGCGCGAGTGAAGATTGACGGTGTGGTGGCCAACTCGACGGAGGACATCGTGGCTGTATTCAACGATGACGTACAGGTAATGGGAGTGGCACACATCGAGATTGACAACATGGCCAACGCCAACGAGGCACTTGCCTACCTGACCATCTATGGGAAAGACGGCGAGAAACTGAACTTCGGATTCTACGACGCCTCGACGGGTAAAATATACGAGTTGGTCATCAACGACGAGACGGAAGGCGTCTTCAAGAAGGATGCCGTCGTGGGCAACACCACCAGCCCCGTCGAATTGAGAAACGAGTTCTACGACGTGCAGCAGATAAGACTGAAGAAGGGATGGAACTGGGTGAGTTTCAATGTGGTGCCACCAAGCCAAACCACCGTGGGAGGTTTCCTGAACCGCAACACGAACTGGGAGCCGGGCGACAAGATCATGACGGTCAACGGCACCACCACAAAGCAATACACCTGCCATGCGGACCAAACCGCCCGACACGGTTACAGGTGGGATGAAGAAGACCAAGTCATCGACATCGACCCCACCATGATGTATCAGGTCTATTCCATGAGCGACAAGAACATCTACATCACAGGATACCTTGCAAGCATCAGGAATGTGACCGTGCACCAGAACTGGAACCGACTGGGATACACGCAGTCCATCAACCTGCCTCTGGCACAGGCCATGAACTCCTATGCCGACCAGGCCAGCGAGGGCGACGTGGTGAAGTCGCAGGATGCGTTCGCTGTGGCGACAATGACCGACAACGGCATCATCTGGAAGGGTGACCTGAAGTATCTGGAGGCTGGCAAGGGCTACATGCTGAAACGACTTGCAGCCGGCGACATCTCTTTCACCTACCCGACCTACTTCACCGACAGCCGCTACCATACCACTGCCATGGCTCCTGCCCGAGTCGTGAACTCTGCCACGACGATGAACATCGTGGCGAGCGTCAGCGGCGTCGAGGTGGAGGAAGGCGACAAACTGGTGGCATACCTCGACGGTGAGCGGATGGCAGAAGCGGTGGCTGACGACGAGCAGATCTACTACCTGAACATCGGCACCGACACCCGGAGCACGGAGACCATCAACTTCGTGATGGAACGCGACGGAGAACCTGTCGTAACGGCGAGAAGCGCCATACGCTATGAGGCCAACCAGGTGCTCGGCACGCCTAACGAGCCGACCGACATCAGTTTCGTCTCGCTCGACACGATACCGCAGGACGGCAAGTGGTACACCATATCGGGCATCCTGCTGCCTGAAAAGCCGACACAAGCCGGACTGTACATCTACAACGGAAAGGTGATAATTATTAAGTAACGGACAACCACAGACTACGCGGATGGAAGCCTTCTGGCTCTGTCCGTCCGCGGATGTCTGCGGTTTCATCGAAACGATTTCAGTTATATCAAAACGATTTCAAGGATATGAAGATTAAGTTATTCTTATTGAGCATGGTGATGGGCTTCATGACATGGGGATGCTCATCGGGTGATGACTCGGAGGACTCTGAACAGACGACGGCAGGCACGGAAGCCCGCCCCACCTGGCAGGTGCCCAACTATGACCTCTACGAGCAGACCATGACCGTTGAGGTGCAGTTGCAGGACGCACTGCAGACCTACGCCTCGGCGAACGACCTGATGTGCGCCACGGTCGGCGGCGAGGTGCGTGGCGTGACCTCCCCCACGCGGGTTGGCGACCAGTGGTGGTTCCCCCTCATCGTGGCTTCCAACGAAACCAACGTGGACATCCAATTGTCCTACTACTGCGAGTCGCTGCACCGCATCTTCACCACCAACTGGACCACGTTCGACGCCTCTGTCGCTCCAATGGGTGACGGCGGCATCTACAAGCCGACATTCGTCAGCATGGAATGAAGATTTCAAGTTTCGTATGTTTTATTTTGGGGGAGTTAAAGGAGTTATAAGGAGTTAAAGGAGTTAAAGCCGATACTTTGGGCTGGTGGGAACTCCTCATGTGCATGGTATCGGCTTTAACTCCTGAGCGTAGCGATAACTCCTCTAACTCCTTTAACTCCCCAAAAGTGGCTTTAACTCCTTTAACTCCTAAGAAGTTGAGCACTTGCGAAGATGAGATGAATGTAACGGCTTAGCACATGAATGAAACACGGTGCGGCCCAGCATACAAAAAGAGCGCCCTCTCCTATCAATCAGGGAGAGGGCGCTCTTTTTTTTGTATGCTTGCGTATTCTTGCTTGTCAGTTCATGCGGGCATCACTTCACTTCAACAGCGATGGCGTTGTACTTCTTGCCACCACGGTAGATGATGAGTTGGCCGTTCTCGATGACCTTCTTGCCGTCTGCCTCTTCAGCAGGAGTTATCGGTCTTCCTCGTCGTCGGAGAGATTGGGATTCCATCTGAAATTCTCGCCAGTAACAGAAGTTACAATCAAGAACTGCGGCGACTGTGGCCCATCGAAATACTGCATGGCAGGTTTAATATATGTCTTCTTCATCGCTGTATTCATTTGATTACCACTTTCCTACCATTCACTATATACACACCCTTCTCCGTCGGTGCACCATCCAGTTTCACGCCCGTCAATGTGTACCAGTCACTTGAATGGGTGAAGTTGACCGTCAATCCTTCAATCGCCGTCACGCCATCAAAATCTATGTCAAAGGCAGCCATGGAACGAATGCCTGCAGATGTTGTAGGTATCATGAAATGAGCACGGCAGGAACGCAATGTGCGAGGGTTCTGGGAGTAGCCCAGCGTGTTGTTGCCTGACAGCATCACAATCTCATCTCTGTTTTCATCCGTAATGCTAAACGGCGAATAGGTTCCCTCGAACTGACCATCAGCACCAAATGCATTGCTGAAGGACACGGATGTGGGTTCTGCATGGGTCACGGTCACATCACTGAATAGCACATTGATCAAATCCACTCCCGTATTGTTCCACTTGATAATGAATGGAGTACCTGCAGGAATCGTTGACGCATCTGTGAAGGTGAGGGTCAGCAAGCCCGTAGCGTCCAGGGATGTAGCGCTGCCGTTAAGCACCTTTGCCGTCACGCCATCCCCATCCAACACTGAACCGCTAAGGGTGAGGTCGAAGGGCAGACAGAGCGTGTTCCACTTTCCATCCTTGTAAAGTGTACGACCACTCAGTTCCACGTCGCACGTCTGACCATGATAGCCGTCGAGGATGGCACTATTGTCATCATGGTCGCTCAACCGCACAATCGTGTTCGTGAAGCATGCCAATTCCGGTAGTTCTCCATCAGCAAAGACCCAGATACCATTGTCGAAGTCCCCTTTAAGGGCATCACCAACCAGTGTGGCATTGCCCGACATGGGCGTTTCGTCCAAGTTCACACGATAGAAGCATTTAGACAGAGTTCCGCTTTGGTTGTTTCCCGTGATACCCCCAGCAGAACTGACATCGTCCATCGTACAGGAGACATATACGCTTGATATCTCCGTTCCATTAAAGACGCCGGCAATGCCGCCCAAATTATACGTGCCAGAATATTCGCCAGTTGCACCAACATTCCCACGGTTGTAGCAGTTGACAATCGTTCCGTGATTCTCTCCTGCAATGCCACCAGCAATCGTTCCAACGATATGAGCGTAATTGGCACACTGGCTAATGGTTCCCCTGTTGTAGGCGGCAATCCCTGCCGTACTGCTTGTGTACGTCGTCTCGGTATTGACGACAAAGCCTGCCACTTTCAGGTGCTGAACTGTGCCACGAAGATAACCGAACAAACCAAGGACAGTACGGCTGTCGGAGGTGTTGATTTTCACCGTATAGCCCTGCCCGTCGAACGTGCCTTGGAAAGAATGGGTGTCATCATCGACAGTGCCTATCGGTGTCCAGTCGCTGCCCACATCAAGGTGCGCCATCAGTTTCACGGTTTTGCCGCTATAATTATCGCCTGCATTGACTGCATTCCGAAGGGCTTCCAACTGAGCCTTCGTCCATACTTCAACGACCTCACCATCAGCATACACCGACATGACGGTACACAATAGCAATAGAATAGATAATAACCTTTTCACTATTCTGTGAGTTTTTAAGTTAAGTTTCGCCATTCCTTAGTTGCCCGTGAAGAACGGCACCACGTAGGGCGTTCCCTGGTCAGTGGGCTGTATGGAAGAGTCAAACTCCTTCCATTCGCTGACGGTGAAGATGCGGTGCAGTTTGTCGCAATAGTACTTCAGCGTCACGAAGCCCTCGCCACTGTTCCCCAGAATGGGCAACATGAAATAAGACTGTCCGCCCGTCTCTTTCAGGGAACTCACGGCACGCACTTCGCCACCCAGCACAGCACACATCAGGTCTGCCTGAGACACATATGGCAACAGTTCGGACTGGATTCCAATCTGTACCGACATAGGCCACTCACCCAGCAGGTCTCCATTAGATGGTACCACCCACGAAGGACGCTCGTCCGTGCCGGCTGTCGGTATCGCACCAGTGCCATTATTGTTCGATTCTTCATCGTCAGACGAACTGCACGCTCCCAAAAGCAGGGTGGCAACCAGTGCCACACCTGCGAGATACAATAGTTTCTTCATTATTTGATGATTATTTTTTGACCATTAAAGATATATACACCCCTCTGCTCTGGACGCTTGTCATACTTGCGACCCAGCAGGTCGTACCAGACTCCGTCGGCATAGCGGCTTACGGTGGCGAAGTCGATCACCGTAGGTTCATTGAACGACCCTATCACGGCATCGGTCTGATAGAACATCTGTTCACTGCTGAGCGCTATCAACTCGTCGCCGCGTTGGATGGCGAAAGTCAGACGGTTATTGCCATAGTCTGCAACCGAGAGGTAGAACAAGTCGTCGGAAGACAACTCAGCCACACCACACAGTTCCGCGCCGTTGTATGCCAACAGGCAGTCACCCTCTTGCAGGTCAACCCCAGCGGTACGTGCCACGATGTTCATCGAGTTGGCAGTGTTGTTCACATACTTCAGAGCCTTGTTCCTCACGTCGCCATAGCGAGTGGTACCTTCATAGCGAGGATATGAGAATAACTGTGTATCAGAACCCACGTGATTAAGCATATAGCCCTCTCCAACCGTCAGGTGCGTCAGTGTTCCCTTCCAAATGCGGTTGCCATTCGCATCCTCCACAAGCATGGCAAATTCGCTTTGCGACTTGATGACGTCGCCCACCGTAGCCCGTGTCGTGTAGTCAGCCAAAGCAGTGGAGATGGGCAGGTTCAGATGCGAGATGTAGGCAATGCGATTCCAGCCCGGCTTCACTTCAATATAATTATAGCAGCGTTGACCGGCGAGGTATCCAATCTTCTCATCACAAGAATAGAAGCGGTACATTCGCGTGACATCGACATCGATGCTGTCATTACCATTGTCCCAGAAATAATTGATGCGAGTTGGGTTGTCAGTAGCAGGAATGCCCTTGTAACTAATCTCGTAGAAGCCGTTGGTGCCATACACCTCCATCGCGTCGCCCACTTTCCATGCCGTAGAGCGGTTAAGCAAGTTGCTGATGGTGTTCTTCTCTGGCTTCATATAGAACGATATCCAGTTCCATCCCTTCTTCAATCGCAGCATCTGTACTTCTTCACCGCTGTTCACCAACATGATCGGGTTCTCAGTGGTGCCTATAATACTGCCAGCATGGAACGCAAGCGGTTCTCCGTCTTCACGCTTCAGCACGTAGATGTGTCCCGTTGAACAATCAAAGTATTCAAAGCGCAGAGGTTCTTCCTCAGAATTTTTGTTGTAGATGGTGAGGAATACCAGCGACTCGTGGGCGTTAGCCGTATTGTCAACGCTCAGGGACGTCGAACCAAGTGTCTCATGGCCATTACCGAACACACCGATGATGTCGTAAGGATCGTCGGTGATGACGTCGTCAATCTTTACACGTGCTATCATGTTCATGGTGATGTTCTTCTTCTGCAATGACTCACTGACAGTCCAGTCTGGAATTGCTCCACGCACCGTGATGTGTACGGGTAATGCTTCGCACATGCCATCCTCGTTGACCAGATTGATAACCTCATCAAAGTCACCTATGTTGGTATAAGGCGAAACGGACAGATAGATGGTTTCCTGATCGGTAGCCCCAATCGTACCACTGGTCTTCGAAGGCGTGATCCAGAGCGGCTGGTTCTCAATGTAGTAGGAATGTGACTTCCCACTGAGGTTTTGGATGGTCACCTCGACTGTAGAACCATAGCCATAGAAGGTTTCTATGTTCATACGCTTTTCCGACCACCGCAGTGGATTGCGATAGACATAAAGATCCATCATGACAGGATTCTCCATGAGGTTGCCATTGAGGTCTGCCACATCGCGCACGGTGATATACACATTGGTCTTCTCCAGATTCACGGCAGGTTCGTCAATGTTGATCAGCAGGTTCTGCTTGTCAACCACATAACTGTAGTTCAAGTTCTCACGTTGTCCCGTATTGTCGATAGGAGCATAGTTCTCACGGTCGCTCACCTGTTCCATCACCTCGTCAGGAATGATGACATCCATGCGTGTGGAATAGTTGCCCTGGTTGTCACGACTCTGCTTGATGCTCTGTCCTGATGCAACCATGCGCTGCTCGTTGCTCTTTTGCGTCTCCGAACGGCTGAAAGGCAGATAAACCAGTGTGCCCATCTCGCGTCCCGAAGGCGTGGTGGACGCATAGTTCTTGATCACGTTGACAGGCAGGGTCATCTCGTAGAGTGCCACTTCGTCAATGTTGCCCTCAAGTGCACCCGAAGTGGTGTGGGCATCTTCGTAGGTAATGCCCGCTGACAGCGTGCCGCCCATGATGCCGCCCAGTGTGTCAACAGGGAATGTCTGCAACAGGTCGTCGTCAACGTAGAGATTACCGACGTTGCGCGCGCGGTTCAGCGTAATTGCCAGGTGGTGCCATGCCCCATCGTTGTACTTCTTCGTGCTTGTCACTTCGAACTGACCATTACGATAGTAGAGTTTATCGTCCCTCATGCCGATATTGAAGTGATTCTTCCACTGTGGCTCATCCTTAGCAAGACCGTTTGCCAAAAGCGTACCATTCTGGCTGCTTGTGCGGAACCAGAACATCAGTGTATAGTCCTGCGTGTTCGTGCGGACGAAAGCGCTGTCGTTGAGCACCACGCCCTTCTCGCCGTCAAGTTTCACACTCAAGCCAGCGGGCACCTTCCAGGAGGCAGAACTGAGCATGAGGTCGGTGCCACCCACAGCCTTATTGTAGCAGATGTCTCCCTTACCCTCGTTGAGCGCGAAATTGTCGAGCAGCCCTGACTCATAGCCTGTCAGACGCTTCTTGGCATATTGCTTGATTTCGTTCTCAGAGAGAGCCTTGTTCCAGATGCGCAGTTCCAGCATGGTGCCGCGGAAATCATCTGAATCATAAGGCTGGAACTGATCGCCCAGAGTCACACCACCCGTTCCCTCATACAAGCCATCATAGACCGCCTCACCTATCTTCGTGTTTCCGTCATAAAAGACAATGTTGGTTGTCTGTTTCTCTATGTCCACGTCAAACACATAACTTACCTGATGCAGTCCTGAGAACTCCACAGGCTTGTCACTGACGAAGTCCTTGCCGTTAATGATGACCATCAAACGGTTGTCGGCAGACAAACCGGCTTGCACGTGCCTTCTTATTGAACCATGACGGAAGATGCCCATCGGCAGGGTGTGCTCATCCGGATTAATCATCATGTCCAGCGTGAAACTCTTCGCTGAGAAATTACGTTCGGAGTTGGTTATTGCTCCGATACCACCATTGAAGCGCAGACATGTGCCTTGGGTGATATTAGCGGAGTTGGTCATACCCAACACCTCAAAATTATTCACTTCCGAGAGATAATTGCCGGCTATCGGCTCTGAGAAGGCAATGGTAATGTCGTCACCAAGGCCCAGGACTCCGTTCACAGGCTTCGGCGTGCCGAAGAGTTGTGGACGACGGGTGTCCTTCACACCTGTGAGGATAGGCGATGAAGCCGTGAGGAAGCCGTTTCCGTTTCGGCAATATACCATGGCACGCAGGTCGTAGTTCTGCTCCACGGGGTCTTTCTCGCCAAAGAAACTGGCTGTGATATAGCCGTCGTTCTCAATGAGTTTGCATGCACCGCTGGCGAGCGCCATCAGCGAATCACTCTTGTAGTAAGAGCAGATGTTCACCCAGTCCTTGTCTCCCTGAGTGGAGAGTTTGTACTGCAACTCGATATGGTCGAAGTTGCGCTGGTTCACGTTGAAGCCGTCAATACGCACAGGCATATAGTAGCCTTTTTCCCTCTCGTCGTAAGGCGAATCGGTATTCATCACCCACTTGTCACCCGGAGTCGAGATGGAGATACTGCCTGCTGAAGGCACAAAGTGGGCAGAGAGGTTCAATGTCTCGATACGCTTTGGGTCATTAGGCTCCATCAGGTTAATGCCTATGTCCTCATAGTCGAAACTGCTTCCTGCATAAATCTCTATCTCCTTCGTTATCGCTTCACCCGCCTTCAACAGCACGGTGTAGCCTGTGCCATTGAGCGGATTGCCGCCGAAGAACACCTTTGCGCCATGCTGATTCAGGTTGTCTGGAACACTAAGGTTGAACACCTGAGTGGCTGCATCAGGAAGCGGACTCTCGTTGATCAAGTGAATGGTATAGCGGGCAGGCTCACCGTATGGCACGTTCGACACGATGCTTTGGTCAGCCCAGATGCGCAGTTGGTCAATCTTGATGGTCTTCTGGTCATAGACGGCGCCGGGACTGTAGTACTTGGTCTTGCGTTCGTCTTCCCAAGGTTGGCAGGTCGCACCGCCATTGGTCCTGAAGATGAAGTTACCATAGATTTGTTCATCGCTGCCTGCATAGGTCGTCCAGTTCATGCCGGCTCCCAGTCCTGAGAACCCGCCACGCACGTGGTCAAGCGTATTGTTGATGTACTGCAGGAACACATCGGCATCCCCTTTCTCCACGGCAGCGTCAATCGCGTTCTTATCCACCTTGGTGCGATAGACACTGATGTTGTAGTTCGAGCGAGCCGCTGCACTCAGCGTGAATCCTGTCTTCTTCGACCACGACTCCGACTTGCCGTTCTTGTCATTGAAGTCTATGTTCAGCACAGGCTTAATCTTGAACTGAATCTTGGAACCTCCTCCGTTGACTATCACTTCGCCTGTAGGGCTTCCATATTCATCTTTTCCTGTGAACATATCGAAGGTGGTCTGCACCAAATTGCTGACCCCATCCTTGACAAAACCTTTGGAGATAGAGAGAGGTGAGATGCGGAAATAGCAGGAATAGTCGTCGCTGGTGGTAAACGTCTCGCTATATTGTACATTGGCTGCACCGTCAAAGTCGATGTTCTTCACCAGGTCTGCCGCATAAGGAGCCATCACCTTCTCGTATTCGTTCTGAGCCAGGAATGATGCCCAGGTCATTATCTGATGATTGTAATCTTCCACATCATCTGCCAGATTCTTGTTCTTCGCCGGTCTGACAATCGAATATCTATTCTTGTTGTCAACGGTCAGTTTAGCATCGAAGCCGAACGTCGGGTCGTTGGCGTCAACCGTGCTGATATAGACGTTACGTCCGTCACGGTCTGCCATCGCCTGTGCTTCGGCAGGAGAAGTGCCCTTCGGCAGCAGTCGTTCGTTGCGAAGGTTAATATAATAAGGTATCAGTTCCGTCTCGATGTAGTCAGCCGTGTGCATGAACTCGGAGTTGAATTTCGTGCTGTAGGTCATCACCTCATCGCTGATAAGATAGACCTTCTTGCCGTCATTATCCACGCCTTCTGCCAGCACGGTCACCGTACCGTTCTTCACGTTGAAGGTGTTCTCACCCACTGTCGTTGCACCCTTCGTGCGATTCATCAGTTTTTTGTATTGGCTCTCTGGCACCATTCTCACGGCGATACCATCACCAAAGATGAAGTTGTCGGTGAAACCGATGAAGATATCCGCCTTGTCGCCAATCCACTTGATGCTTGTCGAGGTCTGGATACGTTCTGTGGTGTTCATCTCATAACTATACGCCCACGTTCCACCTGCCTGTATGTTGAAGTTGAAAGTCCAGTTGCTGGTGGAACTGGCATTATTGATAGTTCCGCTGACAGGACCGCCGCCTGTGCCAGCCCAAGTGCCGATGTAGTAGTCGCTGCCTGAGCCTGTCACCTTGTCAAGCGATATGCCCAACTTTCCGTCCACCACTGCCGTGTAGGAATACTTCAGTTTCGAGCCCTTCTCGATGTATGCAGAACTGCCGGCACCTGGCGGGTCACGAAGGATGTCAATCAGGTGGGTGGCACCCTTGGCGATCGTTTGCTTTCCCTGGTTCTCGATGGCACCCATCACGTAGCATTGCAATGTCTTTCCGTCGAGCGGTTTGACATCATAGAAGACACCATCGTAGAGCAGGTTGATGTCGAGGGTGCGCAGTGAATTCTTGTCATTTCCGAGGAACGTGGTGTTCATTGGAATGAACTTATACATTCCTCGTCCGACAGAATCGAGTTTCACGCTGTCAGTCACATTGTTGCCCACCAAGTCGTTGTGGAAATAGACCGTACCCTCATGCAGCGGCACGATGTCAGCCACCGTGTCCAGGCGGTTCTCAAATGGATACTCCTCCTGTGCCTGGAGGTTGAACAGATAGGAGGCATTGCTCATGAAGACAGGATGTCCGAGCACGTAGCGCGCAGCAGTGTCTCCTTTCCCCGCTATCCAAATCTTGACTGAGTCGGCGTGGTTGTCTATATCCTGTGCCATATAGAAGGATTCACCAAAGAACGGCTCACCGTTGTAGTTGAACTGGTTCACCGCCAGTCGCACAGGTGAATGATAGACACACTTGTACTCGACGATGCTGTCCTTGCCCACATGGGTCAGGTCAAGCGTCTCACCCACCTTGCCCTGCTGGAACAACGTAGGATATCCTGTGCATGACTGCTCCGTAATCTTATACTTCGCAGGGAAGAGTTTGATTTCAAACTCACCCGTCTGGTCATCGGGATGGATGGTGATGCTGTGGCGAGTCATCTCCCAACGGGTCATCTCCTTCGGCTGCTTGGTCTTCTGGTCAATGGCACCATGTTGCAACGAGTCCTTGCGCTCTGTGATGGAGAGGTTCAGCGGGTCGCGCACAATCCACGAAGTGTTGTCGCCTTCCAACTGCATCACCATCTTCAGGTTATGACCCAGGTTGTTGGTCGAGAGGGATTTTCCCAAAGGCTTCGAGCCTTGAATCTCGCCACCCACCATACGTCCGCGCAGCGTCACACGGGTCTGGTCCCAGAGATACACATCAGCAATGTTACGCTGCCAGTTGTGCTCCGTGGAGTCATTCTTGTTGTCTTTATCAATGTAGTAGCCGTCATATTCAAAGACGTGTCCCTCCTTCTCCACTTGTATCTTGTGAGGTCCAGCCGGAACGTGGATGGCGAATGCGCCTTGATTGTCGGTCTCCACACGCTTCTGGAGGTGGTTGTAAAGCGGATTCCCGTCAATCTTGAACTGTGCGCCAGGCACTGGAATGCTGGAGCCTTCGTAGAGCACCTTGCCGGTGAACACGTAATACTCACGCAGCGCCAGCACCATGTTGGTGAACTCGTTCTTATCCTCCGTGAAGTCGAGGACGGCATCCGTATAATCAGAGCCATCGCCTGTCACTAACACCTGAAGGGTATATGCGCCATTGTTAGGTACATAGTAGAGCGAATCGATGAGATAGTAACCTGTCTCGTCGGTGAAGGCGGTGCGTTCCACTCCTACGCCTTTAAGGTCTGGCGAAGGAGTTGCCTTTACCTCCACACCTCCGATACCTATGCCGTTGGGCATGCGGACGAAACCGCTCACACGACCGAAGTTGTCGCACTTACCCTTGCATAAGATGGAATCGAGATGCAAGCCTTCACACTGCACCACAGACCTTACCTTATATTCATACTCATGATGCGCCTTGGCAGTCATGTCGGTAAAACTTGTCTCCTGCACCTCTCCATTGAGCATTACAAAGTCCTTCGTGTCGGACAGGTCGCGACGATACACCTCGTAGTAATCGGCAGCACCTCCGTTGGTGTACCACCTCAGCAGCACGGCGTCGTGCATCGTTGTTGCCCCGATTGAATCCAACTTCACGTTGTTGTCGAAGTAGAAGGTGGATGTGGTCTTGTCAGACGTTGAAGCGGCAGGGAAATACTTCACGGGAATCTCGTATGTGCTTGTCGTCACATCCGCAGTCTTGTTGCCGATACAGAGTTGCGAACTGCCACGGATCACTTCGATGCGGAACCCATAATCCACACAAGGCGACAGGAGTTCCATCTCCAGTTGACCTGCTTTCCGCTCATCTTCTGTGATTTCACGCTCGTCAGTGTAGCGAAGTTCCCCATTCACATACTTGTCGGTGTAGAGTTTCATCTGGGCATTGTGATCCCACACGTAGGTTCGCAACTGCTCACCATCGGTGTTGGCGATTGTCACAGGCACACACTGGCCCTCCTCCACTGTCCAACTACTACCCAACCTGGCAGCCAATTCTGCTGCAGGGATGTCTTTGGCATTGGCATAACCACTACCCATCTCGCCCCAGTTCTGGAACGAGTAGTTGTTCGTGTTGTTATTCTCTCCGCCGTTTCCGTAAACAATCGCCTTACCAGCATATCGGTAGCAGAAACCAGTGTTGGCAATGTTGTTATAGGTGCCCCTTTCCAGATTGTTCTCCAAAGAACTTTTGTCGGTGTGTTCCCAACCCACAAAAGCGCCTCCATAAGAGCCACTTCTGCTGGTGGCGGTAAGACTTCCGTCAAAGAGGCAGTTTTGGATTCTGAAATAATTCTCACCACCATGTCCAACGAAGCCACCACCATGAGGAGATGGGACGCTGCCGCTGAAAGTGATATTGGCAGACACGCGGCAACTCGCAATGGTGACTTTCCCTTCACCCTCACATCTAGCAATGAGTCCCGCTGAATGTATGTCACCCCTCACACTACCTGTCACATGCAGGTTCTTGAAGGTCGCCGCTTTTACATATGCGAATGGAGCCGTATAGGCCTTATTTGTGTCATATTTCACGTTCAACGTATGACCGTATCCGTTGAACGTGCCGCAGTACGGATTGGCTTCCGTACCCACCATCAACGTGCTCTTGCTGATATCGACATCGGCTTCAAGCACAGCATTCACAGCAGTATTGCCTTTATTGACAAGATTTGCGAAAGTCTCCCAATCCTCAACACTCTTGATGCTGAAGAAATCCTTCACTACCAGCGGCACGCACTTGTCGTTCTGCACCGTCCAGTCATCGCCCAACTTTAACTTCTGCTGCTGAGCCGAAGTCGAAATCTGCGAAATCTGGCGGCCCCACACAGCACCAAATGCCTGGGTGTAATAGCAGTTGCTCATATTCCAAAAGGAAGACCCCGAGGGGGTTGACCCGAGGGAAGAGTTTCGGAGGAAGGTGCTCGATCCACTCGTTCTGATGGTGACACTCTGCGGAGCAAACAGCACATTATTCAGATCGATGGAACTATAGGCATCGCGCCATCCCACGATGCCACCACAGTTTATCGTTCCGATGCCCAGCAGTTTGCCATCGAACACACTGTTGTCAATCTTTAATACGCCAGAACTGAGATTTGCCACAATACCACCATGCGTACCGTCGCCAATCACCGTTGAATTGATTTCAACCGATGACCAACACTTGTCAATCGTAGCCGTGAAGACCGTTGGCATCAAAAATATACCATCCACCCTTGCGACAACACCACTGGCAAACTTCGCAGAAGTCTTGATGGTTCCAGCCGTATGCAGGTTCTTGATGACAACACCATGGCCTACATAGCGGAATGGAGCGCTGTACTCTTCAGTTGTATTGTAATTGACGGTCAGCGTATGTCCCCTACCGTCAAACGTGCCAATATACGGCACATCGCTCTCACCCAACATAAAATCGCTGCTGCTGATGTCGATGTCGTTCAGCATCATCACATTGACAGCGTTGAAGCCTTTGCTCACTAAAATGCACAGTTTATTCCAGTCGTCCACGTTGCACAGGCTGAAGGTGGGGGTTTCAATGTCGCCTGCGTTCTGATGGGTCTCCCAACTCAGGTTCACCTTATGCTGTTCGTTCTTCCCCCAGTCTTCCGCTTGAACGACTGTGGCCGACAGCACGTCGGGCAGTGCCAACTCCTGCAACAGCACGCCTTTGCCGGCGCCGCTCAGCGTACCATACCCCCAACTGTTCGCCACCGATGCACGCTGCACACGGTAATACACTGTCTTGCCCTCGTACGATTTCGTCAGCGTCTCATCAAGGAAACTGAAATGCTGCTCATCCTGCGTGAAATTGACCTGCCCAACCGTAATCCATCCCTCGTCATCATCGCTTATCGAGCCTGCCGTGTTACGCTGAACAAGCCAGTAGTCAGCCTGCTGAATATCCGTACGCTGAGGATTGTCCACCTCCCAGGACAGTTCCACGTTTCCGTTGGTCATCAACTTGGTTTTCACATTTTTGGCTTGATGGAAATAAGGCACATCAAAAGTCGTCGATTGCTGCCCCGTCACCGTATGCTTCTCGCTGTCCTTATAATCAACCACCACTTTCAGGTCGTTGATCAGTTGATCTGACGGCACAAAGATGGTTCCGAAACTCTCATTCGGCAATGTCGTACTCTTTTCCACACCATTTGCCTTGTAAGTGGCAACGGCTTTTGTCACCTGGCTGGCAGCAATCTGCCATATCACACTAATCTCCTTCGTGTGCCCCGACTCAAGAGTGAGCATCGAATTGACGATGCTGGGTTCTATCTTATCAGGAGGAGGTGTCAAAGCGGAAATCTTTTTCGTCCACGACTTGTTCCACTCCTTCCATGCGTTCTGGTCACCATGCACCTGAACGGAGAATTCCAAATCCATGCCGCGCCACTCGTAGGGTGCCTCCCACTCCAGCACAGCGGTGAAGTGGTCGCCACTGCTATAAATCTTGACCGTCTGCTGACTGCTGCCCAGACGCACCCAACTGCCGCTGGTGTCCTTAATCTTCAGCACACCGCCGATGCTCGTGTCGAACTTGGCATTGTTGGTCGTCGCACCGCCCGAGATGTCGCCCTGCGACTTGTAGTGGAGCAGCGTTTGTTCCGTCTTGCCCGAGGCTTTTACTTTCACATAGCCATCGATGGCCCACATGTCGCGACCGTCCTTGTCGTAGATAGGCAACTCTATGCTCACGCTCGACCCGATGTTGCGGAATACATACTTATCACTGTCCCACATGAAATCGTAGGCACTGACGCGCTCCGTCGAGAGCAGCATCAACAGTGACAACATGGAAATCACCCTCCTGTTTCCTGTAATGGTTGATAACAAGTTTTTCATATACATTATTTTGTGATTTTGTTTTGTGATTTGTTTTTCCAAAGGTCGCTTTGTGGTAAGGAAAAAATTTCCGAAACTTATTATATATATAGTGGTGTTCAGTGAGAATGAAAAACAAAGGTAAGCACTATTTTTTATTATTGCAAATATATTTTCACTTTTTTATCATTTTTTTTCGCAAGCACTTAACTGACGAACCTTCTGTTCGACAAAGTCAACCTTGAATAACAAACATGTCATCATGACAAAGACGCCCGACACGCAAATGTGTCGGGCGTCTTTTTTTGAGTTGAAGGGAGGTAGAAGAGGAATCACTTCACTTCCACACCCACGGCGTTGTACTTCTTGCCACCACGGTAGATGATGAGTTGACCGTTCTCGATGACCTTCTTGCCTTCTGCCTCTTCAGCAGGAGTGGCGGTCACGTCGTCGATACCGGTGTTGAGGATGCAGTTGAACTTCAACTTGTCGATGTTGCAGTTGGCACCCGTGATGGTGATGCGCAGGGTCTGCTGCCCCTCTTCAAGATTCTTGAGCAGGTTGCCCTCCACCACCTTGTAGGTGCTCCAGTCGCTGCTGCCCGTCTGGGGCACGGAGACGGAGGCAAGCGTGGTGAGGGTGCCGTTGGCATTGACAAGGCTGATGCGGAAGCCGGAGCCTGTCACGCCCGAGGAGACGGTTGCCTCGTAGGAGTACTTGCCTGGCTCGGTGACGTTGACGGTGTATTCCATCCACTCGTTCACGGCGGTGTAGCCGATGACGGTGCCGTTGTTGCCCTTCACGAGGTCAAGTCCCTCGGCATCGTTGCGGTAGGAAGTGGCATCGCCCTGAGCATCCGAGTTCTCGTCGTGGAAGGTGAGCCCTTCCCCACCCTTGTCGAAGTTCTCTGCCTGGATGGTGCCGGGCAGTTTGACGGCGGTGCCGGAGTACGGCGTGCGCTTGTTGTTGACCTTGAGCGAGTAGGTGTACTCTTTCGACACCTTGCCTTCGGTGGTGACGGCTTCTGCAAGAATGGTCACCGTACCCTTGGCAGTGGGTTTATAGACTAACTCATAGGGAGCCTCGGTGGCAGAGCCCACGAGACGGTTGCCTATGTAGTAGTTGACCGTGGCGATGTCGGTGGCTGCAGATGTGGCGGTGACAGTGGTCGGTTCTCCCACGGTGGCAGGAGTCGGGTTGCCATTGAGGGTGAGGCGGAGGTTCTGGTCGATGTCAAGATGGTTGAAGACGAGTTTGTCGATGTTGCCGTTGCCGCCCGTGATGTTGAGACGGATGACGTGCTTGCCTTCAGCCAGAGACACGAGTGTGCGCCCATGCACCGGCACGTAGTTGCTCCAACTGCCGTTGCCCGTCTGCGGAATGACGACAGTCTCGCTCAGGTTGCTGACGTTGCCCTCGGGAGTCTCGACAGTGAGGCTGAAGGAGGCACCCGTGCCGCCTGCCGACACATAAGCATCGTAAGAATATGTGCCTGCCTTGGTCACCTCGACCGTGTATTCCATCCACTCACCCGAAACCGTGTAGCCGAGTGCGTAGCCGCCGTTGCCCTTCACCACGTCGATGCCGCCGTCGGTGCGGTAGCCGGAGCCGTCACCCTCCTTGTTGGAGTTGTTGTCGTGATAGGT
This sequence comes from uncultured Bacteroidaceae bacterium, assembly GCA_905235525.1. Taxonomy (GTDB): domain Bacteria; phylum Bacteroidota; class Bacteroidia; order Bacteroidales; family Bacteroidaceae; genus Minthosoma. The sequence goes on from CAJOLW010000008.1 coordinate 31,085, forward strand.
GACGCCGTCGCCGCCCACATCGAAGTTCTCTGCCTCGATGGTGCCGGGCAGTTCGTAGGTGGCACCCTTGAAGGTGCTGCGCGGATTGTAGGCGGTGAAGCCGCCATATCGTTCATACTCAGTGCCATCGTCAGCCACGACCACAGCCTTCAGGTCATAGCGGCCCGTAGTGGCTGGCGTGTATTCAAACTCGTATGCCCCGTCCTTTGTCTTGCTGTTGACCGATGCAGGATCCTTCACCGTCTGGTGCAACTTGTTCTTCACATAGAGGTCGATGTGGTCGATGGCCTTCGTGGCAAGGTGCGCATTGACCGTGATGGTGAGCGGCTCGCCCTTCGTTGGCGAGAGCGACTTCGGCTTGATATAGACGGACGCCTCCTTCTTCATGCCCTGGAAGGGGCTCTTGGCATTCTTGGCCTTGTCGGTCTGCATGTACTCGCGCAGCCACGTCATGGCAGGACGGTCCTTGCCATTCTTGATGAGTCCCGAATTGTCCACCCAGGTGGCGCCATGGATGAAGCCCCACAGCGTGATGCCGGCACAATACTCCGCCTCCCACATGATGGGGAAGATGCTCTCGAACTGCGCCTTCTGCTTGGCGTCGTCCGCCTGGTCGATGTCAAGTTCGGTGATGTACATCGGCATCTTGAGCGCATCCTGCTGATCCTTCAGTGCACTCCTCAGTTCCGCGGCACTGATGTCAGTCACATCGTGCGACTGGTTGCCGTAGGCGTCAATCGGCGCACCGGCATCGCGCAGCGTCTTCACCAACGTGATGTAGGCATCCTTGTCAAAACGGATGGAGTTGTAGTCATTATAGATAAGTATGGCATCGGGCCAACGCTCATGCGCCAGTTCGAAGGCACGGATGAGCCAGTCGTAGCCCGTCTTGCCGCCGCCGCCCAGCGACTCCCTCATGAGCGGGTTGCCCTGCTGGTGCATGCCCACAGCCTCGTTCACCACGTCAATCATGGGCAACGTGGGATAATGCTCCTTCACCTTGTCAAACCAGTTGACAATCGCCTTGTAACGCGCATCCACCGACATGCTCTCATTGAACCAACTGGGATATTGGGCACCCCACACCAGCGCGTGGAACTTGTAGGTGAAACCATGCTGCTTGGCATAGTTGAACGGTGTGTCACTGCCCCAATTGTACGAACCCTGACGCCCTTCCACCGAGCCCCACTTCGACTCGTTCTCAGGTGTCACCTGATTCCACAACTGGTAGTACTTCTCGCTGATGCCCCCAGGATCCATCTGGTACCTGGTGGTGATGTTTCCCAAGAACTTGTCGGGATTCTTCGACAAGCCCTTCGTGGTGTAGGTCTGCGCACTGGCCGACAGCGACAGCATGCAGCACAGCATTCCCACGAAATAAGTAATTGTCTTGTTCATAAAAGATGTTATTATTTTAGTTTGATTTGGGTTAGTATCGTTTCAGCGGCAAAGTTACAAATTATTTGTGAAAAACCTACAAATCCCCCACCCTTTTTTTTCTTTCACCTTCCCATCATCGCCCTCCGCCACAACCACATCCTCCCTCCTCCTCCCCTACCCTTCCGTCATAACCGCTAAACATAATATTAAAATATCGTTATTTCTGTTATTCATAAAAACAGAATAAAGATTATATTGTTATTTCGTTATATTTATTATTTCGTTTATTTAATTTAGTAATAACGATATTACGAAATAAAGGTTTAACGATAATATCATTATAATAATATAATTGTTATAACGTATTATTCGTTATTTTGTTATTCCTTTATTTTGATAATATCGTAATTATGGAATATTATTATTTTCGATAAACCTATAAAGAATAATAACATTATTTTGTTATTTCTTTTATTTTGTTATAAGATAATAACAAAAAAGCGTTATTTTATTTAGGTGAAAGGAGAGAGCAGGAGGGTGGGGCGTTAGCGGATGAAAGTTTGCTTCCATCATCCAGTTCGAAAATGAGGGTTCAATGTACAAATGGAGGGGGAGGGGAGGGTGGAAAACATTTTTTTTGTGTTTTTTTTGAAAAAAAGTTCATTTTTTGTTTGGATGTTATGATAATTTTATATCTTTGCACTTGAAAAAAGTTTTCTAAAACGGGAAAGTTTTGAGAGGATGAAAAACGAAAAGTTTTCCGTTTTTGGAAATATTTTTCAAGGGAAAGAAATGAAAAACAACTGAAATATAGTGAGTTAGAAGTAAAGAGGCGAAGAATCGGTTGAACCAAGAAAGACAAAAAGTTGTCCAAAAGTGAGAAAAAAGGTTTGAAAAAGTGAAGAGGAATGGTACAATGGAGAGAAAAACCAAACGGGCAAAACAGATAAGCGATATTTTTATAGGAAGATGGCGAGTGAGGAGGAGGAATGAAGGGAAAGAAACGGGAATGAGGCTGTGACTGGGTTGCAGCAGAGGGGGAGTAGCGGCTTGTTGGAGAGAATGGAGAAGAGGTGAAGAGGGGATCATTCGTTGCTTGAGGAAGAGGTAAGATGGGGAAGAAGGAACAGGAGATTATTCGTTGCATGAGGATGATGTGGGATGGAGAAGAAGGAAGAGGGGAAGAAGAGATGAAGGAGTAGGAGAAGTAGGGAAGAGAGGAGAGAGGGAAGAGATTCCATACATTAAAAGATTTCACACATTATATATATACATATTAATATAAGAAGCACAATGGAAATTAGTAATTTTACCATTACGAAGAGAGACGGGTCGAAGGACAGTTTCTCGCTGGACAAGATCATGAACGCGATCGTGAAGGCGTTCGAGAGTGTGGACGAGCCTGCAGACTTGGGGACCATCTCCAAGATTCTGAGCCATCTGGACATCAAGGATGACATCAAGGTGGAGGATATTCAGAACCAGGTGGAAGAGGCGTTGATGAGGGAAGGTCACTACAAGGTGGCGAAGTCGTTCATGCTGTACCGCCAGCAGCACACGGAAGACCGTGAGACATTGGCGAAGTTGCAGTTCCTGTCAGACTATTGTGAGAGTGTGAATGCGGCGACAGGTTCGAAGTATGACGCGAACGCGAATGTGGAGCACAAGAACATTGCGACGTTGATTGGTGAGTTGCCCAAGTCGAACTTCATCCGTCTGAACCGCCGTCTGCTCACCGACCGCATCAAGAAGATGTATGGCAAGGAACTGGCTGACGAGTACATTGACAAGTTGACGCATCACTTCATCTACAAGAATGACGAGACATCGCTGGCGAACTACTGCGCCTCCATCACGATGTACCCCTGGCTCATCGGCGGCACGCTGGCGATTGGCGGCAACTCCACGGCTCCGACCAACCTGAAGTCGTTTGCCGGCGGTTTCATCAACATGGTGTTCATGGTTTCCTCGATGCTGAGCGGTGCTTGCGCCACGCCTGAGTTCCTGATGTACATGAACTACTTCATCGGCAAGGAGTACGGCAAGGACTACTACCTGCGTGCCGACGAGCAGGCTGACATGAGTCTGAAGAAGCGCACCATCGACAAGGTCATCACCGACTACTTCGAGCAGATTGTCTATTCGCTCAACCAGCCCACGGGTGCCCGCAACTACCAGGCTGTGTTCTGGAACGTGGCTTACTACGACAAATACTACTTCCAGAGCATCTTCGGCGAGTTCTACTTCCCCGACGGTTCTCAGCCCGACTGGGAGGGACTCTCATGGTTGCAGAAGCGTTTCATGAAGTGGTTCAACCGCGAGAGAACCAAGACGTTGCTCACCTTCCCCGTGGAGACGATGGCACTCTTGACCGACGAGAACGGCGAGCCCAAGGACGAGGAGTGGGGCGACTTCACGGCTGAGATGTATGCCGAGGGCCACTCGTTCTTCACCTACATGAGCGACAACGCCGACTCACTTTCCTCTTGCTGCCGTCTGCGCAACGAGATCACGGACAACGGCTTCTCCTACACGCTCGGTGCCGGCGGTGTATCGACGGGCTCGAAGAGTGTGCTGACCATCAATCTGAACCGTTGCATCCAGCAGGCTGTGAGGGAGAAGAAGGACTACCTGGAGGAGTTGGGCAAGGTCATCGACCTCTGCCACAAGGTGCAGATGGCCTACAACGAGAACCTGAAGGACCTGCAGGAGCACGGCATGCTGCCGCTCTTCGACGCGGGCTACATCAACATCGGCCGTCAGTACCTGACCATCGGCATCAACGGACTCGTGGAGGCTGCCGAGTTCATGGGCTTGAAGATTACACCTAACGACGAATACAAGAGGTTCGTGCAGGGCATCCTCGGACTCATCGAGAAGTACAACAAGCAGTACCGCACCAAGGACGTGATGTTCAACTGCGAGATGATTCCTGCCGAGAACGTGGGTGTGAAGCACGCCAAGTGGGACCGCGAGGACGGCTACTTCGTGCCGCGCGACTGCTACAACTCCTACTTCTACGTGGTGGAGGACGACTCGCTGAGCATCATCGACAAGTTCAAACTGCACGGCGCGCCCTACATCGAGCACCTCACGGGCGGTTCTGCTCTGCACATGAATCTGGAGGAGCACCTCTCCAAGCAGCAGTATGCCAAACTGCTGAAGGTGGCTGCACAGGAAGGCTGCAACTACTTCACGTTCAACATCCCCAACACGGTGTGCAACGACTGCGGACACATCGACAAGCGTTACCTGCATGAGTGCCCGAAGTGCGGTTCGAAGAACATCGACTACATGACCCGCATCATCGGCTACCTGAAGCGTGTGTCGAACTTCTCGCAACCACGTCAGGAGGAGGCAGCACGCAGATTCTATGCACACGCAAGTGCGTGAGATAATTGACAGTTGAGAGTTGACAGAAGACAGGTGCACCGGATGGCATTTGTCTTCTGTCAACTCTCAACTTTCACTCTCAATTCACAACATTCAACTATCAACTACAAAATGCTCAAATACGTCAACACCGGCATCGTCTTTCAGGAAATTCCCGACGAGGTGACGCTTGCCATCAACATATCAGGCTGTCCGTGCCGCTGCCCGGGCTGCCATTCGCAGTATCTGTGGGAAGACATCGGCATGCCGCTCACCACCGACGCCATCGACGAGTTTGTGGAGAAGAACGGCAAGGACATCACCTGCATCGCCTTCATGGGCGGTGACGCCGAACCGCGCCGCATCAACCGTCTGGCGCAGTACATCCACGAGGAGTACCCGCGGCTGAAGGTGGCGTGGTACAGCGGCAGGATGCGTGTGCCCAGCGAGGTGAATAAGGACGACTTCGACTACATCAAGATCGGGCCTTACCTCGCTCATCTCGGTCCGCTCAACAAGCCCACGACCAACCAGCGGCTCTACCGCAACACCCACGACGACTCGTGGGAGGACATCACCCGCCGCTTCTGGAAGAACTGAGGAAACTCATGCGGATAGTTTCCTCTCACACGGAATCTATACATGGGTGTATTTCACACAGAAATCACAGAAAAGGTTTTTTGCCTTGAAAAAAGAAAATGGAATCCATGAGCCGTTCATGAATTCCATTTTCTTTTTTCTGTGATTTCCGTGATTTCCGTGTGAGAAAATCCGTGCCCATCTGTGCCATCTGTGGGAGAATCTCTGTGTTTTCCGTGATTTCTGTGTGAGACACCTTTTGCGTGAACTAATGCACGTCAATCCCGTCAAATTCCAGTTCGGAGATGACCGTGTCGGTGTACTTCGTGCCCGGATAGACATCCACAATCTCGAAGCGCAACCGCCATGCGGACTTGTTGGAGTCGTTGTAGCCGAAGGGTCCGAACTTCTCGAGGTCGAACACCTGCATGGCACGCTCGTCCTTCAGGTCGAGGATGCAGACGGGCTTGCCCAGATAATAGACTTTCAGATACTTGGGACGCGAATTGGCCTCGTATGCCGTCTTGTTCTTCACATAACCTGCAAGAATCTTGACACCCGTCACTCGTGGGCAACCACCTGCAAACTCGTACTCAATCCACTCGCCCACACCCTGTCCCTGGGCGCCTTCCACCCATGCCGACTCATGGTCGAAGTCGTGGGCGTTCTTAGGCAGGTAGTTGAACTTGCCCTGTGCCTTCAGGTGGCTCGAAGCAGTCACACGCTGCACCTCGCCGCCACAGTACCAACTGCACTTGCCCGAATAGAGTTCGTCGAGCACGGGGTTGTCTTCCGTCAGTTTCTCATAGCGCGCCCAAACTGCATCGGGCAGGTCGGCTTCCTCTTGGCTTGCCGACTCGTGCAGCGAAGTCCACTCCTTCATCACGGCATCGGAGGGCATCGCCCACACGTGCACGGGCTTCACATGAGGGAGGTTGTTCACTGAATTGGGGTTGGTTCCCTGCGCCTGCACCGACAGTCCTGCCAGCACCAGCGCCATTGTCAAAAGAGTCTTTTTCATCTTTGTTGAAACATAAACTATTTTTGTTCACCTACTTATTTCGCAAGTATGCAACATCTTTGAAATGAAGTCGCCACACGGTGAGCAGCAGTATGGCCGCCGCATCAACTCTCTGCGAGGCATGTGGAAATCTTGTAGGCCATCAGATTCCCATTTTTTTGAAAAGTTCCTCGCTACTTGCGTAGTGGTTGATACGTCCGTTGCGTTCGTCATCGAGTGAACGCTCGTAGGCCGACATCTTGCGGCGGTTGCTTCTCACCGTCCAGCCCATCTTCTTGGCTATCGTCTTAAGGAAAGCCGTGTCACCCTTTGGCAGTTCAAGTGTGAACGTATCAAACGGCTTTGCTGGTACTGCTGTTGTTATCATAAATAAATCCGTGTTGAAGATGAATATTCTTGGACGAGCCAAGCGACTTCGTCAATTACGGGTGCAAAGATACAAAAAGTTTTGTAATTCCGTGTTGTTACACAAGTTATTTTATTTTTTCTGAAGGCCGCTTTGCCGTAAAAACCGCTGAGAGTTCATCATTTGTTGCATTTCCTCACTCCTCATACACATACGGATGTGGGTCTGGCTGCATATCCACAGGCTTGTCCAGCACCTTGTAAGTCCACTCATACTCGCCTTCGAAAAGGAAGGTGGCGGTGGTCGGAGTCATATTGTAGAACGAGAAGCGCAGGGCATAGGTGCCAGCATAGGGTCCCTGTGTCAGTTCGTATTCCACATGGCCGACCGTGTCGCCCTGAGCCTCGAAGTCGTGTGTCACACGGAAACCTGCATTTGTCGGGTCGTAGTAGAACACGCCCGGCTTGTAGTCAGGATTCTCCTTGCAGTAGTCTTCGTCATACACTGCCGCCTCGATGTAGCGGGTGGAGTCGCGCAGGTCGAAGATGCGCGTGCCGTCTTCATTGATCCAAAGTTTGTAGATGTTCATTTCCTGATTCACCTCGCCCGTGAACGAGGAGTCCGCCGCCAGCGAATCGACCGCATCGGTCTCCGTTTTCTTCACATTGTTGACGCAAGCCGTCACCATCAGGCCTGCCAGACATAAGGGTGCCCAAAAGATTTTCTTCATAAGCAGTAAATAGTTTTAGTGTCAATGGTTTAGGCCGTAACCGAAGGCAAAGGTAAGCCTTTTCCGCGCAACCTCAAAATATTTTCAGAAAAAACGTGACAAATTCCCAAGAACAGATGCCGTCCTTCGCAAAAGCGTGACAAAAACCAAACATTCCCAAGGAGTGAAAAGGCAGGGTGGGGGAGAGGGGAAAAAGGGGACCGTGACAAATTCCAAAGGACGATGGAGGGAAGCGGCAGGAGTTCCGTGACAAATTCCAAAGAGGCTCGGATGCAGAGGAAAAGACTGTTCCGTGACAAAAACCCAACACACACGATCACACCGAGAAAACCTCTTCCGTGACAAATTCCCAAGACCCACGAAAGCACTGTAAACGAGCGTTTTGTGACAAATTCCCAACAAGCGGAAAACCTTTAAAATGAAACGGAAAAATGTTTAAGCAAAACCCAAGGCATTTTTTTGCGATAGACAAATGATTGATAACAATTTAGCGGTGTTTTGCGCAAGTTTTCGCATAATAAAAAGAACAGAAATGTGACAAATTCCCAATACACTTTTGTCACGCTCCTGCCACCGAAAAGGGGACAACGGAGAGAGAATGCCATGAGCAGCACACGGAAAGAGGGGAAAGTATGTTAACTTGCTCAAAAACAACCGACAAGAAGGGAGTGGGGGAGGGGGACTTAATACAAATCTGTCACGCAAAATCAAGCGTTTTCAATACGTTTCTGTCACGCTCTCATGACCCGAATTTGTCACGTTTGTTATGTTGGTGTTTAAAGAAAGTGACGCAAACCGCTGAAAACAAATGATTTAGATGTTTTTTTTGCATATCATGAGCCGATTCTGGCGTGACAAATTCCCAAGAGAAAGGGCACGTTTTCGGGTGTGGCAGGGATGGGGTAGCGGTGCTTTCAGCAAGAAGAAAACGGGACTGCAAGAAAGGCGGAATGTGCGCTGTAAGGATGAAATATTATACGCTGTAAGGACGAAATATTTCGCGCTGGGTGCGTGAAATGTGATGCGCACCGTGCCGACTTTTCGGCACTCTTCCAGCATGCCTGCTGATGGGATGTCATCGGACAATGAAAGAATTGGTCATGAGATGCTTAGTTGACAGACACACCCTTTTCTTTTAAAAAATGAAAGAAAGAATCTTTCTTTTTTTTATAAAATAAAGCAATATATAATATATAAGGCGCTCTAACTGACTGAAAGATAAATGGATGTAACAGAATTTCGTGACAAATACCCACTACGCGAGTGACAAATACCCACCAAGAACGGGACAAAAAGCAAACATAAATGACTGAAAACGTGACAAATACCAAACGGACAACCTCGGGCGTGACAAATTCCAAAGAGGTTTGCGACAAATTCCAAACAGTATCACATTTGGATTTAAGTACTTAAATTCTTTGGAGTTAAAGGAGTTAGAGGAGTTATCGCTACGCTCAGGAGTTAAAGCCGATACCATGCACATGAGGAGTTCCCACCAGCCAGAGTATCGGCTTTAACTCCTTTAACTCCTTTAACTCCCTCTAACTCCTAAGAAATAAAACATACGAAACTTGAATTGTCTTATACAATGCGATTTTTCCATCTTTGTTAGCCGTGTCAATCGTACCAATGTTTATGTGTCGCCAGACAGGTAATCTTTGGTGCAAATTGATTCGAGAAGGTAGGGAAAAGAATGGTTAAGGCGGCACTTTGGGGTAAAAAGACGATTTCTTAGGCATACTTTATTCTTTTTCTTCAAAAAAGTTTGGCTATTCCAAATTAAAGCAGTACCTTTGTACCACTAGAACCCGCCAAGCCTCTCAACGATGCTCAAATGTGCGGGTCGTTTTTTTTTATACAATGAGTAACAGAATCCCATTCCAGAAGCCGTACGCCAGTGCGCACGACCTAGTCTGTCTCTTGCAGTCAAGAGGATTGACAGTTACAGATACTGTCAAGGCTGGGCTTATCCACAGCAGGATTTAGGGACAAAAAAAGAGAGCAGGGCAACATGTGTTGCCCTGCTCTCGTCAACCCATATTTGTCACGAAGAGAGAAGGAAAGTGCAGTTTTTTCGGGGTAAAAAAGTGAGAAAGTGGAGAAAAGTCTTGGAGAGAAAAAAAAACTTTGTATCTTTGCAATGTTTTCATTAAAGACCAACCAAAACTGATGAAAGAAGAAACAGAACGGAAACCCAAGCCGGAAACGGTCAAGAACGCACGGGTGAATGGGAAGGGGGAGCAGGACGTTGCCAAGAAGGACGTGACGGTCAAGAAGGACATGACTGCCCAGAAGACGAAGAAGGCGCAGGACGAGACCATCATGAAGAACCTGCCGCAGAACGTGGAGTGGATCAAGCAGCCCTATGCGCTCTCGGTCATGCGTGGCGACCTCTCGCTCACGCAGACCCACATCATGGTGGAACTGATGGGTGCGCTGCAGGTGAAGATCAACGACTTCATCGCCCACATGGGTGAGGAGGGCAATGCCGTCTTCAGGGAGGAGGACTTCAACGAGAACGGCGTGGCGCATGTGGATGTGAACCTCGCCGCCGTCTCCAACCGTCCCGACTACTATGCCGACGTGGAGTCGATGGCCTACCGTCTGATGGGTGCCACCATCAAGCGTCCCGAGGAGGTGGAGGGCATGAAGATGATGAAACTCTCCCACGTGTTCGACAGCATCAGCGTGCCCTTCGAGGACAACGAGCGAGGCCGTCGCAAGGGGTTCATCCGCTTCTACTTCAACCGTGAGCAGGCGAAGGAAATCTTTCAGTTCACGCGTTACAGCAAGTACATCAAGGCGGTGGCGCGCAATTCCTCCAGCCAGTACACCAGCCGTCTCTACATGATCATCACCGCCTACAAGACGTTCGGACGCTGGGAGGTCGATTACTCCGAACTGCGCAAGATTCTCGGCTTCCTCGCCTACGAGGAGGACAGTGACGGGCAGTGGCGATGGGTGGAGAAGAAATACACCGAGTATCGCCAGTTCAAGCGCCGTGTGCTCAACACCGCTGCCGACGAACTGCGCGAACTTGCCGAGAAGGGCGAGGCGGACTGCTATTTCGACTTTCAGGAAATCTATCCGGCAGGCAAGAAGAAGGGCACACCCGAGAAGATCCTCTTCACCATCACCGTCAGCGATCTGGGCAGGGAGCAGAACCACTCGGCTTCTTATGCAAAAAAGTTGATTATGATTGAAGACCTGCTCAAGCAAGACTTCGGTTTCCGTACCTCTGAGATTCGGCAGATGCTGCCACGCATCACCGACGACAACATCGACGTGTTCATCGCCAAGATGACCGAGGTGAAGAAGTTCATCGACAAGGACAACGGCAAAATTCTTGACAAGAAAAAGTATGCCTTCATCGCTCTCCGCAATGTCATTGACGACTTTGAGGAAGCCATCGCCGAGGAGGTGCTGGAGGAATTGCCCATGCATGCACAAGAGGATGAGAACGACTTCTATGCGCAAAATTCTTTACACAAAAATGGCACGAACGGGTCTTCATCGGCAGCAGGTGCAGCCACAAAACAAGAGGCGGCACGTTCACCTTGGGACGGCATGTCGTTCACCGATGCCCCCTTCCGCGATGCCATCACCTCAGCCTTTGGCGCACGCATCTTCACGATGTACCTGATGCAGATCCGCATCGTTTCCTTTCGTCAGGACACCGTGGTGCTGCTCATCCCCCACGAGGAGGTGAGCGACTACATCGACTCCAACAACCTCATCGGTCAACTGAAGGAATGCCTCTCGCACATCATGGGCAAGGTGCAGACCGTGAACTATCTAGTGGGCTTGTGAGGGTGAATAACTCCATTAACTTCTATAAATAACTCAACTTTTGCAAGTGCTTAACTCCCCAAAAATAAAACATACGAAACTTCTATAAATAATACACTCATGAAAAAAATCTTTTTGATTTTATCAGCAGCCCTGTTGTTGACGGGTTGCAACGGGCTCTTCAGTACGAAGACCACAGATTCTGCTGCCGACAGCGACAGCATTGTGCTCAACGACGACGAACTCCTTGAGGAAATCGAAGGCGACGGATCCGTGTCGTGGGCGCTGTCTGCCTATGAGAAGGAACTCGTGAACATCGACAAACTGCCTGAGAGTGCCGTGCTGCAGGAGCGTCTGGGCAGCCTTTTGCTCTATGTCAATGAGGAAGTGGCACCCGACGAAGACAACCCCGAGGGCAAGTACAGCGTGTGGGTGGCTTCTGAGGAAGGAGCCATCGTAGCCAAGGTGCTCACCACCAATCCCACCGCTGCAGCATCGTGGGACAAGATGAGCGGCAAGGAAGCCAGTGGCGTGGAAGTGTCCATGAACCAGATCGCTGCGGCATCGTCTGCCAAGTTCGCCTCGGAGGATGGCTGCAAAATCATCGTGGAGGGTTGTCCTGATGCACGCAACATCTGGACTTACCTCATCGACCTCGAAAAGCGCACCGCCCTGCAACTCCCGTCCACCGAGGGTGTGCAGGACATCAACATGGAAACGGGCGAGATCATCGCCGCCTCCTACGGCTACTACGAAGAGGGTGGACGCTACACCGTCAACAAGGCATACTCGCTCGAAGGCAAGTTCCTCCGCCAGACGAGCGACCCCGAACCAGAGTGATGCACCACGTTCATGTTTGAACCCTTTTGCGGCAAGTCATTACACAATGGCTTGCCGCATTTATTTAAATAATGTGTGATTTTTTTGGAGGAATGAAACATTCTTTGTACCTTTGCCACGATAAAACACAAGAATCGATGAAAAACAAGTATATGACGTTGAGAAGAATAACCACTTTCGTGTTGATGATGGCTCTGCTGACAGGCAATGCTGATGCCTCTGCAAGCGTGATGCTCAGAGGTAAGAAATCCAAGAAGAACAAGACTGAGACGGCACCGCCGCCGTCGTGCTACAAGACGCTGACGGGTCGCGACTCCGTGCAGATGAAGGGCGTGATGAACGTCATCGAGAAAGGCGACACCGTCTATCTCGAACTGCCCGTCAGGCTGTTGGGCAAGCCCTTCCTCGTGTCGAACAAGTTGCAGCAGGTGCCCTCCGAACTCAACGAGTCAGCCGCCAACAAGGGTGTGAACTACGAGAACCAGATGGTGCGCTTCGAGTGGGACCAGAAGGCGAAACTCGTCAAGATGCGTCAGCAGCGTGTCACGCCCGAGGCACCCAAAGGCTCCTTCCTGGCACAGTCGGTGGCAGACAACTACGTGGATCCCGTCATCGCCACCCTCAAGGTGGAAGCCGTGTCGGCTGATTCCGCCTCCGTCATCTTCAAGGTCAACGACCTCTTCAACGGCAGGAAGAATGTGCTCAACGACGTGTTCAACGAAATCAACATCGGCACCTCGCCTGTGTCCGACCTCTCCCGCATCGTGTCGGTGAAGAGTTACGAGCGCAGCGTGGTCGCTCTCTCCGAACTCACCACCACCGTGCATGAAGGCAACTCCAAGGTGAACATCACCGTGGTGGTCAGCACCGCCATCATGCTGTTGCCCGACGAACCGATGCGCACCCGTCGGGAGGACTGGCGCGTGGGCTATTTCTCCACACCTTCCCTCATCTACGGCGACCATCAGCAGAAGGTGGAGCATGCTAACTACATCAACCGCTGGCGACTGGTGCCCAGCGACACCCTTGCCTACATGCGGGGCGAACTTGTCGAACCTGTTCAGCCCATCACTTTCTACATCGGCGGTGCCGTGCCCACCCATCTCCGACCTTACATCACGCAGGGCATCCTCGACTGGAACCAAGCCTTCGAACGGGCAGGATTCAAGAATGCCGTGCGGGTCATCGTGCCTGACGACACCCTCGACATCGAAGGCGACGACATGCGCTATTCCGTCCTCACCTATGCCGCTTCCGAAAAGGCGAACGCCATGGGACCTGCCACCCTCGACCCACGCACGGGCGAGATTCTGGAGGCGGACATCATCTGGTGGCACAACGTGCAGTCGCTCATCAGCGAGTGGATTCGGGTGCAGACCTCTGCCACCGACCCACGGGCACGCACCCTCACTCTTCCCGACGAACTCATCGGCGATGCCGTCCGTTTCGTTGCCTGCCACGAGGTGGGACACTCCCTCGGACTTCGCCACAATATGATAGCCTCGGCAGCCTATTCCACCGACTCGCTCCGTTCCGCAGCCTTCACCAACAGGGTAGGGGGCACCTCGGCGAGCATCATGGACTATGCCCGATTCAACTACATCGCCCAGCCCGGTGACGGCGTGAAGGTCATGTCGCCCCATCTTGGACCCTACGACTTCATGGCAATCGAGTGGGGCTACCGTTGGTTTCCGGCAGGCACCGATGAGAAGAAGGAACTGGCTGCTTTCCTCGCCCGCCATAACGGTAAGGAATATCGTTACAGCGAGACACAAGACCGTCGTACCGCCATCGACCCGCGTGCCCTCTCCGAAGACCTCGGCGACGACCCCATCAAGTCCGCCACCCTCGGCATCGAGAACCTCAAGCGCGTCATGCCCAACCTCATCAGTTGGACGCTCAACGGCGAACCCGACCAGACCTACGACGAGGCAGCCGACCTCTACAATGCCGTCATCTACCAGTGGAGCCTCTACTTGTATCATGCCATGGCAAATGTGGGCGGAATCTATATGGAGCGGCCGGTGCTCAATGGAAACTCCGGGGTCTCCAGCCTTTCTGGCTCCTCCCTTGCAAGCACTTCGTCCTCTCTTCCGCCAGCCTACATCCATGTGGAGAAATCCCGTCAGAAGGCTGCCGTGCAGTTCCTCCTCGACAATGTGCTGAGTTATCAGCCGTGGCTTTTTGGTTCGCCACTCTCCAAGGTCATCTATCCCCTGCGCAAGACGCCCAACGGCACCACCGAGCAAGAGCCAGCCCTGCTCCTGAAGAACCAGCAGAACTACATCCTCTGGGACCTCCTCTCCAACGAGCGTCTCGTGCGTATGTATCAGAATGAGTGGGAGAACGGCGACCGTGCCTTCACCGCCGTGGAGATGATGGACATGATTCACCAGTCCCTCTTCCGCAAGACCATTGCAGGGCAGAAACTCAACGTCATGGAGCGCAGTCTGCAAAAGAGCCTCCTCGACGCCCTCATCACCGCCGCTGCCGAAAGCGAAGGAGTGAAAATCAATAAGAGCCTGACGGATAGAGAAGATGGATTCTTCGGGCTTTCTGGCTGCTACAGCGATTTCGGCTCTCTCGACTCCTCCGCACCGCGCACCCTCGACATCACCATGAAGCAGGTGACGCGCACCTCCGATGCCATCAGCCTCAAGCGCGGCGAACTGCTCCGCATCCTCCGCCTCTGCAAGGCCAAGGCAAACACCGGCGACACCGCCACCCAGATGCACTACGACGACATGGCGCTGCGCATCCAGACGGCACTGGGACTGAACAAATAGAAATACTAGCAAAACTAGATAGGCTAGGAGAACTAGCAAGACTAGATAGCCTAGCAAAATTAGAAAACTGACTGAAAACCAAAAAGGAAAGAAAAATATCGGACAATGAAACGACTTCAGACATTCCTTCTCTTCTCTCTCATCGCCCTTCTGGGTTTCCTTCCGATGAAAGGTCAGGAGCGCACCATCACAGGTACCGTCATGGACGGCGAGTTTAAGGGCGAACCCCTCATCGGCGCCAACATCTCTGTGGGCGAAGGCAGTTCCAAGGGCACCACCGCCGACATGAACGGGCACTTCACCCTCACCGTGCTTGCCTCTGTCAAGACCCTCACCGTCAGTTATATGGGTTATGAGTCCAAGACCATCACCCTCAAGACCAATCAGGACAAATATGATGTGACCCTTTACAGTGCCTCCAAAGGACTCAGCGAGGTCGTCGTCACGGGTTATCAGCAGATAGACCGTCGCAAACTCACCGCTGCCGTGGCAGAACTGAAGATTTCCGACGAGACCGTCGGTGCCGTCAAGAACATCGACCAGGCACTGGCAGGTCAGGTGGCAGGTCTGTCCTCCGTCGCCGCCACAGGTGCACCAGGTGCGCCAGCCAAGATCCGCATCCGAGGCACCGCTTCCATCAACGGCGTGCAGGAACCCCTTTGGGTGCTCGACGGCATCCCCATGGAAGGCAACGAAATCCCTGCCATCGACAATCTCAACGACATCGATGACATCTACCAGACCAGCATTGCTGGCTTGAACCCCTCCGACATCGACAACATCACCGTGCTGAAAGACGCTGCCGCCACTGCCATCTACGGCGCACGTGCCGCCAACGGCGTCATCGTCATCACCACCAAGAAAGGCAAGATGGGACGCCCCGTCGTCAACTTCTCCGCCAAATACACCTACAGCCCGCGCCTCGGCATCGACCGCCTCAATCTGCTCAACGCCAACGAGAAAGTCGATCTCGAACTCGGACTCTTGGGCAGCGGTTACGACTACCGCCAGCACAAGGGTGGGGTGGCGAACATCCTCGACGAACTGGGTGAGTTCGACGCCTACAAGACAGGCGGATGGGATGCCCTCTCCGCACAGGCACAGCAGCGCATCAACCGGCTCCGTACCCTCAACACCGACTGGAACGACATCCTCTTCCGCAACGTGCTCAACCAGGAGTACAACGCCTCCGTCTCCGGCGGAAGCGACAATGCCCACTACTACGTCTCCGCAGGCTACTACGACGAGCAGGGCAACGTGCGTGGTGTGAAGAACAACCGCTTCAACATCACGCTGAAGACCGACTTCCGTCTGAACAAGATGCTCAAACTCGGTGCCTCGCTCTTTGCCAACCAGCGCAAGCAGAACAGTTACATGACCGACACGGGCGGTTTCACCAACCCCGTCTATTACTCACGCATGGCAAACCCCTACTTCGAGCCATACGATGCCGACGGCTATTACAATTATGACATAAACGTGCAGGGGCGCGAGAACGAAGCCCCCGACTTCAACATCTTCGAGGAGCGTTACAACACCTCCAAGCAGCGCAAAGACCGTTCCGTCATGGCGATTTTCGATGCCGAACTTAAGTTCAACCAGCACCTAAAACTCACCTCCCAATACGGCTTGCAGCACGACAACTACACCCTCACGCGCTATGCCGGCAACGACTCCTACGCCATGCGCAAGGCAAAGGCCTACGCCACCTACATGATTGACGGTGCGCAACGGACCATCTTCCCCGACGGCGGCATGCTGAAAAACTCCGAGGGGCACACCGAGCAGTGGACCTGGAAGGCGATGCTCGAATGGAACCAGCGGTTCAACGAACTGCACGACGTGGAACTGATGGGCGGTACCGAAGTGCGCCACGTGGAGACACGGCTCGTCACCTCCACCGCCTACGGCTACGATGCCCGCACCCTCACCACCCAGCCCGTCCTCTTCCCCACTGAGAGCATCGCCCAGCGCTATCCGCTCTACGAAGAGGCATTCACCGAGAACGCCTACGTCTCTTGGTTCGCCACTGGCTCCTACACCTTCGCTCATCGCTACACACTCGGCGGCTCCGTCCGTTTCGACGGCTCCGACGTGTTCGGCGTGGCAAAGAAATACCGTTACCTGCCCCTCTACTCCTTCAGCGGACTCTGGAGGGTAGGGGAGGAGAAGTTCATGGAGAACGCCAAGTGGCTCGACGAACTTAACCTCCGTGCCTCCTACGGTTTGCAGGGAAACATTGACAAGAACACCTCGCCCTATCTCATCGGCACGTTCAACCGCACCACCGTCCTGCCCGGCAACGTCGAGACCGTCATTGCCGCAGAGACCGCACCCAATCCCAACCTCAAGTGGGAGAAGACCAAGAACGTGAACGTGGGTCTGGACATGGCGTTCCTCCACAACCGCATCCGCTTCACCGTCGATTACTACTACCGACGCAGCACCGACCTCATCTCCTCCCGCCAACTGCCGTTGGAGACAGGCTTCGCCATGACCACCATCAACTGGGCATCGATGGAGAACAAGGGTTGGGAATTTGCCCTCAACACCAGCAACATCTCCACCAAAGACTTCACTTGGACGACCACGGTGAACTTAGGTCTAAATAAGAACAAGATTCTCAACGAGACCGTGGCGGAAAACGCCACCTATCCCGCTCGTGAAGGGCATCCCGTGGGAGCCATCTTCGCCTACCGCACGGCAGGCATCGACGCCGACGGCTATCCCCTCTTCCGTGCTGCCGACGGCACCGTGCAGACTGCCGAAGAGTTCTTCCAACTCAACCGTTTCGGAGCCTCCACCCTCACCGCCGAACAGCAGCGCAACCTCTACACCTACATCGGCACCGACGAGCCCAAGGTCAGCGGCGGATTCATCAACAACTTCGAGTACAAGGACTGGCAACTCTCCCTCAACTTCATGTTCAACCTCGGCATGAAAGTGCGTGTGCAGCCCGACTACTCGCCCACCTACTTCGACCGCGGACTGAACACCAACCACGAGATTCTCAACCGTTGGACGACCGACAATCCCACTGCCACGTCGGCAGGACTTCTGGTCACCACCCCCGAACGTGCCGCAGCCTACACCCACTTCTCCGAGTATCAGACCTACTCCATGCTCGACATCTGGGTGCGCAACCGCAACTACTGCCGCTTGCAGTCCGTGCGCCTCGGCTACCGCATCCCCAAGAAGGTGCTCCAGCCCATTGGCATCACCTCTGCCAGCGTCTCTCTCGAAGGCAGGAACCTCCTCGTCTTCGGCAGCAGTTACCACAACTACCTCGACCCCGAGACCATGGGCAACCCCTACGCCCAACCCGTCCCCAAGAGTTTCATCTTCGGGGTGAACGTGAACTTTTAGAAAAGAATCATAGGAAGTCCTAGGAAAACCCTAGGCAATCCTAGGCACTCCTAGGCAATCCTAGGCAATCCTAGGAAAAACCTAGGCTATCCTAGGAAAACCTAGAAAATCCTATCAACCCCATAAAACCCAAAAGATGACAACAACAACCCACATACTGAAAGCAGCGGGCATGGCGGCAGCAACCGTCCTGCTGACAGCCCTCACGCTCTCCTCCTGCGACTCCTTCCTCGACATCACCCCCACCGGCAAGGTCATTGCCAAGACGGGTGAGGAGTACCGCGCCCTGCTCACCTACGAGTACAAGTACTTCCCCAAGGACCGCTACATGACCACCTTGCGCACCGACGAACTCCTGATGGATGCGAAGAAGACTTCCTCCACCGACCTCGATGCCTACCTCGACCTCTGGCGGTGGAAAGACGAGAACCCGTCGCCCACCACCTCCTACTTCTCCTGGCGAGGCTACTACCATGCCATCTACATCGCCAACTACATCATCGAGCACCGAGGCGAAATCACCAACGCCACACGCGACGAGGTCTCCCAACTGGTGGGCGAGGCTTACATGCTCCGTGCCTACAGCCACTTCCTGCTCGTGGGTCTCTATGCCGAACCCTACACCCACTGCCAGCCCGCCACCACACGCGGCGTGCCCATGCAGTTGGAGGCGGATGTCAATGCCATGCCTGCCAGCAGCAGCGTCGAAGCCATCTACCGGCAGGTGCTCAGCGACCTCGACGAGGCGGAGAAGAACCTCACCGTCGATACCTGGGCTGAAGGCGAAAACTACCGCTTCAACAAGATTTCGGCACAAGCCTTACGCGCACGAACATATATATATATGAATGAGTGGCAGAAAGCACTCACCGCTGCCAAGGCGGTCATCAGCGCACATGGCGAACTGGAAGACATGAACACCTCCAAGGTCCTGCCCAACAGTTACAAGTCCGTGGAGAGCATCGTGGCACTGGAGAAATTCTCCTCCAACCTCTTCACCGCCATCGACATGCCCGACCCCGAGTTCATGAACCTCTACCGCACAGGTGACCAGCGCCGCACGAAGTTCTTCAAGCGCGTCAACACCTCCACCTACAGCCTCCAGAAGGGTGGGGACGACGAGTTCTCCTGCTCCTTCCGCTCTGCCGAGGCATACCTCACCGCTGCCGAATGTGCT
Source organism: uncultured Bacteroidaceae bacterium (assembly GCA_905235525.1). GTDB lineage: Bacteria > Bacteroidota > Bacteroidia > Bacteroidales > Bacteroidaceae > Minthosoma. The sequence goes on from CAJOLW010000008.1 coordinate 50,471, forward strand.
GCACGGTTGGGCAACACCACCGATGCCATCGACACCTACCTCAAGCCCCTCCTCCAGAAGCGTCTCTCCGCCGATGCCCTCACCACCGCCCTCGACCTCATGAACGCCATGACGCAGGACGAACTCATTGCCGAAATCCTCGACGAGCGTGCCCGCGAACTTGCCTTCGAGGGTCACCGCTGGTACGACCTCCGCCGCACCACCCAGCCCGCCCTCACCCGCACCTACAACGGCGAGACCTTCACCCTCACCCCCGAGAAATACACCCTCCGCTTCCCCACCGAGGCAGTGGAGGCAAACCCGGAGATAGAACGGTGGGATTTGAATGTGAAAAGTGAAAAATGAAATATAATTAACCCTTATTATTAACACTTTTAAAAACAGTTAGTTTATGAAGAAAGTATTACTTATGTTAGTGGCATGCGTAGCCACAATGAGTGCATTTGCACAAAACGACGACGTGGAAATAGATAACGGTTGGGCAACCTTCTTCACCCCTGTGGAAGACGCCGACGACCTCAATGCCGTGCATGTGGCACAGTCCAGCGACGGCTCTGTCTATGTGTCTTCCACCTACGACCAGCCTCTCACCTTCGCCAAGAAGGCACTCGCCGACACCGACGGCATGCTCTCCTCTGCCATCTTCAAGTATGACAAGGAAGGCAAGGAACTCTGGTCTGCCACTCTGGTCGGCAACATCACCATCACAGCCCTGACCGTCGACGAAGACGGAACCCTCTATGCAGCAGGCTCCTTCGACGACGAGGTCACCTACACCGGTGCCGACGGCGGGAGTGCCACCATCAAGAGCGAGGACGCACTGTCTGCCTTCGTGGCAAAAGTGAACAAGGACGGTAAGTTCGAGGCAGTGAAGGTCATCACTCCCGAAGTGGACGAATGGATTGACACTCAGATGGGTGACCCATGGGATGAAGGCTTTGAAATGCCTCTCTATTCGGCTTGGGATCCCATCTATGTAACCCCGAATGTCATCAAAATCAATGGTTCCAAACTCTATGTGGCTGCCAGTTACAAGGGCGACGTGCCAGAGTTGGATTGGCAGGGTGCTTATATCGATGTCTGGGGTATGTACGATGACAACCGCAGCAAGGGCATCTTCTCCCTCAGCAAGAGCGACCTCTCGGGTGCAGCCAACGTGCTGACTGTGCAGAGCACTGACCTCATTGCCCTGGGAGTACAGCACTACCCCGAAGCCCTCAACTTCGACTTCGATGCCGACGGCAACTTGATTTACGGCTTCATCGGCTTTGGCAACCTCACCATCACCACACCTAATGGCAGCAAGGACTTCACTTTTGAGACCACTGAAGATGAGAGCGGCTTGAAAGACCATGTTCTTGTGTTCGGCTCAGCCGGCGACCTCACGAAAATGAAGGAATTCACTGGCAACAAGCATACTGCCGAAGCCATTCCTTACAGCATCGAAGGCATGACCATCCAGGACGGCGTCCTCTATGTGGCAGGCACCACTTTCGGTCCCGACTGGTTTGACGTTTCCTACGACGGCAACGGAAAGAACTACGTCTATGTCACTGCTCTCGATGCCAACAGATCGCCCAAGTGGACCCGCACCGCTGCTAATCCAGAGGATGGTTTAGAGGCAACCATGATGCTCGTGGCAGGCGAGGAAATGCATCTTGCCACCCATTCAGGTGTCAACTACACCATCTCCCTCTCTTCGGGTGACATGACCGAGGACGATGCTGACGAGGAGAAAGATGACGATCCGATGGTGGCTGTCGATGCAGCGCAGTGGGGTGGCGAATATACAACGGTTGTCGCTGTGGATGACAACGACGTGACTGTCATATTCAAGAACTTGAAAGCCGAAGACCCCGATGCCATCGAGTCCATCGCTGTCGCAGCAGCAGCCGACGCTCCTGCCTACAACCTCGCTGGTCAGGCTGTTGACGCTGCCTACAAGGGCATCGTCATCAAGAACGGCCAGAAGGTGCTCCAGAAGTAAGACGGTATTTTATAACTACACAAAATTGTCTTATACAATGCGATTTTTTCAACAAAGATGGTCAAGATGAAAAAGATGCCATGCGATAGCATGTCTGCTTGTGTCGCGTCAGCCCATCTTTTATATCTTTTCCATCTTTGTTGAAATATAAACTACTCAACTTTCGCAAGTGCTCAACTTCTTTGGAGTTAAAGGAGTTAAAGCCACTTTTTTGGAGTTAAAGGAGTTATAAGGAGTTATCGCTCCGCTCAGGAGTTAAAGCCGATACCATGCACATGAGGAGTTCCCACCAGCCAAAGTATCGGCTTCTCCTTTAACTCCCTCTAACTCCTTTAACTCCAAAGAAATAAAATATACGAAACTTTTCTGAAGGTGCGAAGCGTTAAGCCCTTGCACGGCAAGAACCGTCCCTCTCCCCCCTTCGTTCCTCACTCCATCCTGTGCACCACATACTTCAGCGGATAGATGTGCAGGATGTTTGCCTTTGCCACCACCTGTGCATGGGGCGTATAATCAGGGTTTTCCGACAGCACGAGGATGCTTTCAGCCTTTCTTCCCTCGTTAAAGATACGCTTAAACATACACTGCCCATCCTTAGTGACAATCAAGTAGATATGCTTATCGTCTGCATCTTGCAGGTTGATGTTGCTGCCGATGAGACAATAGTCGCCGCTGTGGATGCTCGGCTCCATCGAGATGCCCTCGGCAACCAGGGCGGCGATGGCGTCCGACCCCGGCACATGGATGAACTCCGTCGCATACTCAGGGTGTTCAAATTGCTCCACCACGCCGCACGAAGCACGGCATTCGTCGTAGAGCGGCACCAGGTCGTTGCGCGAAAAGCGGATGACGTTGGCATCGTCCGCCAGCATGTCCGTCTTCCTCGTGGCAGGAGCCACACTGTGACGCGCGTCATTGTCGGTCAGCCACTCGCGGCTCACCTGCGGAAAGGCATCAAGAATCGCCTCACGTCCGTTGGCAGTGATGCTGTTGCGGTGCATCCATGTGGCGATGTTAGAACGCGGCACACCAATGAGTTGGGCAAACACCTGTTGGCTGCCGCCAGAGAATTTTTCCATTAGAGCATTCAGTTTTTCCTTGTCAGTCATTGTCTTTAGGTTTTTTTGATTGTTCAAACATTTTCTCCAAAATGCTTGTCTGTTTCATATGAAATTCCTACCTTTGCATCGCATTTGCAACAGGTTTTGATGCAAAGGTACAAAGAATCAAACATATAAACAAATAAAACGTTATCTTTTTTCGTTTCAAACGAAATTCACCTATTAAAAAGTGTATGAATAAAAGATCAAATGTAAGCCCTTATGTGGCTCATGTGACCGCCTTTTTCCGTGCGGTCATCAATTCTCAACCAAGTCATGCTGCAGTTCACCTCCATGCGGTGCTGTTGGCAGAAATGAATCGTGACAACTGGCCTGCAACCTTCGAAATGAGCGACCGCATGATGGCGGTGAAGGTATGCATGACCCCGCGCACCCTCGTGTCGGCACGGAATGAACTCATCGATGCGCGCATCATCGACTGCACCATGAAAGGAACGGGCAGCAAGGCGCGTTGCGTCTATCGACTTCTGACCGGACCCGATGCCTCCATCGATGGGTGGGGAAGAGGGTCGGGACAGACGCCATGTGCGCCGTCTGCCGTGATGCCAAATGGCTACACGGACAGCGTCCGCCCTTTAAATGGTACGGGCGTTTTAAAGACAAAAGACCAATACAAAGACCCCAAAGAAAGAGAGAAAGAAAAGACAGAAAGGCTCTCTCTCGCTCAAGTTCCTGCTTTTCTGATGAGCCAGACGGAGTGGCTGACAGGGTTCTGCTACAACAACGGAGTGGAACGTGGAAGATTGCAGCGATACATCAACAAGTTTGTTTTACAACTTCGCAATCAAGGTATTACCTACAAAGAGAAACGTGACGTAATACCTCACTTCGGAGCGTGGTACAACCGTCTTGACATACAGCAGTTCACCCAGATGGAGCATCAGATGGACCTGGAGGAGCAGCGTCGGCTCGAAGCGGAGAAGGAGCGGCAGGAAGAGATTCAGAAGAAGGAGATGGAGGAGAAGCGGAGCAAGGAGGCTTACCGCCGCACGTATGAAGAAGCGAAGCGGAGGGCGGCTGAAGGCGACGAGTTTTCCATCAACTGGTTGAAGAAAGCGGAGGAACCGGAAGAATGACGAGCCGCTATGACTACGACATGGACATCGTGGCGATGCCGAAGCGTGAACTGGCGCAGATGTATGCGCCAGACCTCACGCCTCGTGCAGCGGTGAACCGTCTGATGGACTGGATTCGCCGTCACCCCACACTCACCGACGAACTGTCCCGCACGGGCTACCGCAAGACCGCCCGTGTCTTCACACCCCGACAGGTGCACCTCATTCTGGATTATCTCGGCGAACCCTGACGGTGCTCCGCATTTCCTTTCCGAGACAGTGCCAACGGCACGCATCCCATCCTCCTGTTTTTTTTAAAAAGCACGTCAGAAAAGTGCCCAAATCACGCCATAACAAAAAAAAATGACGAAAAAACACATTTTTTTCACTTTTTTTTTGTTAGAAAGAGTGAAAAGACATATATTTGCACATTATTTTACCGCGTGAGGTAAGAATAAATTGAAATAATAGGTACAACACTAATAAGAGAAAAACAATTATTAACAAATATGAAGAATACAATGAAAATTAAGAGTTTACTTTCATTCTTCGTTCCGGCAGCGATGATGTCGCTTGCCGTGGCAGGTTGTAGCGATTATGACAATGGCTACTCCGAACAGGCCATCAAGTTTGCGCAGGAATTCCGCAGTACCTTCGGCGACATCGACCCCGAGCAGGACTGGAACCTTGCCGAGCGAGGCACCGTGACTGTCACCACTTCCAAGGAGTCGGAAGTGAAAATCTATGCCAAGACCAGCGATGCCTTCTCCATCGTGGGTGACTATGAAGGCGTGAAGGGCACCCGCACCCTTGGCTTCGACATGGTGGAAGGCACCAAGGAAATCATCGTCAGCGACGGCGTGCAGGGCATCAAGACCGTGCCAGGCGGATCCGTCAACTTCGGAGGAACACGTGTTGTGTATGAAGGCACCACCAACGATGTGAAGGTGACCAAACTCACCAGCGACGTGGAAATCAACGGCGAGACCTTCCCGCAATACAGAACATCAACCACCGCTGAGGTGAAAGCAATGCTCGCTACAGTGCCGGAAATGACGAATAACCTTGACAAGGTTACACACGACTTCTCCTACGTGTCAACGGGTTCTTTCATCATCTATCCTTTCTACTGGAACACCTCTTCTGTTAACACGCTCGGTCTTTATTACACCGATGATAACGGTCAGTATCACGAGGTGGACATCTACAAAGGAAAGGATGGGGAGAACGGTGGTGAACTTTGGTTTGCAACACCAGCCGTGACGGATGACCTTAATGGTTGGAACATCAGTAACATGTCGAATGGTAATGGAAGTTGGTATGCGTTCCAGACTCAGAATAATCATGGCAACGATCAAGATGACCCATCAGGCATTGTCGCTCCTTTCAACGAGTATTGGCGTTCAAACGCTCTGGGTAACGCCACCATCTCAAAGACATTCACAGTGTCATCCCCCAATGCAGAATGTATCGTGGAGGTTGCTGCTCGTCTGAGAAATCAGAATGGAACACAGACCAGTGGTTTGGGCACAGTCTATTTTACAGCCAATGGCAGCAGTGTTGAACTGACAGGTGACGGTAACAATACTACAGGCACTTACACTTACGATAACAAAACTCAAGGTAACCTCTATTCTAATATGGATGGTACGAAGAAAATCAGCGTGAGGTGTACATCGGACAGCAATGGCAGGGTGAACGTCAGTTTCCAACTCAATAATGTCAGTTTCAACTGGTTCTCTTTCAAAGACCTGACCATCACACTACTTGATCAGAATGTTAGTAACATGACTCCTGCAGGAACTTATCAAGACCCCAATAATTCATACAACCAGTCCTTCCCGACGACCGCAGTCAAGGGACAGGGCATCATGGTGGACATTCCTGCAGGAACGAAGTTCGGCATGTACATCAAGAAGAGTGACTACTCCGGCGCATATACTCTCTATTCTGAGAGTACGAAGAACGAAGCAGACTCACGCTTGACCCAAACGTGCTACGCTTCCACCTTCTATGTGGGCGACCAGATGTTCCTCGGTTTTGAGGACTGGCCAAACGGTGACGCAGACTTGAACGACCTCGTGCTTGCCTACGACGGTGCCAAGCCCATCATCATCAACGAAGACCCGGAAGAGGGAGGCACATGGCTTCTCGCTTGCGAGGACCTCGGCGGCTCGTTCGACATCGACTACAACGACGTGGTCTTCATGGTGGAGCACATCAGCGGAAAGACCACCGCTAAACTCACTCCGCTCGCGGCTGGCGGTACACTGGCAAGTTACATCTACTTCCAGGATCCTTTCGATCGTTCCGGACAGAACGACAAGTGCTTCGGCGAAATCCACCAACTCTTCGGCGCTGCACAGGTGAACAGCGGAGAATACACCATCATCAACGCACAGTCGCGCTACGAGAAAACAGCCACACCTATCGACTTCACCGTGGCTGAGGACTGGACGATGGCTTACTACAGCACTGGCGAGACAGGAGGAACCAATTACGGCAGCGATGTGAACATGGGCGGCTTCCAGATCCGCACTCTCACCGCGGGCAATCCCGCACCTGCCGTGCTCGACATCAACAGTTCCCAGTTCTCGGGCGCATCAGTGATTCAGGCAGCCGTCCACGACTCTGGCGAGAACGTGCCTTACATCCTCTGCATCCCATACCCCTACACGCGCTACAACTACAACGGCAATACCCCAGGTCCGGAGACGGGCACCAAGAGCACCTACGTATGGGCATGGCCAGTGGAGTACCAGACCATCTGCGACGAGAACGGTGACGGACCTTATCCTGACTTTGCAGGATGGGTGCGCAACCACAACAACAACACCGACTGGTACAAGAACAAGAACAACGGCGACTATGAGCAGGCCACAGTGGAGGAACTCCTCTTCCAGGTGTCGCCAATGACACAGGAGGAAATCAATGCGAATGGCGGCGGAAATAACAACCAGAAGCAGGCTTCGCGACTCGGCAACAACGGACTTGTCACCCTCGTCAAGAACTCTTCTGCCCAGGCTGCTTTGGCGGGCAATCTGACCAATGCCAACCTCAGCACCGGTGCCCTCACATATTACTTCCTGAATGACGGTAATAATCAGACAGAGCAGGCGATTAATTTCCCATGGAATCCCGGTGTTGTGGGCGAACGTACCATCATCGTCCGTCAGGCGGCAGACGCCAACTATGAGGCTGGCGAGACACGCTTCAGACTGAGAGTGGTGGAAGAGGGAACAGGCGATGCGGGCTTTGGCCTTCAGGTAGCATTGACTGACTCTCCACGTGGGAATGGTAACTGGGGAGATGGGAATAATCACACAGTCTATATGGTTGATGGACAGACTTTAGATTTGGATCCATATCTGAACTATAATGCTACAGGTACCATCACAGTCAGTGCCTTCGATGCTGGTGGCACACAAACCCAAATCGATAAGAGCATAGGCGCTACCATATCAAAAGACGATGATAAAGTACGCATTACAGCTGCTGCCAATGCATCAGGAATCGGAAGCATCACATTGCACTATTCTGGCGATGCCAACACCGCAGCCAAAGACATCACCTACACGCTTGAAATAGCATCCGCGACACGTTTTCAGATACAGGTTGTTTCAAGCACACAGAATCTTTTCAATGTGAATGGCTATTCTGGATCTGCAGCAAACTTCTGGCTCAATAAAGAAGAAGGTGCTGACAAACTCTTGCTGGACCAGTACTATGGTCAACCATGGGTACTTGAGCAAGTGCCCGGCAACACAGGTTATTATTACCTGTACAATACTAATAACAGCAAGTATGTATATCTTGACAACAATAGTACTTATCGTCCCGCCTTCACAACTAACTCAGCCACTCCTGGTGAACGTGGTATGTTTGCCATCGAGGCAGGAGGCAAGATAAAGTGCAAGACGTCTGGCTATCTTGGCAATGACTCAGACGGTCATGTATATCTCGACAAGGGTAACTATGTCACATGGCGTTTGGTCACTGCTAACTAAAATAAACCCACACAGGAGCCCTGATGCTCATCTCAAGGCTCCTGTACAGCGCATCCACTTCTCAAGTGGTTGTTACGAAGAAAATTTTGATTTTTTAATCGAGAAGGGGGTTGCCTGTGAAGGTAGCCCCCTTTTTTATTTTTCACATCGTGCTTCGCACAAATGGAGCGAACCTTCAGTTCGGCGCATCCCCAAAGACGATTTACTTGATTTTTTATCAACAAGTTCCTTCGGAACGATTGAACGGATTAAACGGATTAAACGAAGTTAGCGGATTGAACGGATTGAACTGATCCCCCCACAACAAAAAACAACATTCTGTGTTCCCTTACAGAATGTTGTTCTTGATCACCTGTTCAATGACGAGAGGGTAGTGTTTCATCTCCAGATCGTGCACCTTGTCGGCGATGTCCTCAGGTGAGTCGTCAGGATCCAGTTTGACTGAGAACTGGGCGATGTGTTCGCCAGCATCCAGTTCGGGGTTGACGAAATGGATGGTGATGCCGCTCATGGTCTCGCCTGCCGCCTTCACTGCCTCGTGCACGTGGTGTCCCCACATGCCCTTGCCGCCAAACTTAGGCAAGAGGGCAGGGTGGATATTGATGATGCGGTTGGGGAACTGGTCGATGAGGTAAGTCGGGATTTTGGGGAGGAAGCCGGCGAGGATGATGTAGTCACATCCGCGTACGGTCTGGACGACGAGTCGTGGTTCGTCCATGAACTGCTGTCGGGTGATGACGGCAGTGGGCACTCCGAGTTTCTGGGCACGAACGAGTGCGTAGGCGTCGGGACGGCTGCTCACGACAATAGGAATCTCCACTTCGGGTTTGTCCTCGAAGTAGTTGATGATGTTTTCGCAGTTGGTGCCACTTCCTGTCACGAAGATGGCAAGTTTGATGGGGTTCTCCATTATGTTATGTATTTCAGTTTCGTATGTTTTATTTCTTTGGAGTCAAAGGAGTTATAAGAAGTTATCGCTCCGCTCAGGAGTTAAAAGCCGACACTCTGACACCGGCATCTTAACCACTTTGTTTCTCGCGTTCGGTGTCGTGTGCTATCCGATCTGATTGGGTGGTATCTCCTCGAAGTCGATGTCTTCGACCTCGAGTGCCTTGTCGGCAGCAGCCTTTGCCTCCTCCTCGCGTTTGCGTCTGCCGAGGAAGAAGCGGTAGCGGTCGAGTTCGTCGGCAAACTCGTGGGTTGCCCACACAAGGATGGCGGCATCGTCGATGAGTCCGATGGCTGGCATGAAGTCGGGCATGATGTCGGCAGGCGACACCACATAGACGAGGGCACCGATGATGACCGTGAGGTTGAGGAAGTTATATTCTTTGTAGTTGCCGGTGAAGACATCGCGAATGTACTGACAGATGAAGAGAAACTCGTCCTTCACAGCCGCCAGTCCCTCTTTGGTGGCATATTTTTTTGCCGACGCAAAAAGGTCCTTGAGTTTGTTGGGGTGCATGGCGTAGTATCTACCTGCGGCTGCCCAACCGCCTTTCCTGAAGTACTTCGTGTAATCCATACCGGTCCTTGTTTTTCAGTTCGTGTTTGGAATTCTTTTGCAAAGATACACAAAAAACTTGATTTCATCATCTGACATACAAAAAAAACGCATATTTCACGTGAAATAGTTTTCCTTTATCGTCTTCCAGCGTGAAATATTATACGCTGTAAGGATGAAATATTTCACGCTGGGTGCGTGAAATGTGATGCGCACCGTGCCGACTTTTGACACTTCTTAGGAGTTAGAGCCACTTCTTAGGAGTTAAAGGAGTTAGAGGAGTTAAAGCCATTTTTGGGGAGTTAAAGGAGTTAGAGGGAGTTAAAGCCACTTTTTGGGAGTTAAAGGAGTTAGAGGAGTTATCGCTACGCTCAGGAGTTAAAGCCGATACCATGCACATGAGGAGTTCCCACCAGCCAAAGATACCATGCACATGAGGAGTTCCCACCAGCCAAAGTATCGGCTTTAACTCCTTTAACTCCCTCTAACTCCTTTAACTCCTAAGAAATGGCTTTAACTCCTTTAACTCCCTATAACTCCTTTAACTCCAAAAAAATTAAACAGACGAAACTTGAATCAATAATTCATGTTTTTCGCAGAAGGTGACCCCATAAACCAAAATTTTTGCGTACCTTTGTCGTCATGAGAGTGATATACAACCGTTTCATTCCGTTCGGCTCCTACCACGGGCTCAACCTCTTCGGCATCATTTTCGTGCAGCGGAAGTGGGGTAGGATGGCACTTTACGAACTGAACCACGAACTCATCCACACCCGTCAGCAACTGGAGATGGGCTTTGTGCTGTTCTTCCTGTGGTATGGGGTGGAGTTCCTGGTGCGGCTGGTGCAATGCCGATTTTCTGCGGAGAAGGCATATTACAGCATCAGTTTTGAGCGGGAGGCGTATGCCAACGAGCACAACAGCCGCTACCTGCGTCATCGACGTCCTTGGGCATGGTTCCATTACCTGCAACACACCCGATGATACGGGAAAAGCGGTGGGGGCGGCGTAAAAACAAGAAAAATCACGAAAATCGCAAAAAAATTCATGCTATCTTTTTGTTTTTTAGTCAATTTATCTTAACTTTGCATTCGCAAAACGGAAAAGGTAAAAAGATTCGACTGAAGAAAAAGCGAATTTTGCCGTTCGTGGAACAATTACACATTATTATATATATAGGGCATATAAACAATAAAAATCAATAAAATTATGACTAAAGCAGAAATGGTTGCTGAAATCAGCAAGATGACTGGAGTTGAGAGAGACAGAACTCTCAAAGTAATTGAGGCCATGATGGCCATTGTGAAGGATAAGACTGCCGACGGCGAGGACATTTTCCTCCGCGGCTTTGGCACGTTCACCACGAAGACTCGTGCTGCCAAGATGGGTCGTCTCATCAAGGAGAACAAGTCTGTCGTTGTGCCCGAGCACAAGATTCCTTTCTTCAAGCCCTGTGAGGACTACAAGGCGATGCTGGTCAAGTAACAAGCGACATGGACACAAAGAGGGGCTGCACCGTCTGGTGCAGCCCTTCTAATATAGGGAAAGCCCGATTCGCGGTCGGAAATTTTCGACCACAAGAGTATCAGCAAACTAAAGCCTGAAGTCTGTAACTCAAGTTTCGCAAGTGCTCAACTCCAAAGAAATAAAACATACGAAACTTGAATCTGTAATAATATCAAAGAAGTAAGGGATATGGATATTGGGGTCATCATCATCGCTGTGTTGGCGGGTGCACTGCTCGGCGCACTCGTCACCGCACTCATCCTGCAAGCCAAGCAAGGGAAGGTCGCCGCACTGGTGAATGTGCTGGAGGCACAACTGAAAAGCGATGCCGAGAAAAATAACACGCTCATGCAAGAGAAGGAACGCCATTTCCAACGCACCCTCGACGAGAAGGAACGGGTGCATCAGGAGGCACTGCAGGCACAGCAACAGCGGTTTGACGAGACCATGCAGAAGGTGTCTGCCCAGATGAAGGTGGCGACTGACGAGATGCTGAAGCAACGGCAGAAGGAATTTGCTGACGCCAGCAACCAGAACCTCGGACAGATTGTCAACCCCCTGCGCGAGACCATCGACCAGATGAAACAGGTGATGGCGGAGAACACAGAGAAGCAGACACAGATGGGAGGTGAGATGAAGGCGAACATCGAGAACATGATGCGCCAGAGCGAGGCGGCGATGAAGAGTGCCGACGAACTCAACCGCACCTTCCGACTCGGCAACCGTGTGCAGGGCGACTGGGGAGAGACCATCCTCGACGAACTCCTGGAGAGTCAGGGACTGAAACGTGGCATCCACTACGACACCCAGCCTTACATCCGCGATGCTGCCGGCAACATCGTCAAGAACGACAGCGGCTCCATCATGCGACCTGACGTGATTCTCCACCTCGACCAACGGCGCGAAGTTATCATCGACTCGAAGGTGTCGCTCACCGCTTTCATGGACTATGCCAACGCCACCACCGACGAGGAGCGCAAACGCCTGCTCAAGGCGCACATCGACAGTCTGAAGTCACACGTCAGGGAACTCTCCGTCAAGGACTATTCCGCTTATATCCAGCCACCGAAGGCGCGCATGGACTATGTCATCATGTTTGTGCCACACTCGGCAGCCCTCTGGACTGCCCTCAACGCGCAGCCCGACCTGTGGCGCACGGCGATGGCTCAGAATGTGTTCATTGCCGACGAACAGACACTCTTTGCCGCCTTGCGCATCATCAACCTCACATGGACCCAGATCGCACAGGCACAGAACCACGAGAAGGTCTATGCCCTTGCCAACGAGATGCTGGAACGCGTGGGACAGTTCATGAAGAAATACCAGGACATCGGCACCGCCATCGCCAAGGCTGCCAAAGCATACGAGGATGGCGAACGGAAACTCTCACCGCAGGGACAGAGCATCCTCACCACCTGTGCCAAACTCCAGAAACTGGGTGCCAAGCAGAGCGACAAGAACCCGCTGCCGCAAATCACCGACATCGACGAGATTCCGCAGATTGAACAAGAACCATAACGCTTGTTATGTTAAATAGCATGCTTTCGTCGAACTCACGTTAAGTAGGAATCATGGACATGGATGAAAGCACAAAAAAGCCTAATCTGTAAGTATCCATTCCATGATTTGCCGAATGAAATCATCACAAATAACCGAACGAAAATTCCACAAATAACCGAACGAAAATTCCACAAATAACCGAACGGAAATTCCACAAATCACCGAACGAAAATGCCTCAAATCACCGAAAATTCAAAAAATCCTTTGGCGATTTGCAATAAAAGTGGTACCTTTGTGGCCTAAATAGTGATGTTATGGCAAAGTACAAACAACGAATAGCAGACAGACTTCTTGAACGTAAGGTTCTTGGAAAGGGTGCTGTTCTTATTGAAGGACCCAAGTGGTGCGGCAAGACAACAACG
>CAJOLW010000009.1 GCA_905235525.1 uncultured Bacteroidaceae bacterium
GTGTGGTTCGATGCCCCCATCGGCTACATCAGCAACACGAAGGAACTCTGCGAGAAAGAGCCTAAGAAGTGGGGCACCTGGCAGACATGGTGGCAGGACGAAGAGACCCGTCTGGTTCACTTCATCGGCAAGGACAACATCGTCTTCCACTGCATTGTGTTCCCTGCCATGCTGAAAGGACACGGTGACTACATCCTGCCCGACAACGTGCCTGCCAACGAGTTCCTCAACCTCGAAGGCAATAAAATTTCCACCTCGAAGAACTATGCCGTCTGGCTCAACGAATATCTGGAGGAACTGCCTAACCGTCAGGATGAACTCCGCTATGTGCTCACAGCCAATGCACCTGAAACGAAGGACAACGACTTCACATGGGCTGACTTCCAAGCACGTTGCAACAACGAATTGGTGGCAGTGTATGGCAACTTTGTGAACCGTGCCCTGCAACTCACACAGAAATACTACGACGGCATCGTCCCTGAATGTGGTGAACTGACTGAAACTGACAAGGCCACCCTCGCCGAGTTTGCCTCCGTGAAGGACAATGTGGAGAAACTCATCGAGGGCTTCAAGTTCCGCGAAGCACAGAAGGAGGCGATGAACCTCGCCCGCATCGGCAACAAATACATCGCCGACGAAGAGCCTTGGAAGGTCATCAAGACCGACCCAGAGCGTGTGAAGACCATCATCTACATCTCCTTGCAACTCACTGCCAACCTTGCCATTGCCTTCGAGCCATTCCTCCCCTTCTCTTCTGCCAAACTGAGAGAAATGATTGGCATGGACGAACTTAATTGGGAAGACCTCGGAAAGACCGACCTGCTGCCTACTGGCAAGCAACTGGGCAAGCCAAGCCTGCTCTTCTTAAAGATAGAGGATGAAACGATTAAGTTCCAGACTGACAAACTGGAAGCCACCATCAAGGCGAACGAGGCTGCCAATGCAGAAGTGGCACCCGTAAAAGAAACCGTGGCATTCGATGAGTTCACCAAACTTGACATCCGAGTGGCAACCGTGCTGGAGTGTGAACGTGTGCCGAAGATGAAGAAACTGCTCAAGTTCAAACTGGACGATGGCACCCCTAAGGGTCGTACTATCGTAAGCGGCATCGCACAATGGTATGAACCTAAGCAACTCGTAGGCAAGCAAGTGCTTTTCATCGCCAACTTGGCTCCACGCGAGTTCAAGAACGGACTCGTAAGTGAGGGCATGATCCTCTCGGCAGAAAACTATGATGGCAGCATCAGCGTCACCACAGTGGAGAAGCCTGTGAAGGGCGGCAGCCAAGTGTGTTAGAAGAGTTGTCTGTTGTCTGAAAGAGCGTGAAGTTCGAGATAAACGATAAGTATGCGAAAGTGACGGAGGTGCAGAACTTTATGAAGCAACTCCCCATCAGGTTCTTGACAGAAGGCGACCTGCTCTTTGTCAACAGGCGCAATGTGCTGAAGACCTTCGAGGTGAAGGGTAACGACCCAGTGCTCGGCAAGGTGGTGGTGAAACGCTTCCGTGCCCGCAATCTCTTCCAGACTTTGGCTTACAGCACTTTCTTCTCCTCGAAGGCAAAGCGGGCATTCCGCAATGGAATGGCACTGATACATCACGGATTCAGCACCCCTGAACCCATTGCTTATGCCGAAGAATACCATCACGGACTGCTCCGCTACTGCTATTACCTCACTGCCTTCACCGATGCACCCTCTGTACGGACAGAACTGGATGTCAACTTCAACCGCCCGATGGCAAAATGTTTCGCACAATTCATTGCCCATCTCCATCAGCAAGGTCTCGTACACCATGACCTGAATTTCGACAATGTGCTATACAAAGAAGTGAGCCAGGATCACTATGAGATATCCGTCATTGACATCAACCGCCTCACCATCGGCATTCCCAACCAACTGACACTGAAGGATTGCAAGGATGACTTTGTGCGCTGGACAGACCGTAAGGACTTACTGACTTACGTGGCAGAGGAATATGCCAAGGAACGGGGACTTGACATTGTCCAAACCCTACACGAAATCCTGCACCTGAAAGCCATCCACGACCGCAACTGGCATCGCCGCAAAAACTTCACCCAAAAGATTCATTAACCCTGACCCTCACATAACATTCGGCTCCAACTCCTTTAATTCCAAATTCAAATCAATTCCTAATTCCAAAGGACATGAACTGTTACATCAGCATGCACTCGCCCAACACTGCGAAACGACACGTGGACGAACTGATGAAGCGTATGGGCTTCACTGATTTGGCTGTCAAGACTGGCAAGGGGAAGGTGGCTACCTTCTTCCGCAAACTCTTCAGCATGGTCAACTTGCTCTTCAAGTTGAAGAAAGGCGACGTGCTCCTCATCCAATATCCCTTCAAGAAATTCTATGTCATCCAGTGCAACATTGCCCAGCAGAAAGGGGCAAAGACCATCACGTTGATTCATGACCTCGGCACTTTCAGACGGCGCAAACTCACAGCCGAAAAGGAAGTAAAACGGCTTTCCCATACCGATGCCATCATCGTACATAACCAGTGCATGAACAATTGGCTTACAGAACATGGATGTAAGGTGCCATTGATCAATCTTGACATTTTTGACTACCTCTCCACGGAGGAACCTGTTTCTACCCCGCATTTGTTGGGTGAGAAACCCACCTTCACCTTCGCAGGGGGCATCAGCCAGAGGAAGACAGCCTTCCTCTATCAGGTAGATGAGGTGCTGGACGGTTGTCATTTCGACCTTTACGGTTCTGGTTTGACCCCAGGCACAGAGCAGGGATGGCGAAACACCACCTATCACGGACAAATCGACTCCGACGAGTTCATCCGCACCACCACTGCCGATTGGGGACTCGTGTGGGACGGCGACACCATCGACGGCTGTTCTGGCACATGGGGCAGTTACCTCCGTATCAACAATCCCCACAAGGCTTCTTTCTGTCTGCGGGCTGGACTTCCTGTCATCGTGTGGAAAGAATCCGCCATGGCACCTTTCATCACCAGCCACGGAGTGGGCATCACCGTCAACTCCTTGCGTGAACTGCCCGAACGATTGCGCCACATCACCCAGACAGAATATGACGGCTACAAGCAGGCTGCCATGGCGATGAAAGACAAACTCAATCAAGGTTTCTATTTCAAGAAAGCGTTTGACTCTGCCCTCCAGCAACTCAAATGACTTTATTCTTTAAATAAGCGTACCCCTCGGGTCCGACGCACCGTACCCCTCGGGTACGGCATGTCGTACCCGAGGGGTACGCCTCTATGGAATCATTTTAGTCCAACACGTATTTCACACCTTTATATCCATCCCACTGACAACGTAGTTGCTTCATCCACGCTTTCCAACGGCGTTTGAGTTGGGTGCATGCACCAATCTTGCGTGTGTCATAGATAGGTGGCATGGCATTCAGTTCCTCCTGCCGCTGACTAATGTCCTTCATGATTTGCTGCACATTGGCACTGATGCGTTGCACATCCGGGCAATTTTTCCACTCCTCGAAAAGATATTTGCCATATTGCTCCAAGATACCACAACGGTCAAGCATCCAACGTTGTTGAGCGAAAGCGAAGTGAGCGATAAGACAATCGCCATTCACCATGTTCATCTTGCCCAACTGTGTGGGTTTCAGGCATGAAAAGAATTCTTCATCATCGCCTTGCACATTGCCATCGAAAGCCTTCAAGTCTTTGCCAAACCAAAGGATGGAGTTGATGGAAAAACGGTTCATCGCCCAAGGATGCGTGCCACAATAGAGTTGCTGATATTTTCCTGTAGCCAGATAGCGGTCGAGAAACCACTGGTGCAACTGAGCCGCAAAACTGCCACGCTTCCACATAATGCGGTGGTTGCACTGAGCATTCATGTATTTGTTCAACTTGATTTTTCCCTGCACCTGCAAAATATAGGTGCTCATGGCATTGTTGATGACCAACGGTGATACAATGAAACACTCTGGATGGTCAATGCGGAAATCGACCATCTTCTGGAAATAGTCGGGTTCCAGCCACACCACGTCATCATCCATCTTGATGTAGATGGTATCTTCGTCCATGCAGAACTTGTAGAACGCATTGATGGTGGCGATGCCATCCACCCGTTTGTCGGGTTGCCACACGAGATTGATTTTGGGATACTTTGCCGCCAACTGCTTGAAGAACTCGATGTCGCAGTTGTCGATGGTGTTCACCCACACGTCATAGCGGTCAATGATGTCAGCCGCCAACACCTGAGGAAAGAGATACTGCATGTAACGTCTCCGTCCTGCCGCCGTATTGCATACAATTTTATAGCCTCTGTACATATTACTAATGGTTTTTCGGCACAAAGGTAGTGATTTAATTAGGAATGAGGAATTAGGAATGAGGAATTGTTGCTTTTTTAATCAAAAAACACGTTGAATGACAAATAATTCCTCATTCCTAATTCCTCATTCCTAATTAAATCACTACCTTTGCACTAAAATTTATAACTTATGAATTTAGAGACAGAAGTGAGATGCGGTTACACGGTGCCCAAAGAGATGAAACAAGTGTGGGCTTTACAGATGGAACTGGCCCAAGTTCTGTTGGATGTGTGTAAACGCAACGGACTGAAATGCTGGATGGAATGTGGCACCCTGCTCGGTGCTGTTCGGCATCAAGGATTTATCCCTTGGGATGACGACATCGACTTTGTGATGCTGCGCAAAGACTACGACAAACTCGTATCCATCGCCGACAAGGAGTTCAAGCACCCTTATTTCCTGCAAACCACTTACTCTGACAAACGGAACTATTGCGGACACGGCATCTTGCGTCACGTGGAATCAACGGCTTTGTGCCCTTACGAACTGGATCGTGAATACTGCCGAGGTATTGATATTGACATCTTCGTGTTGGATGGCTACCTCGAGAATCCTGTCTTACGTTTCCTGCATCGTACTGCCACCATGATAGTAAAAAAATCCATTCGTGGTGAATTGGCAGACCTCAAGGAAAAGACCAGCGTAGGCAAACGTATCATCGCCATACTGTCAAAAGGTCTCTACCACTTTGTCGATTACCGAAAAGGGTTTGCTCTGTACGAGAACCTCTTCCGCATGGTGGATGCCGACAAGACCAAGCGAGTATCTGTACTTTCCTACAAGTACAGCACCCATCATTTCATCCGCAAACGCAGTTCTTATGACGAACAAGTGTGGATTCCATTTGAAGATACGAAATTCCCTGCCCCAACTGATACACATGATGCTCTCGTCTGCTATTTTGGGGAGGACTACATGACCCCCAAACATCTGCCGACCGACCACGGGCAACGCTATCTCGACACCACCCGTCCCTACCTGGAGGTGGTAGAAGAACTGAAACAACATCCCGAACGCTTTGCCGAGAGGGTGAAACTTCTCTACACTGACTGACCGATGCGTTGCCGACATATCAAACTCATCATTTCCTTGCTCGTTCTGGCAGCACTCTGCTATTGGTGCATAGACCGCTGGGACGTGTGGTTTGAGAACCCCGAAGAGGCACCCTACAAGGCTTCGGTAGTGCCGACAAGGGTATTGCTCACGTTTGGAGATGAGCAGGAGGACAGCCGCAACATCAGTTGGACTTGTGGGGATGAAACACGACCTGCCTACGTAGAACTGATTGATCAACAGGACAGTCTGCAACGAAAGACCATACCAGCAACTGGCGAAGTGTTTGAGTCACGCAACGGAAAGGCTGCCTATTATGTGGCACAACTCCGAGGATTGCAGAAAGGGCACCACTACCGCTATCGGGTCTGTACAGGCAACGCTGCATCGGAATGGTTTACTTTCCATCTGCCTGATGCTGAAAAACAAGAGACTTCCTTCCTCTATATGGGCGACATCCAAGACTCCATTGGCGGCATTGCCAACCAACTGCTGAGAAACGCCTTCCGAGCCAACCCCGATGCCGAGTTCTTCGTGTGTGGAGGTGACTTGACCGAACGCCCCACGGATGCCTACTGGGGTGAGACCTTCGAAAGCCTCGACTCTGTGGGACAAGCCGTTCCTGTATTGACCGTCACAGGCAATCATGACTACTTGAAGGGGGTAATTGGAAAACTGGAACGCCGTTTCTCGCTTATCCACTCCTACTTTCTCGACTCGATGGTGGGTGAGAACCAAGTTTTTACGGTACGCTACAAAAACATGCAGTTCTTCTGCCTTGACAGCAACCGCGAGTTCCCCTATCTGTGGACACAACGCCAATGGCTGAAGAAGAAGTTGGAAGCGAGCACTGCCACGTGGAAGGTCGTGGTACTGCATCATCCGCTCTATTCCATCCGAGGTCGCATGAACAACCTCATCCAACGATGGATGTTCGATGACCTCATCAGAGAGTACGGTGTCGATCTCGTCTTACAGGGACATGAGCATGCCTATGCCCGCATGACCCAGCACACCGACGATGGCACCGCCATCACCCCCATCTACACAGTGAGCCACTGTTCTCCCAAGAGTTACCGCATCGAATTCGATGAACGGTTTGACAAATTTGGTTCTGGTAGCCGTTACTACCAGAAGGTGCTCACTCACGGCGACACACTCTTCCTTACCGCCAGGGACGCTCATGACGGTTCCCTCTACGACTCCCTCTATATCGTGAAACAGGGCTCCTCCACCCAACTTGTTGATGTGGGCAAAGACATCCCCGAAAGAATCGAATTCATCCCCGATCCTCACAACAAGAAAGACGTTGCCTTTGCCGAACGTATCGAAGACTACAAGCGGCGAAAGCATCTCCAATAACTCCTAATTCCCAACTTCTAACTCATGAAAATCAAGAAGTCATACCTCTCCAACCCGATTGCCTTTATCTACAATCTGGCACTCATCTATATCACCTATGGATTATGCCGTCTGGCTTACCTCTTCGAGAACTGGACCGTCATGTCGGAAGGTTTCGACCAACTCTCTTTCTGGGAGGCTTTTAAGGGTTGCTGGATGTTCGACACCTCTGCCATCCTCTATACAAATGCGCTCTATGCCATCCTCATGCTCATTCCCTTGCACTGGAAGGAGAAGGACTGGTGGCTAGGGATGACCAAGTGGTTATATGTAGTCATCAACTCCATCTGCATCATTGCCAATCTTGCTGATGCGGTCTATTTTCAATATACAGGTCGTCGCACCAATTGGTCGGTCTTCAAGGAGTTCAGCAATGAGGGGAACATTGGTGACATTGTGGGCGTCGAACTCTTGAACCACTGGTATCTGGTGCTCGTCGGCATCGCACTGATTGCAGGGCTCATCATGCTCTACATGCGTCCCCGAGGCAGGTTCCCTCTGCGGATGCTGAAGGATTACCTCATCTATTATGCCATCCACATCGTTTGCTTTGGACTCTACATCCCCATCACGGTGGCTGGCATGCGAGGTGGAGCCACTACTGCGGTGCGTCCCATCACTCTGAGCAATGCCAACCAATACGTGAACCGTTCCTCCGAAGTGGCACTGATTCTGAATACTCCTTTCTCCATGATACGCTCCATGAACAAGGATGTATTTGTTGACCCTAAGTATTATTCACGCGAGGAATTAGACAGCATCTACCAACCTATCATCACCCCTGCTGACAGCATCGTGATGAACAAGAAGAATGTGGTAGTACTCATCATTGAAAGTTACGGAAGAGAATATATCGGTGCCTATAATCCGCTCCCTGTGCTTGGTGGCAACGCTAACTCTCAACAGACAACGGACAACTCTAAACCCTCACTCACCCCCTTCACCGATTCGCTCATCGAGCGTTCGCTCACGTTTGATTACACATTTGCCAACGGGCGTAAGAGCATTGATGGCATGCCTTCCATCTTGTCGAGCATTCCGCGATTTATCGAACCGTTCTTCCTCACCCCTGCTGCACTGAACAAGGTTAGTGGACTGGCTGGCGAATTGGGCAAGGTAGGCTATGAGTCCGCCTTCTTCCATGGAGCCGAAAACGGGTCAATGGGCTTTGAGGCATTTGCCCATGCCACAGGTTATAAGGCATACCTCGGACGTACCGAATACAATCAAGACAAGCGTTTCAATGGCGATAAGGACTTCGACGGCATGTGGGCAATATGGGATGAGGAATTCCTGCAATTCTATGCCCTACAGATGAGCCAGATGAAACAGCCGTTCATCACTTCGGTCTTCACTGCCAGTTCGCACCATCCGTATGCGGTGCCCGACCGTTACAAGAACATCTACAAGGATGAGCCCGATGATCCCAACGTGCTGTGCAAGTGTATCCGATATGTAGATAATGCCCTGCGGCTCTTCTTTGAGACTGCAGAGAAACAACCTTGGTACAAGAACACCATCTTTGTCCTCACTGCCGACCACACCAACTTGACCGCACGACCCGAATACCAAACCGACCTCGGTGTGTTCGGTGTACCCATCATCATTTTTGACCCGTCTGGTGACATCAAACCCGAACGCCGCCACTGCATCGCCCAACAAATCGACATCATGCCAACCATCTTGGGACATCTCGGCTACAAGAAGCCCTACGTGGCATTCGGACAAGACCTACTCAACACGCCTGATAGCCTCACCTGGGCAGTCAATAACACCGAAGGCATCTATCAATACGTGAAGGGTGACTATGTCCTCCAATTCACCGACGATGGCCACGCCAAAGCCCTCTACAACTACAAAAAGGACTGGTTCCTCAAACAGAACCTCTTGGGCAAGACCGGCAAGACCGAGCAACAAATGGAACGAGAACTGAAAGCCATCATCCAATCATACATGGAACGCATGGTGGAAGACCGTCTAACGATGGAAAGTCCCAAACCCTAAACATCCGTTGTCCATTGTCCGTTGTCTGTTGTCCGTTGTCCTTTAAAATATACTTCTCATGACCCAACGCAACCATGCCTTTGATTTTCTGTGCGGACTTTGTATCCTGCGCATGATTCTGCTTCACGTAATGAGCACGTGTGGCTATAGGAATGAATTTTGGTTCACCAAAGTGATGGCATGGTCGTTTTTCTTCATGTCCTTCTTCTTCTTTAAGGCGGGCTATTTCAACAAGGGCACATCCTCACCTACCTGGCCTTATTTAAAAGACCGCATAAGGCGGTTGTTGGTACCTTATGCCTCATGGGGAATTATCGGCAGTTGTATCTTTTTCGGATTTTTATTGCTATGGCCAGACCACTTCCACAAATATTACAAGATTTTACGCTGGTCACACTTATGGGAAGACAGTCATGTCTGGGGCAATCCTCCGTTGTGGTTCCTTATGTCTTTCTTCATGTCATACGCCATGGTGCATTTTCTGAACAAGGTGAAACATTTGCGTTGGATTGCCATCACTTTCCCCTTTATCAGTTACTATTTATGGACACAGCACAACCCTTTGTGGCTGAGTCTCGACAATGTATTCATGGGGGTATTCTTCTTCTACCTCGGCAGAGGATGGCGTTGGCTACAAACACGTGCATCCAAACCATGCCTCATCGGTGTAAGTCTTATGTTAATAGCACTCTTCATCTATGGTAACACTCATTGGCATGGCCTCTACGACATGAGCCTCAACAAATTTGTCATGCGACCATGGGGAGCCAGTATCAACACCATCTGTGCCTTGGTCGGTATCTCAGGTTTATTGTTGGCTTTACCGATGCGACGCATTCCTGTTGTTGGTTACATCGGTGAACACTCCATGCTCTTCTTTGTTGCCCACTACCCCCTCATTTTCCTTTACGCCTTCACACATCTGGTCTTCCGACACACCGTTGCTTACCATTGGGAAGATGTCATCTTGATGATGCTCTTCATTCTCATCACTTGCACCTGGTTGGTTCCCTATGTGGAAAAAGTGCCTTGGCTGAGTGGTAGATTCAAAAAAACTTCCAATTCCTGATTCCTAATTCCTAACTTTTCCCTATCTTTGCAGCAATGAAGGAACGTAATCATACATTTGATTTTCTGTGCGGTATCTGTATCATCCGCATGATAAGTCTGCACACCATCACTTTCTGTGGGCATAAAGATGATGAATGGTGGAGTGAAGTAATGGCATGGTCATTCTTTTTCATGTGCTTCTTCTTCTTCAAGGCAGGCTATTTCAACAAGACGGTCTCGGGAGACACAAAAACATATATCACCGACAAAACAAAACGGTTACTCATTCCCTACCTGACATGGGGTGCCATTGGCTTCATCGTCTATGTTCTTTACCTCCCTTTCGAAATAGAACGCTATCATCATCCTATTGAGCCGATGGAATGGAGTCATCTTTGGAGGACGAGTTCTTTCTGGGGCAATGAGCCTTTATGGTTTCTCTTCTCCTTTTGGGCTGCCTACGTGCTTGTACATCTTATCAAGAAAATACATATTATCAAGCCAATCTCCGTTTTCCAGACAGTGGTGATACTTTTGTGTCCCTTACTCAGTTATTGGCTTTGGACTCAAGGGAACCCTCTTCCCATGAGTCTAAGCAACGTACCAATGGGAGTTTTTTTCTTCAACATGGGGCGTACATGGCGATGGCTCATTGAAAAAATGGGACGACGTACCACATTATGTCTCTCTGGTTTGTTAATAGTTGCATTTATAGTGTTGAACATATTGTGGCATGGTGAATACGTCATGGGAACCAACCGTTTCGAAGGTGAGCCATTGGCCGCTTTCTTCAACACGATGATTATCCTTTTGGGATTATCAGGGTTCTTCATCAAACTTCCCCTACCACGTGTACCTGTAATCAATTATATCGGCCAGCATTCAATGGTCTATTTTGTGGCACACTACCCTCTTCTGCAATTCTACCGCTTTACTCATATCATCTTTGGGCACAGTATCTACGGACATTGGGATGATTTCATTGTCCTGCTCGTCTTTGAGTTCTGTCTTTGTACATGGCTCGTACCATACGTGGAGAAAGTTCCGTGGTTGTCAGGAAGATGGAAGAAGAGTGTTAAAACAGACATCATAAAGAACTGAAATGGCAACAGAACGGCTAAAAACATACATGCAGTGTAACTTACGGTCCGTACAACAAAAAGAATTGGATATCTTGCGAGAAATACATAAGGTTTGTGAACGGAACGGATTAGACTACTGGCTTGATGGTGGCACTATTCTTGGAGCCGTACGCCATGGAGGTTTCATCCCGTGGGATGATGACATTGACTTGGCCATGCGCCGCGAGGATTTGCCTCGTTTCATCGAGGCAGCCCAACGTGAACTGCCTGAATGGCTCTATGTACAGACACCAGAAACAGACCCCACACGGTTACCAATGGTGAAGATTCGAGACACCAATTCCTTTTTGGTTGAACCTACAGACGATTTCACCCAGTCATATCCTAAGGGACTCTTTGTTGACATTTTTCCTTTTGAACCGTATCCCAATGTGTCAAAAGCATTCTGTCGGCGCATCACAAAGGGTTATTGTACCGCCAATGGTGTATTGCATGCCAAGCACTATTATTCCCTACGTTCTGTGGTAGAATTGCCATGGTTCAGTCTGAAACGGTTATTCTATCGGGCGGTGTGGAGCCTCGCTTGTAAACTGAAAGGAATGGGCAATCATTATGGCAACACGCTCGACACCAATGGCTATGGCATCTTTCATCGCAACGCTGACATCTTTCCAACAACTACAATTCTTTTCGAAGGTGAAGAATTCCGTGCACCAGCCAACCCACAAGCCTATGCACGCAATATCTATGGTGATGACTTCATGCAACTACCACCCACCGACAAGCGTAAGGTTCACGCTGTTTTCTACGCTACAAGACTGGATGAATCAGCACTATAAAATTTCTTAGTATCTCCATGAATATCGCATACCTCATTTCTGCCCACACCGATGCCCCGCAACTCCGCCGCATGGTTGAGGCTTTACAACCCGATGCACATTATTTTGTTCACATTGACAAAAAAACAGACATATCCCCTTTTGTGGCACAACTGAACAAAGAGAATGTGCATTTCCTTCATGAGAGAATTGATGTACGTTGGGGTACCATATTAGAAGTAGAATATCAGATGCTGCTGATTAAAGCTGCACTTGACCATCCCCTCCACTTCGACCGACTGATTACATTGTCTGGCTTAGACTACCCTCTATGGGATAACACACGCATCAACCAATACTTCCAGCAGATGGAGGGAAAGGAGATTCTGTCGGGTTTTGACCTTGCCACTCCTGGTGTGCCCGATGAGAACACCATTATCTACCGCCTCCCTCGTCCTTTTTTTGCCATTCCTTCCCTTAGCAATCAGCGTAATCAACAACTTAGCATTATAGGAAGGAAAATACGAACAATATTAGGAATGTTGTTCCCCAAAAAAATGGGAGAAAAACTGAAACTACGAAAATCCCTCGTGTTACCTAACGGCTGGCATCTCTATAAGGGGGCTGCATGGTGGGCCATCTCAGAGGAATTGGGACGGTATGCCTATGAAACATACAACACTCGCAAAGAACTACGCCAATACTTTACCGACAGTTTCGGACAGGCGGAAACCGTTGTACAGACCATTGCATTCAATCATCCCGAATGGAAACAGCGATGTATTCTATTCGAACATCAATATCCAGGTCTTGTTGCACTAACACCCTTGCACTTTATCATTTATGCAGGCGCCATTCGTATCATGAGCGACATTGATTACCAAATGCTGATTGACAGTGACAAGATGTTTACCCGTAAACTGATGTCGGGAAAGAGCGAACGACTCATCCAGATGCTGGAGAAAAAACGCAAAGAAGACGAGAAACAATAGAAAATAGATTTTTGAAAAAACAATATGAGAGATATCAAAGTGGCTGTCGCCATCCCCACCTTTAATCGCAAGGAACTGTTGATCAAGTGCCTTGAGGCAGTAGCAGGCCAAACGCTCAAGCCTGCAAAGATTTTTGTCGTGGACAACCACTCATCGGACAATACCCCCGAACTTTTGCGACAACTGGGTTACGACCAAAGCGTGAACGGTGTACCTGTCAACTACACCTATCTGGAAGAAAACGGTGGTGGAGCAATGGGGTTCTCTTTGGGGATGGAATTGGCATACAACGAAACTTTGCAGAAAGACGGTGTGAAGTATGATGCTTTTTGGATGCTTGACGATGATGGATTACCTATGCCTGATTGTCTCGCCTGTCTGTCTGACTATGTAGAGACGTATGGTTATGTAACCCCTGTACTCATGGACATTAACCATCCTGACCAACTGAATGGTGCTTGTCGGGGCAGTCATGACCCTCGTGTCTTGCAACAAGCATATGGAGGCGGCGAACTATTGAAAGGCTATTGCAATCCCTTTAATGGTGGACTTTTCTCACGCAAGGCAGTAGATCAAGTGGGATTTCCCAAACGCGAACTCTTCATCTATGGTGACGAAATGAACTACGACCAACGCATGACCGAGGCAGGATATCCCCCTGTTGGCATTTTTAGTGCCCGCCACACTCATCCTGTCATGCTTGACACCGATGTACACTTCCTCGTACTCGGTCATTTTAAGCCTGTACCATGGAAAATGTACTGCATGAGTCGCAACAAAGTTTACAACAAAAAAACACGTCAAGGAAGTGTTCTCAGAAAATTTGCCGTCCTTGCCTACTATTACCTCATCAGTCAGATCTACCTACTTCTATGGCAACGTTCCATTCGATGGGTGAAACTCTTCCATGAAGCCTTTTGCGATGGGCTGAAAGAGCGCTGGGGAGGGGAAAAGAAATACATGTAATAGAGAGGGGCTACTTAATACTTTCCAAGAAATCGCGAAGCAAGTCTGGTTCGACATCACCCATCTGATATTCCCGTTCAGCATCGTCCTTGACCATTTTGAGCCATAAAGCATGGGCTTCTTCGGCTTCACGCATCCAGTGGTCGCGGTCGATGAAAAGGTTACCTCCACAATTCTGCATGACAAAATTGGCGTATGCTTGCTCATTACGCTGATAATCATGGTGTATCTGTCGAAGTATCTCCTTAAGATCGCTGGCTGTGCCGATAGTACCATCTTGAATGTCACGCACAACACGATCTAATTCGCTCTTGGGTGCAAGCATGCCCATCATGTCAACCCACCGGCTTCCATCTGCCTCAGTTGTCTCGACAGTATTGCTTTGAAAACAACGGTAGAGGAAGAGTTTAAGCACCATTTCATAATACTGTATGCCTTTGAGCAGGGCTGCCCGTTTGATTTTGCAGCCATGATAGACATACATTTCCGTATTTTCAGGATGCTTCTGCAGCAAATCTTCGAGGATGGATTTCCCTTCGAGTACTGACTGGACAACATAAGGATTAGGAAAAGCAAAGTTGATGATGTCGTTGCGTGAATCGAGCGGACGTGCATCACGCTTGGGCCACTTATTGACATCGCGCCATGTACCGACAGTGCGGATATTGATGCCTGGTACAAGACAGGTGTCACGCCCTTCGGCTATAACATAACTAAAAGGCAATTTCTGCACCTGAGGGTGGTTTTGTACCTTGCCCATGACCATCGAGAATGAACCAATATGAGCAGGCCAAAGGATGTGGCTGCCCGAGGCTGTCTTGCTACCTCGATCAAGGGTTCCCCAATGGATGGGTCCCATCTTATAAGCGTGGTTGCTCTGGTTGGTGCCCGAACCTGCATTGTAAAAAGAGAAGGCACCACCGATAAGGAGGGTACTCTTGTGGTGGCTGGTAGCGAAAGGTCCACAAAAGGCTGCACATGACTCACCATTATCCATATAACTGTTGGCGAAGAAAATACTTGCCTCAGCAGAGAAACCCTTTCCAATATGAACAGACTCACCTATAAAGCAACTATAGACCTTCGCCCCGTCAATGACACTGGCTCCTGGTGCCACCACGCTGTCTTCGATGATGACATCGGAACCGATAAGAGTGCCTGCATCGTCCGTGCTCATGATGGTACAGTTATTCAGTTTGCAACTGCCCTGCACTTCACATCCTTCACCTATCCGCACGTTGCTCATCTCTTTCACTCCCACTACACGAGAACCTGCACCAATATGGAAAGTCGAAGATTGAGAGTCTACGGTTGAGGGGTGAACCAATTGTTTGGCTTGAGGAAAGTTCACCATCAACCATGCCAACTGTGCAGTCAGTTCCTCAGAAATAACGATGTTGGCATCGCCCCCTTCATTCAGCACCGATATCTCAGTCCCGTTACCGAAAGTGCTGTCTTCCTGATTAGTTATGATGCCCACATTAGCCACATAACAACGGTCACCTATCTGAGTATTGGATATATAGCCACGCACATTCTCCACCAGACAGTCATCACCGATGGTCAC
This sequence comes from uncultured Bacteroidaceae bacterium, assembly GCA_905235525.1. GTDB lineage: Bacteria > Bacteroidota > Bacteroidia > Bacteroidales > Bacteroidaceae > Minthosoma. The sequence goes on from CAJOLW010000009.1 coordinate 15,274, forward strand.
GTTCCTCAGTGTGGCGTTGCGCACACAACAACGGCGTCGGAATCCTTCTTCCAATTCGACAGAACCGCTGAGACCGCCTATCTCGACGTGCCCGTAGAGGAGCACATTCGTCATTTGTGAAGGCACAAAAGCCTCATCCACCAAGATGTCCGACCAGTCTTCAGCCCAACACCCACGCTCTTCCAACTGAGCGATTTCGTTAACAGTTAATTCTCTCATTCTATTTCTCCGTTGGTGTTATAATTATCATACAAGAAATCATTATAGGGATATTTCTGTACATGCAGTTCACGCACCCGCTTATATAGCAATGCCTTCAATTCATCAATATGTTCACGTTCTTTGGCTGAGATAAAGAAGCAGTTATCGTTGAGTTTTGCCATCCAAGTGCGCATGAGTTCATCAAGAGGAATGTTTTCCTTCGTACATGGCGTGAGATCATCCGCCTCTTTCTCTACCCATGTATAAGCATCTGTCTTGTTGAACACTATCATCTGTGCCTTATCGGCACATCCCAAATCGCCCAATGTTTTTTCCACCACTTGTATTTGCTCTTCAAAATCGGGATGGCTAATATCTACGACATGCAACAACAAATCGGCTTCTCGTACTTCATCAAGTGTACTTTTGAAAGACTCTACCAGATCTGTAGGCAATTTTCGGATGAAACCAACAGTATCAGACAAAAGGAAAGGCAAATTCTCTATAATCACTTTACGGACCGTTGTGTCGAGCGTGGCAAAGAGTTTGTTCTCAGCAAAGATGTCACTCTTGGAGAGCAAATTCATCAAGGTGGATTTTCCCACATTCGTATAACCGACAAGTGCCACACGGATGAGTCGTCCACGATTCTTCCTCTGTGTGGTCTTCTGTTGGTCAATCTCCACCAGACGTTGTTTCAGCAGGGAGATGCGGTGACGGATGATACGTTGGTCCATCTCCAACTGAGTCTCACCAGGACCACGAAGTCCCACACTACCACCTCGCTGACGTTCCAAGTGAGTCCATAGTCGGGTCAATCGTGGCAACATATAACGATATTGCGCCAATTCCACTTGAGTCTTTGCTGCAGCAGTCTGAGCACGCATGGCGAAGATGTCAAGGATGAGGCTTGTTCTATCCAAAATCTTCACCTGCAACGCCTTTTCGATATTACGGATTTGCTTAGCAGAGAGTTCATCATCAAAGATAACCATTCCCACAGGGTCTTCTTCATCCTCTTTCTGCTTGATAAAATCGGCTATTTCATCCAACTTACCACTACCTATATAGGTGACGCTACTTGGGCCATTCACCCTTTGAGTGAATCGCCGAACAACCTTTGCCCCTGCCGTCTCAGCCAGAAACTCCAACTCATTCAGATATTCCGTCGTTTTCCGCTCGTTCTGCTGGGGCGTAATCAAACCCACTATAACAGCAGTCTCCACTTTTGTTTCCGTAATTACAAATTGACTCATTTCATTTTGATTTGGTGCAAAGGTAGAAAAAAGTTAGGAGTTAGGAGTTAGGAGTTAGGAGTTTTTTTTACCATTCAAGCCGCTTTTTCATCTTGTGAAAGCATTTTACTCCTAACTCCTAACTCCTAACTCCTAACTTTTTCGTACCTTTGTACCCGATTTTATATGAGAGTACTGATTGTCAATACATCCGAACGAGTTGGTGGAGCAGCCATTGCTGCCAATCGATTGATGAATGCCTTGAAGAAGAACGGAGTCAAGGTGAAGATGCTTGTACGCGATAAACAAACAGATCACCTCACCGTACTTTCAGTCGGACACAATTGGAAACAACCTTTCAAGTTTGTATGGGAACGCCTATGCATTTTCGTTGCTAACAACTTCAGTCGCAAGAACCTCTTTCAAGTTGATATTGCCAATACTGGAACAGACATTACACATCTAACAGAATTTCAGCGTGCAGATGTCATCCACCTACATTGGGTCAATCAAGGATTTCTTTCTCTTTCAGATATCAACAAAATCTTGCACATGGGCAAACCTGTCGTCATCACCATGCATGACCAATGGTACTTCACGGGCATCTGTCACTACTCCGGAAATTGTCAGAAATATAAGGAATTGTGCGAACGCTGCGAACTGATGAATGGTAAACTATTGGGTGACCTTGCCAAGCAAGTCTATCTCAAAAAAGAGAAAATTTACCAAAATGCCCAACTGACTTTCGTGGGCTGCAGCCAATGGATGACAGATTTGGCAAAGACATCGAAACTTACACAAGGTTACAAGATTGTCAGCATACCCAATGCTATTGACACAAAACTCTTTTGTCCCAAAGACAAATCGCAAGCACGACAGTCTTTCAACCTTCCTACTGACAAACACCTCCTGCTTTTCGGATGTCAACGTATCACTGACGAGCGCAAGGGTTTCAAGTTGTTGGTGGAGGCACTGCAACTGATCACACAGCAACATCCCCAAATCTCACAATGCATAGAAATCGTTGTGGTTGGAGGTGAAGCGGAGCACATCCGTCATCAAGTTCCTTTTGACATATTCCCCGTCAATTACGTCAGTGATCCACAGAAGATGGTGTCACTTTACAATGCCGTGGATCTCTATGTCACCCCTTCTTTGCAAGACAATCTGCCCAATACCATCATGGAGGCATTAGCATGCGGCACCCCGTGTGTCGGATTCAATGTGGGCGGCATTCCTGAAATGATTGACCACAAGGAAAATGGTTATGTAGCCATTTATAAGGATGCGCAAGACCTTGCCAATGGCATCTTATGGACACTTGCAGCCGACAGGGAAACACTAAGTCGCCAAGCACGTAACAAGGTGATGGTTACCTATAGTGAGAATGCGGTGGCACGCAAATATATTGACATTTATGAGAATTAGCATCATCACTGTCACATACAATGCAGAAGCAACCATCGAACGCACCCTGAAAAGCGTGGCGCAACAGACCTATCCCGAGATTGAGCACCTGATTATTGACGGAGCCTCGAAGGACAGGACGGTGGCGATTGTTCGGAAATACCCCCACGCTATAGTGGTGAGCGAACCTGACAACGGATTGTATGATGCGATGAATAAAGGCATTCTGAAAGCCACAGGCGACTATCTCTGTTTTCTCAATGCGGGTGATGCCCTCCACAGCAAAGATACGATTGAGCATATTGCAAAGGAAGCAAAGGGGGCGGACATTGCCGTCATTTACGGGGATACACACATTGTGGATGATGAAGGGAATTTCTTGCGCGGCCGCCGTCTCACGCCTCCCGAACATCTGACGTGGCGTTCCTTCAAAGAGGGTATGCTTGTTTGTCACCAAGCCTTCTACATCAACCGTCAGATTGCACAACCATACGACTTGACCTACAAGTTCTCAGCCGATTTCGACTGGTGCATCCGTTGCATGAAAGAGGGGGAAAAACGGGGCATGGTCAATCTCTACCTCCATGAGCCATTCGCCGACTATCTCGCTGAAGGCATGACCACCGCCAACCACCAAGCATCCCTCAAAGAAAGATTTAGAATCATGGCAAAGCACTATGGGCTTTCCACCACTATTTTACAACACATTTGGTTTACAATCAGAGTATTAGTTAAAAGGTAAAAGTAAAAGATGAAAAAGTATCGTCCTTCTAAACCAGAGTTGTTTCATACACTCAAGAACTACAACAAACAGAAATTCACTGCCGATTTGATGGCAGGTATCATTGTGGGCATTGTTGCCCTGCCACTTGCCATCGCTTTCGGCATCGCCTCGGGTGTGTCACCCGAGAAAGGTATCCTCACCGCCATCATTGCCGGTTTTGCCATCAGCGCATTCGGTGGCAGTCGTGTACAGATAGGCGGTCCTACAGGTGCCTTCATCGTCATCATCTATGGCATCATCCAGCAGTACGGACTCACCGGGCTTGCCATCGCCACCGTCATGGCAGGTCTTTTCCTCATCCTGCTCGGTGTGTTGCGTCTCGGCACCATCATCCGCTACATCCCCTACCCCATCATCGTAGGTTTCACCAGCGGTATTGCCCTGACCATCTTCTCCACCCAAATCAAAGACTTGCTCGGCTTGCATATCGAAGGAGCCGTGCCTGCCGATTTTATCGAAAAGTGGATCTGCTACATTCAGAATTTCTCCACTGTTGACCTCGCCACCGCTATTGTGGGCATCGTGTCTGTGATCATCATCGCCTGCACTCCCTTCATCAGCAAGAAGGTACCCGGTTCACTCGTTGCCATCATCGTCATGACGGTGGCTGGCATCATCATGACCAACTATTTCGGCATTCATGTTGACACCATCGGTGACCGTTTCGACATCAACCCCTCCCTGCCTGAGGCGGAGATTCCTTCGCTCAACTGGGACAATCTCAAGGGGCTTCTCTCACCTGCTATCACCATCGCTGTGTTAGGTGCCATCGAGAGTCTGCTCTCTGCCACAGTGGCTGACGGTATCATCGGACACAAACACGACTCCAATCAGGAACTTATCGGCCAGGGCGTTGCCAACGTGCTCAGTCCTATCTTCGGCGGTATCCCTGCCACAGGTGCCATCGCCCGCACCATGACCAACATCAACAATGGCGGCAAGACTCCTATTGCGGGCATCATCCATGCGGTTGTGTTGTTACTGATTTACTTCTTCCTCATGCCATACGCCAAGTACATCCCCATGGCATGTCTGGCAGGTGTGCTCGTCGTCGTCAGTTACAACATGAGCGGCTGGCGCACCATCCGTGAGATGATGCACAACCCCAAGAGTGACACCTTCGTACTGTGGCTCACTTTCATCCTCACCGTGATTTTCGACTTGACCATCGCCATCGAGGTAGGCTTGATGCTCGCCTGTCTGCTCTGCATGCGCCGCATGGCTGAGACCACACAAGTCAGTGTGCTCACTGACGATGACGAGATTGATCCCACCGCAGAGACCGACCTTGCCGAAAACCCGAACATTGAACACCTTACCATACCGAAGCATGTGGAAGTCTATGAGATCAATGGCCCTTACTTCTTCGGCATTGCCAACAAGTTTGAGGAGGTGATGGCGAACATGAAAGACCGTCCCACCGTGCGGATTATCCGCATGCGCCGCGTGCCCTTCATCGACTCCACGGGCATGCACAACCTGGAGAACCTTATCACGATGTCGAAAAAGGAGGGCATCAGGATCATCCTCTCAGGCGTGAACGACTATGTGCGCAGTGTTCTTGCCAAGAATGGATTCTACGAACTCATTGGTGAGGAGAACATCTGCCCGAACATCAATGTGGCATTAGAAAGAACCAAAGAGCAACCTCTTCCTGCATGAGGAACCTATATCGAGACATACGAACAAGATTCATCGAGAGTGGTATGCCAGAAGGGGAAGCAAAGGCTGTGACTCTCTTGTTGATGGAGAAGGCATGCGGAATGACTGCCATAGAGGCACTGACCAATGATCCCAAAGGCGAGAAACACCGCCAAGAACTCATGCAGCACGCCCAAAGGATTGCAGAAGGAGAACCTGTACAATATGTATTGGGAGAGGCGGATTTCTGTGGAATGACCATGAAAGTAACACCTGGCGTGCTCATCCCGAGGAAAGAAACAGAAGAATTAGTGGCGTGGGTGCTGGAAGAGGGAAGAAAAAAGAGGGAAGAGGGAATCCGTATTCTTGACATCGGCACAGGGAGTGGGTGCATTGCTGTGGCTTTGGCTAAAAAACTGGAAGGAGCAGAAGTGGAGGCTTGGGATGTGAGTGATGTGGCTTTACAAGTGGCAAAAGAGAATGCTGAAAGGAATGGTGTGGAGATAAAGGTGAAAAAGGTGGATGTGTTGTTATGGGACAACGGACAACGGACAACGGACAACTATTTTGATGTGATAGTTAGCAATCCCCCATACATCTGCGAGGAAGAAGCCCAAGAGATGGAGCGAAACGTGTTGGAGCACGAACCACGAATCGCATTGTTTGTTCCCAACCATGACCCATTGCTTTTCTATCGACGAATAGGAGAGTTGGGATTACAGAAACTGAGAGGAGGAGGAGCACTTTTTTTTGAAATCAATCGTCGTTTCGGAAGAGAGGTGGTACAATTATTACAAGACATGAACTATCAAGAGGTGGATTTACGGCAGGACATGTTTGGTAACAACCGCATGGTCAAAGCAATAAAGCCATTATAAATTCGTTATAAGTTATAAAAGATATGAGAAGACTTTTATTCATCATATTGGTATGCTTGTTAGACATCAGCATCACACATGCTGGTGACTGGAACATCTATGCCTCCTATCACAATGCCACAAAAGCGGTGAAAACGGACTCACGCATCTTTGTTCTTGCCAATGCAGACCTCTATAGTTACGACACAGAAGACCAGACTGTGGAACTGTACGACAAGGCAAATGCCCTGAGCGATTTCGGCATTGCCGACATTGCTTATTCGTCTGCAACAAAACAATTAGTCATTCTCTATCAGAACAGCAATATTGATTTGTTGGGCATGGACCACACACGTTGGAATATGCCCGATTTGAAAGCCAAGGTGTTGAGTGACAAGACCATCAACGAATTGAACGTAGTAGGTAGTGAAGCACTCATCAGTCTTAACTCTGGTTTGGCATTAATCAACCTAAAAGATGGTTATTTTGTTGATTTCTACAACTTTGATGACAAAGTGACCAATGCCACCATCGAAGGACAAAAAATCTATGCAAAGACAGCATCAGGTGTGATGGAAGGTGACCGCAGTCAGAACTTACTGGATGTTAATAACTGGAAAAAGGTTACAGGCAGTACCATTACTTTTGGTCAGACAGCAGAAGAGAAAAAAGAAGCGACGGAAATGCTGGAAAAAGTGAAAGACATTGTGCCCAATTCACCCACAAGAAACTATTCCTATCACCTCTATACCCATGGAAACCGGCTGCTGATGGCAGGTGGAAACTTCTACTACCCCAACGTGAATTATCCCGGCATGGCTCTGAAGTATGAGAACGGAAAATGGACCACATTTGAAGAGGAAGCAGCCATTGCATTAGTTGGAGAACCTGCTTATCAGAATGTGACCGACGTAGTACAAGACCCTAATGATACAGAGCATCACTGGCTGGGTACCATGAGAAGCGGTATCTATGAATTCAAGGATTACAAACTGGCCAACCACTACAGTTATGAGAACTCACCCCTTACTACCATTCTTCCAGACTCTAAAAACGCTCATTTGTACATACGTACGACAGCGCTGAACTATGACAACGACGGCAATCTGTGGATGATGAACAATGAGTGCGATACAATTGTCCGTATCTTAAAAAAAGATAGGACATGGACTTCTATCTATTTTGATGACATTGCGGGACATACAACCTTTGATAAGATTATATTTGACCGACGTGGATGGATGTGGTCGAACAGCAGACGCGATGCCACTACTGGGCATTATGCTGGCATCCTTGTCATGAACTATAACGGAACTCTCTCCACGCATACTGATGACAACTACATATTCATTCATTCATTCCACAATCAAGATGGAATCGACTATGACCCAATCTTTGTATATGACATTACTGAAACATTGGATGGCAGTATGTGGATTGGCACCAGCCACGGACTTTTTGTCTGCGAAGACCCTTCTACCGTTTTTGACAAAGATTTCCACCTCACCCAACTGAAAGTACCACGCAATGATGGAAGCAACCTGGCGGACTATTTATTAAATGGTGTGAATGTAAAATGTATTACTATTGATGGTGGAAACCGTAAATGGATTGGAACCGTAGATAATGGTGTGTACCTCATCAGTGCCAATGGCATGGAGACAATTGAACACTTCACTGCTGAAAACAGTCCACTTATCAGCAACACCATCAACGACATTGCCATCAATGGTGAGACGGGAGAAGTGTTCATCGCAACCGACAAAGGCTTATGCTCCTATCATGGCGATGCCACCGACCCTGCCACATCTATAAGTTCAAAGAGTCTTAAAGTGTACCCTAATCCTGTCCGTCCCGAATATCAAGGAAAGGTACACATCACAGGACTGATGTATAACTCAAACGTGAAGATTGTGAGCGTTTCTGGAAAATTGGTGACAGAAGGTACCAGCATCGGCGGCGAATTCACATGGGATTGTTGTATGCAGAACGGTCGTCGTGTTGCTTCTGGTATTTACTATGCCCTATGTACAGATGAAGAGGGGGAAAAGGGTGCTGTAGCAAAAATATTGATTATCAGATAAAGAAAAGGATGATTAAATCCATAAGACTCTGTGCCGTAGCAGTATTGGCAAGTATCTGTATAGCACTTCATGCCCAATCTTCAAACGAGCGTCGGAAGATGTCAAGCATAGTGCGTCAAGTAGCGTGCATGGGCAAAAATACGAGAAAAGCAATGGGTCATGAAGGAGGGACGAGTACACGCATCTGTGCACTGGTGCGCATCGAGGGTGACCCCCGTGATGCTTATGCCTTATTGTCTGAACATGAAAGCAAAGCACTGGCGCAGTGGGGTGACATCTACGCAGCCGACATACCTGTAAATCGTTTGTATGACTTAGCAGCCTGTGCCAATGTGGAACGCATTGAAGCCAATGAGCCTTGTTCCATCTTGGTTGACACGACGGCTGTGAAGGTAGGTGTCCAAATGGTGCGGGACAGAACTTCTGAAATTCCCGCTTTTGACGGAACGGGGGTAGTGATAGGTATAGAAGACATAGGCTTCGACCTGACTCACCCCAATTTTTATAGCCGATATCTCCACCGCTACCGTATAAGACGGCTGTGGGATCAACTCTCAACCGACACACTGAACAGCACACTCGTTGTGGGGAGAGACTATGTAGGAAAGGAAGCACTGCTAAACATTAAGCACAGCAGAGACGGATTGAGCCAGACGCATGGCACACAAACGGCAGGCATTGCGGCTGGTAGCGGTGCGGAAGGATCAAGAACCACATCTTCTTACATAGGGATGGCACCTGAAGCCGACCTCTGCTTGGTCGCCAACGCCACTTCTAACAATATTGACATCATTGACGAATCCATCCGATACAAATACACGAGTACAGTGGATCTATTGGGGTTTCAGTACATCTTTGATTATGCCGAATCGGTGGGAAAGCCCTGCGTTATCTCGTTTAGCGAAGGGTTTCATGCATCAATGTATGACGAAGATCAACTGTTTCTTCAAGTGTTGGACAAGATGGTGGGGCCAGGACGCATTATCGTGGCAGCAGCCGGCAATGAGGGACGGGAGAAGACCTATCTGCACAAAGAGGCTTCAGCAGAGAAAGCAGGCACTTTCATCAGCAGTAATCGACCTTATTTTCTCTCACTCCTCAGGTCGTATGACCGACAAAAGAACATGAGTGTCCGTCTGAAATTCTACGGGTCAGGTAATGAAACGCCCTTGACCTATACGCTATCAAGCCCGGCTATCTACGAAACTCCAGACAGCCTATATAGTGACACACTCACCTCAGATGGAAAAAAAAGATTTGTAGTAACAATGGCTGCTTACCCTAACTACTATAAGCCTGAACAAACCGCTTTCGAACTGTTGATAGAAGACTTGGAGACAGGGAAAGTGGGTGGACAGAATGCACCTGTATCCGTAGAACTGATAGGGAAAGACACTGATATTGAGATGTTCAAGTACGTGGGCAACATGACGACTAACACACTTGACCCCACCCTCAACGATGCCACCAATGGATACAGCATCCTTGCCCCTTCCTGTTCACCAAGCGTCATTAGTGTAGGCGTTACCATCTACCGTACAGGTGTGACCAATTATCTGGGCGAATGGAAGCATGTGGAAGAAGGGACGGATGGTGTTCGCTGCACAATGAGCAGCCTGGGACCGACACTGGACGGACGCATCAAACCAGATGTGATGGCTCCAGGATGTAATGTGATTTCTTCTAATAGCACTTGGTATTTGGAGGAACACCCTGAAGCACAGGAAATCAGATGGGATGTGCGTCATTTCGAGTATGAAGGCCGCACCTATCCTTGGAACTCAAGCAGCGGAACTTCCATGTCAGCCCCTGTAGTAGGGGGCATCATTGCTTTATGGCTACAGGCTAAACCTACCCTGACTCCGCAGGAAGTAATGGAAACCATTGCTGCCACCAGTAGGCACTATGACCCCACACTCACCTACCCCAACAATTTGTATGGATACGGGGAAATTGATGCTTATAAAGGATTGTTGCACGTATTGGAACTGGAGAATACTGGTATTATTGATCATCATTTGCCTCAACAAACGCTCCTGAGCATGAAGGGGAATACACTGTATGTGCAGTTGGAAGAACCCATGGCGACCTCTGCTGACATCTTCTTTTACAGCCTCAATGGGCAACAAGTACATAGAGAAGAACTTCCCCCTGGGCAGAAAAGATACATGATACCCCTTCCCACATTGAAAAGTGGGGTATATGCCGTACAACTGAATACAGGACGCGCTGAAACGACAGGCTCGTCATTGATAAGAATTAAATAGGATGAAAAAAAAGAATCTCATCTCGGTCATCGTATGCACATATAATCAGGAGGATACTATCGGGCGAACGCTTGACAGCATCTTGCGGCAGGAATGTCATGTTCCTATTGAGATTCTGGTAGGAGAAGACTGTTCCTCCGACCACACTCTTGAGGTGTGTCGGCAATATGCGGAGAAATATCCCGACTCCATCCGACTTTTTGCCAACTCTTCTAACAAGGGTATTGTCAAGAACTATTTTGATTGCTTGCTGGCTGCTCAAGGACAATACATTGCCGATTGTGCCGGGGATGACGAATGGAGTGACCCGCAGAAACTGGAAAAAGAAGTGTGTATCATGGAGTCTCACCCCGACGTGACCCTTGTACATACAGACTATCTGTGTCGCAATGCCCACACAGGAGAGATTTCCCTTCCACACCCTCAACTCTGTTTCCATACACCCAAAGGAAAGACTGAAATCATGGATGGACAAGAACTGCTCATTCCCATTCTGACCCAACTGAAACGCCCTGTCATCCATCTCTGTTCAGCGCTGTACCGTACCGAGGTGATGCTTAGCACCTATAAGCAGCACCCGCAACTGATAGATAACAAGACCTACGGATGTGAGGATGTACAGGTATGCTTCATGTTGGCAAGGGCAGGTAAGGTGGCATACATCAATGAACCCACATTATATTATACAGTAGGGGGGAAAACCATCTCTTGCACCCACGATGAAGAGAAACAGTTTCACTTTGTGAAGGGTACTACACAACTGGACTATGACCTTGCTGAAACTTTCAATCTCAAGGATGAAAGGCTGCAACGCTACTTTGAATACCGAGTATATGCCTTATTGATGCATGCCTTTCGCTGTCATAGCAACACTTTGCGTGAAGAGGCTCTCATATCCTCTAATACATGGAATGCTGGGCTTAATATAAAAGCCCAAATCATTAAGTTTGTCACCAGTTCTACCCTATTGTGGTCTATCGCCCTTTTCATCAGAAGACTGGTAGTTTCCACCGTTCATTGACCGCCATGAGAAAGAAGCCAGACATCGTGATTCGCCTGCATTCGGGATTGGCAAACCGAATGTTTCAGTATGCTTTCTATCTTTATCTTCAGAAGAAAGGTTATCAGGTGTGGGTAGATGATGAAAGTTTCCGAAAAATTCATGCGCACGAACAAGTGGAATGGCAACGCATCTTTCCCAAAGCCATGATGGCTGAAGCCCCGACAAAACTCATCTTCAACTATGGCGGTGGCAGCGATGTCTTCTCCAAAGTAAGAAGACGCATCCCCCATGCCAGCAGAGTGTGGTGGCGGATCAAAGATCCCACCTTTCGAATTCCTAACGATGAAGAACTCTGCGAACGTCCCTACCTGATTGGCTACTTCCAACGAGCCAGCATGGTGGAGGAAGTAGAGGAACACATTCGAAAGGATTTCCAGTTCGCTCCCTTCGAGAAAGACACCACAAATAAAGAGTGGGCAACACGGATGGCTCAAGAAGAATCCGTGGGCATTCATATCCGAAAAGCCAAAGATTACATATCCCTGCCATGGTTCCAAAACACCTGTACTGCCGAATACTACGCCCATGCTATCGACTACATGAGACAACACCTGACAAATCCCCGTTTCTTCGTCTTCGCCGATGACCTTACATGGGCTAAAAAAAATTTACCAGCCACCTGCGAATGGGTAGAGGGGAATCCCACTGCTGGTTGGGGAAGCCACTTTGACATGCAACTCATGAGTGGCTGTAAGCATAACATCATCGCCAATAGCACCTACAGTTGGTGGGCTGCTTTTTTAAATCAGAATTCATACAAAAAGGTCGTCATGCCAGCCCATTGGTTCAATCCCCGGCTCTATCCCCATTCAGATGATGCCCTCCAAGGCAAGGAATGGGTCATGCTTGATTGAACACTTCTATGATTTTCCGTGCAATGACGTCTGGTGCTACTTTTTTTCTTAAGTTTTCACTCCATTGGAGATCAAAATCCAACCTGACAACCTCCTGCATACGCTGACGTAAAGAGAGTGCATCGCCAGCCTTGGCAATCAGGCAAGCCCCTTCAGTCAAGGCATTTTGTGGTATCGCATCGGTCGTGACCACAGGAATCCCCGTACACACAGCCTCCATAATCACCAATCCCTGCGCTTCACTGCGCGAGGCAAGCACAAGAGCGTCTGATTCGTAAAGCAAATCACGCACCCCTTCCTTGTTTAGTTCACCATGAATGATCACATTCTCCATACCAGCAAACAACCTTCTCATCTTCTCGCTCTCCGTTCCTTTTCCTGCAATATGTAGTTCGATGTCCACAAACTCTTCCCTTTCCTTCGCCCGATTCATATTCTTCATCGCCTTCGCCAACACATCATACCCCTTTCTGTAAACATCGCCTATAGCCAAACAACAGAAACGGAATGGACCATGACCTCTTGCCTTTCTTGGTCTATAAGCAAAGAAATCCACATCTATGATATTAGAAATAGGAGTGAACGAATAGCCCTTGCCAAAGAAAGGAGCCAAGTCATCCACCAGTTCGGCAGACACAGGAATCACTTGGCGGGCATGCTCGTATGTTTCTTTTAGCAACCCTTTAGCCCACTCTGCCTTGCGCCATCCCTTTCCATAGTTCGCCTCAAAAATACCTGATGGAAGATGTTCGGTAATGAAATAAGGAATACCTTCCTTTTCAGCCACCATCCTTGCTGCCACTCCCGCCCATTGACAACAATGGGCATGCAGCACATCGGGACGGCCATACCGCTGCTTGTACTCCTCATACATCTCCAGTACAATGCGACACCAACGCTGCTGATTAGCACGGATGACACGAGGCATGGCACGCATGTAGCAACGATAGACCTCCACACCTTCCATTACTTCCCACCAGCGGTCACGGCGTGCCTTATAGTAGAAAGACTGATCGACCGATAGACCAAGTTGCACACAAGCCAGCATGCGAACCTCGTTGCCTTGGGCTTTCAAAGCACGAGCCTGTTCCAGGGCAAAAAGACCGCCATGAGGAGGAAAGAA
>CAJOLW010000010.1 GCA_905235525.1 uncultured Bacteroidaceae bacterium
GAGATCAAGATGCAAGGTGTGATTGCTACAAGCCCCGGCTACGGCGGCGGTGGCGGCGGTGGCGGCGATGCCCCCAAAATCCCCGACTTCGGCGAAGAGGAACTGCTCGAATGGTAGAAGAATCTCTCGGGGTTCTAAACCACAGACATCACGGAAAGAGGCTCAGGAACACCCTGAGCCTCTTTTGTTTTGTGTGTGTGAAGAAAAAGTCGTAACTTTGCAGGCGTAAACGGAAATGGATATGCAGAAAATCATTGAGATAAAGGGTGGAGTGGTGCGTCATCCGCAGATGAGGATGGGAGCACCGATTGATTTTGAGTTGCTGGCTGGTGAGCAGTTGGCGATTGTTGGTGATAATGGCAGCGGCAAGACAAGGTTGGTGGATATTCTGACGGGCAAGTGTGCGCTGATGCCGATGAACGGGGTGAAGTATGACTTTGCACCAAGCAAGGCGACGTTGGTGAGTGACAACATGAAGTACCTGTCGTTCCGGGACTCATACGGCACAAATGAGGGAGTGTATTACTACCAGCAGCGATGGAACCAGAACGACATTGAGGAGACACCGCTGGTGAGGGATTTGCTGGCGGAGTCTTTCCGCATAGCAGAAGAGGGATTGTCGAGAAAGACGGTGTTTGACAAGTTTCTGGTGCGTGAGGAGACGCCTGAACAGGAAACGGAACGACTGGCTCAGGAGGAGGCTGACAAGGCTGCGATGCACCGAGAACTGGAGAAGGTGAGGAGACATCTGTATGAGGTGTTTCATCTGGAACAGTTGCTGAACAAGCATGTCATCTTGCTGAGCAGTGGTGAGTTGAGAAAATTTCAACTGACGAAGACACTGCTGACGAACCCGAGGGTGCTCATTATGGATAATCCCTTCATCGGGCTGGACGTGACAGCACGTGCACAGTTGGGCGAGTTTCTGACACTACTGACGAGGGAAACGAACGTGTCGGTGGTGCTGGTGCTGTCGAAGACGGATGACATTCCTGACTTCATTACGCACGTGGTGCCCGTGAAGGACATGCAGGTGGGACGGAAAATGACGCTGCAGGAATACAGGGACAGCAGGATGCCCGTGCCTCAGAGGGTGCTGTCGGAAGAAATGGAGCGTGCAATTCGGGCTTTGCCTAATGAGGAATCGGAGGCATCATGGTCTTCGATGGATTCCGATGCTGTGATTGACTTCCGAAACGTGAACATCCGCTATGGGGAGCGCACGATACTGAAGGACTTGAGTTTTACGGTGAGACAGGGCGAACATTGGGCGCTGAATGGTGAGAACGGGGCTGGCAAATCGACGCTGCTGAGCATCGTGTGTGCAGACAATCCACAGAGTTATGCGAACGACATTGTGTTGTTTGGTCATCAGCGTGGTAAGGGAGAGAGTATCTGGGACATCAAGCGACATATCGGCTACATCTCGCCTGAGATGCACCGTGCCTATATGAAGGACGTGCCTGCCATCGACATCGTGGCGAGCGGTCTGAGCGACGTGTCGGGACTGTACCGCAAACCGAAGCAGGAACAGAGGGCAGTGTGTGAGTTCTGGATGGATGTGTTTGGCGTGAAGCGGTATGCTGACACGACATTCCTGAAACTGAGCAGTGGTGAGCAGCGTCTGGTGCTGTTGGCAAGGGCGTTTGTGAAAGACCCGTCGCTGCTGATTCTGGACGAGCCTCTGCACGGTCTTGACTTGAGGAACCGAAGGTTGGTGAAGGACATCATTGAGGTGTTCTGCCAGCGGCGAAACAAGACCTTGCTGATGGTGACACACTATAAGGAGGAGTATCCGAAAAACATTGACCACGAGATGTACTTGAGGAAGAATAGTTGAGAGTTTTAGAGTTTAGAGTTTTTGGAATTAAGAGTTAAGAAATATATGAAACTGATCTATTTTCATGGATTTGGTTCCTCGCATGCGAGTGGAACCGTGGAGACATTCAGAAGGGAACTGCCGAATGACGTGGTGGTGGCTCCTGACATCCCTGTTGACCCTGCTGAGGCACTGCCTTATCTAAAGGAACTGTGCGAGAAAGAGCAACCTGACCTCATTGTGGGCACGAGCATGGGTGGCATGTATGCCCAGCAGATGCGCGGCTTCAAACGCATCTTGGTGAACCCTGCATTCACGATGTCGATGAACTCGAAGGTGCTGAAGACGGGGGAATATCATTTCTTCAACGACCGGTATGACGGTGCCAAGACATTTAAGATTACGAAGGACATCATCCAGCACTACAATCAGATGGAGCGTCAGCAGTTCAAAAACATTACGCAGGAGGAGAAGCAACTGTGCTGGTGTCTGGTGGGACTGCATGACACAACGGTGACAAATGCCGAGGCTCTCTTCAAGAAAAACTACCTGGCTGACCATGTCATCCGCTTCGACGGGGAGCACCAACTGACGGAAAAGGTGATTAAGAAGGTGGTGTTGCCGCTGGTGGAAAAAATAAGAAATTGAAGATTCAAGAAATGAAGGTTTTCTGAGAGAGAAAAAAAGAGAATGAGGAAGTCCTCATTCTCTTTTTTTAGAGGAAGTCCTCATTCTCTTTTATTTTATTTGAAGTTGGAATAGATTACTTCCAGTTTTACCTTGTTGGCGGTACCTCCAACAAGCCGGGCGCTGCTCATACTGAAATCGTGGTTGAGTTTGACGATATTGCCATTAGAGTCTTTAGTAGGCTCAACAGGGATGATCAGCACTTTGTTCCAGTTCTCCGTGGCTTTACCTTGCTGCTTTTCTTTTGCCATTCTGGTGACCAAGCGCGCAATGTTGCTGAACTGGTAAGTGTTAGTGTTGCTATTGAAGGTCGCAAGATAGGACTCCTTGCTATCGTTGATTTGATAGTTCTCGAAGAATCCATTCAAATAATCATCCAGACGGACAAGAAGTACGGTTTGGGGGGTGTTAAGTTTGAATGCCCCCCTTACCACATCATTATATCTTGTCAATGTGAGTTTGGCAGAATTGATAGTGTCTTGTACATTGATTTGATCAGCAGGTATAGTGGCGAGAGTGAATATACCAGCAGGACTCTTCAGATAGGTCGCACTTTTGTCGGTAAGGAGTTTTTCAAGGTTGGAATTTTCGAAATGTGTGGCTTCCACCACTGCGTCAGTGGCTGCAAAAGAAGCCATGCTGACAGTGTCTCGCTGAAGGAAATCATCATAATAGTGGAAGAAAAGGTTCATTTGTACAAGACTGATGTATGCCATGGCACCATCACCATGTTCAAGTTTGAAATAGAGACCTTTACTGCACGGATTTCCACTCTTCAACCAAGTTGAGGTGTTGCTAAAATGTTCAGGGTGTGCTTTATGGTCACGTATGATTTCTGTTCCAAGGCTGGTGGGTAAACTGATGAGAATGTTTGGGGTATAAGTCTTAGCCCATCGTTCGTTATCACTGATGGTGCGGTCGCTGATTGTGAACCATTTGGTCGCGATGGGTTGAGCCTTTGTGTCGTAGTAGTCTTCGGGGTTGATATTAGTATAATAATCGGCGTTAGGATCAAGAGGTTGATCGAGTTCATAGACGCTTAACTTAAATGATTGGAGGGAATCTCCAATGAAGTCGTCGATGAAGAGTCTGAGGTCAAATCTTGTGCATGAGTCATTAACAATGGTGGAAGGAAAATTGATGCCTTCGTCACTATGGAATTGTGTCAGGAAATCGCTTGTGATAGTCGTGTTTGTCTCAGGGTCTGTGAAACGTCCGAGATAGGACATATTGGTGCGTGCCAACACAGAATTACCTACCTCATAGGACTCTGTAGTGACATCATACACTTTATAATTTTTGTTCACGAGGTCGGAGGGAGGCATCATGTCAACACCTAATGTGGAAGTGTTGTCGTCACACGCAATCAACGTGAGCAATACCATGCTTCCTGCTATGAAATGCTTGAGATTCTTCATTTGGCTGAACTCATTAAATCTTCCGTTAGAATAGTGACTCGTAGAATTTGTTGTATGTCTCCTTGATGTCTTCTGATTTTACGGGCTTGAGGATGGAAAGTCCTAATGACTTTGCATATTCCACGATGGAAGGATTGACTTTCTTGTTCTCCACGATGACGCCATCGGCAAATTTTACGCCAATCTTTTCCAACTCAGTGTGTCCATACACCTCACCACAAATATCTTTGATGTCGTCGTAGTGTGCATCCTTGTATTCTACAAATTTGGCTTTGTCCACACCGAGGTCTTTCTCAAACTCTTTGGCTGATACTTCCATCACAACTTTTGTGTCGCGGAATGACGGCTCATCGCTGTATGCCTGCTTGATATAGAAAGGTGCCAATGCTGCAGCCCATCCGTAGCAATGGATGATGTCTGGATGCCAACCTAATTTTTTGACTGTCTCCAACACACCACGTGCATAGAAAATGGCACGCTCTCCATTGTCAGTATATTCTTTCCCTTCTTTGTCTGTCAAGATGCCTCGCTTCATGAAGTAGTCATCATTATCGATGAAGTAAATCTGCATCTTTGATGCCGAAAGGGTGGCAACTTTGATGATGAGCGGGTGGTCGGTGTCGTCGATGATGAGGTTCATGCCTGACAGACGGATGACTTCATGCAACTGGTTGCGGCGCTCATTGATGTTGCCCCATTTCGGAGAGAAGGTTCTGATTTCGTGTCCGAGTTCCTGGATGGATTGAGGGAGAATGCGTCCCTTCAGGGAATGTTCATTCTCTGGAACGAAGGGTTCAATCTCTGTTGTGATAAATAGTACTTTCTTTGCTTCCATGCTTAATAGTTCTTCCCGATAGGATATCGGAAAGTTATGCAAAGGTACAAATTTTTCTTGAGATTCGGGCGATTTTTTGTTTTAATTAATGATTTTAGCCTTCAAATGGCAGGCTGTATTGGCAGTTTGCCACTTCACCGAGTTGGAATGGTCCCGTAGGAATCTTGCGGCGCAACACGTCGAGCGTGAAGTCCACTCCTGCGATGATGCCATAACTACGAAGAATCGTTTCCACCGTCTTGCGTGCCAGTTCGGGGTGATTGTTCTCCTCGCTCAGATGACAGAGCCACACGTTCTTGAGGTCGGCATGGAAATTTTCGGCAAGTGCAGATGCTGCTTTCTTGTTTGACAAGTGTCCATGTCCGCTGACAATACGTTCTTTCAGTATCTCAGGATAGCGTCCTTGGCACAACATCTCTTCGTCATAGTTGGCTTCAAGAATAAGATGTGTGCTTTTTAAGATGTATTGTTTCACGTTTTCGGTCACATCACCCACATCGGTCATGATCGTGAAGCGCTCATCGCCCACTTCGATGAAGTAGCCGACATTTTCGGATGCGTCGTGGGGTAGGGAAAAGGCGGTGATGCGGAACTTGCCAATTTCAAACGGCTCATTCTTGTCGATGTGATGGCGGTTCTCCACAGGGATTTTCACGGAATTCTGCCAGTTGCGATTCATTCCTTCATGGATGAGAGGTGTCGTATAGACAGGAATGCCGTATTCCTTGCTGAGTTTGCCCGCAGCCTTGATGTGGTCGGCATGGTCGTGGGTGATGAGCATTCCTTTCACCTTGCCGATTTTCATCCCATATTCCAACATGTTCTTCTTGAAACGACGGATGCTGATGCCACAATCGATGATGATGGCATCAGTATCTGTCGCCAGATAGTAACAATTGCCGCAACTGCCGCTTCCGAGGCTGAAAAAGGTCAGTTGCATTGTCTATTGTTCTTTTGGCAAATTAAGTGCAATGAAATCTTCGTCCAGTTGTTTCTGATCTACAAACGATGGAGCATCCAGCATCACATCGCGACCACTGTTGTTCTTCGGGAAGGCGATGCAGTCGCGGATGGAATCGAGACCTGCAAAGATGCTCACCCAACGGTCGAGTCCGTATGCCAAACCACCGTGTGGAGGTGCGCCATACTTGAAGGCGTTCATCAAGAAACCAAACTGCTCCTGTGCCTTCTCGGGTGTGAAGCCGAGTATTTCAAACATCTTGGCTTGCAGTTTCGGATCGTGGATACGGATGGAACCGCCACCCACTTCGATGCCGTTGCACACCATGTCGTAGGCATCGGCACGTACGGCTGCAGGGTCTGTGTCGAGCAGGTGAATGTCCTCATCCATCGGATGTGTGAACGGATGGTGCATCGCCATGAGACGTTGCTCTTCGTCACTCCACTCAAACATCGGGAACTCGGTCACCCACAAGAGGGCAAACTTATTCTTGTCTCTCAAACCGAGGCGTTCGCCCATTTCCAGACGCAACTCGCATAACTGCTTACGGGTCTTCATGGCATCATCGCCACTCAGAATGAGGATGAGGTCACCTGGCTTGGCTTGCATCTTCTCTTTCAAGGCTTGCAGGTCTTCTTGAGTATAGAATTTATCTACCGATGACTTCACCGTGCCGTCTTCCTGCACACGGGCATACACCATACCCTTTGCACCAATCTGCGGACGCTTCACCCATTCGGTCAGTTTGTCGATGTCCTTTCTCGTGTAGGAAGCACAACCTGGTGCACAGATACCGCCGATGTAGGCAGCATCATCAAATACAGCAAATGTGCCCTTTTTCAGTACATCGTCCAGTTCAACAAATTCCATGCCGAAGCGCATGTCGGGTTTGTCGCTACCGAAACGCTTCATACATTCAATCCAAGGCAGACGGAGGAAGTCACCTTCAATCTCCACACCTCTCAACTCCTTGAACAAATGTTTCGCCATACCTTCGAAAGTCTGGATGATGTCTTCCTGAGTGACGAATGACATTTCGCAGTCAATCTGTGTGAACTCAGGTTGACGGTCGGCGCGGAGGTCTTCGTCGCGGAAACACTTCACGATTTGGAAGTAGCGGTCAAAGCCTGCCACCATCAGCAGTTGCTTCAGTGTCTGTGGAGATTGGGGCAGGGCATAGAACTGTCCTGGGTTCATGCGTGATGGCACGATGAAGTCACGTGCACCTTCGGGAGTGGAACCAATCAGCATTGGGGTTTCCACTTCGAGGAAACCGAGGTTGCTCAAATAGTTGCGCACAGCGATGCAGAATTTGTGTCTCAACTCAAGATTCTTTCTGACAGCGTTGCGGCGTAAATCCAGATAACGATATTTCATGCGCAAGTCATCGCCGCCGTCAGAATTGTCTTCAATCGTGAACGGAGGTGTGATGGATTCGTTCAGCACCGTCAGTTCGCTCACCTCAATCTCGATGTCACCTGTCGGGATGTTCTTGTTTTTGCTGTAACGCTCAGCCACTGTGCCCATCACCTGAATCACGAACTCTCGTCCCAGTTTGTTTGCCTGTTCGCACAACGGAGCATTTGCCTCCTCGTTAAACACCAATTGCGTGATGCCATAACGGTCACGCAAATCAACAAAAGTCAGTGCACCCATCTTTCTTGTGCGCTGCACCCATCCGGCAAGCGTCACCTGCTTGCCTGCATCGGAGAGTCTCAACTCTCCGTTGGTATGTGTTCTGTACATATTATATATGTGTTATTTTATTTCTTTTGCAAAGTTACGAAATTTTCATAGAATCGAGAGTGGAAAAGATGTTTTTTCTTATTTGAATATCTGAATTTGTATATTTATGCCGTATAATCATTCTTTTGATGAGAAACCGTACCCCTCGGGTACGAAGTGGTGTACCCGAGGGGTACGGAATACCGTAGTCGAGGGGTACGATTCTGTTAGAACGGCATGCCCACAGCGAAGTGGAAGGCGAAGTCGCGGTCGGAGTCGTGGTGAGTGATGGGGTAGTGGTCTCGACCTTCATAGGCAGGGTCGATGGCTTTCATGCCGGCATCGAAGCGAACGATGAAGAAGTTAGCATCCATGCGGAGGCCTATGCCGTAACTGAGGGCTATCTCCTTCCAGAACGTGCCAAAACGGAACTCGCCACCAGGTTGATCCTTATATTCGCGGATGGTCCAGATGTTACCAGCATCGACAAAGGCGGCTCCACTGAACTTCCAGAAGAGTTGGGCACGGTATTCGAGGCTGAGATCAAGTTTGATGTCACCTGACTGATTGAGGAAGTTGATGCCTTTATCCTTACCATTGTAGGTGCCAGGGCCGAGTGAACGCACCGACCATCCACGCACGCTGTTGGCTCCACCGGCAAAGTAGCGTTTTTCGAAAGGTAATTGGTCGGAGTTGCCATAAGGATAGGCAATACCTAATGCGCCATGAAAGGCTACGGAATTATTTTTGTCGATGCGGATGCTCTTGGAATAGTCAAAATCGCCGCGCACATATTGTGCAAAAGCCGTTCCGCAGAAGGTGTACTGACCTGTCGTGTTTCGTTTTCCGTTTGCCAAGTGAGTAATAGCATTCAGCACATTCCCCGATGTCTCGATGTTGAAACGTATCGTGTATGCATTCTTGCCATAAGTCTGCTCACGTGCTCCGAGCGAATTGTATGAATAGGTGTAGCCCATCTTGGTGATGAGCAGGTTCTCGTAGTTGTATTTCAGAATGGCGTTCGTCCTGCCTAAAGAGTCGAGGTACTGCTCCTTGAAAGTTTTCGAAATCCAAGGCATATAGACGTAGTTCACTTCCAGCAAATCGAAGCGGTGCTGTACCCGTTGATTTGTGTTGTTCCACCTGTAGCGCCATGCAGCAGTGAGCACATGTCGTTGGAATTCGGGACGGTTTTGCAGGTTATATTGCAAAGCGATTTCTGATGACGCATTGTGCTCTGTTCCCCATTCGCGTTTCACGTAGGGAAAAAGAAAAGAGGGAAACCCTAGTGCCGATTCGGCACCCACTTCTACATAGTTGTTGCCATCATAGCCCTCCAATCCAGTGATGGCTTCATAGGCACCACGGATCTTGAACGTAAATGATTCTGAGCCACGGAAGAGGTTCTTGTTCTGGTAGGAGGTGGAGAGGGCTGCACCGAGGTCGCCAGCCGAATTGGTCGCTTCCACATCGAATCCGAAAGAGTGGGGTTTGGCATGATTGACGATGATGTTGCAATCGAGCGTGTCGCTGCCAGGACGTTCCATTAAGTTGATGTTGGAGAATGAAATGGCGCCAAGACGGGCATAGTTGGTGTAGGTACGGCGATAGTGGTTATCATTGTACAGTTCGTTGGGGCGTACTAACGAGTGGCTGATGAGCAGTCGCTTGCGGAAGTGTGAGTTCTCTTGATACAGAAAGTCGTACCCTTTATAGTGGATGCTGTCTGTCGGTTCGTTGGGATTGGTCACGTCAGTCAAGAACTTGACGGTTCCGATGGTGTATTGTTTGTGTTCTGTCGCTTCCGTTCGCCCGTTGTCTTGTTGTAGTTTTACAAGCATCTGTACATCCACTTCGGTCGAGTTTCGTGCAGTGTCAGCACTGAAACGGATGTCGTCTTTCGTGAACTTGTAATATC
The DNA here is from genome assembly GCA_905235525.1 of uncultured Bacteroidaceae bacterium. Taxonomy (GTDB): domain Bacteria; phylum Bacteroidota; class Bacteroidia; order Bacteroidales; family Bacteroidaceae; genus Minthosoma. Next base: position 9,364 of record CAJOLW010000010.1, read on the forward strand.
CATTGTTTCTCAAGTGAGTGGCAATCCGATTTCTTTCCCCATTCAAGGCAGTTACCTCAAAGGGGAGTCCTGTCTTCAACAGAGAGTTTGCGGTGTCTTCCACCATGATGAAATGTCGGAGTCCTCGGTCTTCCACGATGCGGTGTACATTCCGGATGGTGTATCGTTCCTTGGGATGTACATTATAGAGCACGTTCATCTTCTTTCCCTTCACCATCTTGAACTCTTCCACTTCTGCCTTCATGTATCCAGCATTGTTCAGCACCTGTTCGATGTCGTTCTTGGTTCTTTCCGATTTCACGCTGTCGTACAGTACAGGTGCTTCACCTAATTTTCGCCAGAATCGGCATGACCTCTTTGTCGTGTCAGTGCCCGACAGCATGTAGATTTTCAAGGGCACCCTTGCTCCAAACCATTTGGAGTTTGTTTGTTGGGTGACATAATCTCCTAACATATAGGTCTTCATCACCTCCTCGTCATCGCACGTCACAGCCACCCCTGTCAGCATGTGCTCTCCTTCGGGAATATACTTCTCCACAGAACAAGCCCCAGCGAGCATGCTCAACAAGATGATGATGACATATATATATGGAAGATGGAGTTTCACAAGTGAATTTTGAAAAATCTTTGCAAAGGTAGGAAAAAGTTAGGAGTTAAGAGTTAGGAGTTAGGAGTTTTTTCGTACCTTTGTACAAAATATGTGGAATGATTAGTAAGAACAGAATCAAGTATGTGCGTTCGCTGGAGATGAAGAAGTATCGCAAGGCGGAGGGTGTGTTTGTGGCGGAGGGTCACAAACTGGTGGGTGATTTGCTGGATGTGTTTGAATGTAAATACTTGGCAGCCACCAGTGAATGGTTGTCGGCACATGAAGCGTGGATAGAGCAGAGGAAGAATCGTGTGGAAGTGGATGAGGTGACGGAAGAGGAATTGCGGAGGGTGAGTTTTCAGGAGACGCCGCAGCAGGTGTTGGCAGTATTCCGACAACCCATTTATGAGGTGAGCGTGGACGAGGTGGTGTCGCGGCAATTATGCTTGGCATTGGATGATGTACAGAATCCTGGCAATTTGGGCACGATTGTGCGATTGGCTGATTGGTTCGGCATTGAACACATCTTTTGTTCAAAAGGATGTGCCGACATTTATAATCCTAAGACGGTGCAAGCCACCATGGGAGGAATGGCTCATGTGCAGGTGCATTATGTGGATTTGCCTCAAATGTTGCAAGGGTTGGCGGATGATATTCCAGTGTATGGCACCTTTTTGAATGGAGAGAATATGTATCAGAAGGAGTTGGAGAATCGGGGTGTGATTGTGATGGGAAACGAAGGGAAAGGGGTGTCGAAGGACGTGGAGGCTTTTGTAACGGAACGCCTTTACATTCCGAACTATCCAACGGGTAGGGAAACCTCAGAGTCGCTCAACGTTGCCATTGCTACAGCCATCGTATGCGCCGAGTTCCGAAGGAGATAGGACCTGTCTTGTATGATAGGCTTCTCTACCACGAATGATGATGGTGCCCCCCAGCCATTCAGTCATGGGAAGTTCGCCTTCAAGTGGATAGTGATTGACCACTAAATGCTCAAAGAGTTCGACAACGTGATTGTTGTGGAACTCTTTTTCGTTGATGTAAACTCTTGATGCAGCAACTCTTCTCATTTTAACCTTAACGCTAACCCTAACCCAAACCCTAACCTTGCTGGACTCACCTTCTCCTTCGTGGTCCTATCTTGTTGGGGGTACGAACTGATGGGGCGGCTTGTATGTTGATGTGTTCGCTCGACTTGTTTTGTTGGCGAATCTCTTCAGGGGTCAGACGGTGCTCTACAGGTTTGGGGAGTGTGTCGATGGTCACAGAGTCAGTTTTCACACTATCGACAACTTCCATGGTTTCTGGCTCTTTTTCATGCATACGAATCAGAGAGATATTGTCGATGAGACAGAAGTTGCGGGTGCTCTTCTTGCCTTTATAATAGAAAAAACCTGTAATGCTCTTGATGTCCTCGTCTTTACTCGTCTGCAGAGTCAGTTGTTGAAGTCCGTTGCCATTGATATTGCGTGTGATGCCAATTTGCTTGCCACTGGCGTAGAGTACGCTCAAACCGATATAAAGGGTAACGTCATAGTCGTCTCTGCTTTCTTTGATGAATAAGGGCGTTAGTGTGAGTATGAATTGATCTTGTCGTCGGAAACTTGTGTCAGCATGGATGGTGAAACTTTCCTTATTGAGCAGTTCCTTGTTGCGCAGAGTGAGGAGTTTGGCAGAATTCCAAAGGTTGGTGGTGTCTCCTCCAGTTGCAAAAATCGCCATCATGTCATTGTTTCCGTTCACCAGTTGAATCTCTTCATTCACGGCTGTGTAGCGGTTTTTCAGATTGTTGTAAATCTCATGAAGTTCTTTGGTGTGACGATTGTAATAGACAATGGACGAATCAAATTGTGCCTCAGTGATGCCATGCTTCTCAAAGACTGCATTGATGTAGTCTTGTGCCTTCTCTTCCCGTTCGTTAACAGGTAATTCATCGATGATACCTTGCATGAGGTGGTAGTCATACAGCACATCCTCCATTTTGCCTTGTGACAGTACACCTTTGGGACGGTTGTCACATGCCACCATGAGCAACATGGGTATAATGATGAATGGTATGACGAAACGGAACCTCATGATCTAATGCTTCTTGAACTGATATTGACTGACCAACTTGTGATAAAACAGCAGCAATGCCACAATGCCACATGAAATGGCAGCGTCAGCAAAGTTGAAGATAGGGGAGAAGAACACGCAATGCTGTCCTGGATAGAAGGGCATCCATGTAGGCATTTCCCACTCGATGAGAGGAAAATAAAACATATCGACCACTTTTCCATAGAGGAACTCACCATAGCCATATCCCCAAGGTTGGAACTCTGCCACTTGAGGATAAGGAGGATTGTTGAAGATGAGCCCATAGAAGAGGCAGTCGATAATGTTGCCTGCCGCTCCTGCTGCAATGAGGGTAAGGCAAACGATGTATCCCATCGGCCTCCTGCGCTTGATTTCAGTGTAAATAAACCATCCGATGAGCACGACAGCCACCATGCGGAAGAGGGTGAGGAAGAGTTTTCCACCCCATAGTTCCCAACCGAATGCCATGCCGTTGTTCTCCACAAAGACAAGGCTGAACCATGACGTGATCTCGATGCGTTCACCCAAATACATGCCCGTCTTGACACTGACCTTGATGATTTGGTCAATGACAAGAACGGTCATGAAGAGGATGATGGAAATAGTGTATTTATTCTTTCTGGACACCATCGCGTTTAGTCTTTCTGAACGGTGATGACTGCCTTGAATTCATCGAAGTCGATCACCTCACCAGCGGGGTTGCTCAATTCGATGGAATTGGCAAGTACTTGGGCTGCGATGTTATCCTTGAAGGAGTCAAGGACCGCTTTTGTTTCAGGCGTTTCGGTGATAATCACCTTGATACGGTCGGTAATCTCGAAACCTTGCGATTTGCGGAGGCCCTGAATCTGCTTGATGACCTTGCGGGCATTGCCTTCGTTCTTCAAGGCAGGAGTGATGGTGATGTCGAGTGCCACGGTGGTGATGCCTTCGTTGGCTACACTCCATCCAGGGATGTCCTGTGACATGATGTCAACATCAGCCAATTCAATCACGGCATCCTGTCCGTCGGCTTGCAGTGTCACCTGTCCGTTGGCTTCGAGTTCGGCAATCTGTGCTTGCGACATCTCTGTTACCGCATTGCTCACGGCTTTCATCATCTTGCCAAACTTCTTACCCATCACACGGAAGTTGCACTTCACATTCTTCACCAGCATCTTGCCATCCATCAACTGAAGTTCCTTCACATTCACCTCCTTGGTGATGATGTCTTTCATGCGCTCAATGTGAGCACTGAACACGGCATCAGTGTCAGGGATGGCGATGGCTTGAAGTGCCTGAATCACAGGAATCTTCACCTTCTTACGGATGGACAATCCCATCGAAGTCACCTTCATGGCATCTTCCATTGCCACTTCCAGTTCAGAGTCGATGTATGCCTCGTTGAAGGTTGGGAATTTAGCGAGATGCACACTCTTGGAGTTATCCTTGCCAGTGGCGCTGTTGAGGTCGCGGAAGAGTTGGTCGGCATAGAAGGGCGCAATAGGTGCAATCAGTCGGCTCAATGTGTCGAGACAGATGTAGAGCGTCTGATAAGCCGAGAGTTTGTCAGTTGTCATCTCGCCACCCCAGAAACGAGGCTTGTTCAGACGGATGTACCAGTTGGAAAGGTTATCGATGACAAATGCCTGAATCAGACGACCAGCAGGTGTTGGGTCGTAGTCATCAAGATAGGTCTGCACATTCTTCACCAGTGTGTTCAACTCAGAGAGCAACCAGCGGTCGAAGTCAGGACGCTCAGCGTAGGGGATGTCTGCTTCCTTGTAGTTGAAGCCATCCACGTTAGCATACATCGTGAAGAACGAATAAGCCTGTTGCAACTTGATGAAGAACTGGCTCGTCACTTCCTTCACACCTTCAGGGTCAAACGAGAGGTTGTCCCAAGGTGAAGAATTGGTAATCATGTACCAACGCACAGCGTCTGCACCGAAAGTGCCGATGCAGTCGAATGGGTTGATGACATTGCCCAGACGCTTCGACATCTTGATGCCGTTCTTGTCGAGCACAAGACCATTGGAAATCACCGCCTTGTATGCCACCGAGTCAAACACCATCGTGGCGATGGCATGAAGGGTGAAAAACCAGCCGCGAGTCTGATCCACACCTTCAGCGATGAAGTCGGCAGGGTAGGCGATACCCTTGTCAATCAGTTCCTTATTTTCAAACGGATAGTGAACTTGTGCGTATGGCATGGCACCAGAGTCGAACCACACGTCGATGAGGTCGAGTTCACGGGTGAGCACATTACCCTTGTCCGACACCAGTTTGATGTCATCTACATAAGGTCGGTGCAGGTCAATCTTGTCGTAGTTTTCCTGACGCATGTCGCCCGGCACGAAACCTTTCTCCTTCAATGGGTTCGATGCCATCACACCCGCAGCCACAGCCTTCTCAATCTCGTTGTAGAGTTCTTCGAGCAGATTTCCTCGCGAGTGTCGCGGTTGCGCCAGATAGGCAGTGGAGTACCCCAGTAACGAGAACGGGAGAGGTTCCAGTCGTTGAGGTTTTCGAGCCACTTGCCAAAGCGTCCCGTACCAGTGCTTTCAGGCTTCCACTGGATGGTCTTGTTCAACTCAAACATACGGTCTTTCTTTGCCGTCGATTTGATGAACCAAGAGTCGAGCGGATAGTAAAGCACAGGCTTGTCGGTGCGCCAGCAATGAGGATAGTTGTGGATGTGCTTCTCAATCTTGAAGGCAGTACCTTCTTCCTTCATCTCCAGACACAGCACCACATTCAGGTCCATATCCTTGTTGGCTGCCTTCTCGTCGTACTTCCCACCCTGATTGTATTTCGGGTCGTAAGCGTTCTTGACGAAGTCGCCACTATGTTTCCAATAACTTTCATTGACACAAAGATTCACGAACTCCTCGTTCATGTCATCCTTCACGAAATACTTACCTGTGAAGTCCACCATAGGACGAGTGTCGCCAGCCTTGTCGATGACGAAGAGTGAAGGGATGCCAGCATCCTTTGCCACCTTGGCGTCGTCGGCACCAAATGTCGGAGCGATGTGTACGATACCCGTACCATCTTCAGTCGTCACATAGTCACCAGGGATAACACGGAAAGCCTCGTCTTCCTTCACCACCACCTTGTTGTCTTCCAGCGCACATGGTTTCACCCATGGCATCAGTTGTTGGTAGCGCAGACCCACGAGGTCAGTTCCCTTACCCTTCCAAAGGATTTCGAGCGGCTTTTCGTTGCCCTCCTCGTCCTTTTCTGCTTGGAAGTAAGCGGACAGACGGCTTTCTGCCAAAATGTAGATAGCCTCTTCACCGCTGTAAGGGTTCTTGCCCTTGAGTGCCACGTAATCAATCTTAGGACCTACACAAAGAGCCGTGTTGGATGGGAGAGTCCAGGGAGTGGTTGTCCAAGCGAGGATGTAGGTGGGGAGGGAGGATTCGGGGAAACCGAATCCGGCAAGCCCGGAGGTGTTCTTGAGGCGGAATTGTGCCGTCACCGTTGTGTCCTTCACATCGCGGTAGCAACCGGGTTGGTTCAACTCATGCGAGGAAAGACCCGTGCCAGCCGCTGGGGAATAGGGTTGGATGGTGTAGCCTTTGTAGAGCAGTCCTTTATTATACAGTTGCTTGAGCAGATACCAATCTCGATGTACTTGTTGTCATAAGTGATGTAAGGATGCTCCAAGTCCACCCAGTAGCCCATCTTGTCCGTCAGTTCCGTCCACTCGTTGGTGTACATCATCACGTTCTTGCGACAAGCGTCGTTGTAGTCATCCACGCTGATTTTCTTGCCTATATCTTCCTTTGTGATGCCCAGCGATTTCTCCACACTCAGTTCCACAGGCAGGCCGTGTGTGTCCCAGCCAGCCTTGCGCTTCACTTGGAAGCCCTGCATGGTCTTATATCTGAGGAAAGTATCTTTTATCGTGCGTCCCATCACATGGTGAATGCCCGGATGTCCGTTGGCAGATGGGGGACCTTCAAAAAAGATGAATTGAGGACAACCTTCGCGTTCCTCTATGCTCTTGTGGAACATGTCTTCTGCGTTCCACTGCTCCAGAACCTCCTTGTTCACATCGGCGAGGTTCAACTTTGCTCTTTCTGTAAATTTCATATATAGAAGTTAAAAGTGAAGAGTGAAAAGTGGAAAATCTAAGTTACCCACCATTCGGGTTTGTTCATTGGAAAAGGATGCTTAGATTTTTCACTTTTTACTTTTCGTTTTTCACTTAAGTTTTATATCTTTCAGTTTTTGTTCCTTGCCGCAATACCGACATTTCAGTGTTTCCAAGTCCTTGCGGTAGAACACCGTCTTCATGGGTTCGTTGTTGGTGATGCACACGGGATTGGCACACTTCACGATGTTCGTCAACTCTTCTGGTAGTGCAATCTCACGCTTCTCTGCCACCTCGTAATCACGAATGACCGTCAGGCGCATATTGGGACAAAGCACAGCAAGTTTGCTGATTTCAGACTCCGAGAAGAACTTGCCTGCAATCTTGATGATGCCCTTCTTGCCCATCACCTGACTTTCAAGGTTGTTGCCAATCAGCACAGGCTCGGTGCACAATTCCAGTTGGAGCAGTTGAGCCACTATGAAAAGTTTATCTGTTGGGATGTGGTCAATCACTGAGCCGTTCTCCAGTGCTGCCACCTGTTGCTTTTCCATGTTCAATCGATGATGGTTTTGTCGTTTTTGATATTTTCCAAAGTGATGCCCAATACATCGCAAATCAGTGCCTCGCGGGCATACAAACCGTTCTGTGCCTGCTCGAAGTAATAAGCATGCTTCGAATCGTCCACATCATACTCAATCTCATTCACACGGGGCAGCGGATGCAGAATCTTCATGTTCTCCTTACATTTGCCCAACATGTTCGCCTTCAGAATATAGGCATCCTTCACACGCTCATACTCCATCAGGTCTGTGAAACGCTCCCTCTGCACACGCGTCATGTAGAGGATGTCAGCATCGGCAATCGTGTCCTCCGTGAAGTCCCGCTGCTCGATATACTTGATATTGTTCTGCTGGCAGTAGAGTTTATATTCCTCGGGCATCTCCAACTCTTTCGGTGCGATGAAGTGGAAAGTGGGATTGTACTTGCGCATCGACATCAGCAACGAGTGTACCGTTCTGCCATATTTCAGGTCGCCCACCATGTAAATGTTTAGGTTCTCCAGCGTTCCTTGTGTTTTGTAGATGGAATAGAGGTCGAGCATTGTCTGTGAGGGGTGCAAGTTTGAACCGTCACCTGCATTGATGATAGGCACATCGGTTACCTCGCTGGCATAGAGTGCGGCACCCTCCAACTTGTGGCGCATCACAATCACGTCAGCATAGTTGCTCACCATCTTAATGGTGTCCTTCAGCGTCTCGCCTTTCGACGAACTGGTCACCTTCGGATCGGTGAAACCAATCACACGCGCTCCCAACCGATTGGCAGCCGTTTCAAATGACAATCTCGTGCGAGTACTGGGTTCAAAGAAAAGGGTGGCAACGACCTTGCCCTTCAGCAACTGACGGTTGGGATGAGCCTCAAATTCAGTTGCCATGTCCAGCAAATATTGAATCTTCTCCTTCCCATAGTCAGCAATCGAAACAATGCTCCTATTTTCCATATATCATTTATTTTGTTGAGTTCTTTTCTGATTTCTCAAAAATCGTACAAAGGTACGAAAAATTTTGGAAAATAAGGAGAAGCATGCCACATTATCTTCATCAAATGTGGAAAAACACGTTTTGATGTCTCAAGAATGCTCTTTTCAGTCTTCGTAGAGATTGATCAAATCATCCTCGTCATCTTGATGGACAGGTGCAACGAAGTTGGGGTTGGGACGAATGCTCTCAAAAACATGCTGGAAGACGGATTGTCCTTCTTGTAGCGTTTCAGCAGTAGTGGTCACTTGGATGCCACACAAGTAGCCGTTCATGGGTTTGGATCCGTCGAAAACGTAAGTGCCTTCATCCCCTTTCCAGTTGAGGATGTACAGGCTGTCGGTCTTTTGGACGATGGCTTGATTGTAGATGGAGTCTTCGTGCTCTTTGTAGAGAAATTCGTAAAAGGCGTTGAAGTGCTTCTCTGGAATCAGCGTGTATTCGCCGATTTCGCAACTGATGGAGAGGGTGTGGTCAGCATTGAGAAACTTGACAAAGAGAGGGCTTGACTCATCCATCTCCCATGTGTCAGGCACCTCAAGGATGTATGGGAGTCGTCCATTTTCGTAAGTTCTGTATGCTGTTTCCTTCTCACACGAAGTGATGACCCAAAGTGTCAGGGTCAACGCTAAAAATAAGTTCAATCTTTTTCTCATTTTTCTTTTTTTCATTTCTCATTTAGCGCAGCGCATTACGAATATTTCCGTGGATAGCGGAAGAGAATCGCCAAGATGAGTGCCACTCCGATGAGCATAGGGTAGTATAGGTAGGGGATGATGGCGATGGGGTTCACTTCAGACAATCCTGCTGCAATCAGCACTTGCGCACCATAGGGGAGGAGTCCTTGCGTGATGCAAGAAGCGGTGTCAAGGATGGAGGCAGACTTGCGCGAATCAATGTGGAACCGTTGGGCAATGTCTTTGGCAATAGGACCCGTCGTAATGATGGCGATTGTATTGTTGGCAGTACATACATTGACCAGGCAGGTGAGTGCCGCAATGCTCATCTCGCCAGCCCGTTTGCTCTTGATGTTGCGTGTCAAAGCCTTGATGATGAGGTCTATACCTCCGTTGTGACGAATGATTTCGAGCATGCCGCCAGCAAGAATCGTGACGATGATGAGTTCAGACATGCCCATCATGCCCTCGTTCATGGAGGCAAACCAGCCAAACACGTCATACGTGCCCATCACCATACCGATGATGCCTGTGAGGAGAATGCCGATGCCCAAACTCAGCAAGACGTTCATGCCACAGATGGCAAAGATGACAACCGCCAGATAGGGCAATACCAACCAGAAGTTTGCCTCACCCACCTCTGCTGGGGTGCTGACACTCTCACCCAAGAAGAAATAGACGATGAGCATGAGCAGAGCGACGGGTGACACAATGCGGATGTTTACACGGAATTTATCCTTCATGCTGCAACCCTGTGTCTGTGTTGCCACGATGGTGGTGTCGCTGATGAAAGAGATGTTGTCGCCAAAGTAAGTGCCACCCACCACAAGACCAATCATCAAAGGGGTGGAGATGCCCGACTGCTGGGCGATGCCCACTGCCAAAGGGGTGAGTGCTGCAGTGGTGCCACAACTGGTGCCAATACTCAGTGAGATGAAACATGAAGCCAAGAAGATGCCCGGCAAGATGGCTTGTTCTGGCAGGTATTTCAAGGCAAGATTCACCGTAGCATCAACGGCGCCCATCGTCTTGGCAGAAGCAGCAAAAGCACCTGCGAGGATGAAGATGGCAAGCATCAGCACCATCGTTGAGTTTCCCGCTCCCTTGGCAAAAATCTTGATGCGTTCGTTCATCGTGCCTTTCACCGTCAACAGTGCATAGGCAGCGCTGACCATGAATGCCACAGCAATGGGCACCTTGTAGAAATCCTGTGCAATGATGCTGGTGGCAAGGTACAGGATGAGGAATACGATGAGTGGACTTAATGCTTTCATGTGCAGAAGTTAAAAGTGAATTTTGGGAGTTAAAGGAGTTTGAGGGAGTTAAAGGAGTTAGAGCCGAATGTTATGCTGGTGTCAGGGGTGTGGTCAGGGCTAAAGTTATAGTATCGGCCTTTAACTCCTGAGCGGAGCGATAACTCCTATAACTCCTTTAACTTCTTTTTTCAGATTCTTCACTTATAGTGTTACACCATTCTTGAAGATGGCGATTTCTTGATAATTCTTCTTCTCGTTCCACGTCAGTTCACTACTTGCTATCGCTATGACTTTCTGGTAGAAACGCTTAAATACCTCAACCATAGGTTCACCTTCTACAATAGTGCCTGCATTGAAGTCGATCCATGTGGGTTTGTTCTTGGCGAGGGTAGAGTTAGTGCTCACTTTCAGGGTGGGAACAAAGGTGCCGAATGGGGTGCCTCGACCAGTGGTAAAGAGCACGATATGGCATCCTGAAGAAGCCAGTGCGGTGGATGCAACGAGGTCGTTGCCCGGAGCGGAAAGGAGGTTCAGTCCCTTCACGGAGAGACGGTCGCCGTAGGGGAGCACACCTTTCACGGCACTCTTACCACACTTCTGGGTGCAACCTAATGCTTTCTCTTCGAGCGTGGAGATGCCGCCTGCCTTGTTGCCTGGCGACGGGTTCTCGCCCACGGGTTCGCCATGAGAGAGGAAGTATTGCTTGAAGTCGTTGACGAGATGCACCGTCTCATCGAACAGTTCAGATGTTTCGCAACGGTTCATGAGGATGGTTTCTGCACCAAACATTTCGGGCACCTCGGTCAGAACGGTGGTGCCTCCTTGACTCACGATAAAGTCGCTGAACACGCCTAAGAGCGGATTGGCTGTGATGCCTGAGAAACCGTCGGAACCGCCGCATTTCAGCCCCACACGGAGTTCAGAGAGTGGGATTGCCTCGCGCTTGTCTTTGGAAGCAATGGCATAGAGTTCGCGCAGAATCTTCATGCCTTCCTCCACCTCGTCGCCCTCCACCTTCTGGCTGACCATAAAACGGATACGTTCCTTGTCATAATCGCCAAGTAGTTGCTCAAACTGGTCGGGCTGGTTGTTTTCGCAACCTAAACCCACCACAAGCACAGCACCGGCATTGGGGTGCAACACGAGGTCACGTAGCACCTTGCGGGTGTTCTCGTGGTCCTCAGAGAGTTGCGAACAGCCGTAGTTGTGGGGATAAGCCACGATGCGCAGGGGTGTAAGGGATTGCGATGCCACTTCCTGCTTGAGTTTTTCTGCCAACTGGTTGACGATGCCGTTCACACAGCCGACTGTGGGGACAATCCACACTTCGTTGCGGATGCCCACCTCACCGTTCTTGCGACGGTAGCCTTGGAAGGTGAGTTCCTCTTTGGTGAACCACTCCTCATAGGCAGGATTTGTCAGTTCCGCTTTGCCAACAGGTTGATACTCATAGTTAAGCAAGCCAGAGAGATTGGTTTTGATGTGGTCATGACAAACCCAGTCGCCCTTTTTGTGACTCTGTCTCACATGCCCGATGGGGTAACCGTATTTGATGACATTCTCCCCTTCGACGAGGTCGGAGAGGAGAATCTTATGGCCAGCAGGGACATCGTTGTTCAAGGTGATGTGCTGTCCGTCTATGTCAATGGTTTCACCAGCCTTGAGTGGTTCGATAGCGACAGCCACATTGTCGGCAGGGTTGATTTTGATGATCTTCATGTCTGTTTGCCTACTTCAAGGCTGCCTTGGTCAATGTAGTGGCTTGATCGTATGCCTTTTCCCAGTCAGTGTCGAGGCAGAAAGGAGTTATGGTGGTCTTATCGTCCACGTAGCAGTTCACTTTTTCCTTGTCAGTGTCCTTGAACAAGGGGTTGAACTTGCTGGCATCTGTGTAAATCTTCATGATTTCCATGCGCTTGGCTGGGGAGATGGCACGAGCCTTCTCCAGATTCACCTGGAAGTCTGTGACGAATGAAGCCATGTTGACGGCTTGGCTGTCATAGAAGTAAGTGTCCTTCTTCAAGCCACGCTTCTGTACCATCATGGACAAGTAGTTCAGGGCAGTCACCTTGAACTGGTTGATTTGAATCTCTTCGTCCGATGATGCGGGGTTGTTCACCACTTTTGTAGCGTTGTCACGTACCGTCTTGAAGAGGTCTTGAGCCTGAGTGCTTGTCACTGATGCTGTCAGCACAAGCAGAGAGAGAATGATTTTTTTCATATTGTTATAGTTACTTTATCAAAAAGATGTTGCAAAGTTACTCTTTATCAATGAATTTACCGAGGGGAAAGTCCGTAAATGTTTGTTTCTTAATGATGTTTAACACTTATTGCCCTGCAAATTCGCTAATATCATAGTTGTTGGCGACAGCCAGCCGTGCACAATTCTGCAAAAGTTTTCGGTTGGTGTTGTTCACTTGACCTATGTCGGATTCCTTTCCGTAGATGGTCGTGTCGTCGCGGAGATTTCGATTGAGGCAGGGTGCGATGATGCTTTCGAAGAATGTGCAAGCCAACAGATAACGACCGGCATATAAATTGATGTGTGTGCCGTCGCGTGTCAGTTCGTTGTCAATCTTCAGTGTCTCCACTTCTCTGGCATTCTGCACCGCCGTTCCGCAAGGGATGATGATGTCAATGCCTGATGCAGCCCTCATCTTCCTCACCGATGTACAAATGCTCTTCCACATGTTCTTCTGAGTCTTGTACTTGGAAAGGTTCTTGTTGTTCGACGCATATGCCCATGTCTCGTTGAAGGCAAACGTGGTGCGAGCCGCCAGTTTGGTGATGTTGTATGCCTGAATCAGTTTCGACAGATAAGGTTCGTATGTCGTATAATCGCCTGACTCCAACGAATATTGCTGCCACACCACCACATCATACGGGAATCGGCTCATCACCTCTCCGATGCTTGTCGCTTTCTCTAACTGCTGTTCTCCTTGGCTGTTGTAGCGATACAGTTCATAGACTTTTTCTCCGCTTTTGTAATATTCATAGTGTTGTTTCATCGAACAGCCACCCTTGTAGAGCACATACACGTTCACGTTGTTGATGCCTAACGAACTCAAGATGGAAGGCAGTGCCACACTGGTGTCGATAGAAAACGAATTGCCGATGAACAGTACATCCAATTTCTGTGGCATGTAGGGTAGAGGAGCATTGTAGAGATAGCCCGTTGACTGCTGTATCGCCGCAATTTCTTTCTGTGCCTGATTGTCAGCAGCCGTCTTCTCATTGAAAGCCGTCTTGTCTGTCTTGCTGTTCCCTGCCGTTTGTGTTGTCGTGGTTTTCGTCGTTGTTGTTTTTGTTGCAACAGGCTTTTTCGCTGCTGGTTTCGTCGTCGTAGGTTTCTTGACCACCGCTGTCTTATTTGTCGTTTGTGCCATTCCCTGCAAGCAGAGAAGCATCAGCATCCCAATCCATATCAATCTTTTCATATCTATTCTGTTTTTTTAATTTCGGGTGCAAAGTTACGGCAAGAAAAGGGGACTGCCAAAAAAATGCAAGAAAAAATAAAATTCAGAAAAACAACTGTCAACCACATCACGAAAAGATATTGTCTCCTGCTTCGGTGTTAAATCGTTAAATGCACATCAAGTGGCTTGGGGGATTGTTATAGGGGGGAGGTTTTAGAGTTTAGGGTTTAGGGGTGGGGCATTCAAAGGAATCAATGAAAATAAAAGCGATTTTATTTTGTATTGTGCTCGGCTTTTGCTAACTTTGCAATATAAAATCAGATGATAGAGAAATATGGGAAACATACAACAACGTGAGGAATTGCATCGCACCATTTGGGCGATGGCAGACGACTTGAGAGGTCAGGCAGGTGGATGGGAGTTTAAGGCATACGTGCTGGGCACTCTGTTCTATCGGTTCATCTCCGAGAATCTGACTGACTACATCAACAAACTGCAGGCTGGCGTGGAGGGCTTTGACTATGCAGCCATGAGTGACGAGGAAGCAGAAGAGGCGCGCGACATGATGGTGACGGAGAAGGGGTTCTTCATCCTCCCTTCCCAACTCTTCCAGAATGTGTGCAAGCATTGTGAGCAGGACGAGAACCTGAACATGACGCTGGCAAAGGTGTTCAAGGCGATAGAGGGTTCTGCCATCGGTACAGCGTCGGAAGATGACATGAAGGGGTTGTTCAGCGACTTCAATGTGGACAGCATGTTTTTGGGTGGCGATGTGAAGACCCGCAACAGGAACATGGCGAAGGTGCTCCTGAAGATTCGTGACATGAATTTGGGAGAGGACTTTCTGGACAACAAGATAGATGCCTTCGGCGATGCCTATGAGTTTCTGATGACCATGTATGCCAGTGGTGCAGGCAAGTCGGGCGGTGAGTTTTTCACCCCTCAGGAAGTGAGTGAACTCTTGGCACGTCTGGCTGCTGCCGATGGGCATGAGATTCGTTCGGTGTATGACCCTGCATGTGGCAGTGGTTCGCTGTTGCTCAAGTTCTCCAAGACCATCGGAAGGGACAACCCCAACCTGATGTACTACGGACAGGAAATCAACCCCACCACCTACAACCTGTGCCGCATCAATATGTTCCTGCACAACATCAACTACGACAAGTTTGACATCCAGTTAGGTGACACGTTGGTTCACCCCCTGCATCGTCTGTTGGAGCCCTTCGACGCCATTGTCAGCAATCCCCCTTACAGCATCGAATGGGAAGGCTCGAAGAATCCGCTCCTGATTAACGACGACCGCTTCTCGGGTCCTGGTGTGTTGGCACCCGACAAGACTGCCGACCTCGCTTTCACGCTCCACATGTTGGCATCGCTCAGCGAGAGCGGCACGGCCGCCATCGTCGAGTTCCCTGGTGTGCTCTATCGTGGAGGCAAGGAGAAGTCCATCCGTCAGTGGCTCATTGAGAACAACCGCATCGACACCATCATTCAGTTGCCCAGCAACCTTTTCTTCGGAGTGGGCATCGCCACCTGCATCATCGTGTTGCGCAAGGGGATGCGTCCCGACAATAAGGTGCTCTTCATCGATGCCTCACGCGAGTTTGTGAAGAATGGCAACAAGAACCGTCTCACCAAGGAGAACCAAGACCACATCTTCAACGTGTTCGCCGAGCGCAAGGAAGAGCAATACTTTTCCTGCTTGGTGGCCAACAGCGACATTTTGGCGAATGATGCCAACCTCTCAGTTTCCTCCTATGTGGAGCAGGAAGACACCCGTGAGGTGATAGACATCAAGGCAGTCAATGCCAAGTTGACGGAACTGATTGCAGAAGGAGAAGAGTTGAACAGAAAGATAGAAACGATTATCAAGGATTTGCAATGAGCACGTTGAGAGAAAAATACGACCAGGCCGACGAAAACAACCGTTTATTGTCAGCATACAGGCCTTTGCCACCCGAAACACTCAAGTCGTTGAGGGACTACTACCGTGTGGGGCTGACCTATACGAGCAATGCCCTTGAAGGCAACAGCCTGACGGAATCGGAAACAAAAGTGGTCATTGAAGATGGTTTGACGATAGAGGGGAAACCCTTGCGCGACCATTATGAGGCTGTAGGTCACGCCAAAGCATGTGACTATATCTACCAAATCACTGAAAAGGAAGAACTGACAGAAAAGGACATTCAGAATCTTCATTATTTGTTCTATCAGCAGATGGATGTCGAACAGGCAGGCCAATACCGTAGTGTAAAAGTCTATATCAGTGGCAGTAGGTATGCGGTATCGGCTGTGTCGAAGATTCCTGGCGAGATGCAGAAACTCGTCAAATGGTATAACGAAAACGAGAAAAAGTTGCATCCCATTGAACTGGCCGCCACGCTGCATCAGCGTTTTGTGTTCATTCACCCCTTTGTGGATGGCAATGGTCGCGTGGCACGCCTGTTGATGAATCTGGCACTGCTTCGCAACGGATATAGCATTGCGATTATCCCTGCTATCCTGCGCCACGAGTACATCTATTCGCTCGAAACAGCCCACACCCGTCCTGATGTTTTCGTTGATTTTATAGCAGACCGTGTGATAACTACCCAACTCGATTTGCTTCGACTGATGCGGGAAGATGATACTGTAAATGATACTGTAAATGATACTGTAAAAACAGGTGCGTCCACATTGTCAAAGACTGAACAAACAGTATTGGAAGCCATCAGTTCATTTCCCCATTATTCATACGAGAAGTTGGCAACAGAGTGCGGTGTCTCTCGCCCAACTGTCGCTCGAACCATCAAGGTCTTACAGAGTTTTGGGTTGATTCGTCGTATTGGTTCAGACAAATCAGGTCATTGGGAAATCGTAAAAGAATTAGGAGGAGAGTAGGATGGTGGAGTGGAAGAAATTGGGAGAGGTATGTGCTTTCAATAGAGGGAAAACAATAACGGCAAAGGATGCCGTTGATGGAGATATCCCTGTTATAGCAGGAGGACAAACACCGTCTTATTATCATAACGAATCTAATCGTGAAGGTGAGTCAATCACGGTAGCAGGTTCTGGAGCATACGCAGGTTTTGTTTCATATTGGAACCAACCTATATATGTTTCTGACGCGTTTACTATAGACCCCTCAGAGGGATTGAAACGCAAATATCTTTTTCATTGGGCAAAGATGAATCAAGAAAGAATTATTGCCACTCAAAAGGGGGCAGGCGTTCCTCATGTTCATGGAAAAGATATAGCCAATTTTCTCATCCCCATCCCCTCCCTTTCCGAACAATCTCGTATTGTGGGTATTCTTGACACCTTCACCTCTTCCATTTCCAATCTGAAACAGCAAATTGAGGAGAGAAGAAAACAATATGAGTATGAAAGAGATTTGTTGCTGGATTTGGAAGGAAAAGAAGGAGTGGAGATGAAGAAGTTGGGAGAAGTGTGCGAGATAAAAGGAAGAATTGGCTATAGAGGCTATACAAAAGAAGACCAAGTCGCAAAAGGTGAAGGAGCACTAACATTGACTGCTACGAATATTGTAAATCAAAGGATTGATTATAGTAATAACACCTATATTACTTGGAAAAAATACAATGAATCACCTGAGATAATGGTCAAAAATGGAGATATTATAATTTGCCAAAGAGGCTCAATAGGAAAAATTGCAATTGTTGAAAATTTACGAGAAGAAGCAACAATAAACCCTCAACTCCTCCTCCTTAAAAAATTCAGCTGCAATAATAAATATCTGAATTATTATTTGCTGAGTAGATGGTTTCAAGACAAATTAAAAACAATAATAGGTTATGGAACTATTCAAATGATTGCTCAAAAAGATTTGAAGAATTTGTCTATCCCTTTCATTGATGAAGAAGCCCAATCCCGCATTGTTTCCATCCTTGACACCTTTGAGCAATCCATTGCCAACTTGGAGGAGCAACTGGCGATGAGGGAAAAGCAATATGAGTATTATAGGGAGAAGCTGTTGAGGTTTGAGGAGGCTTAGGCAGTTCGAGGGAATCCTAGGAAGACCTAAGAAAACCTAGGAAATTCTAGGGAATTCTAGGGAATTCTAAGAAAACTTAGGAAGAACCAGGAGAGGAAACAGAAACAAATAACAAAAAGAAAGAACAAACTAAAAATAACAGGAAACTATGGAGTATGACACGAAGGGGAAGGTGCTGAAGAAGGCGGTGGTGTGGAAATACTTGTATTTCTACCAGAAGAGCGATGCCATCTATCAGTTGACGGTGGAGTTTTGCAAGCGTTTCCTCCCTGCTCACGGCGACAGGACGGTGGATCAGATGGTGCAGGCGGCTCGCTCGGGCAAGCAGAACATCGTGGAGGGCAGCGAGGACGGGCAGACGAGTTCGGAGATGGAGATTAAACTGATGAATGTGGCGCGCGGAAGCCTGCAAGAACTTCGTGCCGACTACCACGACTACCTGCACACGCATCATCTTTCACAGTGGGACATCGACAGCGAACGCCAGCGGAAACTGCGCGACTTCTGCCACTCGCACAACGACTACAGCGCCTATGCTCCCCTGGTGGCGAAGATGAACGACGAGGAGATGGCGAACCTGCTGCTCACCCTTTGCCACCAGGCGGACAAGATGATGTGCGCCTATATAGAGAAACTGGAGAAGAGGTTTGTGACTGAGGGCGGCATCAAGGAGAGGATGCACGCTGCGAGGACTGGCTACCGCCAAGAGGTGGATGCCCGCCTGAAGGCACTAGAGGAAGAGAACCAAAGGCTGAAGAAGGAGAACGAGGAGTTGAAGAAGAGGCTGGAAGGGCTAGGAGAACCTAGGCAGTCCTAGGAAGACCTAGGAAAACCTAGGAGAACGTAGGAAGACCTAGGAAACAAAAAGAAAACAACCAAAACCCAAGAGATAATGGAAGACCACAGAATTGTCGTTGAGCAGGAACATACCACAGTGATGGCACACTATGAGGCGTTGCCACGGGAGGAACGGGGCTACCAGAGCGAGGCAGAACTGGAAGCGGAGTTCATCAAGCAACTGGTGGGACAGGGCTATGAGCGGGTGAACATCACCAGCGAGGCGCAATTGTTGGCGAACCTTCGCCAGCAGATGGAACGTCTGAATGGGTTGACGCTCTCCGATAAGGAGTGGAAGCAACTGCTGGAAGGACATATCGCCTCGCCTCAGATGACCATTGAGGACAAGACGGAACGGATTCAACGCTCAGAGATTGTGAACATCACGCTTGACAATGGCGACACGCAGAACATCAAACTGATAGACAAGCGTGACATCCACAACAACCACCTGCAGGTGCTGAACCAGTATGTGCCAGAAGGGGGCAACTATGCCAACCGCTACGATGTGACCATCTTGGTGAATGGTCTGCCTCTGGTGCATATAGAACTGAAACGGAGAGGCGTTGACATCAAGGAGGCGTTCAACCAAATCAACCGCTATGAACGGGACTCGTTTTGGGCAGGATGCGGCTTGTATGACTATGTGCAGGTGTTCATCATCTCGAACGGAACACAAACGAAATACTACTCCAACACGACACGCTTTGCCCATGTGTCAGCCGTGTCGAACAGCCAGAAGCAAAGGGTGAAGACACAATCGCAGTCGTTTGAGTTCACCAGTTACTGGAGCGATGCGGAGAATAACCAGATACTGGATTTGCAAGATTTCACGCGCACCTTTCTGACGAAGATGACGCTGCTGAACGTGCTGACGAAGTTCTGCGTGTTCACCGTCGATAAGAACCTGATGGTGATGCGTCCCTATCAGATTGCTGCCACGGAAAGGATTCTGCTGCGCATCAAACAGGCGACGATGAACAAGTGGCAGGGCACAATCAAGGCGGGTGGCTACATCTGGCACACGACAGGAAGCGGCAAGACGCTCACCTCATTCAAGACTGCACAACTGGCAAGCAAGTTGCCCTACGTGGATAAGGTGCTCTTTGTGGTCGATAGAAAGGATTTGGACTATCAGACGATGAAGGAGTATGACAACTTTGAGAAGGGTTGCGCCAACTCCAACACCTCGTCGAACATTCTGCAAAAGCAACTGAATGACCCTCACGATGGGAAGAAAATCATCATCACAACCATCCAGAAACTCACCTCGCTGCTGAAGAAGAAAAAGGACATTGACTGTGCGGACAAGAATGTGGTGATGATATTCGACGAGTGCCACCGCTCTCAGTTTGGCGACATGCACGTGATGGTGACCAAGGCTTTCAAGAAATACTATCTGTTTGGCTTCACAGGCACACCCATCAGTACCGCCAACATCGCCACAGGCAAGTATGCCAACCTGCGCACGACGGCACAGGCGTTTGGCGGTGAACTGGACGAGAAGGGAAATGCGACGAAACCATTGCACACCTACACCATCATCGATGCCATCAGGGACAAGAATGTGCTGAAGTTCAAGGTGGATTACATTCAGACGATGAAGATGAAGGATGATGTGGGAGACAAACAGGTGTGGGGCATTGATACGAAGGAGGCACTGATGGACGAGCGGCGCATAGCGAACAATGTGCGCTACATTCTGGAGCATTATGCCCAAAAGACAAAGCAGAAGCAGCGATACACCTACAGCGTCATCACGAATGTGGCTGATGTGGCGAAGAGCAACAAGACGGAGGCTGCAAAGCAGAAGAATCAGTTGGGCGGCTTCAACTCGATTCTGTGTGTGGAGAGCATTCCGATGGCGATTGCCTATTATAAGGAGTTTCAGAAGCAGCAGGAAGAAAGGGATGAGAAACTATGCATTGCCACCATCTTCACCTTCTCTGCCAACGAAGCCGAGGATGATGCGATGGGACTGATGGACGATGAAGACCCT
This sequence comes from uncultured Bacteroidaceae bacterium, assembly GCA_905235525.1. Classification (GTDB taxonomy): domain Bacteria; phylum Bacteroidota; class Bacteroidia; order Bacteroidales; family Bacteroidaceae; genus Minthosoma. Next base: position 29,830 of record CAJOLW010000010.1, read on the forward strand.
GCTGCAACAGAGGGGCTGGATGCCACATCGAGAGATTTCTTGGAACGTACCATTGCCGAGTATAACGGATGGTTTGGCACCAAATATTCGACAGACAGCGAGAAGTTCCAGAACTACTATAAGGACTTGTCGCTGAGAATGAAGAACCGAGAGGTGGACATGCTGATTGTGGTGAGCATGTTCCTGACAGGCTTTGACGCGAAGACGCTGAACACGCTGTGGGTGGACAAGAACCTGCGGATGCATGGATTGCTGCAAGCCTACAGCCGTACAAACCGAATCCTGAACAGCATCAAGGATTGCGGCAATATCGTGTGCTTCCGCAATCTGGAGAAGGAGACAAATGACTCGCTGGCATTGTTTGGCGACACGGGTGCCAAGGGCATTGCCATCATGCGACCCTTTAAGGATTATTATGAGGGGTTTGTGGATGAGAAGGGAAAGAAGCAAATGGGCTATATCGAGATTGTGGCAACGCTGCTTGCTCAATTTGCCTTGCCGCTGAACCCTCTGAACTTCACCATTGAGGAAAAGAAGCAATTCGTGAAATTGTTTGGTGCCTTCCTGAAGATGCAGAACCTGCTCAGCGTGTTTGACGAGTTTACGGAGGAGAAGCGGGGCATCTCTGAGTATGACAAACAGGATTACCTTTCTTGGTATATTGACCTTCGTGGTGAACTGACGAACACAGGAGGTGGTAACGGAGAACCGAAGGATGACATCGTGGATGACTTGGTGTTTGAGACGGAACTGGTGAAGCAGATTCAGATTGACATCCCCTACATTCTGCAACTCATCAGGGAGTATCAAGGTAAGAACGGCGAGGACAAGACCATCATTGTGAAGATTCAGAAGGCGGTGGATTCAAGTCCTGACTTGAGAGATAAGAGGGAACTAATCATGCAGTTCATCGAGCGCATGACTCCAAAGCCTGGGCAGATTCTGGACGAGCAGGAAGATGTGTACGAGGAGTGGAACCAGTATGTGCGAGAAGAAAAAGAGAGGGAACTCAATGCCATCATCGAGGAAGAGAATCTGAAACCCGAAGAGACAAGAAAGTTTGTGAAACAGGCATTTGCGGATGGCTATGTGACCACAACGGGCGTTGCCATTACGAAAGTGCTGCCTCCCATGCCCATCTTTGGCGGCAAGGGCAATCGTGAGGAGAAGAAGAACACTGTGCTGGAGAAACTGAGCGCCTTCTTCAATCGCTTTGCAAGCATCACCAATGGCGATTTTAGCGATGCGAACACATCAAACATGGTGCCGCTCCATCCTGTAGATTACTTGGACAAAACCACAAAGGAAGAAGGACGGTCGATTGCTGCGGAAAGAGATGACGTGTAGGGTGTTAATTTGTTAATTTTTTGTTTTTTCAACGTCACCAATATCCACTATCAAACGTCACCAATATTCTCGCTTCTGTATCAGGAATGTTCTCAATCCTGTGATGGGGCTATTGAAAGAATGAAGGGACGCTGTGACGCGCCCCTTCATTCTTTCAATAGCCCCAATGGTTACGCTTTACTTCTTTAATGCTTCCAACAGTTGGTCCATCGCTTTTCCTGCGTCTTGGGTCTCTTCGTAGAGTTTGACGAACTTGCTGCCGATGATGGCACCTGCTGCATTGGCTTGGGCTGCTTCGAGGGTCTGTTTGTTGCTGATGCCGAAACCTATCATGCGAGGGTGCTTGAGATTCATGTTGTTGATGCGTGAGAAGTAGGCTTGCTTGGCATCGTTGAACTCCTTCTGCGCACCCGTGATGGCTGCCGAAGAGACCATGTAGATGAAGCCGTCGGTGTTGTCGTCGATGAAGCGGATGCGTTCGTCGCTCGTCTCGGGCGTGATGAGCATGATGATGCGGATGTCGTACTTGTCGGCGATGGGTTTGTAGTCTTCCAGATAGTCCTTGAAAGGCAGGTCGGGGATGATGACACCGTCGATGCCCACTTCCACACAACGCTGGCAGAACTTATCGAAGCCGAACTGCATGATGGGGTTGAGGTAGCCCATGAGGATTAATGGAATTCCCCCTCCTGTCCCCCCAAGGGGGGAAGAGTTGCCATCCGGACGGTGTTCCTCCCCTTTGGGGGAGGTTTGGAGGGGGCTTCTATGTAGGTCTTCCAACTGTGAGAACAAGGTCTTGAGCGTCATGCCGTTGTGGAGGGCTTTGGTGGCGGCATCTTGAATGACGGGACCGTCTGCCATCGGGTCGGAGAAGGGAATGCCTACTTCAATCATGTCCACGCCTTTCTGTTCAAGAGTACGGATGGTGTCAGCAGTTCCCTCCAGTGTGGGGTGTCCTGCACAGAAGTATATTGAAAGAATTTTCTCGCTTTTGTCGGCGAAAAGTTTGTTGATTCTGTTCACCATGTCAGTTACAATTTTACGATTTACTATTTATTGAGTTATTTTACGATTTTACGATTTCAACAAAGTCTTTTATCTTTGGGACATCTTTGAAGGCAGAGGCAGTTTCGAAACGTGAGTTAAGGTCGATGCCTGCCCATTGGGGATGCTTGAAGGCACGGACTTTTTCTGCATCGTCAGCACCGATACCGCCTGTGATGAGGAAGGGTGTGTCGCCTGTGTAGTGTTGCAGAATGTCCCAGTCGAACTGCTGACCGCTGCCACCATAGCCTTGGCACTTGGTCTCAAAGAGGAAGTAGTCAACCAGCCCTTCGTATTGCTGCGTCTTGGCGAGGTCTTCTTGGGATGATATCTGAATCATCTTGATGACTTTCACATTGTTGCCAAGTGCATTGCGGAGCGAGAGGATGTCATTGGGTGTTTCATGCCCATGCAGTTGAATGAGGTGAAATCCAAAAGTCTTCACTCGGCATGCGATGTCCTCTACTGAGGCATTGACAAAAACGCCGACTCGCTTGCTGTGCTGTGGCAGATAGGTGGGTACTTCACTCACATGACGTGATGAACGTAGAAAGAAGATGAATCCCATCCAGTCCACCGTGCCAAGTTCATCCACTTGTCGGATGTTTTCGGCATCTCTCATGCCACACACTTTCACTATCATTGGGTTACCTCCTCTATGAATGTTTTCAATGCACTTCCCGGGTCGGCCGTCTTCATGAAAGTCTCGCCAATGAGGAAGCCTCGGAAACCAGCCTCGCGCAACTCTCGTACCGTCTGTGGATTGCTGATGCCGCTTTCAGAAACAAGTACATAGTCCTTGGGCAGCAGGGAAGCAAGCCGGTAGGAATTCTGCACATCGGTGTGGAAGGTGCCGAGGTTGCGGTTGTTGACACCCACCATGTCAATGTTCTCGCCCACGTATTCCAGTTCTTGCTCTGAATGCACTTCGAGCAGGGTTTCGAGTTTCAGTTCGTGCGCCTTCTTGGCGAGGGTCTTGCACTCTTCCTTTGTCAGGTCGGCAGCGATGAGCAGCACAGCATCGGCATCCACCATCTTGGCTTGATAGAGTTGATATTCATCGACAATGAAGTCTTTGCGCAGGATGGGGCAGGTGACCGTTGGACGGGCAATGCGGATATAGCGCAGACTGCCTCCAAAGTATTTCTCATCAGTGAGGATGGATATGGCACTGGCACCATTCTGACTGTAGGAGGCAGGAATGACATCAGGCTTGCCCTCTTCCTTAATCCATCCTTTGGAAGGACTTTTGCGCTTAAACTCGGCAATGATGCCCGAAGCACTGCTGGCAAGACTCTCACGCATGGAGCGATGTCGGCTTGTGCCTTCTGCCATCAGGGTCTCCACACTGCTGTATAATGTGGCAGGTGGGATGATGGCTTTCTGCTGTTCTATCTCGATGCGCTTGTGAGCAACGATTTCCTCTAATATATCTTTAGCCATGCTGATTGTTAGGAGTTGATTTCCACGAATTTCTTGAATGCCTTCAATGCCTTGCCGCTTTCCAACGACTCCCGAGCCACAGCCACAGAGTCTTGGATGGAGAGGTTCTTCTCCATCACGCTAATGCCGCATGCCGCATTGGCGATGACCACGTTCTTCTGTGCTTCGCTGGAAGTGCCTTCCAGCACAGCATCGAATATCTTCATGGCTTCCTCTGAAGTCTCGCCGCCGTAGATGTCCTTCTGCTCAATGTACTTCAACCCTAAATCGACAGGAGTGAGCACTTTCTCGAAGTTGTTGGTGCAAATCTTGAAACCGCTGGTCAGCGAAATCTCATCGTAGCCGTCGTAGGAGGTGATGACACCGAAGTTGTCGCCAATCTTCTGGTGTACGTTGGTGTAGAGGCGGAGTTGTGCCTGATTGGCTGTACCATGGAGCGAGTTCTTCGGATGGCAGGGATTGACGAGGGGACCGAGCAGGTTGAAGCAGGTGGGCACACCTAAAGCCTTGCGGGTGGGACCCACAAACTTCATGCCGTAGGCAAAGAGGGGAGCGTGGAAATAGCAGATGCCTGCCTCGTCGAGCGAACGCTTCAGTTGGTCGATGTCATCGGTGAACTTCACGCCATGTCCTTGCAGCACATTGCTGGCGCCGCTCACCGACGATGAACCGCCATTGCCGTGTTTGGTCACCTTGTATCCAGCACCTGCAATGACAAAGGCGGAGCAAGTGGAGATGTTGAACGTGTTCTTGCCGTCACCGCCAGTGCCGACGATGTCAAGTGTGTCGTACTCGGTGAAGTCCAGATACTTGCCTGTGTCGAGCAGACCCTGACGGAAGCCCAAGAGTTCATCCACAGTCACGCCGCGTGTCTGCATCGCCATCAGCAGAGCGGCAATTTGCTGTACATTATACTTTTCCTCAACGATGTTGAGCATGATCTGATGGGTATCTTCCTGAGAAAGAGTTTGCCCGTCAATGAGTTGTAAAAGATACTGTTTCATTGTGTTTAGTGTTTAAGCCAGTTGTTGATGATTGTTTTCCCATCTTTTGTCAGTACGCTTTCAGGGTGGTACTGGATGCCTCGGATGTCAAACTGCTTGTGGCGGAGTGACATGATGTAGCCCTCGTCCGACACGCTGGTCACTTCGAGGCATGCGGGCAAATCGCTTGACGCTACCACCCATGAGTGGTAGCGACCCACTTCGATGCGTTCAGGAAGACCTTCAAAGAGGTAATCCTTTACGGTGATGGTGGCAGGAGTCGCCACACCGTGATACACTTCGCTCAGGTTGGTCAATGTGCCGCCGAAACTTTCCCCGATGGCCTGATGACCGAGGCACACACCGAGGATGGGCTTCTTTCCAGCGTAGGTCTTGATGACATCGAGCAAAAGGCCTGCTTCGCTGGGAATGCCAGGGCCTGGTGAGAGGATGATTTTGTCGAAAGCCTCTAATTGCTCCATTTGGAACTGGTCGTTGCGATACACGGTCACTTCTGCTCCCAGTTCCTTGACGAGATGACTCAGATTGTAGGTAAACGAGTCATAGTTATCTATAATTACTACTTTCATAACTTTTCTGCGATTGAAATGGCTTTCCTTAAAGCCCCCAGTTTGTTGTTCACTTCTTGGAGTTCATACTCCACATTGCTCTTTGCCACAATGCCGCCACCGGCTTGGAACCACAGTTCGTTGTTGCGGCTCACGAAGGTGCGGATGGTGATGGCTTGGTTGAGGCTGCCGTCAAAGCCGATGCTGCCCACGCAACCACCGTATGCACCACGGTTGTGCGGCTCGTATTCGCTGATGAGTTGCATGGCTCGAACTTTCGGTGCTCCAGAGAGGGTGCCGGCTGGGAAGGTGTCTATGAACGTCTTGATGCGGTCGGCTCCCTCGTCGAGCGCGCCGCTCACGCGAGAGACGAGGTGGATGACGTGGCTGTAGAACTGCATGTCCTTGTAGAAATCCACTTTCACATCGTGACAGTTGCGTGAGAGGTCGTTGCGGGCAAGGTCAACGAGCATGACGTGCTCAGCATTTTCCTTGGGGTCGTTCTTCAGGTAAAGGGCATTCTGTCGGTCTTGCTCTGCATCGCCGGTGCGTTTGGTCGTTCCGGCAATGGGGTCGATGTAGGCGCGGCCTTCCTCGATGCGACAGTGGGTCTCGGGTGAGGAACCGAAGATGCGGAAACCGCCGAAGTCGAGATAGAACAGATAGGGTGACGGGTTGATGCTGCGGAGGGCACGGTAGAGTTTGAAGTCATCGCCCTCAAACTGCTGCTTGAATCGACGTGAGAGCACAATCTGGAACACGTCGCCTCGCAGACAGTGCTGAATGCCTCGGCGGATGTTCTCGCGGTGCTCGTCGTCGGTCAGCGTGGAGGTGTAGTCGCCCACGGGACGGAAACCGTATTTCTGGTAGGGGCGGTTGTTCACGTCGTGCTCCAGTTGGTCGAGGTCATCCGTTTCGCCGTCCTGCAATAATTCGATGAGTGTCACCTCGTTCTTGAAGTGGTCAAAAATGATGTAATCTTTATAGAAGATGTAGAGAAGGTCGGGTGCATCATTCTTCGTCTGTGTCTCGTCCTTCACTTGGATGTGCTCAAAGTAGCGGACGGCATTGAAGGTGGTGTAGCCAAAGAGGCCGCAGTCACTCTTGTTGTCTCCCTCGATGTGGAAACTCTGTAGAAACTGGTTGATGAGTCTTGCCGTGTCTTTGTCGTCAGCAATGGGGATGCGTGTTTCTTCCCCGTCGGGAAACTTCATCACTCCTGTTCCGTGTTCCACCGACACGCTTCCGATGGGGTGGAGGCAGATGAAGGAACGGGAGTTCTTGTTGTCATGATAGTCGGAGCATTCCATCAGTGCGCTTTGCGGATAAGCGTCGCGCACTCGCAGATAGACGCTCACGGGTGTATTGAGGTCGCCGAGAATCTTTTTGGATGCGGTGTGATAGTGATACATGATTGTGTTGTAACTATTACCTTTTTTATGGTTTGTATTTTTGAGTCTATTCAATTCTTTCAGCAAGTGGGCTGACTGGTGTGTTTAGGAAAGAACCGTACCCGAGGAGTACACTGTGCCGTACCCGAGGGGTACACTATATCGTACCCGAGGGGTACGCCTTATCTTTTCCACTCCCATCAGAAGTCTTTCACTTCATTTTGATGTTTCAAATACGTGTCCAAGTCCTTGTCGCCTCTGCCGCTCACGGTGAGCACCACGACGGTGTCTTTCGTGAACTGCTCTTTCACCTTTGGCAGCAGAGCCAAGGCATGGGCACTTTCGAGGGCTGGGATGATGCCTTCCATACGAGTCAGTTCGTAGGCTGCGCGGAGTGCCTCGTCGTCGTTGGCAGGGAGTACCTGTGCGCGGCCTGTCTCGTGGAGGTTACAATGGATGGGACCTGTGCCGGGATAGTCAAGACCGGCAGAGATGGAGTAAGGCTCAATGATTTGTCCGTCTTCTGTCTGCATCAGTTTGATGCGGCTTCCGTGCAGGATGCCGATGGTGCCCACCTGCATGCTGGCTGCTGTCTGACCAGATTCTATGCCAAGTCCACCTGCCTCGCCGAGGATAATCTTCACGCGCTCATCATCGATGTAGTGGTAGATGGTGCCTGCGGCATTCGAGCCTCCACCTACACAAGCCATCAGATAGTCTGGATAATCTCTGCCAATCTTTTCCTTTAACTGCCACGTGATTTCTTCAGAAATGACAGACTGCAGCCGAGCCACCATGTCGGGATAGGGGTGTGGGCCGACTGTGCTCCCGATGATATAAAATGTGTCGGCAGGATGGCAACACCAGTCACGGATGGCTTCGTTGGTGGCATCCTTCAGGGTCTTGTTACCGCTCTCCACGGGCACCACGGTTGCGCCTAACATCTTCATGCGCTCTACGTTCACGTGCTGACGCTGCACATCAAGTGCTCCTTGATATACCGTGCAGGGCATGTCCATGAGCGCACAGGCAGTGGCGGTTGCCACACCGTGCTGACCTGCACCAGTCTCGGCGATGATGCGCTTCTTGCCCATCTTCTTGGCAAGGAGAATCTGCCCCAATGCATTGTTGATCTTGTGAGCACCCGTGTGGTTGAGGTCTTCACGTTTCAGATAGAGTTGGCAGCCGTACTTCTCGCTCATGCGCTTGGCAAAGTAGAGTGGGGAAGGACGACCCACATAGTCCTTCAGCAGGGCGTGATACTCTTGCTTAAACTCCTCACTCTCCAGAATGGGGAGGTAGGCCTTTTTCAAATCCTCCACCGTCTTGTAGAGAATCTCAGGAATGTAGGCCCCTCCGAACTGTCCGTAGAAGCCGTTCTCATCTACTTGGTATGTTATCATATATTTGAATTTTACGATTTACTATTTACAATTTATTTTGTGATTGTGCTGTCTTTAACGAAAAAGAGCCTATCGCAAGTACGACAGGCTCTTTTGTTTGCTATGCTTTATGTTTGGTTCTGCATAGGGGTATGACCATTTGACTTACGATTTTTTGAATCCCAAGCATTGCCACCACCAATATGCGTTAAACTTCTGTGTCATTTTCTTGATGTTTTTGAACTTTGTCCAATAAATGAACTTAATTCGTTTGCAAAGTAATGAAAAAACTTTCAAATGAGCAAATAAAAAAGGAAAAAAATTACATATAACATGATTTTTCCCCTTTCTCCTCTCAATTTGTTATTGAATGGATTTCTGTATGCCCTTCAATTAGAAACAAGATGGCTATATGTTTGAATTAACCATTGTGTTGAAAATCACTCGATATTTGGCGGCTAACAGATGCTCATAATTGTCATCACCCGCGTCTTCACCTTTCTGGAGGATGATATTGTCATCGTTATCCCAGTAGAAGCGGGTTTCATAGACATTCCCAGATTCCAACTCGTAGCGGGCATACGTGAAGATGTGCTTACTGTCGGCATCATCATACAGTATCTCACGAAAGACTTCCGACTGATCATCCTTCACATGCTCTGTGACGAAGTAGAGGCGGTAAGGCTCCGTATCAGCATCCAAATCTTCTTCCATCTCGATAAGGTCGTAATGGAATGTCACCTCTGTCGTGCAGGTTATGTTGTGTTCTTCAGACAACACTTCGTTGAAAGTGAGTGTCATGCTCCGCAAAGGGGCTTCTCCCTCCTCCTTTTGCTCTATCATCTGTTTTGCCTTGGTGTAGGCATTGCGGATGGCTTGAATTTGTGGTGACGTGCTGGTCTGTGCATAAGCAGTTGCCATGCAGCAAAGCATCAGAACGCCACATAAGAATTTATTCATCTTCATCTTCGAATGGATTTTGGTGTTCTTCCTTGATGAGTTTAAGTTTGCCTTTTTTCCATGAATAGGTCTGGATCAGCAAATCGTTGAAACTGTAACGGGCGGTGCTGGTAATCGTCTTGGCTTTGGCATCCACCTCAGGATTGACAATGTCTTCGAAACCTTCCACCTTCTCGAAACGCTTACTTTTTGTGTTCCACACATAGGCTGCATAAGAAGCCTCTACGCGCCCATTGGTGTAATAGCCGAGGAATATCTGCAGGTCGGGGATGCCATCGAAGTTGATGTCTTCTTTGTCGTACACCCTTTGGGTGTCCTTGATGAGTTCGCCATCCGTCAATCCTACCAACTCGTGCTCCTGCTCGAAAGAGGGAATGCCGCTTGAACCTACATAACCTTTGACAATGACGCTACCGAAACATCCATCATCGGTGGGTTGACCAAGTGTGGCTTCGAAATGATAGTCTTTTCGATTTTGTGCCTGTGCACCAAAGAAGGTGCACAGGCACAAGAGGGTGGCGAATAAATGTCTCATTTTATTTCACGACTACTTTTTTGCCTTTCACTACGTATATGCCTTTTTGTAAACCGTTGATACTGTCAGCCACTTTTACACCTGAGAGATTAAATACTTCCACCTTCTCATTTGCAGCAGCAACGGATTGGATGCTCGTCAACTCACCAGCAGCAATGTGATTGGTCTTCAACTGGGTGAAGTTACCATTGGACATTTGTATGTAACAACGGGTTGCATAGAAACCGTTGGTGGTGGTATCCACATTCACGAATGATGCTTCGCTGTTATCTTTTGCCAAGATTCCATAGAGACCCTGTGGCTCTGTTTGCAGTTGTGCACCAGCCATTGTGACAGTTTCACCAGTCCCTTCTGCAGTGAAGGCTACAGATGCAATGCCGTTCATGATTACGACATTTTCTGCCGTAAACTTCTTGCTGCCGTTCTCACCTGTATAGTAGAGAATGTAAGGTGTATTAGGCTTAATGCCTTCTGACTTGCAGTCCTGGAAGTTAAGTTTCACGTCAATTCCATCGTTTTCCACGCCTACGAGTTTTTCAAGTTTGCAGTCACTGCCAAAAGCCTCATTCACTTGCTCTTCTGTCATAGAGAATGGCAGAGAGATGGTGTTCCATCCAGTGAAGAGATAGCGACTGACGGACACATTCATGGTCTGACCATCATACTTTGCGAGGTCTGTACCCTTGTAGGTGCTCAGTGTCAGAGTCTGCTGAGCCGATGCGCTAATGCAACCGAGTGCAAAAGCAGCCATGAGTAATAGTTTCTTCATACGCATTAATATTTAAAATGAGTAATACTTTTTTAGTAAAGGTAAATATGGGGCAAAGATAAAAAAAAGTTAGGAGTTAGAAGTTAGGAGTTAGGAGTTTTTTTACCACTTAACGTCTTTTTTTGAAAAAAATAACAAATTCGTTTTTATATTTCGCTTCCATGTCTTCAACTTTCCATCTTCAGCAAAAAACGAAAAAACTTCTAACTCCTAACTTCTAACTCCTAACTTTTTTGTACCTTTGCAGCGTAAACAGTAAAAAAGGAAAATGAATTATGGCTGCACGACTGAGATTTAAGGTGGTGGACGAGGCGTTCAAACGTGCTCCTGTATATGTGAAGCAACGTCAAGAACGTCCAAGTGAGTATTTTGGAAGATACGTCTTTGATAGGCAAAAGATGTATAAGTATCTGCCCACGGAGGTGTATGAGAAGATGTGTGATGTAATAGACAATGGTGCCCCTTTTGATCGCGCAATTGCTGATGCGGTGGCACAAGGTATTAAAACATGGGCTATTGAAAATGGCGTGACCCATTACACACATTGGTTTCAGCCTCTCACTGAGGGTACGGCTCAAAAGCACGATGGCTTTGTGGAGCACGATGGTAAAGGAGGAATGGTGGAAGAGTTTGAGGGGAAACTCCTTGTGCAGCAAGAGCCAGATGCCAGTTCGTTCCCATCTGGTGGAATCCGCTCCACTTTCGAGGCTCGAGGTTACTCGGCATGGGATCCCACATCACCTGTTTTCATTATTGGTGACACGTTGTTGATTCCAACCATCTTCATCTCTTATACAGGTGAAGCCCTTGATTACAAGGTTCCATTGAAAAAAGCGTTACATGCGGTTGATAAGGCTGCTACGGCTGTGACTCAATACTTTTATCCCAATGTAAAGAAGGTGATTTCCAACCTCGGTTGGGAACAGGAGTATTTTCTTGTGGATGAGTCGCTCTATGCTGCCCGCCCGGACCTTGTGATGACGGGGCGTACGCTGATGGGACACGACTCTGCCAAGAACCAGCAGATGGATGACCACTACTTTGGTTCCATCCCTGCCCGTGTAGAGGAGTTTATGAAAGACATCGAGATACATGCACTCGAACTGGGAATCCCTTGCAAGACACGTCACAACGAGGTGGCACCAAATCAATTTGAGTTGGCTCCCATCTTTGAAGAGACCAACCTTGCCGTTGACCACAATATGTTGATGATGGCAATCATGAGGCGTGTGGCACGTAAGCACGGTTTCCGGTGCCTTTTACATGAAAAGCCTTTCAAAGGGGTGAACGGTTCTGGAAAACATGCGAATTGGTCACTTGCTACAGACACTGGCATTTTGCTTCATGCACCGGGAAAGACCACGATGGATAACCTGCGTTTTGTCACTTTCATCGTGGAAACTCTCAAGGCTGTTTACGACCATAACGGCTTGCTCAAGGCTTCTATCATGAGTGCCACCAATGCTCATCGTCTGGGTGCCAATGAAGCACCTCCTGCTATCATCTCTTCTTTCCTCGGCAAGACTGTTACGGATTTGCTGGAGCATGTGGAAAAGGCTGATGATGACAACCTTTCGGTGGCAGGAAAGAAGGCTTTCAAACTTGACCTCCCGTCTATTCCCGAATTGCTGATTGACAATACGGATCGTAACCGCACATCACCTTTTGCCTTCACGGGAAATCGTTTTGAGTTCCGTGCTGTCGGCAGTGAGGCGAACTGTGCTTCCGCCATGTTGATGCTTAATGCAGCCATGGCTGAAGCCCTCATTGACTTCAAGACCCGTGTTGACGCTCTCATTGAGAAAGGGGAGGCAAAAGAGGCTGCCATCCTCAAGGTGGTGCGTGAAGACATCAAGCATGTGAAACCCATTGTTTTCAATGGCAACGGATATAGTGATGAATGGAAAGCCGAGGCTGCCAAACGTGGACTTGATTGCGAAACTTCAGCCCCCATCGTCTTCGATAACTATCTGAAAGAAAGTTCTGTCAAGATGTTTGAAAGGACACATGTGATGACTCGTTTTGAACTGGAGGCTCGTAATGAAATCAAATGGGAGACCTACACGAAGAAGATTCAGATAGAGTCACGCATCTTTGGCGACCTGTGTCTCAACCACATCATTCCTGTTGTGACACGTTACCAATCTGTACTGATTGATAATGTACACAAGGTGAGAGACATCTTCCCTGCTGACAAGACGCAGAAGATTTCTAAGGAGAACCTTCACCTCATTGAACAGATTTCAGACCATGAGTCTTTCATCGTCGAGAATGTGGAGAAAATGGTGGAGGCACGCAAGGTGGCAAATCGTATTGAGTCTGAGCGTGAAAAGGCTATTGCTTACCATGACACTGTGGCACCGCTCATCGAAGAAATACGTTACCATGTTGATAAACTTGAAACCATTGTTGATGATGAGGCTTGGCCACTTCCGAAATATAGGGAACTGCTCTTCATCAGATAATTGAAGTAATGAAGAAAAAAGGTCTGGCATCATTTAACGTGGTGCCAGACCTTTTTGTATAATAACAATGTTTTAATCTCAATTGGTCATTGTAACGCTAATGACTGATTTGACGTTGAGGATGAATCGATTTTCTTCGGTTGACCAACGGAAGGTGTTGGTCAAGGTATAAGGCTCCTTGGGTTGATGGCTGCCATTGGTGTGGAGTATGAAAGGAGCGTTTGTGGTGGTCACAGTCAGTTCATTGGTTGTTTTGTCAATTGTGACCCTGCGGAAATTATCGATAGAGGGAAGAGTGTAGTAGTCGAGTGTGCGTAGAGGCTCCCAGTCTGTGGAGTAAAAGGAGATGGAAGAGTCGGGCGTTTCATCACAGAAAATGGTGCTAATGACCATGATGATGCGAGTGCCGTCGTTCTTCGTGAGCATCTTCATCTCTTTCTCTGAGTTCTTGGAAATGACAAGGTGTGCATAGTCATCTGTCAGTTCTTCCATCTTTGAAAAGGTACGAAAGAGGTTACGTGTCTGCATGGTCTTGTCGTTTTTCTGGTTGTCAACAATCTCCAAACGATTGTATTCGGACAAGACGGGGCATACCTCTTGTGGCATCTTGAGGAAGAGGTCCTTGAGTGACTGGGCGTGGGTCATTTCACACAGGAAACACAGAATGCACAGAACTATTGAAATCTTTTTCATCTATTTTATTATCTCTAATCTCTAATCTATAGACTCTAAACTACTCATGTCGGATGGCCTCGATTGGATCCATGTTGGCTGCTTTCCGGGCAGGAATGTAGCCAAAGATGATACCAATGAAGGTGCAGACAGCGAAGGATACATAGATGGACCAGGCTGGAATGCTGGATGGCATACCCATAAGCGGTACAACAAAATTGCTGACAAGTCCTCCTAACAACACACCCAATAGTCCACCGGTGAGGGAGATGAGCACTGACTCGATGAGGAATTGGAGCGAGATGACCAAACCTGTGGCTCCCACTGCCATGCGCAGACCGATTTCCTTGGTGCGTTCGGTGACACTCACCAACATGATGTTCATGATGCCGATACCTGCCACCAGCAAGGAGAATGCGGCTGCTACAACGAGAATGACCGTGACGGTGTCCATGGTGGACGACATGGTTTCCATCATTTCCGCCTGTGAACGGATGGTAAAATCATCCACCTGATCCGCTTTCAGTTTATGGTTGTTGCGCAATATCTGGGTCAGTTCCTCGATGGCAGCATCGGAAAGTTCTTCTGTGAGTGCGGAACAAACGATAGAAGAAAAGTATGTTTGAGCCGCTATGCGCTTCATCACGCAAGTGTAGGGTGCAATGATGACGTTGTCTTGGTCCATACCCCATGAGTTATAGCCCTTGCTTTCCAGCACTCCAATGATACGTAGGGGGATGGATTTGAAACGGATGTTCTTACCGATGGCTTCCGCTTCCTTGCCTTCGCCAAAAAGTTCCTTGACGATAGTGGTGCCGACAATGCACACTTTGGAGGCTTTGCGAATGTCTTCCTCTGTGAAGTTTGTGCCTTCTTCCAATTCCCACTGCTTAATATCAAGGTATTCGGGGGATTCACCATAAACAGTGCTGGTCGTGTTGTTATTACCATAAATGACCTGTCCGCCTGATGTCACCTCTGGAGAGACATAACTGACGAACTTCTTTTCATCAATGATACGTTGGTAGTCAGCCATTTTGAGAGTCTGCATGGCAGAAGGGTCTTGACGCACACCGCCACGCCTGTCGGCTCCCGGACGAATTGTGAGCAGGTTGGTGCCCATCGTGGAGAGTTCCTGACGAATGCTTTCCTTCGAGCCTTGTCCGATAGACATCATGATGATGACTGCCGCCACACCGATGATGATACCGAGCATGGAGAGGAACGAACGCATCTTATTGTTCGCCACTGCATTGAGGCTGACTTTGAAGAGGTTGAGTATATTCATAACTTAGTCGTCTTGTGGTTTGGGCAGGGCTGCAAGTGCTTCGGCTGCCGACTTGATGTTGGTGTTGATGGTATCTTCACGAATCTTTCCGTCTCTCAGGTTGATGTTGCGTGAAGCAAAAGAGGCGATTTCAGGGTTGTGAGTCACGAAAATGATGGTGTGTCCCTCCTGATGAAGTTTCTGGAAAAGCACAAGCATTTCAAAAGAAGTGCGTGTGTCAAGATTACCTGTTGCTTCGTCAGCGAGGAGTACAGCAGGATTGTTGACCAAAGCACGGGCGATGGCGACACGCTGCATCTGACCGCCTGACATTTGGTTGCTTTTGTGGTCGAGTCGATCGCCCAATCCCACTTCCTTCAATGCCTTGATGGCAGCCTCACGACGTTGTTTGGCTGAGTATTTGTTGTTATACATCAGCGGTAACTCAACATTTTCCACAGCAGTGGTCTTTGCTAAAAGGTTGTAATTCTGGAATACGAACCCTATCTTGCGGTTGCGTAGTTTAGCACGTTGATTCTTGGACATCTTGCGGACGGGAGTTCCGTCGAGATAGTATTCACCAGAGGTGGGTGTGTCAAGGCATCCCAACTGATTGAGCAAAGTCGATTTGCCCGAGCCTGACGTTCCTTGTATGGTCACGAACTCGCCTTCGTAAATCTTAAAACTGACACCACGCAAGGCTTTCACGGTCTCTGAACCAACCTGAAAGTAGCGTTTCACATTGTCGAGTTCGATGACAACTTTACGATTGTCTTTTTGTTCGTTCATCTTCAGTCTTTATGTTCGTTGATTATCTTGGGAAATTGCCGCCACTTGGTCTGCCACCACCGAAACCGCCAGCACCTTGTGCACCGCCGTTACCTTGTGCACCACCGTTACCTTGTGCACCACCGTTACCTGGAGCACCGCCACGGTTTCTGTTACCACCTGGTCGTGGCATGAATGGATTGGATGTGGCTGGTCCCTCTGACTCTTCCTTGCCACCGATGATTTCGAAGTCTGTGAGCACTTCAGTACCTGCCTTCACACCTGATACAATCTCAGTGAGCATACCGTTGCTGATACCGATTTCCACTTTGTGTGCTTTGAAGACATTACCTTCTTTGGTCCAAACTTTGAAAGGAGATTGTACATCTTCCACAGTCTCACTTTCTTGCAAGAGGGCTTCGTTAGGAGTGAAACGTAATGCACGGGCTGGAACAGCCAATACACCATTCTTCTCCAATGTGTAGATGGTCACGTTGGCTGTGAGTCCAGGCTTCAATTTCAGTTGGTCGTTAGGAGCGGAAATGACTACCTCGTAAGTGACCACATTGCTTTCGGTCGTTGCTTGCTGGCGTACTTGGGTGACAGCACCTTCGAAGATGTCATCAGGGAATGCGTCCACAGTGAAGGTGACACGCTGTCCCTCTTTCACGCCACCGATGTCAGCCTCGTCAATGTCAGCAATTACACGCATGTCTGTCAAGTCCTGTGCAATAATGAAGAGGGTAGGAGTGGTCATGGCTGATGCCACCGTCTGTCCTTCCTCCACTTCCTTGGAGAGTACCACGCCATCGATAGGCGATGTGATAGTGGCATAGCCAAGGTTGGTCTGGGCCTCAGTCACATTCTGTTGCTGTACACGTACCTGCTGCACCGCCTGCTCGTAATTCAACTTAGCATTCTCATAGTCATTGGCAGAAACAAGTCCTTTGTCGTAGAGTGTTTTGTAACGTTTATAATTGGCTGATTGGAAATTGAGTGAGGACTGTGCATTTGAGAGATTGCTCTGTGCAGATGCCAGTTTGGAAAGAAGGTTGGTCTTGTCAAGTTCTGCAATAACCTGACCACGGTGCACCTCTGAATTGTAATCCACATAAATGCGGTCGATGATACCAGACACCTGGGTACCAACTTCCACCTCAGTCACTGGCTCGATAGTACCTGTGGCAGTGATGCTGGTGGTAATGTTTTGTTTCTCTACAGGAGTGGTGGAATATGTAACTTTTGGGGCTTCGCTACATGCGACGAATGTAGTAGCGATGATGAGCGTTGTGAATATATTGCTTGTTTTCATTGCTAATATGAATTATGAATGGGTCAATAATGTTTATTACAATTTAATGTTCTCTCCTGCATAGAAGTTCAACATGGCAGCATTGAGCAGTGCAGTGTATTTGGTTTGCAGCAGTTGCTGTTCGGCTTGTAGCAGGTTGTTCTTACCTGTGGTCAACTCCACGATGTTTTTGAGTCCAAGGTTGAACTGTTCGCTGACAAGGTCATAACTCTCCTGCATACTCTTTACGTTGTTTCGAGCGGAAATGAACTGCTGTTGTGATGTTGTTGCATTCAACCAATAGTTCTCGATGGTAGAGTAGAGTTGCTTCTGTTGTTCCTGCAGATTCAGTTCACTGGTCTGCAAGGTATACTTGGCTTTGCGGATGTTGGTGCGAGCCTGATGGTTGTCAACGATTGGCACAGACACCGACAATCCCAATGAATTGTTCATGTTGTTCTTGACCTGCTTGAAGAAACCTGTGTGCTGACCTGAAGAGTTGCTCGAACCAATACCTGCCGTCATCGAAATAGTAGGTTTGTAACCTGCACGGGCGGAGTGAATAGCAATCTCTGACGACTCAATGTTCAGTTTGCTTGATTGAATCTCTGGACGGTTCTCAAGAGCAGCATTATAAACAGCCTGTTCATCTGGAATCATGGCAAGCACTTGTGCATCTGTCACTTCTGGAACAGCAATATTGAAAGCCTCATCGTCATGAATCTCCAAGAGTTGCTTTAATTGCAGTTTGTAGTTGGAAAGTTGTGATTGAGCAGATACCAAGGAATACTCGTCCTGACTCACTTGTGCTTCTAATTGTACAAGGTCAACACGAGCAAGACTACCAACCTCCACCATTGTCTTGGCACGGTCACGTTGCATCATGCTTGCCTTGATGATTTCTCTGCAAACCCTGACAGCCTCGGTTTCATACAGAATCTGTACATACAACTGCGCAATTTGCTCCTGAATGGTGTTTGCTTGTTGTTCGATGCCCAGTTCTGCAATTTTCTCTGTCAGTTGGTTCTGCTTGATAGTGTTTGTGTTACGATTACCGTTCCAGACCGTCCAGTTGGCATTGATGCCATAGGAACCATTGTAGGAGACTGTGTTGCTGTTGGTGGTCATTGTTCCGCCAGCAAGGTTGATAGTGGTTTCTGCGAAGGGTCGCCACGAAGCATTTTGATTTGTGCTGAATGACACGGAAGGGAACAGAGCGGCTTTGCTCTGCAATACGTCCTCATGGTTAGAGGCCGCCGTTATCCTTTTCTGCTGCAATTGGATGTTGTTGGCAAGGGCATAATCCAGGCATTCTTGTAGCGTCCAGATCTTTTGTCCCCATGCTGCGGTTCCTGTCAGCAGGATGGATAGTGTCGCCAATAAGTGTTTTTTGTTCATTGTTTATCTGTTAGTTATCCGATTTTTTAGAACTCATTGAACTTAAAAAGTTTAGTATTTGTGCTATTGGTTTAACATACTTTGACTAACAATACAAAGCGAACAAATTTCCTTCATTTTGTTTCGTCCGTAGTTTGTTATAAAAAGGAAAGCAGTCGGGCTGTAAGCCGGGTTCTGTACACTCCGAAGAGCGTGTCTGTCATTTATCTACTCCATGAGTCACCTCATGGCTCTAGCGTTCTACCCTCCACCGCATGAATCCCGGCCCTGTTGCATTGCTGCTCAGACCTTCGTCAACTCGGGCGGGCAACCCTCTCTCGGGTGGTTTACATGAACTTGCAGTTTCCAAGATGCACAGCCGACATGTCACCATGCCGCTGGTGAGCTCTTACCTCACCTTCTCACCATTTCTGCCCGAAGGCAGTTGTTGTTTTCTTCTGCATTACTCAACCCTCGCGGACTGCTTCTACATTAGGAAGTGGAATGCCCTGTACTGCCCGGACTTTCCTCTTTAGTCACCCCGAAGGACAACTCCAGCGACAGACCGTCCGGCTGCTTTCGAATGGCGAAGGTACGATTAAATTGGGAATTAGGAATTACAAATGAGGAATTATTTACTGATTGTTAAGACTTTTTAAGTGAATGACAATCTTTTTTTACTCTCAAATTCCCAATTCAGGTGTGCAAACGATTTTGATTTTTGAAAAAAGATAAGTCGTTTTTCTAGCATAAAAGAGGTCGTGTCTGTTACTTTTGACACGACCTCTTTTTATACTCTTTGCAGAATGCGAGGACAAAATTACGGAAAAGAATTGGAATAAACGAAAAAGATGGAGAAAAAATAGAAGTGAGGATGCCAAACTGGCATCATCCCAATACTATATGGCATTGTGATAGTCTTCCAATTAATGATATTCTATGGAGGAGTATTTATTTGTCGTTGTAATGCTCCTCTGCTTGAATGACGAGTACAGTAACACGTTCATCGTAAATATCGTAGATGATACGATTGTCGGCCGTGATGTGCCGCGAATACGTTATGTCATGGCCTCCAACGAGGGGCTCAGGATGACCGATTCCTGTACGTGGATGCTCCATGATGTCAAGTAGAATCTTCGTGGCCTTCTTGAAAAGATGCGGATTGGACTTCTTCCACTTCTTCAGGGTTTTGTCGGCCTCCTTGGAATACTCAATCGTATACATCATAGACTGTCGAAATATTTCTGCATTTCTTCAGGTGTGCGGCACGAGATAGTCTCCCCCTTGGCATATTCCTCTCGGGCTTTCTTCATTGATCGGCGTAGGGCTGGTGTAATGCTCCTTTCGTCGTTGATGGTGGCAGTGCGCACCGATGCAATGCCACGTATTAACTTTAATGCTTTTTTTATGTCGGCCACCATGGCATTATCCTCCAGCGTGATGATCATCTGGATGGATGGAGGTGTTAAAGTCGTTGATATCATTTCTTTTCCTTTCTTAAATGTTTTCGATTGCAAAGATACAACTTTTTTCATTTACGTTACAAAAAAAAGGGCATCTGTTTTTCTGAACAGATGTAAATATAGGAATGATGTACTAGAAGTTTGTTGGGGCTACACTTATAAACGTATTTATGTTATACTCGCAGATGTCATTACGGTGACGAGTGTAACATAAAATACGTCTGTGTGGGGGGCCGCATCCTTGATGAAAAGTATGTGCACTTCGTACCAAAATGTTGCTACATTGCTACAATGGTGTGTGATGACTATTGGTGAATGTGGTAAGTGTAGGGCAATAGAAAAAGCGACACATCCGAAGTGGACGTGTCGCTTTCCTGATGAATATCGTTAAGAATTTTACTCTGCTGAGTAGTCAATCTTGCTCATGCGCACATAGGTAGCGTAGCGGTGCTGGGCTGCCTTCTTGGCTGCGTCGAAGAGTTCCTGAGCCTCGTTGGGGCATACCTTCTTGAGGGAGAGGTAACGAACCTCACCGTCGAGGAATGCTTGGAAGTTATCCCAGTTTGGTGCCTTGGAGTCGAGTTGGAATGGGTTCTTGCCCTCCTCAGCGAGACGTGGGTCGAAACGCCAGAGGTGCCAGTAACCGCACTCAACAGCCTTGGCCTCTTCTGCCTGTGACTTACCCATGCCGCCCTTGGCCTTGAGACCGTGGTTGATACATGGAGCGTAAGCGATGACGAGTGATGGACCTGGATAAGCCTCTGCCTCGCGGAGAGCCTTGAGACACTGTGCGTTGTCGGCACCCATTGCCACCTGAGCCACGTAAACGTAGCCGTAAGTTGACTGCATGAGACCGAGGTCCTTCTTGGTGATACGCTTACCGCCTGCAGCGAACTGTGCGATGGCACCGATTGGAGTAGCCTTTGAAGACTGACCACCAGTGTTAGAGTAAACCTCAGTGTCGATAACGAAGATGTTGATGTCCTCGCCTGATGCAAGTGCGTGGTCAAGACCACCGTAACCGATGTCGTAAGAAGCACCGTCACCACCGATGATCCACTGTGAACGCTTCACGAGGTAGTGAGAGAGTTCGCTGAGTTGCTTGCAGATGGGGCAACCAGCGTTGCGGCCTGCCTCGATGGCTGGAGCCAACTTGGCTGCTGCTGCCTTAGAAGCGTCTGCATTGTCCTTGCCGGCAATCCACTCTTCAGCGGCTGCCTTGAACTCAGCAGGAGTGCCTTCCTGAGCGCAAGCCTCGTTGAGGAGAGCCACGATGCGAGCACGCATCTTCTTGTTGGCGATGGCCATGCCAAGACCGTATTCGCAGAAGTCCTCGAACAGAGAGTTAGACCATGCAGGACCCTGACCCTTGGCGTTCTTGGTGTATGGGGTAGATGGGATAGAACCTGAGTAGATAGAAGAACAACCTGTAGCGTTAGCCACCATCTGACGCTCACCGAAGAGTTGAGAAATCAACTTCACGTAAGGAGTCTCGCCGCAACCAGAGCATGCGCCTGAGAACTCGAAGAGTGGGGTAGCGAACTGGCTGACACGTGGGTTTGCCTTGTAGTCGATGAGGTCTTGCTTGCTGGCTACGTTCTTCACGCAGTAGTCCCAGTTCTTTGCCTCGCCGAGTTCGCCCTGCAGCGGAACCATCTTGAGAGCCTGGTTGCCCTTCTTGCCTGGACATACATCCACACAGTTGCCGCAACCGAGACAGTCCATCACGCTTACCTGCATGCGGAACTTCATGCCCTTGAGTTGTGCTGGAGCCAGCATGTCGAGTTTTGCTGCATCGATGCCTGCTGCTTCCTTCTCGTCCATAACAAATGGGCGGATGGCAGCGTGAGGACAAACGAAGGCACACTTGTTACACTGGATACAGTTTTCTGAATCCCAAGTTGGAACGAAGGCAGACACACCACGCTTCTCGTAAGCGGCTGTGCCCTGCTCCCACATACCGTCCTCGTAACCCTTGTAGGCAGAAACGGGAAGGAGGTCGCCGTTCTGTGCGTTGATAGGACGCACGAGTTTGTTGATGAATTCTGGGTCGTCGTTAGCCTCCACAGGATCAGCAGGAAGGTTCTTCCATGCTGGGTCAACGTCGAGTTTCTGATACTCGCCACCGCGGTCAACGGCTGCGTAGTTCATGTTCACGACATCTTCACCCTTCTTGCCGTAAGACTTCACGATAGCCTTCTTCATCTGCTCCACAGCGAGTTCCACTGGAATGACCTCTGTGATGCGGAAGAATGCAGACTGGAGGATCGTATTGGTGCGGTTGCCCAGACCAATCTCCTGTGCAATCTTGGTTGCATTGATATAGTAAACGGTAATGTTCTTCTCTGCGAAGTACTTCTTCACGTTGTTTGGCAGGAAGTTCACGAGTTCCTCACCCTCGAAGATGGTGTTGAGCAGGAACTGACCGTTCTGACGAAGACCGCGGAGCACATCGTACATGCGGAGGTAAGCCTGCACGTGGCATGCCACGAAGTTTGGAGTCTTAATCTGGTAAGTAGAACGGATGGGCGTGTCGCCGAAACGGAGGTGAGAGCAAGTGAAACCACCTGACTTCTTAGAGTCATAAGAGAAGTAAGCCTGGCAATACTTATTAGTGTTGTCACCGATAATCTTCACAGAGTTCTTGTTGGCACCTACAGTACCGTCGGCGCCGAGACCGAAGAACTTAGCCTCGAAGATGCCTTCACCACCGAGTGCCATCTCCTCTTCGATAGGAAGTGAACGGAAAGTAACGTCATCGACAACGCCTACCGTGAAGTGGTTCTTGGGCTCAGGAAGTTCGAGGTTCTTGTAAACGGTGAGAATCATGGTTGGAGTCACGTCGGCAGAACCGAGGCCGTAACGGCCACCCACGATGAGAGGAGCATTCTCCTGGCCGTAGAAGGCATCCTTCACGTCAAGGTAGAGAGGTTCGCCGTTAGCACCTGGCTCCTTTGTGCGGTCGAGCACAGCGATACGCTTCACGCTCTTTGGAACAGCAGCCAGCAGACGCTCTACTGAGAATGGACGATAGAGGTGAACAGACACCATACCGTACTTCTTGCCGTTGGCATTAGCGTAGTCGATAGCCTCACGAGCAGCCTCTGTGGCAGAACCCATCAGAATAATAACATCGGTAGCGTCTTCTGCACCATAATATGTGAATGGCTTGTACTCACGACCTGTAATCTTGGAGATTTCAGCCATGTACTTCTCAACCACAGCAGGAACTTCCTCGTAGAAGGGGTTGCAAGACTCACGGTGTGCGAAGAATGTCTCAGGATTCTCAGCCATACCCTTAGCCTCAGGATGCTCAGGAGAAAGGGCGCGAGCACGGAACTCAGCCACCTTGTCCATGGGCACGAGTGGACGGATGTCTTCCATATCCATCTCCTCAATCTTGTGGTACTCGTGAGAAGTGCGGAAACCGTCGAAGAAATTGATGAATGGAACGCGAGTCTCCAATGCTGTCAAGTGTGCTACAGCAGAGAGGTCCATTACTTCCTGTACAGAACCTTCGCAAAGCATGGCGAAGCCTGTCTGACGGCAAGCCATCACGTCACCGTGGTCACCAAAGATACAGAGTGAGTGGCTGGCAATGGTACGTGCAGATACATGGAACACAGAAGGAAGCAACTCACCTGCAATCTTGTACATGTTAGGAATCATCAGGAGAAGACCTTGAGATGCCGTGAAGGTGGTAGTGAGCGCACCAGCCTGGAGAGAACCGTGAACAGCACCTGCTGCACCTGCCTCTGACTGCATTTCCTGTACGAGAACCGTGTCGCCGAAGAGATTCTTGCGACCTGCAACAGCCCATTCATCCACGTGCTCAGCCATTGGAGACGACGGAGTGATGGGGTAGATGGCAGCCACCTCTGAGAACATGTATGCAACATGAGCCGCAGCGGTGTTACCATCACAAGTGATAAATTTCTTTTCTTTACCCATAATTTAGTTAATTATATAATGTATATTGCAATTCATTTGAAGTGCCATAATGTAAGAGAATTACAGCACCTTTGATTAGTGTCTATGAAAGTAACAAATCTTGCTTAATAGAGGAATCCAAAAAGCCAGAGAGGTATTTGGTTCCCGTCGCCAATATCGCATTGGTTGACAGCGTAGAGTGCTTTTGCCTTGCTCTTGAGTTTCGTGCTGTGCTCAGCAATCTTGAATTCTACCTGCTCGTCAACGAGGAAGGAACAGAGGTTGCCGTGTTTGTTCACCTTATGATCCTTCCAAAGCGTGTTGCAGAAGAAGGTTTCCAGTACGTCATGCTCATCAAAGCAACGAGGGTAGAAACTATACATCAGGTTAGAGTTGTGAAGCAGCACACGTGCTGGCTTCTTGGGGAACTCGTCACCTTTTCCGTAAATCATGTTCACCAGACGTGCTTCTTCCAGATACTTGATGTAATGCATCACCGTGGCACGGCTCATTCCAAGTTCTTGTGCCGGCTGACATTGGGAACGCTGCTGCCACTTGTGGTGAGCATATAGAAAAGTTGTTTGATTTTTGCCAAATATTTGAGTTCAATCTGCTTGACCAGCAGAATGTCCACTTCTATCATCATGTTCATGTTCTTCAACAGGTTCTCACTGTAGTTGGCCTTGTCAAGGAAGAATGGATAGAAACCATGATGGAGATATGCCTGAAAATACTCGCGAGGGTTGACTTTTGCAAATATTTCTGTAGCAATTTGCTTATGGTTGGAAATAATCTTGTCCAGCGTATATGAAGGCAGTTGTAGTCCTGTGGTGAGGTTCAAGAATTCACGGAAAGAGAAGCCACGAAGATTGTAAGATTTTACGATGCCGTTCAATTCGGGATTTTCTTCTTTCAGGCGCATAACGGGAGAACCGGTGAACACAATCTTCAGCCCTGGATAGCGTTCGTAGCATTCGCGCAATTGTGCGCTCCAGTCGGGCTGCTTAAACACTTGGTCAATGAGCAACACCTTGCCCCCCGAATGATAGAACTCGCCAGCAAACTCCGTGATGCCGACATTTTGGACGTAAAAGTTGTTAGTGTTAATGTACAAACACGAATGGTCGTACGGTGAAAAATGCTCTTTAGCATACTGCAGCAAGAAGGTTGTTTTACCTACGCCGCGAGCACCTTTGATGCCAATCATTCGGTCTTTCCAATTGATCTCGTCCATCAGGTCACGACGCACGGGAGCTTTCAGATGCTCTACCAAATAAGCATGTGTACGGAAAAAGGATTCCATAATTTTTTGTTTTTAGAATGTCATTCGCGAATGTCACTTTGAGCACAATAAAGCCTTTGTGACGAAATTTTGTGCAAAAGTACAACATTTTTCCTTAAAATGCAAACTTGACTTTGCAAAATTTGGTTTTTCTTTGAAAATAATTCTCGGAAGTGACTTTTTGTTCCCGAAAGGGTCAACTAAAAGGAATGTTTGTGGGCTGAAAGGAGCAAAAATGATGTTAGGGTACATCTTGAAGGGTAGGGATGGCTGTATGAGCGGCAATAGCGAGAGTGAGGACAGATATTTTCACATTGGGAACTTTGGCAAGTTCTTGAGCACAAGAGGCGAGCGTGGAACCCGTGGTGACCACATCGTCAATGAGTAGAATGTGCTTGCCTGCAATCCGTTCGGGGTGCTGCAGCAGGAAAATTCCTTCCACATTTTCTTTACGTTCAAGTCCCTTCTTGCGAGCCTGAGAAGGATTGTTCTTCACTCTTTTCATCACATTTTTCAAGATGGGAATGTTTGTCCTTTTGCTGATGCCTCGAGCAATGTAATGGCTTTGATTATAGTGGCGCTTCAGTTGTCGTCTCCAATGCAATGGAACAGGAATGATGGCATCAACAGTGTCGAAAAAGGATGTGTCAGTTTTTAATTCCTCAGCATAAAATTGAGCCATGTGGGTGCCAATTTCTGGATGTCCCCAATACTTGATGTGATAGATAATACGGCGTGTCCGTTCTCCATCGTGATGAAACATTGCCACCGCACTTTTTATAGGGAATAGGCCCCAGAATTGTTTCTCTAACGGACTGTGCTCCAACTTGTGGTATTCGGTATACGGGATGTGCATCAGGCAAGAAGTACATATATACCGTTCTTCTTGAGAAAGCCTGTTTCCACACATTAAGCATCTACGTGGCATCAAGATATCCGTGATGTCGTTAAATATCTTCATCATCCTACAATTTTCACAAAAGAAATATTCAACTTTGTTTTCTTGTTAGTGGTTGCAACAAAAAAGAGAGAAAGTTTCATTGGTGGAACTTTCTCTCTTTTTTATGATAATGTATATCGTCTTTTACAGGTTCATGCCTTGCAGGAAAGAGATGAGCACACCTGCAGCCACGGCAGAACCAATCACACCAGACACGTTGGACGACATGCAGTAGTTGAGCACATGGTTCTTGGGGTCGTACTTGGTGGAAATCTCGTTGCAGACACGAGACGCCATTGGTACGGCAGAAAGACCTGTCGCACCAATCAGCGGGTTGATCTTCTTCTTGCTGAAAAGGTTTGTCACCTTCACCATGCAGATGCCGGAAGCGATTGAAAGACCGAAGGCAAAGAAACCACCTACCACGATGCCAATGGTTGTCCAGTTGAGGAATGCCTGAACGGTCATGGTTGCACCTACGCAGAGGCCAAGGAACACGGTTGCAGTGTTCATGATGGAGTTGCTGATGGTGTCGAACAGACGGCTGGTGTCAGAACCAATCTCCTTCAAGAGGTTACCGAACATCAACATACCGATGAGGCTGACTGCTGATGGAACGAGCAGTGCTACGATAGTGGTCACAGCGATGGGGAAGATAATCTTGATGACCTTCTCATTCTTGATTTTCTGACCAGAAGGGAAGAGTTTGTCCTGCTCCTTCATGTTTATCTTCAGTTCCTTCTCCGAGCAGAGCATCTTCACCACGAGTGGGATGATGACTGGCACGAGCGCCATGTAGGAATATGCTGCAATAGCGATTGGAGCCAGAAGATGTGGAGCCAACTTGATGGTCGTGAAGATAGCCGTAGGGCCGTCAGCACCACCGATGATACCGAGTGAAGCAGCCTCCTTGATGTTGAACTGTCCAGATGCCACAGCGATGATGAGCACAGCGAAGATACCCATCTGTGCAGCAGCACCGAAGATGGAGAGGCGCAAGTTGCGGAGCATAGGACCGAAGTCGGTCAGCGCACCCACACCCATGAAAATCACTGGTGGCAGGAAACCTGTCTTGATAAGCATATAGTAGAGGAAGTTCATCAAGCCGAGGTCGTGAGCAATCTGGGGAAGCGACATCTCCCAGATGTTTTCAGCCAGCACCTTGCCTTCCGCATTGACGATGCGACCCGCCTCATCTGCCTGATATACGCCCATGTCGCCACCGGGGAAGTTGGCGATGAGCACACCGAAGGCGATGGGGATGAGCAGCAGCGGCTCGAAGTGCTTGACGATGCCGAGGTACAGGAGCACGAAGGCGAGCAAGTACATGACAAGATAAGTACCATTGGCGGCGATGATGTCGCTGAACGCCGTCATCTGGTATATGTTATTGAGTATTTCTTCCATAATTGTTATGCCATTTTCATGATTGGGTCATCTTCTTCTACTGAGTCGCCTGAGTTGACGAGGATGGCTGTGATAGTACCAGCCTTGTCGGCGCGGATGGCGTTGAAGGTCTTCATTGCCTCGATGTAGCCGAGGGTGTCGCCAGCCTGAACGGCATCACCTACCTTCTTAGGAGTCTCAGAGTTGTCCTTCACGAGGTAGAACTTACCCTCCAGTGGAGCGAGGATGTCCTCACCTTCACCAGCAGGAGCGGCAGCAGGTGCAGCACCAGCGGCTGGAGCAGCAGGAGCGGCATCGCCGTATGCGATTTCCACCTTGTAGTTCACACCGTTCACCTGAACAGTCACGCTCTTAGGACCTTCGGCACCTGTAGCAGGTGCGTTCTTGGCAGCCTTACGCTTGGCCAAGTCAGCCTCGAAGTCAGCCTTTGCCTTACCACTCTTGTAAGCGCGGTACTGCTCTGGGTGCATGGCGAGTTCGAAGAGTTCTTCGTCGTCCTCACCGAGTTCCCAGCCGTTCTGCTTCATTTCCTCGCGGAACTCATCGAGTTTGTCGGGGAAGTATGACTGTGGATCTTGTGTCTCAAACTCACGACCCTGTTCTTTCGCCATCTCAATGAGTTCAGGCGCAACAGGACCAGGCAGTTGGCCTGCCTTGCCGAGAATCATGTCCCAGATGGTGTCGGCAATCATGCTCCAACGAGCCTTGCCCTTTTCCATCTGCATCACGTTCATCAAGGCGAGGTTCTTCACATACTGAGAGAATGGAGTTACCAAGCAAGGATAACCCACCTTTGGCCAAACGTATGCCACCTCGTCGAAGAGTTTGATGAGCAGGTCGTCAGTTGTCAGTTCAGGCTGACCATTCTTCACCTTCCACTTGTTGAGCGACTTGAGGTTGTCTTCCAAGTCGGTCATCAGAGAACCCATCATACCGCCGGGCAGACCGGGCTTCACGAGCAGAGAGTTGTTGATGTGGTTGAGGTCGGGGATATAGTAGCCGAGGAAGTCGTCACACATCTCCTGAATCATGGTGCGCACTTCCATGTAGGCAGCCATGTTGATTTCCTTTACCTTGAAGCCGGCATCCTTCAACATCTCCTGTACGGCGATGATGTCAGCGTGACCTGTACCCCAAGAGAGAGGAGACATACCCGTATCCACGTAGTCACAACCTGCATTGCAGACCTCAAGGATGGAAGCCATGTTGAAGCCGGGACCAGCGTGAGAGTGATACTGGATGACGATGTCCTTCTTCAGGTTCTTGATGCCCTCCACAATCTTGCCGAGCGATACAGGACGACCGATACCTGCCATGTCCTTCAGACAGATTTCGTCAGCACCTGCCTCAATGAACTGCTTGGCGAGGTTCACGTAGTATTCTACAGTGTGGATAGGGGAGTAGGTGATGCAGAGAGAAGCCTGTGCAATCATGCCAGCCTCTTTTGCATACTGAATAGAAGGTATTACGTTGCGTGGGTCGTTCAGACCACAGAAAATACGAGTGATGTCAGTGCCCTGAGCCTTCTTCACCTTGTAGAAGAGTTTGCGCACATCCTTTGGCACGGGGCTCATGCGCAGACCGTTCAGTGCGCGGTCGAGCATGTGAGTCTGGATGCCAGCCTCATGGAAAGGCTTTGTCCAAGCGCGGACAGACTTGTTGGGGTTTTCTCCGTAGAGAAGGTTCACCTGCTCAAAGCCACCACCGTTGGTTTCAACACGGTCGAAACATCCCATCTTGATGATAGCAGGAGCCACTTTAACGAGCTGGTCAACACGAGGCTGATACTTGCCAGCACTCTGCCACATATCGCGGAAGACCAGTGAGAACTTTACTTCTTTTGCCATATCTTTTTATCCTTATTATTTGCTTCAACTTTTTAATTCTTCAATTTTTCAATTTTAGTCACATGACCTTTGCCACCTGTTATTTGATTGATAGTGGCATCAATAATAGCCTTCGTGTTGGCATCGATTGCCTCGATCGCCTTTGCGGCAGGTGCCACCTTCTTGGCTACAGTTTCTTCGGGTGCCCATTTGTTGACAGCCCAGATGAGCAACTTGCCGAGATAAATCACAATGAGCAACACAAGGAACACTGTGACCATACCGACAACGAGGAGCTGCAAGGCTCCATAAATGTCATTTGTAATCATATAATGTCTGTTTTATTTAATCTTTCTACGTTAAAAACGGTGCAAATATACGAATAAATCCTCACATAGGCATTATTATGTAAGGACTTTTTTCTTAACTGACCAAACATTTGCAAAATTTTTTGAAAAGTTGTCTGAACTCGAAATGTAAATGATGTAAGAAATAAAAAAGCCTCGATGAAAAGAAAAAGGGAATCATGCAAGACAAAAAAGAAAAGAAGAATTTGTTATATGCCAAAGTTTCTGTATATTTGTGGCATCTTTTAGAATCATGGGATTGAATGCCTAATATGAAAAGCCATAAAGTATGATTGGAGAAGGTCAATATGATTTGGAGCGATTTGTCCGTGCTCAAGGCTATCAGCATGTGGGGTATGTGGACGCGCTGAAGGAGGTGAAGGAAGGATGCAAATGGGGACACTGGATTTGGTATGTCTTTCCGCAAATAAAGGGATTGGGACTTAGCGATTACAGTGAGTTCTATGGCATCGGAAGCATGGATGAGGCTCGTGCATACATGAGGCATCCTGTGCTGGGAATGCGGCTTAGAGAAATATCTGAGGTGTTGCTGCGAGTGGAGGTGAGGTCAATGACCGATATCTTCGGCAGCATTGATGCCATGAAGGTGAGGTCGTGCATGACCTTGTTTGACATGGTGGCACCGCATGATGTGTTTGAACGTGTGCTGGAGGAGTGTTTTCGAGGAGAACGGTGTAAGTTGACACTGAAACGGTTTGGCACGGCTGACGGGATGAATGTGAGGATGTTGGGTGCGCTGGTGGGGGATGTCGTCGGTTCTGTGTATGAATTTAATAACACGAAAAGCGTGGATTTTGAATTGTTCACTCCTTCATCGAATTTCACGGATGATTCGGTGATGACCCTGGCGGTGGCGAAGTGGTTGATGGAGGATGAATGTCACTCGATGCAAGGGTTGGTGGAATGTATGCAGGAGTTGGGACGTGAGCACCCGAATGCTGGATATGGTGGACGTTTCAGAGGCTGGCTTGGGGAGAGTGAACCGTTGCCGTATAACAGTTGGGGCAATGGCTCGGGCATGCGGGTGAGTCCTGTGGGCTTGTATGCGAAGACTCTGGATGAGGCTTTGGCATTGGCAGCAGTGTCGGCGTCGGTCACTCACAATCATCCAGAGGGTGTGAAGGGTGCGCAGGCGATTGCGGCAAGTGTGTTTCTTTGCAAGGAGGGGCTGTCAAAAGAACAGATTAGATACTATGTGGAACGGGTGTTTGGCTACCGATTACGGAGGAAGATAGCGGACATCCGACCTGCTTATTCGTTTGATGTTTCTTGTCAGGGAAGTGTGCCAGAGGCTATCATCGCCTTCTTGGAGGGAAACGATTTTGAGGAGGTCATCCGTTTGGCGGTTTCATTGGGTGGCGATTCCGACACAATTGCTTGCATGGCGGGTGCGATTGCCGCTTGTAAGTATCCGATTCCAAACGAGATGGCTGAAAGGTGTGATGAGATTCTGACAAATGACTTGCGGAAAATCAAGGACGATTTTATGAAGTTGTTGGATGAGAGATAGGTGATTTGTCTTGAAAATGCGTCTGATAGGGATTCTTAAGGTACTAACGCTCGGAAAACTCCCTTAAAATTTGGATTTTCGCTCACTTAATCGTACCTTTGTCCCGTTAACTTAAAAAAGAAGAATGTATGATAGTATATCCTAATGCGAAGATTAACATTGGTTTGAACGTTGTGGAGAAGCGTCCGGACGGCTACCATGATTTGGAAACGGTGTTTTATCCGATTGGTCTGCAAGACATCTTGGAGATTCAGGAGATTGAAACTGATGCACCTGAGTGTGGATATCGGTTGAAGGTGACAGGTACGGTACTGGATGGCTCGCCAGAGGATAATCTGGTGATACGTGCTTTTAAGTTGCTGAAGAAGGAGTTTGACTTGCCGCCAGTGAGCATCGGACTGTATAAGCATATTCCCACGGGTGCAGGTCTTGGCGGTGGCTCGGCTGATGCTGCTTTCACCATCAAGACATTGAACGAACGATTCAAGTTGGGACTGACCACACAGCAAATGGAAGACCGTTGCTCTCAGTTGGGGGCTGACTGCCCATTCTTCATCCAGAATAAGCCTGTGTTTGCAACGGGTATCGGTAATGTCTTCCATCCCATAGAACTGAACTTGAAGTATAAGCAGTTGGTGCTGGTGAAGCCCGATGTGTTTGTCTCGACGAAAGATGCCTACGCCAAGGTGAAGGTGCAGCATCCGGAAAAGCAGTTGCCTGAACTGTTGGCACAGCCGATTGAAACATGGAAGGATACGGTGGTGAATGACTTCGAGGCGAGTGTATTCTCTAAGTATCCGGAGATTGCTGCGATCAAGGATAAATTGTATGATATAGGTGCGCTTTATGCCAGTATGTCAGGCAGTGGTTCGAGTGTGTTTGGCATCTTTGATGATCCTGTGGAGAATGTCGATGAGAAGTTCAGCGGCATGTTCTGCCGACAGAGAGAACTTTGAATAGGTGAAAGAGAAGCATAAAAAATGCTACCGAACTTGTCAATGAGAACAAGTTCGGTAGCATTTTTTTAATCGTAGAAGTTCCAACTCAATCCGAAACGGATGCTGGCAGGATTCATCGGGTAGTGAGGAGACCAGAAGTAGCGGCCGTCAGACTGGTTGAAGTGGTGGTACATCACATAGAAGCGAGTGCGTTTCAAATCGAAATTGGCATAGACGGAAAGGAGAGGGTAGTTGCCCACTTTTTCTTTTTTCAGAGGATTTTGATTCATAAACATGCCAATGACGGGCGAATAGTCAGGTGCATAGTATTCAGTGAAGTATTTCATATCGGCACCAAACTCGGTCTTGAGCACCTTGGCAATTTTGAAACGCAGATACAGGTTTGTGTAGAGCGATATTGTCGGGAGAGGAAGCACTTCTGAGTGACTACAAGTCTGATAGGTGATGTCATTTTCCCAATGCAAGATGCCTAACTTGAAGTATTGGCGCAAATTGGCACTGAACACTTGGATGTTGTCGCTGCACTGCATGGAAGAGACATTGTTGCTGATGGCTTGTTGCTCTGTACCTTCGTTGAATACGATGCCTGTATTTTGGAAATAGCAGAAGTTCTTGATGTTCTCCACACCCACGGTAATTTTTGTGTTGGTGTGTGGAATGTCAATGACACCTTC
The DNA here is from genome assembly GCA_905235525.1 of uncultured Bacteroidaceae bacterium. Classification (GTDB taxonomy): domain Bacteria; phylum Bacteroidota; class Bacteroidia; order Bacteroidales; family Bacteroidaceae; genus Minthosoma. Next base: position 62,452 of record CAJOLW010000010.1, read on the forward strand.
GATGCGCTGTCGGAACTCTTTGTCCACATCCTTGTCCCACCATGCGTGTTTGCCGTGATAGTTCCCGAAGTAGAAACTGGAACCGACATTCTTGACATAGGCGTTGAGTGCCACTTGGGCTGTGTCACCGAGTAATGGGATGTTGACCTCTGCATGACCATCCACCTCGAACTGTCCGATGTCCTGACCTGCCACGACAAATTCTCCGTTGAGATTGTAATGTACTGTTGTACCCTGGGTGCGGATGATTTGGCCTCCCACAAATACATTGTGCTCATTGAAGTATTGCTTGCCGACAAGTCCTGTTTTGTTGGTGTAGTAACCTCCGTATCTGGTGGAATCGGGCAGCATGAATCGGTTGTATTCGAAACCTACGTATGCATTTAGTCCAAACAATGCCCATTTGTTGAACCCTTCACACATGGAGATACCCAACAGACTCTTGGCATGGAGGTGTTTTGTGTAGTCCTGCGTCGAATCGCCTGGCAGATAGGTGTAAGAATGATAATTCTCCGTCTCTTTATAAGCACGGTTGTTGCGCATCATGTTTTGAAACTTCACCGTATGGAAGATTTTGCTGACAGGCACAAAGACCTCTCGGGTGGTGACGGAATCCACTTCCTCTTCATGGTAAAAGCCTATGTTGTAGTGATGGTTGAAAAACACGATGTCGTGCTCTTGACGGTTCCAGGTCTGGGAGAGCAGGGTGGGGATGTCATTCGACGTAAACTCCCTTGACATGTTCTCAGGATTGGTGATGTAGCCTTCATCTTCAATGCCACCATTTTCTGCGGTCTTCATGAAGTTGTGCTGGTAGTAGAAGTGAAAGTTGTATTTGTCAGCGATGTAGGAAGCCCATGCCGAGGCGTTCATGTAACTGGTGGATTGTGTATCGTAGTATCCACGACCATAGATGTAGTCGAAGCCACCAAAGTTGAATTTCTTGCCTGCGTTATTGGTATAGGTCGCTTTGACATGGTCGGACCCCGTATTTTTCGAGCCATTCCAATTATAGGTCACGTTCATGAATGGCGATTTCGTATTGTAGAAGCGGAAATGTTCGGTGTCCACGAAGAACATGTCGAAAGGTTCCGTGAACATGAAGTCGGGAGTGATGGAACGTTCCATGAAAACACGCGACATGCGTGGGGAACCGACATTACCCAACGAATTGTAGTGCCCCTCAACACCTTCAGGTAAGTCGGTGTTCATGAACATGTGATGGAGTGTGTCAACATTAGTGTCTGTCATGTTGCCATACTTCTCATCTACAATCCATGCTCTTATGTCGTTGGGAACGATTTTCTTTTTCTTTTTGGTTTCAGCAGAATCAGGACGGGAATCCATTGACAAATCCGAGTTTGTTTCCAACTCTGATATGATACGTTGTGCATGACTCCCCGACGCAAGTAGTACAAAGAAAAGAATCGTTAATAAATATCTTGATTTCAAAACTTTAATGCTTCTTACTTAAAATAAAAAAGGAATAAAATCTTTTCGTGCTGAAAATCCTTCTAAAACATGAATCGCAGATAGAACTCTACCAACTTCAGTGCTACAGCACCAAAGCCAATGCAGAAGAAAAGCACTCTCTGTTCGGGCAGCGCAAAGTATATCACCACAGCCGCAACAAAACCTACCATGAAAGCCCAGTTAAGCACTTTGCGGGCTGTCTCTACATTGCTGCTTGACGATTTTCCTTTATGCCATTTTTTCCGACTCTCCTTCTTGCTCTCAGCAACAGCCTCCGCAATGATTTTATCGACGTCTTCTTGATTCATTACTGATTGATGGCTTCAGAGATTTCTTTCTTCAGTTCGTTGACAAGGTCAATGGTCTTGATGCGGAATTTACCATTTGCACGTCTCAGTTCCCCCTTTTTGTTCAGACATTCTGCATCTGTAATCCATTCTTCAGCCGTCATGCGGACAAATTCTCCTTCTCCTTGATCCACATTGAATGCCAGCGTGTGAAGTTTGAACTCTACTTTGCCATCGCTAACACTTAGGTTGAGCAAATAGAATGCCTGTGTGAAACTCTTGACAAGTGGTTTGACGGAGAAAATAAGTTCCTCGGCACCTTGGCAATCAATCTTGCCGCTCTGCTTGTTGGCTTCCTTTACCTTGGCATACTCAATGTTCTTGTAGAAATTGGGCTCCCTGTAATCATCGCCCATCATACTGTTTGGTTCGTATCGAAGGGATGCCCATGAGGCTAACTTATTGAAGATGTCTTCTTTGCTCTTGCCTGTTGCAGAGATGACATCCTTGAATACAACTTTGCCATCCTCTTCGGGAATAGCCCCTTTTGCAGCATAAAATGACATGTCACTTTTTTGCCCTTTATATGCTTTCCGGCTGATAAGTCCTTCACTTTGAGCCTGCATCATCATGGGAAGTGCCACTGTAAAAAGGGCGATGATAATCTTCTTCATATGGATCCGATTTTTTGAGTGTTATGTTCTTTTGTCTTTGAGTTCTTTGTCTGGAGCATGATTGACTGATGCTCGGAATTATTTGCAAAGTTAATGCTTTTACATTTTATGGTCAAATAATTATTTCTAAATATTCTAAAAATGATGTGTTATCGTCAAGAAGGAGTATGAAAGAAAACAGAAAGGATACGCCTAATGACGTATCCTTTCTGTTTCACTCTCATAACTCCGTAATTGTACGAGTCTATTTATTTTCTGTTGTTATTATTGTTGTTGCTATTCCATCTTGGGGGTGTCCAACGGCTTGGAGGCGTGTTTCTGTTAGGTTGGAATTGATTCAATGCTTCTACTTGGAAACGCGCCAATGCCACTCTTACTGCGTAAATCTTTTTCCATGAAAGCACTGTATGGAATTTTTTGTAATAGGTCTGTTCCAATTTCCTGCTTTCAATTTCAAGACTTGTCACACGCATCACCATCTGCTCATAATCCTCCTCACTGAGGTTTGTATTTCTGAACGCCTTCATCATAATGTCTCTCTGTTGTTTGCCCAACTGGCGCTGCTTGGTTTGCATCTCATTAAGCATCGGGGAGAATTTTGCTGATTCTGCTTCAGTTAGGTGCGCCTCTCGTGCCACGAACTCGTTCATGCGTTTCGTGTACAATTCAGGGCTGAATTCAGCCCGTGGGTTCTGAATCCTTCCGAAACCCTGCACCTGTGCATTCGCGCAGAAGCACACCAACATGGATATAATGATGAAAACGAATCTTTTCATGAATGTTGCTTATTGAGTGTTTCTGATATGTGGTGAGACTTATTCTTCAAAGTCCTCAGCCGACAAATAGTAGTAAACATCTACATTGTCCACCATTGTGTAGGTCATTAAGTCTTCATTGTAGGTGTCCTGCATACATTGTGTCGTTGCGGCTTTCTGTTGTTCTACAGGCGTGGATGATGGCATCGGGATGAACTTCAATGCCACAGTAGCAATGAGAACAAGTGATGCTGCAATGGATATGGTGCTAATCCATAAGCCACGACGGCGGTTCTTGTTGATATTGAAGAGTTTCGCTTTTTGTACAGGAACCTCTTCTGTTTGTTCACAACACTCTTGCTCAACGGAATCAATCTGCTCCATGATACGAGCAGTCAGACTGTCGAAATATTCGTCAGACACCTTGAATGGGTATCTGCCACCTTCGGGGGCTAATATCCGGTTGTTCTTTGTACTCATAATCATACTCTTTTGTTGTTTGGTTATCCTTGTGACTATTATTACAATAAAAGGTTTAATTTAAAAGGAATTTTTTTTATTCTTTTGACCTGATAAAACTGGTGATTTTTTCTACTGCGATGTGGTAGGAGGCTTTCAGTGCGCCTACACTGGTCCCGACAAGGTCAGAAATCTCTTCGTATTTCATGTCATCAAAGTATTTCATGCAGAATACTTGTTTTTGTTTGGCGGGCAGGGTGGAAACTGCCTGCATCAAGAGTTCCTGTGTGTCGTCACCATCGAAGTACTCGTCTGCCACAAAATTGGCCTGCTCCACAAAATCCTCATCGTCAATAGATGTCATCTGTTTCCGTTGTTTCAGGAAGGTGATGGATTCATTGTAGGCAATTCTGTATAACCAGGTGAAGATGGCAGAATCTCCTTTGAAATTATCCAATCCTCTCCATGCCTTAATGAATGTGTTTTGGAGCACATCGTCCGTGTCGTCATGGTTCTGCACCATATGATGGATTTTCCAGTAGAGTTGACGCGAATAGACGTTGACAATCTCTTCGAAAGCCCGACGTTTGCCTTGTGGATCTTGGATCCGTTTCAGTATGTCTTGTTCATCTATTTTTGCCATTTCAGACCGCGCTACAGTACAAGTTTTGACTGGTTATTGGCTGGATTGTTTTGTTTTACATGAGAAAAGTGAAAGTCCCTCTATTCACACGGAAAAGACAAACTTCCACTTTCATTACTTATGATGATTAAGAAACCCTTTCTCGAAGAGAAGAGTTTGTTGTTAGTGCAGATAGATTTTACGAGTGAATTTGCCAATCCTTACAAGGTAGTATCCACGTTGCAATTTCCCTAATTCGAAAACTTTGGAAGAGCCTTCAATAAGTTGTGTATATACCTTGTCCCCCGTGATGCTATAGACCTCAATGGTTAGCCCCTCAGCATTTTTTACACGGATCGTAGTACCGCTCACAGCAATGCTGATTTGGTTCTGTTCCATCTCTATCTGATTGTTCTGCATTTCTTCTGTCTCTGCCATTATCGTGGTAGGAACTAACGAAAAACACATCATCAATAGAAAGGCTTTTGATATTTTTAGTAGTGATTTTACCATAAAAATGCATTTTATGATGCAAATATAGTGCCTTTTTTTATAATTGCCAAATTTTTTTTCAAAAAAAATGCTCTTTTGTACAATAATCATAAAAAGAAGGCTGACGAACCTGCAGCCTTCTTTATATATATAATATGTGTAATGTCTTATCAAAGGTTAGAAGAACTTGTAGCGACTGTCCTTCACCTTTGCTTTTAGATAAAGAGAGTTGATGATAGTGCTTGACGCATTGCGGAAATGAGCCATGCCAATTGATTCTTCCTCACTCTTCACATCCAGTTTTTCTGAAGTCTTTGTCTTGTTGAGGACTTGCAGCATGTACACGCCTCTTTCACCCTTTATGGGACCGGCAAATGCACCTTTAGCCGTCTTGGCTGCCACTGCACTAATCAGAGGCTCAGATGCGCCTGTAGATGCGATGAAAGCAGGTGCACTGAACGAAACGTGCTTGATGGTATCAACCACCACATCCTTCATCTTCTGTGCCTCTGCCATGCTCTTCACGTTCTTGACAGACTCATAAATCTTGGCAATCTTTTTCTCGTTCTTGACAATCTCTGTCAAATCCTCTTTCATCTTCTCCTGTGAACGGTACCCCTCTTTATTAATGCCTGTCAAGGCAACCAATAGAAGATGGTCATTGCTGCCACATTCGTAGAGTGGAGAGATGTCGCCCTCTTTTGCCTCGTCAAACACCCACTTCAGTGCGTCGCGGGTGGCATGGATGCCTGCAATACCATGAGCCGCAGTGGTTACATCATTGATGGGACGAACAATGTATCCATTCTTGGCTGCATTGGCTTCGATCTTCTCCAAAGTGGTATTTTCGGCAACGAAAGAAGAGAACTTGTTGTATTCCTTGCTGTATGTCTCGTCAGAGAATTTCAGTTCTTTCACTACTGCTGCTACATTGTATTTTGTTACAGGATTGGCAGTTTTCATCACCTGCAAGATGATTGTTGAACCGTTCTCCAACTTCAATTTTTTAGTTTCACCTGCATTCATGCCAAAGATGGTGTTGATGTAGAGTGTGTTGTCAGCATCGAGCGATGCACTTTCATATTGATCTGTGAAGATCCAGGTGGAGTCTCCGTCTTGGTTGTATTTCTTGGCAATGTCCTTGAACTTTGCTCCACCATTAAGAGCGGTCATGATGCTGTCGGCTTTTTTGGCGATGTCTGCTTCATCCTTGCCAATCACGCCTAACTGACGGAACAGTACAGAGTCTGCCTGAGTGGTTTTACCTAATAACTTATAAGTGTAATAAGTGTTGGTCATTGGGTCAAAAGTAGCGGCCTTCACTGCACCAACAGCGGTAGAGTCGAGTGCTGCAGAGATCATGTTGGGGAATGCATCTTTTGTCTTATACACGTCAGAGTAGGGAAGTAATGAAGCGGCCTGACGCACCACATTCCCTGCCAAAGTGTTGCTGGTGGCAGCAGTCAACTTTGATGCTGCATCAGCCATATCGGCTTCAGCCGCCTTTTTGTCTGCATCACTTGCAACAACAGGTACATCAATGACTTTCACATCACGAGTCTCAATAAACTGCTGATATTCTTCCTTGTTTTCATTGTACTTGGCGGTCAAATCTTCATCAGCCACCTTTACATCATTGTCATTCACGGATGATGCCGGAATGGCTGCCAACAGAAGGTCAGACTCTTCAGCGCGGCTGTTGAATGCCAGTTTTGCCTCCACTGGGTTAGAGAGGAAGCACTGAGAGAGAAGAGCTTGATACTTCTGGGTAAGCAACTGGTCGCGAATCTGGCGCTGTGCAAAAAGATAGTACTTGTAAATTTTCTCGTATGCTTCAGGAATTTGAGTGCCTGAATCCTTTAATTTCTTGTATTCGTTGAGGAAAGTGTTCACTGTGGCATAGTCGTAACGACCAGTCTGCTGGTTCATGAACACTGGCACTTGAAGCATCTGGCTATAACCAGTCTTCACGATGTCTGAAATTTCTGCATCGCTCACAGCGAGACCCAATTCGTCGCACTGCTTCTGGATGAGTTGCTGCTGTACATAAGTCTGCCAAGCCTCGTCCTTGATGCGGTTCAGTTCATCCTCGCTGAAGGAACTCTTCTGCTGGGCAATTTCATAATAAGTCTGCATGTCGTCAACCAGTTTTTGGTAGTCCTGAATAGCGATGGACTTGCCATCTACTTCACCGACCTGCTGGCTTGATTTCTGGAAGAGGCTTTCGAGGCCTCTGAATAAGTCGCCGGCGACGAAAAGGAACAACGCCACGGCGATGATGGTCACAAGGAGCACGCCCTTGCTTCTAATTTTTTGTAATGCTGCCATTTTTTTTATTGTTTTTATTGATTATTTGTCGTTGTCATGAAAGGGCGAAACGGATAGCCTTCCCACCCTATCGCAAAATCATGCAAAATTACAAAAAAAATCTTACCCGAACACGATGTTCGCCAAGTTTTTTTTCAATTATACGCTTTTCCTCTGCTTTTCGTGCTTGAAAACAGCACTTTCCTTTCTACTTCCGGTGCTTTAACCCAAATCGGTCATTAGACTGTCACGCTGCTTGCAGGCTTTCTTTTTGTCATCTTTTTCATCACTCCTCGGTTACAATGGATCCCCATTGCGCCCTCAAAGTGCTAAAAAATCTGTTCAAAAAGAAAACTTGAATCATACCTAATCGGTTATGGAGAGAGTCTTGTATAGATACAAAAAAGACACACCTGAATCGGCGTGTCTCATTGATGGTTGTTCATGCTGTCTTTCGGTGCTATTAGAGTGGGGTCGGGTTGTGGAGTGGGGGAATGGTCTTCGAGGGGGAACTGACCCTTGGACGAATGGATGATGTAGTCGGTCATCTGCTCGTTGCTGCTGAAGTTATAGCCCGAAAGTTTGCGGGTTTCGCCGTCAATCTCCATATAGGCTGAGGAGTAGATGCGGTGTGCTTGCTGATCCCAAAAGAGGAGAGAGGTCTTGAAGGTCTCATTTTTCAGGTTCTTGACAAGGACACGTCCTCGGAGTTCCCACAGTTCTTTTTGGTTGTAGAAATAGGCTGTGTCGCACGAGATGAAAGCATCCACTTGGTAGGAGGGATTGAAGCGTTCGATAAAAAGTCCCTTCTCGAACGACCAATACTGGGGTTCCTTCTTGTCGTAGATATACCAGTCTTCGGAGATAATCTTGTAGCGGATGATGCCTGAGTCACTGATGAGGGTGCTGACGCCAATGCTCTTGAGAGTTGGCAGAGAGTCGCGCAATCCGATGTCTGGACCTACCTTTTCATCACTGTTGCTGCACGACGGAAACAACAATAGCGTTGCAGCAGCCATGATGACTGCTGCAACGCTAAGTATATGTGTGAATCGTTTCAAGTGTCTGTCGTTAAATGTTGAAGGTCCAGATGGCTGGATTCGTCCAGCGCATGGACGTATTAGCGGAGACGCAAAGTCGTGCTTCCGTAGCCTGGAACGTTGACAGTCTGTCCAGCCTTGATGCCTGCGAAGAATGCCTCAGACTTTGGATAGAAGTGTGCTGCATAGTTGGCTGCTGCGCGGTTAGCCTTGGCTGCCGATGATGGGTCAACGGCTTTAGCCTTGTTGCAGTAGTCGTAGGCGAGGCAATAGTAGTAACTTCTTTGGAGGTTGTCGCCTGATGCTGCACGTGCGATGCAGTTTGCCTGAAGGAGGTATGCACCACCGTTGGATGGGTTGTACTGAAGTGTCTTCTGGCAGTACTGGCGGCACTGTGCGAGATTGCCCTTGCGATACATGAGCGCTGCCACGATGTAAGCGTACTTAGCCTTCTTGGCGTTGTCAGTCTCAAGGCTGAGTGCTTCGTCAAAATACTTGATAGCACCATTGACATCACCCTCCTTCAACAGTTTAGATGCCTTACCGATAGCAGCCTGTGGAGTCTTGTTGATTTGGTAAGCATAATCTGCTGCCACATAGTAGATGTTGGACTTGTCACACTCGAAGTTGGTAAGGATGGCAAGCACTGAGTTGAGGTACTGGAGGTTGGTTTTGTTTGCCTCGACCTGTGCACCGTAAATTTTCTCGAGAGCATCGCAGTCGGCTGCACCAGAGGAAACGAAGAGATCGTTTGCCTTGTCCTGAACGGGCTGGTAGTTGTCAACGATCTTCTGTGCCTCAGGAGAAAGCACCACTTGCTCAACCCACTTGGTGGAGTCTTCAGACTCGGGATCAGCAGGAATGGTCTCTGATGGGAATTCCTTTGCCTGATCGAGCAGACGGTCACAGATGTCATTGGTGTTCATGTAGTCTTGGATGAAGTCTTGGCGAACATCAATATTGTCCTTATTCTGCAGATAGCGGTTGTAGGAGCATTCGATGAATCCGAAGAGAACAAAGCCTTCGGTGTTAGAACCCATGTCATCGATGCCTTCCTTGAACATCTTGTAGGCGGTGTTATTGTCCATTGTGGGGCAATAGTAGTAGTAGTCATAAGCCTTGCGGCAGATGATGTTACCCTTGGTGGACGTCGTCTTAGGTGTAGCGAAGGAATTGAGTGCGTCGAGGTTCTTCAGACGTTGATCATAGATGTTCATGAGTTTGTCGAAATACTCTTTCTTCAAGTCTGCATTGGTCTCCTTCTGAATGAGGTTTTCAAACATCCAGGCACCGTCGGTGTAGATACGTACCTGTGAGAGTGGCGCTTTTTCGAAGACAAACTCCCAAGGTTCGATGGCTTCAACGTAACTCTGGCGCTTGAATGCTTCCTGATAAAGTGAGAGGCTGCCGAGTACATCGATAGAGTCCTGGCCATGACCAATACGGTCATTCACTGAGGTGCCTTTAAGGTTTTGTGCCGATGCTGCAACTGCAATGATTGCAAGTGTGCAGGCAAATAAAATCTTTTTCATAATCGTTTATATTTTGTAAATGTTTTCGTTTATCTGTTCTCTATCATCAGTGGTTTGATTCCTGATTTGTGTGCAAAGATAGTGAATGAATTTCAAATGAGGGTGGTTATTCCCTTATTATTTGTAGGGAAAAGTCTATTCTGGAGGTGGAAATGCCCCAATCTTTGCGATTAGTCAACTTTCAATTTGTAGAACCATCGTTCACTGAATGTGACGCCGAGACAGAAGCGGAGATAGTTCTCAGTGAGGGTACTCTTCTGTTGAGTGGCAGCATTAAGGTATGGTATATTTGTGTGTACCCATTGTACTGCCATATTGATTTTAGGGCTGATACGCCAACTGTGGTTATTGGAGATGGGCAGGGACAAACCTGCAGAAACTCCCAGTTCGTATGGTTTGGCGGTAATGGTACCTGTAGGGTCTGCTTTGGCATAAGTCTGTGAGTAGTAACTGCCGATTTTGTATGTGCAGCGGTCGAACAATTTGGCAGAGTTAGGTTTGGGAGTCCAGTCTAAGCCTGCTGCAATTTTTGCACGGTCGTTGAGTTGCCCCCTTGTAGAGGTGTAAACATCGGATGTCTGTTCGCTTGACACCCCTGTTTGCTGGTTGGGAAATCTGCAGTTTGCCCATTTTTGAAGTTCGAAGTCTGCGCCGATGCGTAGAGTGTTTGAGTGGTAGTAAGTCACACCTGCAGAAATGGCATGCGGCAACTGATAGGCATTCTTGATGGTGTCACTGGTGGCTTCCTCGATGCTGGAAGCGTTGTGTGTTTGGGTGGTGCGTATTGCTTCATTGCCCAATCGATGTCCATAAGTATAAGTGGCACCGATAACAAGTTTGTCTTTTTTGTTAAGAGGTTGAATGAATTGCAATCCGACTTGCCAACTGTAAGTGCTTATTTCACCTGTATAAATGCGTGAGAGACTAAAGGCGGAATTGTCGTTGAACGTCATTTGTGCCCTATGAGTGTAGTCACCCCAAATGTAACGGACGTTGAATCCGATGGAGATAGGACGAAACGGACGCCAGCCTGTGCCGAAGAAAATTTCGCGTAAACCTCCATCACCATTGAAATTGTAGGAGGATGTTACGTTTTCTGTGCCAGCAAGAGGTTCGCTGGTGGATGCAAACTGATATTTGATATTGGTGATGGGCAGGATACCAACGGTCATGCCTAAGTTTCTGAATGCACGGAACTGAAAGGCAAAGTAGTCAAAACTGCTATTGCGGACATTCTGTTGCAACTTGTCCATCTTGTGGTTACTGTTTTGCAAGGAAATGCCAAGGTCGAAAAGTGCAGTGAGCGAGTCAACGGCAGAGTAGGACGCGGGGTTGGCAATATTGATTTCCTGTCCGTCTCGGAATCCTTGTGCTATTCCTCCCATGCCCTTGTTGAACCCCATGGCACGTTCTGACTGGATACCGAAACCATAGCGGGAGTATGGTGTATTGATGCCATTCTGGGCATGGGCTACCAGCACAAATGATGCGGCGATGATGGAAAGTGTTATTTTATTCATTATTCTTTTGGTCATAAATAATTGTTTTCGGCTGCAAAATTAAGCCTTTTTGTGGAGTTCTTACTCTTTATGCGAGTTAAAAAAGTTGAAACGTCTCGAATGTGGCACATAATGACTACTGGTGGGTGCCATTTGAAGGCTTATTGTTTGGTTTCTTTTGTCGTTTGTTACCATTGCTCCGTTTGTTATAGCGTCCCTTGCCACCATGTCTTCCAGGGGTGTGACGTCCCTTGGCGGCACTTTTGCCCATGTCGGGCTTTTCTCCGCATCCTTCAGGCAGTTCTGGCTTGGGAATCTCTTTGTCAATGAGGTGCTCGATTTTGAGCAGATGTGGCCAATCATGTGGGGTGACGAGCGTGATGGCTTGTCCGTCGCGGTTGGCGCGTGCAGTTCGTCCGATGCGGTGCACATAGTCTTCGGGGTCACGTGGCACGTCGTAATTAATGACCATCTGGATATCATCAATGTCAATGCCTCGACTCACGATGTCTGTAGCAATGAGGATGCTGATACGCCGGTTCTTAAAAGCAAGCATGATTTCTTCGCGTTCTCGCTGCACGAGGTCGCTGTGCATGGCCCCGACGTTAAACCCTTTACGTTTCAATGCAAAACTCAATTCCTTGACTTTCATTTTGGAAGAAGCAAAGAGTATTACGCGGTCGAGGGTACCATCACTAAGAACTTTTTCGACAATCTTGTCTTTCATTCCATCATAGCATAAATAGGCTGTCTGTTGTATTTTCTCGGCGGGTTTTGATACAGCGATTTTCACTTCGACGGGATTATGAAGAATGTTTTGTGCCAGTTTCTGGATGTTTTCTGGCATGGTGGCTGAAAACATGATGGTCTGCCGTTCTTCGGACAGATAACTGGTAATCTTCATAATATCGTCGTAAAAGCCCATGTCGAGCATACGGTCAGCCTCGTCCAGGATGAAGAAGGATAGTTTTTTCAGGTCAATGTGTCCGCCATTTAGATGGCTAATCAATCGTCCGGGTGTAGCGATGATGATATCAGCACCCAGTTCCAACCCTTTGCGTTCCTGCTCAAAACGGATGCCGTCGTTTCCTCCATAAACAGCAACAGAAGATACTCCATCAAGATAATAGGCAAATCCCTCCACCTGCTGATCAATTTGCTGTGCCAGTTCTCGTGTGGGAGCCATGATGATGCAGTTGACTGAATCTTGCGGATAATTTCCGTGACTCAGTTGATCAAGCACTGGCAATAAATAGGCTGCCGTTTTTCCTGTACCAGTCTGGGCAATTCCCATTAGGTCATGTCCCTCAAGAATTTTGGGAATGGCTTGCTCTTGAATGGGAGTGCATTCTTCAAAATTCATCGCGTCAAGCGCATCGAGTAGGTCGTCTGATATGTTTAATTCGTCAAAATACATGTTGAGAAATGTTGAATGTCAAATGTAAGTTTGTTCGGAATAGGTTTATCTTGGTGCTTTCTTGTAATAGTAAAGCGCCACAATAGAAAATATGAAGTTGGGTATCCATACTGCGATGCCAGCCGGAAAGTTTGCGTTGATGGCAAGGCTTGATGTGACGGTTTGGAACATGATGTAGGCGAGAATCAATGCCACTCCAATACCCAATGCTATGCCCATTCCATTCTTTCGTTTTCGTGCAGAGATGGACACACCGATGATTGTAAGGATGAACGTGGCAAAGGAGGTCGCTCCTCGTTTCCAATATTCCACTTCAAACTGTTGAATGTTGGCAAATCCTCGTGCTTTCTGACGCTCGATATAAGTGAGAAGTTCAGGTGTGGTGAGCGTCATCTCCATATCGCGTGATGCCATCAAGTCTTGTGGCTGAATGGGGATGATGGTGTCGAGTTTCCCTCCATGCTGAATAATTTCTCGCATGCCTTGCAGGTCGCGCTTTTGATAACTTGTTATAATCCAATGATATGGTTCGTATGATAATGTGTCATATTGGATGGTCATTGCTTGTAAATGTTTGACAAGTTTCTTACCTTCAAACTTGTCGAGTGTGAAGTCAAAGCCCATTTTCAGATTCTCCTCATATCTTCCAAAATAGGCAATCACACCACTGTCAACTTCAAGTTGCACATTTGTGCTAAGATCTTGTCGCCCTCGGTTTTTGTATTTGTTCTCAAACTTTACACGCTTCACATTGCCTCGTGGTATCACATACGAGCCAAGTCCGAAGTTGAGCATGGCGATGATGGCGGCAGAAATCATATAAGGTCGCACGATGCGTCCAAAACTGGTGCCAGTTGATAGCATGGCGATGATTTCTGAGTTCTCAGCAAGTTTTGTAGTGAAAAAAATGACGGCAATGAAGACAAACAACTGGCTGAACAGGTTGGAATAAAAGGGGATGAAATTAAGATAGTAGTCGAACATGATTTCCCTGATAGGAGCGTCATGTTGTAGGAACTTGTCGATGTTTTCGTTGAAGTCAAACACCACGGAAATACTGATAATCAAAATGATTGAGAAGAAGTATGTTCCGAGAAATTTCCCTATGATGTATCGGTCCAATCGTGAAAGAGGCGAGTGGTCGTTCAGCCATTTTATGGCAGATGACATCTTCCCCTCCCTCGAACGGAGAGAGCGGTGGCGAGATTTTTTTTTCTGTCCCTTTTTGTAATTGAGATAGGCCTTGATATCCTCCTCACTACCACGTGGAACGAGTTTCCCGTTTACTTCTTCAAGCAGTACCAATGTTCCTAATCTTTTTGCCTTCTATTTATAATTATAATAATGTATAGTTTTCACCTGTCGAGTCCACGTTATAACCTTCTTCCCAGTTCATCCACCATCTTGGCTTTCCACACACTGAAGTCACCAGCCGCGATGTGCTGGCGTGCTTCGCCAACGAGCCATAGATAGAAGGCGAGGTTGTGGATGGAGGCAATTTGCATGGCAAGCAATTCCTGCGCCTTGAACAGATGGTGTACGTATGCCTTTGTGTATGTGGTATCGACGTAGGACGTCCCTTCAGGGTCGAGTGGTGAGAAGTCGAAGTCCCATTTCTTGTTGCGCAGATTGATGGTGCCGTGTTTCGTGAAGATTTGGGCATTTCTACCGTTTCGGGTCGGCATCACGCAGTCGAACATATCCACTCCTCGTTCGATGGCTTCCAAGAGGTTGATAGGGGTGCCGACTCCCATGAGATAGCGTGGTTTATCCTTGGGGAGAATGGTGTTGACCACCTCGATCATCTCATACATCACCTCTGTGGGTTCTCCCACCGCCAAACCACCAATAGCATTGCCGTCAGCCTCTTTCGATGCCACATTCTCTGCTGCACGTTCGCGCAAATCCTTGTAGGTGCATCCCTGCACAATAGGGAAGAGGCTTTGCTGATAGCCGTACTTCGGCTCTGTTTCATTGAATCGTTTGATGCAGCGGTCGAGCCAGCGTTCCGTCAGGTCGAGCGACTTCTTGGAATAGGCATAATCGCTGGTACCTGGAGGACATTCGTCAAATGCCATCATGATGTCGGCACCAATCGAACGTTCAATATCCATCACCTTTTCAGGAGTGAAGAAATGTTTGCTGCCATCAATGTGGCTGCGGAACTCAACCCCTTCCTCCTTGATTTTTCTGATTCCTGCCAGTGAGAACACCTGAAAGCCACCACTGTCGGTCAGCATGGGACGGTCAAAGCCGTTGAACTTGTGTAAACCACCTGCCGCTTCCAGCACTTCCAGCCCTGGTCTCAGATACAAGTGATACGTGTTGCCCAAGATGATTTGCGCCTTGATGTCGTCCTTCAGTTCATGCAGATGCACGGCTTTTACGGAGGCTTGAGTGCCTACTGGCATAAAGATGGGTGTCTCTATGTCACCATGATCGGTATGGATGAGTCCTGCCCGCGCATTGGTCTTTGGATCGTTATGTTGGAGGGTGAATGTCATCTTTTTCTTTTTTTCGAAGGTGTCTTAGGTTTTCCTGGCCTTTCCTGGCTTCCCTGGGCTTTCCTAAGACTTTTCAGGTTTCCCAGTCATTCCTAATTCTTCCAAATCTATTTCAGCAGGGCATAGTCGAGCACATCTTTCACGTTCTTCACATAGTGGAACTTCACGCCTTTCACATATTTGGCAGGAATGTCCTCAATGTTCTTCTTGTTTTCGTGGCAGATGAGAATGTCGGTGATGCCAGCACGCTTGGCTGCCAGAATCTTCTCCTTGATACCACCCACTGGGAGCACCTTGCCACGCAGGGTGATTTCGCCCGTCATGGCAATGTTCTTCCGCACCTTGCGCTTGGTGATGGCACTCGCCAATGATGTGGCGATGGTGATGCCTGCCGATGGACCATCCTTCGGCGTAGCACCTTCTGGCACGTGAATGTGGATGTTGTGGTTCTCGAAATAATCGGGTTGAATGCCGATAAGGTCACAGTGTTCCTTCAGATACTGCAGAGCAATCGTTGCAGACTCCTTCATCACATCGCCCAGATTACCCGTCAAGCCAAGTTTGCCACCCTTGCCGTTGTCGATGGAAGTCTCAATAAAGAGAATTTCGCCACCAACACTTGTCCACGCCAAACCTGTTACCACACCATAGTAGTCGTTACCTTGTCGCGGTTATAAGGTTCTGTGCCGAGATATTCTTTGATGTCCTCCACCTTCAACTCGTTTTCTGGCAGCACACCATCTTTGGCATACTTCAGCGTTACCTTGCGGAGCACCTTGTTGATGTTCTTGTCGAGGTCGCGTACACCCGACTCACGCGTGTAGTCCTCAATGATTTTCTCGATGGCAGCCTTGGAGAGTTTCACGCCCGTGTCCTTCATGCCAAGGTTGTCAAGTTCCTTCGGTACGAGGTGACGTTTCGCAATCTCAATCTTCTCTTCAGTCAGATAGCCGCTCACCTCAATCAGTTCCATGCGGTCGAGCAGTGGGGTGGGGATGGTCGAGATATTGTTGGCAGTTGCGATGAACATCACCTTCGAGAGATCGTAATCTGTGTCCAGATAGTTGTCGTGGAACGCTACATTCTGTTCGGGGTCAAGCACCTCAAGCAATGCCGATGCGGGGTCGCCATGATTTGTCTGCTGCGTCACCTTGTCAATCTCATCGAGAATGAACACAGGGTTGCTGCTGCCTGCCTTCTTGATGTTCTTAATGATTTGGCCAGCCATTGCACCCACATAAGTGCGGCGATGACCACGAATTTCAGCCTCATCGTGCAGACCGCCTAATGACATTCTCACATATTTCCTCTTCATCGCCTTTGCAATGCTCTTGCCCAGCGATGTCTTTCCCACACCCGGAGGTCCATACAGACAAAGGATGGGACTCTTGAAGTCACCTCTCATCTTCAGCACAGCCAGATGTTCAATGATGCGTTCCTTCACCTTCTCCATGCCGTAGTGGTCCTTGTTCAGGACTCTCTCCGCATTGCTCAAGTTGAGGTTGTCTTTGGTGTATTCCCCCCAAGGCAGTTCCAGCATCATCTGTGCCCATACGTATTCAGTTTGATAGTCGGGAGAGTGGCTACTCATGTGTGACATCTTGTCCAAAGCATCGCTGAACGCCTTGGCCGTTGCTTCATCCCATTTCATCTTCTGTGCCTTCTCACGCATCTTCATGATTTCATCTTCACCCTTTTCACCCAACTGCTCTTGGATGGCTTCCATTTCCTGGCGCAAGAAGAACTCTTTATGCTGTTTGTCCAGTTCCTCGCGTGTGCGCATCTCCAAGTCCAAC
Source organism: uncultured Bacteroidaceae bacterium (assembly GCA_905235525.1). Lineage (GTDB taxonomy): Bacteria > Bacteroidota > Bacteroidia > Bacteroidales > Bacteroidaceae > Minthosoma. The sequence continues at coordinate 79,309 of CAJOLW010000010.1, forward strand.
TTCAAGGTCACATACTGATATTCCCTTTGTAGGATGCCTAACAGACGGTAGGCGCGGTCGAAGAGATTGTTCTCCTCCAACAGCACAATGCGTTCTTTGTTGCTGATATTCAGATTACAGCAGATGAAGTTGATGATGAGCGTACGGTCTGAGATGTTGTTCAGAGCAAATGCAGAACCTATCATTTGTTCGCTGGCACGCATCAACTTGATGGCGGTCTCGCGGCATGCGTCCACCACTGCCATGTATTCGCGATCACCTCGTTCGGGTACAGTCTCTGGATAATTATCTACACGACCTATATTGTAATTGCCGTTCCAATCCAATTCAATCAGGCGGACTCGGGTGTAGCCCTGAAGGAGCGCCGTGCGGCTTCCATCTGGCAGTTTGATAATTTTCTGCACCTTGCCAATCACTCCCGTATGATACAATTGGTCAAAATCAGGTTCATCGGTTGAATCATCTATCTGCGTGAACACGGCAATTGTCATGTCCTTTTTTTGTGCCTCCTTCAGCAGTTTCAATGACGAATCCCTACCGATTGAAATCGGCACCATTGTTTCGGGAAATAGCATCACACCACGTAACGGCAGAACAGGAATGGTGTTCTCTGGTGACACTTCTTGTTCGATGTTCCCCCTGATGGGGTTGTCGATACTTGTGATAAAACTGATTTTGCCTTCAACAGGGCCTTCGTCTATGATCTCGTCAAAATTGAAATCCATCTTCAACATCCTTGTTTATTTTTTCTCTTATATAGATATCTTCTTGTAAATCGGGTGCAAAGGTACGAAATATTTTTCACACCTCTATTATTTATAATGTGAAACATTCAAAAAACTTTGAAGGGTGTACGGGATAAAGTGCTTTTTTCTAAAAAGGGAAATGAAAACATCCTTTTTTTGCGAATGTCGGAATGGATGTGTGCTTGTTGTGAAAGGAACGTGATTTTTGAATTCAAGAAGATTCTGTATGTAGCATAATATTTGCCGAATATGCCATTTCTGTGCAATAGTGTAAGAAAATATGAGCGTTTTTCTTACATTTTGCAATTATTTTTATCAAATTTTGTTTTGTTGTAAAAAATAAATTGTACCTTTGCACCGCTTTTGACAAGTTTTGTTGTCAGCAATCAAATTGATACAAAATAGAAACGCTATATGAGCAAATTGATCAAGGTTGAGGGGTATCGACAACTCCTTGACCCCATCCAAACGGAATTGGGCATCAAACAAATCAAGGACTTCTTTCAGGCTAACCTCTCGACGGCACTTCGTCTGCGTCGTGTGACAGCACCTTTGTTTGTGTTACGTGGATTGGGACTGAACGATGACTTGAATGGAGTGGAGCGTCCTGTCTCATTTCCTATTATGGATATGGGCGACCAGGTGGCAGAGGTCGTTCACTCGCTTGCCAAGTGGAAACGCGTGATGCTTGCCGAATACGGCATACAGCCTGGTTATGGGCTATATACCGACATGAACGCCATTCGTGGCGATGAAGAACTGGACAATACCCACTCTCTGTATGTTGACCAGTGGGATTGGTGCCGTACCATTCGTGAAGAAGACCGCAACCTCGCTTTCTTGAAAAAAATAGTGAAGGATATTTATGCTGCCATTATGCGCACGGAGTATCTGGTTTGCGAGTCTTATCCACAAATCAAACCTTTCCTTCCTGAGGAAATCCATTTCATCCATTCGGAAGAACTTTTGCAGATGTATCCTGATATGACACCTAAGGAACGTGAAGATGCCATCTGTAAGAAGTACGGGGCTGTCTTCATCATGGGCATTGGCGGTAAACTCTCCAATGGTGAAAAGCATGATGGACGCGCTCCAGACTATGATGATTGGAGCACACCTAATGAGGATGGTTATAATGGTCTGAATGGTGACATCCTCATTTGGTATCCAGTCCTCAACCACAGCATCGAACTCAGTTCTATGGGTATCCGTGTGAACAAGGAAGCCCTTCTCCGTCAACTTGAATTGGAAAATAAGAAAGAACGTCTCAACCTATTCTTCCATAAGAAGTTAATGAATGATGAAATACCTCTTTCTGTAGGTGGCGGAATTGGGCAGAGTCGTCTTTGCATGGTGCTTCTCCATAAAGCCCATGTAGGCGAAATCCAAGCCTCCATCTGGCCGGACGAAATGCGTGTAGAATGTGCCAAAGCGGGTATGCCGCTTATTTGAGATAGAATGGAAAGTGGGGAGTGGAAAATCCAAGTTGTAAGAGTTTGCGAATCTTAAAACAACTTGGATTTTTCACTCCCCATTTTTCATTTTGTACGTTTTGTCGTATATTTGCAAAAAAATAGACTACAATGGTTCCCGAAGAAGTTACAGAACAGCCAGAACGAAACTTGAAGCAATATACCCACATCCGTTTTATGGCTATCCTTCACCTTGCATATCCCATCATCATTGCTCAATTGGGTAGCATTTTGCAAGGATGGGCTGATACCATTATGGTAGGGCAGTACGGAACACCGGAACTCTCTGCTGCAGGTTTTGTCAACAATGTGTTCAATCTCTGCCTTTATTTTCTTCTTGGTATCTCCTATGCCACCACGCCGGTTGTTGCTGCATTTTTCAGTCAAGGTAAACATAAAGATGTTCTTCGTTCTTTCCATGAAAGTAACCTTGTCAATCTGCTCATGAGTCTTGTTGTGATGACTCTGCTTCTCATTCTCTATCTCAACATTCACCATTTGGGGCAACCGACCGAGTTGCTTCCTCTTATCCGCCCTTATTTCATTGCTCTTTTGCTGTCTTTGCCGTTCCTGGCTCTTTTCAACTCCATGAAACAATATTCCGATGCGCTCGGCAACACGAAATCGCCCATGTGGGTGATGATAGGGAGCAACATCCTCAACCTCCTGCTTAACTACATTTTCATCTTTGTTATAGACCTTGGACTTCTTGGTGCTGGTATAGCCACCTTTATATCCCGCGCTCTCATGCCCTTTGCTATGTGGTTGATCCTTCGGAACAAACGGCAAGCAATGGTACAGGGACAAAATGTGTCTCCTAATCGCCAAGGTGTACTCACCCTTGTTCGACTTGGCATCCCCATATCCGTTCAACTTTGTCTCGAAGCCGGCTCCTTTAATGTGTGTGTACTCTTCATGGGATGGATTGGTGCAGCCGCCCTTGCCGCCCATCAGATTATGGGTACTGTCTGCACCCTTGCTTTCATGGTCATCTATGGCATTGGCGCCGCAGCCGCTATCCGTATAGCCCATCACCGCGGGCTTGGTGATTGGGAAGAAGTGCGTCGCACGGCTCAAGCGGCCTTGTGTCTGTCCTTCATCATTGACGCTTTCATCGCCGTGGCTATTTGTTTGGCTGGCCACCCCATCACCCGTCTCTTCACGACCAGCCACGAAGTCGCGCTTCTTGTCCTTTCTTTTCTCCCTGCTTTTGTTTGCTATCAGATCGGTGATTGTATTCAGATCATCTATGCCAATGCCCTTCGTGCTATCGAAGATGTCCGTACCATGATGATTTATGCATTCATAGCATACATATTGGTGAGCATTCCCCTTGCTTACATCTTCGCATTCCCCCTCCATCTGGGAGCCGCAGGTATCTGGTGGTCTTTTCCCTTTGGACTTTCCACGGCTGGCATTTGTTACTATCTTCAGTTCCGTTCTCATATCAGGAAAGAACTCCAGAAACAGAAATGAAGGTGTATGTCTTTCATTACAAAGTGACAGTTCTGTCCGATAATCATATTGAATTGAAGAAAATCTCTCTTGATTTCTTTCAAAATTTTCATGAGCCCTCGATTATTAGAAATAAAATCATTATCTTTGTAGCCCAATGAAAGATGGTTGTTCATGTGGACACAAGTGCTTAGACTACTAAGACTGTGCTCTGCACACCCAAATTGAAAACAATAGCACTATGACACCCAAAGAAGAGATAGAGCAACTCAGAAAAGAGTTGGAGCAGCATAATTATAACTATTATGTGTTGAATCAACCGACGATTTCAGATTATGACTTCGACCAGATGATGCACAAACTGGAGGATTTGGAGATGTTTTATCCTCAGTATGCTGACCCGAACTCACCGACCCAACGGGTGGGGAGCGACTTGAACCAATCGTTCAAGGCTGTGGCACACAAGTACCCGATGCTGTCGCTGGCAAACACCTACAACGAAGGGGAGGTGCGCGACTTCTACAATCGGGTGAAGGAAGGGTTGGAAGGTGAGGACTTTGAGATTTGTGCTGAGATGAAATACGATGGATTGAGCATCTCACTGACTTATGTGGACGGCAACTTGGTGCAGGCGGTGACAAGAGGTGATGGTGTGAAGGGTGATGATGTGACCAACAACGTGAGAACCATCCGCTCCATTCCGTTGAAGTTGAGGGAGGGAAGCGGCTATCCACATGAGTTTGAGATTCGTGGTGAGATATTGATGCCCTGGACCTCGTTTGAGAGGTTGAATGAGGAACGTGCTAAACGGGAGGAAACGCTTTTTGCCAATCCGAGAAATGCTGCTAGTGGCACCTTGAAGTCGCAGAGTTCGAAGGTGGTGGCGCAACGAGGATTGGACGCGTACCTATATTATTTATTAGGCGATGAGATTCCCAGCGATGGCTACCATTATGAGAACTTGCAGATGGCGGCATCATGGGGCTTCAAGATTTCACAGGGCATGAAGAAGTGCAAGTCGGTGGAAGAGGTGTTGGGCTTCATCAACTATTGGGACAAGGAACGGAAGAACCTGCCTGTTGCAACAGATGGCATCGTGCTGAAGGTGAACTCGTTGCGCCAGCAGCGTCATTTGGGCTATACAGCCAAGAGCCCTCGCTGGGCGATTGCCTACAAGTTTAAGGCGGAAAGGGCTTGCACGCGATTGAATGAGGTGACTTATCAAGTGGGTAGAACGGGTGCCGTGACTCCTGTGGCAAACATGGACCCTGTGCAGTTGGCGGGCACCATCGTGAAACGTGCTTCGTTGCACAATGCAGATGTGATGGAGGAACTTGATTTGCACATTGGCGACATGGTGTATGTGGAGAAGGGGGGTGAAATCATCCCCAAGGTAGTGGGTGTGGATAAGGAGCAACGGAAGGCTGGTTTGCAGAAGGTTCAGTTCATCAAGACCTGCCCTGAATGTGGCGCTGAACTGGTGCGTTTTGAAGGAGAAGCGGCTCATTACTGTCCGAATGACAGTTTGTGCCCTCCGCAAATCAAGGGACGCATTGAACATTTCATCTCCCGCAAGGCGATGAACATCGACAGTCTGGGACCTGAGACGGTGGATGACTATTACCAGCGTGGCTTGATTCACGATGTGGCGGACCTCTACAAACTGACAGTGGCTGAGATATGTGGTTATAATAAGACCCGTGTGAAGTCCGCACAGAAGGTGGTTGATGGTGTGAAATCGACCCTTCAGGTGCCATTCGAACGTGTGGTCTTTGCCATTGGCATCCGTTTCGTGGGCGAGACAACCGCCAAACTGATCGCCCGTCATTTCAAGTCGATGGATGCCCTGCGGAATGCATCTGTGGAACAGTTGATGGAAGTGGATGGAGTGGGGCAGGTGATTGCTGAGTCTGTGGTCAAGTATTTCCAAGACCCAAAGAATGTGGAGATTGTCGATAGATTGGCAAGTGAGGGTCTGCAGATGCAACTTTCGGAAGAGCAACTCTCTGGACAGACCGACAAACTTGCTGGCAAGAATATCGTCATTTCGGGTGTGTTTCAGCACCATTCGCGTGACGAATACAAGGTGATGATTGAAAAGAATGGTGGTAAGAATGTAGGCAGTATCTCTAAGAAAACAACCTTTATCCTGGCTGGTGACAACATGGGACCTGCTAAGTTGGAAAAGGCACAAAGTTTAGGCGTCCCGATTGTTTCGGAAGATGAGTTCTTGGCGATGCTGGAATGATGGATGAGAACAAAGAAATTTTCGCATAGGATGAGGTGTACCCGAGGGGTACGGCATACCATACCCGAGGGGTACCCGATGCCGTACCCCTCGGGTACACTTGTTGCATTCTGCTCTTCTCCCAATCGAACTCTACTCAAATTTTTAATGTGAGGAGTACGTTTTTTATTCCAAATTTTTCTTAAATCAAAATAAATCAGTACCTTTGCACCCAGAAAGAGTTTTTTAAGATAAGACGTTTTTCACTCACAAACTTGGTATTTATGGCAAAAAAGACACAAGCATCCTTTAAACGGATGCCCCATTATATTTTTGAATCGAGTTGGGAGGTATGTAATAAGGTCGGTGGCATATACACGGTGTTATCTACACGGGCGAAGACTCTGCAAGAAAAATTCACAGATAAGGTGTTTTTTATTGGTCCCGATTTCTGGGAAGGTAAGAAAAATCCGCTTTTCAAGGAACATAGGACGTTGTTGGCAAAATGGCGGAAGTATGCGCAGGTGAAAGATGGCATTTCTTTTCGTGTGGGACGTTGGCAGGTGCCAGGCGAACCGATTGCTATTCTTGTGGATTTCAAGCCTTTTTTTGAACAACGTAATGAGATTTTCGGTTGGGCATGGGAGAATTTCAGAGTGAACTCTTTGAACTCATACGGTGATTATGATGAGAGTCTGATGTTTTCGTGGGCAGCAGGCAAGGTGGTGGAGAGTTACTATCAGTTCTTCGGACTGACGAAAGAGGACAATGTGGTTTTTCAGGCACATGAATGGCAGACCTGTCTATCGGCATTGTATGTGAAGAAGTACGTGCCAGAGGTGGCAACCATCTTCACGACTCATGCCACGACCATCGGACGCTCCATTGCAGGTAACAACAAGCCGCTTTATGATTATCTTCCAGCCTACAATGGTGACCAGATGGCGTCAGAATTGGGGGTGGAATCAAAACACTCGGTAGAGAAACAGGCGGCGTGGAATGTGGATTGCTTTACCACTGTTAGCGAAATTACGGGTAGAGAGTGTGCCGAATTGCTGGACAAACCTGCTGACGAGATTTTGATGAATGGTTTTGAGAATGATTTTGTGCCTTCTCCAAGTGCCAAGTTTGATGAAGCAAGGAAGGCGGCACGCAAATATCTGTTGAGGATTGCCAACATTTTGATGGGCACGCAACTGGGTGATGAGACGATCATTGTTTCGACAGGTGGGCGATATGAGTACCAGAACAAGGGCATTAACGTGTTTATTGATGCACTGAATCGACTGCGGTGGGACAATCGTTTGCAGAAAAACGTGTTGGCGTTCGTGATGGTGCCTGCATGGATGAAGGAGCCACGAATGGATTTGCAGGTGGCGCTTGCGAATAAGAAGCATAAACCAGTGGAGTATGGTGCCATTGGCGATTCACGCATCACCCATGTGCTGTATGAACCAGAGAATGACAAGGTGTTAGGGCAGTTGAACTGGCTTGACATGTATAACCGCCCGGAGGATAAGGTAAAAGTCATCTTCGTCCCTTGCTATTTGGATGGCAATGACGGCATCTTTAACAAGCACTATTACGACCTCCTCATCGGCAATGACCTGACGGTGTTCCCCTCGTATTATGAGCCTTGGGGTTATACTCCGACAGAATCGGTTGCATTCCATGTACCTTGTATCACGACGGATTTGGCAGGATTTGGTCTTTGGGCAAATAGCCTGAAGGGTGGATACAGCGAAATTGAAGATGGCGTGAAGACTGTGCATCGTTCTGATTATAACTTTGATGAAGTGAGTGATGGCATCCGCGACACAATTTTGAAGTTCTCGCAGATGAACAAGAAGCAGGTTGGCATGGCACGCAAGAATGCGGAGAAGGTGGCAGAGAAAGCCCTCTGGAAACATTTCATTAAGTATTACTACGAAGCATACAGTAAGGCACTTGCTATACGTGACGAGCGTTGTGCCAAATGATGAATATGAAAGATTAATAATATAATCAATATTATAAGGCTATGAGAATTCAAGCAAGCAACGCCAATATTCCTAATTGGCGCGAGATTAGTGTTAGATCGTCAGTTCCGGCGGCTCTTGAGCCATTGAATGAAATTGCTCACAATATGTGGTGGGCATGGAACAATGAAGTTGGTCATATCTTCAATGATATGGATACGAAACTTTGGCATGAGGTTCAGAAGAACCCAGTACTGTTTCTTGGTAGAATGAACTACGAGAAACTGGAGAAGATTTTGGAAGATAAGAAACTCGTTGAGCGCATCAACAATGTATATAAAGAGTTCCGTGCTTACATGGATGTGGAACCGGACAAGAAGCGTCCATCTGTGGCATACCTCTGCATGGAATATGGATTGAACAACGTATTGAAAATATATTCTGGTGGTCTCGGCATCTTGGCAGGTGACTATGTGAAAGAGGCTTCTGACTCTAACATCGACTTCTGTGCCGTTGGTTTCCTCTATCGCTATGGTTACTTCACTCAGACACTCTCCATGGAGGGTCAGCAGGTGGCTAACTATGAGGCTCAGGTGTTCCCAACTCTGCCTATCGAACGTGAGATGGATGCTGAAGGTAATCAGGTGGTTATCGATGTACCTTACAACAACTATACAGTTCATGCACTTGTTTGGCGTGTGAATGTGGGTCGTGTGAAACTCTATCTGCTTGATACTGATAATGACATGAACTCCGAGTATGACCGTTCCATCACTCACGCCCTCTATGGCGGTGACTGGGAGAACCGTTTGAAGCAGGAGATTCTGCTTGGTATTGGTGGTGTTCTGTTGCTCAATAAGTTGGGAATCAAAAAGGATATCATTCACTGTAACGAAGGTCATGCTGCCCTTGCCAATGTACAGCGCTTGGCGGAATATGTGGAGAGTGGTCTGAGTTTCAACGAAGCATTGGAAGTGGTTCGTACTTCTTCGCTTTATACTGTTCACACTCCTGTACCTGCAGGTCACGACTATTTCGACGAAGGTCTTTTCGGCAAGTATATGGGTCAGTATCCAGAGAAACTCGGCATCACATGGGATGACTTCATGGGTATGGGACGTGTGAATCCTGATGACAAGGGTGAACGTTTCTGCATGTCCACGTTCGCTTGCAATACCTCTTCGTGGGTGAACGGTGTGAGTTGGTTGCATGGCAAGGTGTCAAAAGAAATGTTCAATGGCATTTGGAAGGGCTATTTCCCTGAGGAACTGGACAATGTAGGCTATGTGACCAATGGTGTGCACATGCCCACATGGACGGCTTCGGAATGGAAGGCGCTCTATGCTAAGTCTTTCGACAAGTCTTTCCTTTCAGACCAATCTAATGAGAAAATTTGGGAGGCCATCTACAATGTGCCAGACCAGGAGATTTGGAACACACGCTTGGCTTTGAAGGCTAAGTTGATTGACTATATTAAGAAGGCATTTAAGGAGGATTGGCTCAAGCATCAAGGTGATCCATCACGCATTATGTCGATTGTGGACAAAATCAATCCTAACGCATTGACTATTGGTTTCGCTCGTCGCTTTGCCACATACAAGCGTGCTCACCTCCTCTTCAGCGACCTTGACCGCTTGGCTAAGATTGTGAACAATCCTAACTATCCTGTGCAGTTCCTCTTTGCAGGAAAGGCTCATCCAGCCGACGGTGCAGGTCAGGGACTCATCAAGAGAATTTACGAAATTAGCCGTCGTCCAGAGTTTTTGGGTAAGATTATCTTCTTGGAGAACTACGACATGAAATTGGCTCATCGTCTTGTAACAGGTGTGGACATCTGGATGAACACTCCTACACGTCCATTGGAGGCTTCTGGTACATCAGGCGAGAAAGCGCTGATGAATGGTGTCGTTAACCTTTCTGTGCTTGATGGATGGTGGCTTGAAGGCTATCGTGAAGGTGCAGGATGGGCACTGACGGATAAGCGCACCTTCCAGAATCAGGATCAACAAGACCAACTTGATGCTGCCACGATCTATTCATTGCTCGAGAATGACATCTTGCCACTTTACTATGCTCGTAATTCCAAGGGCTATTCAGAAGGCTGGATTCAAACGGTCAAGAATTCTATTGCAAAGATTGCGCCTCACTACACGATGAAGCGTCAACTCGATGATTACTTCACGAAGTTCTATTGTCCATTGGCAGAACGTCGCAAGGCACTTTTTGCTGACAACTTCAAGAAGGCGAAGGATATTGCTGCATGGAAAGAACTCATTGCATCACGTTGGAATAACATCAATGTCGTTTCCTATGAGAAGGAAGAGGATATGCTTAAGGGTGATGTTCTCTCTGGTAAGAAGTATCATATTAAGTATGTTATTGATGAACAAGGACTGGATGATGCTATCGGATTAGAACTTGTTACCATCTACCGTGATGATGAAGGTCGTGACCATATTGCACAGGTGGATCCATTTGAGGTGACCAAACGTGAGGGAAATCTTTATACTTTCGAAGGTTCTCACGTTATTCCTACCGCTGGTAGTTTCAGGGTTGCATACCGCATGTATCCTAAGAATGCCGACCTGCCGCATCGTCAGGACTTTTGCTACGTGAAATGGTTCAACTAATTAACTCAAAAACTAAGAACTAAAAGTTAAGAGTGTAAGTTACCGATTGCTCGGGTGTGACTTGGGTGCTTTTAATATTTAGTTTCTGATTTGATATGAAAAAGATTCTTATACTTTTAGTTTTTAGTTTTTTGTTTTTCGTTTCATACGCTCAGCCCTATAGACGGACTGGTGTTGTTAAATCCTACCGCACCTGCATGAAGGACAAAAACTTCGCGCAGGCGCGGCAGGTTCTTTCTGATGCTATTCATCAGCATCCAGAAGCGGCGGCTGATGCCCGACTCTATCGCTACAAACTTGATGCTCTCAACGAACTTATCGGTAACGAAAATCGAAAGATTTACCTCAATTCAAAGCCCGACACATTAAGTTTCTTCAAATACATCTACGAATTGTACGAAACGGGACTCCAATGTGACAGTGTTGAGAAGTTGGCTCTTGCAGCAAGGCAAGCAGAAGGAAAAAAGGCTGTACCCAAATTGCGTGGCGGTGTGGGGCAGACATTACTTCCTTATCGGAAGAACTTGTTTAATGCCGGTAAGTATTATTATACGAAAAAATCATACGCCGACGCCTTCCGCTTTTTTGAGATGTATTTGAAGACCAAAACGTCTGATCTTTTTTATGACACGAAAGGATATTCAATGTTGGCAGATCCCGATGACAAGGTGGAAGCATCAGTGCTCACAACTTTAAGTGCATACGGTTCGAGTAACTATTCAGGAGTGATGGATTATCTGTCAGAAAGTCTGAAAGATGAGAGTCTTCGTCCACAATTGCTGGAAATTGGTACAAAGACTACTGCTGAACTGTCTGACACGACCCAAATGGTGCAGTTTTTGGAACAAGGTTTCGAGGTCTATCCCGATGTTGAATATTTCTATGTCACCTTGGTCAAATACTATAATGAAAAGGGACAATACGACTTAGCGCTGCAGAAAGTGCAGCGCATGACATCGCTTTATCCTCAACGGCGCGATTGTTGGTACATGGCAGGTACAGAACTTGTTTTACTTAATCGCTATGATGAAGCCCTCCAATCTTTCCAGCAATGTGTGGACATCAAGGCTGATGACGCCGAAGCGTGGGCATCTATCGGTAACATTTATCTGCATCAAGCCCATGTGGCGTACGAAAATTTCAACTTGCCAAAATCAAATCCTTCCTATACTAAACAAAAAAATGCCATAACCCAACTTTACCGCCAAGCATGCAATGCTTTTGAGCAATCGCGCAAATTTGATGAAGTCAATACAGCCCTTTGGCTCGAGGGACTTCGTGAAACATATTTCAAGTTGAACAGGGGCAAATCCCTCAATTCTTTGGAGAAATATAAGTGAGTCAACCTTATGAATGTGACATTCTTGCAACAGATGGTAAAAGTGAGAATGTCATCATAAAAGGCGGAAAAAATGAGGTTTGTTGAACAAAAATCATTTTTTTTTTGCTTTTCTTTTTAATATTGTATATCTTTGCAAAACTTTCTAATTGATAACACTTTGGAGAATTGGGGTGCTGAAAAATCTTACAAATGAAGTTTTTAAGTTGAAAGATGGCAAATCATAAGGCAAAATCTAAAAGTAAGAAGAACAACAAATACGCTGCGGCTCAGAAGGAGAAGTTGTCAGCGAGTGATTTTTTCATCGGCTTTGGTAAATGGGAGACTTTCTCTTTCTGCGTGGGCTTGCTGATTGGTGTGGTCGCCCTCTTTATGTTGGTGGCTTTTGTTTCTTACCTCTTTACGGGTGAGGCAGATTATAGTTTGTTGGAGAGCCATACAGACCCCTTGAACTCTGGATTGCGCTATAGGAATGTATGTGGTTCATGGGGAGCCATCGTGGCATTTTTCTTCTTGAATGATTTGTTTGGGTTGGCTTCGTTCATTATTCCTCCTTATCTGATTAATGCGAATGATGCGCATCTTCAAGTTCACCTTGTTGAGAAAGTTTATTCTTTTCACGGTGTTGATGCTGTGGACAAGTGTGTTCCTTGCTGCATTCGGTTATTTGTTCCCCTATTTTGAAGGTTCGTTTGTGAAGTTGGGAGGTAATCACGGTGTTCAAGTGGTGAAGTTCCTTACACAGTTGGTAGGTACACCAGGTCTGTTGGCAGTGCTGGTTGTGACGGCGGTGCTTTATCTTATCTATCTGAGTGCAAAAACGATTGAGATAATTCGTAACATGTTCCGTCTGAATTTCTTGAAGAAGGTGAAGCCTGAGCGGTGGAAGTATCTGATGAACAAGAATGACGAAGAAGAAGAGGATGAGAATGGCGAGCCTGAAGACGATGAGGGTGAAGATGCGGATGAGAACCTTCCTTCAGGTGAGAAAGTGGATGAAAAGGTGGAGTTAGTGTTCCCTGTTGAAGAGGATATTGTAGAAGAAAAGAATGATGTTGAGGAGAATGTTGAGGTGAAGGAGGAAAAGGAAGTGGTGGTCGAAGAAGAAAAGAATGATGAGACAAAGATGGACATAGAGGCGAATGAAACGGAACAGGGAAGTGGAAAGATTGTGCGTGGTGACATCAATACACCGTATGACCCGAAACAGGATTTGTCCCATTACAAATACCCTACGCTGAACCTGCTGAAGAAGGCTGATGACCAAGGTCCCCAGATTGATATGTTTGAGCAGAATGCGAACAAGAACCGTATCATAGAGGTGCTGAAACAGTTTGGTGTGGAGATTAAGAGCATTAAAGCGACGATCGGTCCTACTATCACGTTGTATGAGATTGTACCTTCAGAAGGAACACGTATCAGCAAGATTCGCAACTTGGAAGATGATATTGCTTTGTCATTGGCAGCAGAGGGTATCCGTATCATAGCACCAATTCCAGGCAAGGGCACAATTGGTATTGAGGTGCCAAACAAGAAGAAGTGCATCGTGTCGATGGAGAGTGTCATCAATAGCCGAGTGTATCAGGAGAGCAAGATGGAACTGCCTTGTGCTATTGGTAAGACCATCAGTAATGAGGTGTTCATGTTTGATTTGGCGAAGGCACCTCATTTGTTGGTGGCAGGTGCTACGGGTCAGGGTAAGTCTGTGGGCTTGAATGCCATCGTTACTTCATTGCTCTACAAGAAGCATCCGTCGGAGTTGAAAATTGTGATGGTTGACCCGAAGAAGGTGGAATTCAGTATTTACAGCCCGATTGAGAATCATTTCCTGGCACGTCTGGAGGAAGAGGAAGACTGCATCATCACGGATGTGCAGAAAGTGGTGAAGACATTGAATTCTCTTTGTGCACTGATGGACACACGTTATGATATGCTGAAAAGAGCACATGCAAGGACCATAAAGGAATATAACGAGATGTTTAAGAGTCGCAAACTGAATCCCGAACACGGTCATGAGTATATGCCTTACATCGTGGTGATTGTGGATGAGTTTGGTGACCTCATCATGACGGCTGGTAAGGAAGTTGAATTGCCTATTTGTCGTATTGCTCAGTTGGCTCGTGCCGTGGGTATCCACATGATTATTGCTACCCAGCGTCCTCAGGCAAGCATCATCAGTGGTGCTATTAAGGCAAACTTCCCGACGAGAATAGCCTTCAAGGTGAGTTCGATGATGGACTCTCGTGTGATTCTCGACCGTTCAGGTGCCAATCAACTGATTGGTAAAGGTGATATGCTGTATCTGGGAAGCGCGGAACCTGTGCGTGTACAATGTGCTTTTGTGGATACGCCAGAGGTGAACGACATTTGTAATTACATTGCCAAGCAACAGGCATACTTGCATCCTTTGTATCTGCCCGAAGTGGCTGACCCAGAAAGTGATGGTGTTGCAATGGGACCAATGGATAAAGGACATCTTGATCCTATGTTTGCAGATGTGGCAAAGTTTGTGGTGAATAATCAGAGTGGTTCGACATCGATGATTCAACGTAATTATTCAATAGGTTACAATCGTGCCGGTAAGATTATGGATCAGTTGGAACGTATGGGGGTTGTGGGACCTCAAGTGGGTGCCAAGCCTCGTGAGGTCTTGATAAAGGATCCAATGACGTTGGAGAGTTTGTTGAACTCGCTGTAGATGTGAAATGTTAGATGTAAAATGTAAGAAGATGAAAAGGAATGTATTAGTATGGATACTGCTTATGATGGCAGTAATTGTTGAGGCTCAGACAGCCACCCAACTGCTGGACAAGTCTGCTGCCACATTGCGTGCGGCAGGTAATGTGAAGATAGGCTTTACGATGGAGGTGGAAGGTGGCACTTCTACTGGCTACATCAAATTGCAGCGTCAGAAGTTTGTGGTGAATGTAGGCGGTAGTATCACTTGGTTTGATGGCAAGACGATGTGGACATATGTGAAGGCGAATGAGGAGGTGAATGTGACCACTCCCTCTGCAGATGCCGTAGCGAAGATGAATCCGTATGCCTTCCTCTCGTTCTATAAGAATGGCTATACAGTCAAGATGGGGAAGGGAACAGCCAAGGAACATGAGGTGTTGCTGACAGGCAAAAGCGGAAGCCCATACACGAATGTGGTGGTGCGCATCAACAAATCGACGCAGTATCCAACCCTCATCAAGATGACGTCGTCGAAAGGGGCTGTGACGACAATTCGTTGCAACTCTTTCCTGAAGAACCAAAAATACAAGGATACGACTTTCCGATTCAACAAGAAGAATTATCCTGATGCAGAAATAGTGGACCTGAGATAATGGAGTTCTCGAGGGTACGGTTATTATATAAACTCGTTTCTCACAATCAGCGGTTGCAGACACGTCGTCATCCGATGTTTGAGAAGAACATGGCAATGAAGATATTGAGTTATATCTTTATTGCCTTTTGGGCTGTATATCTGGTGATGCTCGGTTTCACGGCTTATTCCTATTTCGATGGTTCGGCATTGGAGGCGTTTGACTGGGTGGATGGCGGTATGATATGGTTTCTCATCATCGATTTCCTATCCCGCTTCTCCATGCAGGAAACCCCTGCACAGAACATCAAGCAATACAAACTGCTGAACATCCCGACGGGTTTTCTGCTCCACACGTTCTTGCTGCGGATGGGCTTGCAACCTTACAACCTCTTTTGGGCGTTCTTCTTCGTGCCATTCGGACTTCGTGCCATTCCTCAGTTCTATGGGATGCTCGGATTCTTCGGATTCATCATCGGTTGGTGGCTCATGTATGTGCTGAACAGTTACTGGTATCTGTTTTGGCGCACACTCATCAACCGCAATTTCCATTACCTTGCCATTCCATTGGTGATTTATGCCGCATTGGCTTATTTCGGCATTTTCTATGATGAAGAGAACCAATGGCTGTTCACTGGCACCATTCGCCTGATGCGTGGATTCTGCCAGTGGAATCCTTTGTGCTGGTTGCTCTTTTGTGTGGCGGTGATACCGCTGTATCTTGTCAACTTCCGTTTGCAGAAAGTTGCCATTTATGTGGAAATCGCCAAGACGGAGATGGTGAAGCAGTTCAAGAGTCACAACATGACCTTCCTTGACCGATTCGGAGTGATAGGCGAGTACCTGAAATTGGAACTGAAATCGACCATACGCAATTTGGTGGTGCGCAAGCAGTTTATCACAGGCTCCCTGTGCATGCTGATGCTGTGCAGTCTCTTCTCCTTCTCCGACATCTATGACGAGTTGCCCTTCATGCGTGTGTTCATTTGTGTTTATTGCTTCACTTGTCTGGGCGTGATGACTTTGACCACCGTGATGTGTGCTGAGGGAAATTATATTGACGGGTTGATGGTGCGGAAAGAGACTGTTCTATCGTTGTTGAAGGCCAAGTACTATTTCCAGTGCTTGATGCTGATTGTGCCGTCCCTTTTCTCGCTTATGCCCATTATGGAGGGGAAAATCTCATGGCTGACAGCGTTGGGTAGCCTGTTGTTCACTTCGGGGGCGGTCTTCCCGTTCATCTTCCAGTTGGCTGTGTATAACGATGCCACCATCCATTTGAATGAAAAACTGACCAAGACGGGACGGGACACGAAAGTGCAGATGCTGATGTCGGGTGCAGCCCTGTTCTTGCCGATGCTGGTCATGTATGCTTTGGTGCAGTTCTTCAACGACGATGTGGCTGCGATGTCAATGATAGTGATAGGATTGCTCGGGACGGTGCTGCATCCGTTCTGGCTTCGCAACATATACAAACGATTCATGGAACGTCGTTACGCCAACATGGACGGCTTCCGGAACAGTAGATAAAAACATGTACAATTTGACAATTTACAATGTGCAATTTATCAGACAATTGAGTTATTTAATTATTTGCCATGGGGTTGTACAGAAATTGCCAAATCACCAAATGAGAAAATAAATTGTACATTGTAAATTGCTAAATTGTAAATATAAAGATGAACTTAACAATCGAAAAACTGACCAAATCCTTCGGGGAGAAGCAAGCCCTCAACATTGACCACTATGCCATTCATAGTGGTGAAACGATTGGACTTGTAGGTAATAATGGGGCAGGGAAGACCACTTTGTTCCGCATTATTCTCGACTTGCTGCATGCCGACACGGGGTGTGTGACCATTGATGGTGTGGTGGATGGCCAGCCTGTTTCGTGTGATACATCAAAGAGCGAAGCGTGGAAGGCATACACAGGTGCCTTTGTCGATACGGGTTTCCTCATAGATTATCTGACCCCAGAGGAATATTTCCGCTTCATCGCCAAGATTTCGGGCATCTCAGATGCAGTCATGCACGACCGTCTTTTACAGTTCGATGGTTTCATGAATGGTGAGATATTGGGGCAGAAGACGTTGATTCGCAATCTCTCCATGGGTAACAAGCAGAAGGTGGGCATCATTGGTGCCATGTTGCACTATCCCAAATTGCTGATACTCGACGAACCGTTCAATTTTCTCGACCCCACTTCTCAGTTGGCGATGAAATATCTGCTGGAAACCTACAGCAAGGAACAGAAAGCCACCATCATTGTGTCATCCCACAACTTGACCCACACGCTTGACATCTGTTCGCGTATCACCCTTCTCGAACATGGCATCATCCTCAAGGACTATGACCGTGATTATGCCATGTTGAATTCCGAGATCGAAGAGTACTTTCGGGGGCAGCAAAGTGGAAAGATTGAGAGTGTTTCTCCTCGCTGAGGAGAGGTGGTGGTTTTAGCGTACTCATCTTCTTGATTTCTCTGTTGTTTCTCAAAAAAACTTGTAAAATTGTTGGGGAGTGAATAATTTATTGTATATTTGCAAACGAAAAACAAAAAGGATGAAAGGCTACTAACTCTCGTTCCATCTACACCGTGACGATTCATTGGACATTGATGAAGAATGGATGAAACGAGATGGAAAGATAATAATTCAACAAACTAAAACAAGAAAATATGACTTAATTGTTTAACTTGACATAAAGAAAAGAATGTGTTTGCTTTTACTTGATGTATCCTGAAAATCGCCAAAAAGAGGATTTACCATCAACAGTAATAGTGAATGCTTGCATCGTTAGGTGTGGGCTTCATGGTTGTATGGTAAAAGGTGTTTGGCGATACCTCAGGATAGCAATCGGGCAAGTCTCACACCTTTCTTTTTGCTGTGTCGCAAAAAGAAAAAGCCCATGAATGAAATTGACAAATCTAATGGAAATGTTGAAGAAAGCAAAAAATGGCATTTCTTCAATCTCTACTGCTTGGCACTTTCGGATTCAGAATTTGATCCGAAAGAAAAAGAATTGTTGTACAAGATTGGTTTGGAGTACGGTATCACAGAAGATACAATCAACAACATCGTTGTGACATCTGGCCTAAGTCCTGTTTTGCCAGAAACACTTGAAGATAAGATTCATTATCTTTATGACCTGACTCGAATGGCATGGGCCGATGGCATAATAGAAGAGTCAGAGAAAGCATTGCTTCGCAAATACATTCTTCTGTTTGGCTTTCATGAAGAAAATGCAGAAAGTATCATGGAATATTTTCTCCAGAATGTCAAAGAAGGAAAAGCGATTGAACAGATTATCAATGAAATAAAATCTTAAAAAGGATGGACTTTACAAATAATGTAAAAAAAATGTTTTCATTGAAGAGTGATGCAGCTCCTGCAAAAAGGGCGATTGTTCCTCTAAATGAAAGTAAAAAATCTCAGGAGACGTATAAACAATACGGCTTCAAAATGGCAGGTATCTCCCAAGGTGAATTACAGGCTTTTACGCCTAATCTGCAATCTGTGTACTTAGGTTTGAAGAAAGAGCAAGAGGGGAATGAGGAGTTACAAAATGAACTAAAACTAAGTTTGCAGAACAAAAAGGCCAATTATGAAAGAGACAAAGATATTGAAAAAGATAAATTGGAGCAGAATCAAAGGAAACAGGCTCAATTGGAAGAAGAATTGCAAGAAAAGAATCAAGAATTGGCCGAATTGAAAACGACAGAATATCAGCGTAATAGAAGTGCGTGGATAACGCTCATTATTTCAAGTGTTATTTTAGTTCCTTTTACACTATATTTCTTTATTTTTTATAGTTCCGTCGCTTATTCGGCATTTTTCAAACAGTTCAGTTTGGACAATATCGGGGAAAATGGATTCCAATTGTCGGAAGCCATATTTGATTCGCACGCTTTATCTGCTGCCACTTCAGAGGGGGCAACAACCTTATTGTTCATTTTGCTTATGCCGATTATATTTCTGGCATTCGGCTTTGTACTGAATCGCTGGGAAAGGGAAGAAGGGTGGCTTAAGTGGGTTAAAATACCGATGATTATTGCTGTAGCCTTTGTTTTTGATACGCTTCTGTCATACGCAATTTGTGAAAAGATTTATAATCTTGACAGCCAAATGTCGTTAGAAGAATTGCCTTCTTATTCATTGGCTCTTGCTTCACAAGACCCACGCTTTTGGGTGATTATATGCCTTGGTTTTGTAGCCTATCTGATATGGGGATTTACTTTTGGATATTTTGTCAAATCTCTTGATCAACTGGATTTGAACAAAATACATCATGAACAATTGTGCAATGAGAAAGAAAGCATAAAGCGTAAAATGGCAGATACCGAAAAAGAGCAATCGGACATAAGCACAAATATAGCCTCTTTACGCGCTGACATCCAAAAGGTGGAAAATCAATTAAATGGAACCATTGCACGGTATGATATAAGTAAAATAAAATTGGAACTCAACCATTTCCTCGCAGGATGGCAGCAATATATGGCAGCAATGGGGAAGACTGAGGATGAAAAGAATATGATAACAGAAGAGTTTAATCGTACAATAAACACATTAATAACCATATAAAATTATATAGATATGAAAACAAAAGCATTTATCATTATTGGCATTATCATTGCTGTAGTAATATCAGCATTTTTTATTATCCGTTCAATTATAGGTCCCGGTCCTGATGATGGTGGTTCTCATACTACAATTGTAAAAGATAATAAATCAAAACCTCTCAATCTGTCTATCTATCTTGACTTATCAGACAGAATTAAGCCTGATGACAACAATCTCAATGCTCTCTCGCAGCGCGAAAAAGACATTGCTATTGTAGAGTATTTGGCAAATTACATGAAAGACCGAGCCGTAAAGCAAAAGATTTTGCCTTGTAAAGATAAGATAAAGGTGTTTTTCTATCCTACTCCCAATGACTCTAAAATTGCTTTGCTTTCAGAACAATTAGAGTTGGATTTGAGTGCAACACCCCCTGCGGAGAAGAAAAAAATACTTACAACTTTTGTAGACGACTTCCATGAAGCAATGGAACAAATATATGATTCTACAATAAAGACCAGTAAATGGCTGGGTAGTGATATTTGGGGGTTCTTTAACAAGCCTGTTGACAACTATTGTATAAAAGATGGATACAGGAATGTTCTTGTAATTCTTACAGATGGGTACATCTATCACGCACAAAACAAAATTCAGGATGGCGATGCCTACAGTTATGTACTGCCCCAAACTCTAAAGAACCTCAATTCAAGTTTGATTCCACATCGGAAAGGACTGGAAGACCTGGAAGTGTTAATGTTAGAACTGAATCCCAATCCTACCACTGACCAAGATAAAATGGAGCAAGTAATCAATGATTGGTTGCAGAATATGGAAGTCCAAAAATATTATGTTGGCGAAACGGATTTGCCTTCAAACACGAAAATGATAATAGACAAATTCTTAAACTGATAGCGATGAAAAAAGTGTGCGCTATTTTACCGTTACTCTTTATACTGAGTTGTTCGCTGTGTGTATCCTGCAATGCACACGGTGACAACTCAGTTTATATTTGTACAGGGTATGGTGCGTATTGCTATCACAATAAAAGGAATTGTCGTGGATTGAATAATTGCCAAGCAGCCATCAAAAAAGTTTCTGTGAATACAGCGCAATCTAAAGGACGAAAACCTTGTGAAATTTGCTATTATTATTGAATAGCGATGAATAATCTTAAAGTAGCATGAAATGTCAAAAAATGATTCAAATAGTGGATGCGGATGTATTATCCTTCTGTTATTTTGTATAGGCGGCGGAATCAGTCAATGTAATAGGAGTTGCAATGATTCTCATGAGGGTATTGCAACGGACTCACTTACTGTAGACACAACGATAATAGATGATTCAAGAGAATCTTATGTGTCCTATTATGAGACATTGTCGGAAGAAGACAGAGAATACTTGGAGAATTCTCTTACAACGGGAACTCAGCCATATTCTGACTTCTATGGGGAGAGTTACGTGTGCCATCGTGCCCAATGTTCTGCAATAGAAGTGACTGCGCCTATAAATTCGGATATTGTGGTTATTATCAAACGCAATAATGATAGCGGCAAAGTTGTTTCTCATGCGTATATGCTGGAGACAAGTACACCTTTGACCTACCCAATGGAGTTTTTCAACCATTCTTTTATTATGGAGAAGGATGGAACCCGAATAAGGATATGGGTAATGGTGTGATGGGTGGTTTTGTTCAAGATGAATCCTTTTCTAAAGATGCACCTCAACGTATTGACGATTGTGTGTTAAGTTATGTCCTTCAATTAAGGAAAGATGGTAATTTCCAAACAAAAAGTAGCAGTAGAAGTGAAATGTTTTAGATGTTTTTAATAAAAATAGTATGAGAGCATTATATTTAATAGTCAGTATTTGTATTGCTACATTCCTATGTGGTTGTAGTGACCCAACACAAAGAATTTCAGAATCCAATCTGAACGATGTGTTTACATCTGTTGAACAGATAGAAGATAAGGTAGATAATCTTATCAGAAAAGGTTCTGCAAACAAAGAAGAACTCATGGATTTGCAAGACGACATACAAAGACTTCATTCTGATTTAGAAAACAGTTTTTATGATGATGGGTATTACGAACCTTAAATGCACAAATCTTTTAATGAAGTACCTCTACCTCATCTTATCCATTTTTCTTCTCCTTTGTCTCCTTCCGATGCCTTACAGTTACTATATGTTGGTCCGTTTCGTATCGATGGTGGCATTCGGAGTGATGGCTTATCGCTATTACACACAGAGCAAGGTGGCATTGACCATCACCTTTGTATCCCTTGCCTTGTTATTCCAACCCTTCATCAAGATAGCCCTTGGACGCACAATCTGGAACATCGTTGATGTGATGGTGGCGGTGTTGTTGGTGCTGTTATGGATGAAGGAAAGAAAAGGAATGTGAGTCCTTTCTGATGAATATCGCTTTCCTTATTGCGGACTTGTCGTCAGGGTGATTATGGAAACGACGTAAGCATAAGTGCGGCAGAGGCACCTCCTCTTTTTCCTTTGTGTCACACCCTCTAAGTCGAGGTCGACGACATCGATTGACCGATGTCGTCGATGTCGACTTGCCGATGTCGACGACGTCGATTTAGGGGTTGTGTAAGGAGGGTAGTGGTGAAAGTGGAATAAGGGGTGTGGTGGAGGTGAAACAAAGATGGAAAGATATAAAAGATGGTTGGCACATGAAGGGGGGATTGAAACAAATTACCATAATTGCCATAATTCTTATCGCTAATTATAATTACTCAACTTTTGCAAGTGCTCAACTTCTTTGGAGTTAAAGGAGTTAGAGGAGTTAAAGTAGTTAAAGCCAAATGATATGCTGGTGTCAGAGTATCGGCTTTTAACTCCTGAGCGTAGCGATAACTCCTTATAACTCCTTTAACTCCAAAGCAATAAAACATACGAAACTTGAATAATTATAGAAGATTGCCAAAAATCACGAGATACTTCATATTTTTTGCGAAATAGTTTGTCTGTTCGGAAAAAAGTTGTAACTTTGCATCGATAAATCCCACCACACTTCTCGTCCGCAAGGCCAGTGCACCAGGGTGGGACTTCGTTTTTATAGACATTTGGAGTATGAGATATACTAAGCAGACAATAACCCTCGCTGAGCAGATTAGGACGCTGCAGACGCGAGGGCTTACTATTGAAAATGAAACTGATGCGGCTCTCTTGCTTGAGCGTATCAGTTATTTCCGGCTAGCAGACTATTGGCGGCCTTTGGAAACAGACAAGGTGACCCATCAGTTTGCGGCAGGAAGCAGTTTCTCAGAGGATGTGACATGCTACAATTTTGATAAGGAACTGAAAGTCCTGCTTTTTCTCAGCCATACAGACGATTGAGGTGGCAGTGCGAGCGAAAGTAATTAAGCATTTCTCACATACATCAGGCCCATTCTGGTTTATGGAGATATCAAATGCTGTTGACGTGGGTCATTTCCAGTCGAACCTTGCTCGTGTACGTACAGAAGTGGCACGTTCTAAGGAGTCGTATATCAAGGAACACTTCCAAGAATATGATGATCCTGACTTGCCGCCTGTATGGAAAACATTGGAGGTTGTTTCTCTTGGCACACTGTCGAAACTCATCAGCAATTTCTCAGATAACAATGCAAAGAACCTTGTCGCTGCTGATTTTCGGCTTCCACAGTTCCTTGTCCTAGACAGACAGTTGGTTAGAGAGTTTAACAGCTCTTAGGAACTATATTGCTCACCATGCCAGAATTTGGAATCGCCGTTTTCCTCAGAAACCAGAATTGTTGCGGCGTTCACGCTGTCCTTGGATAACCATTAGCCCTCGCCAGCCATTTAAGTTGTATTCAATACTCTGTTGTATTGCTTATTGGTTAAATGCCATTGACGATAAGAACTCATTCGTGTCAGATTTCAAGGCCTTGCTGACAAAGTATCCCACAATAAATCCTGCACTCATGGGCTTTCCTCCTTCGTGGAGTCTGGAGCCGTTATGGAAGTGAATAGGGTGGCATCCAAAATCATAAGGCAAAACCTTTATTCGATTTTCATGCCACCGGGGAGGGACGGGGTTGAAAGGTGGAGTTTGCGAAAGTGGTGTTTTGGGATGGTTTTTGCCTTTTTCTGTGGGAAGGGGCATTTTTTCTTGTGTTTGTTTTCCCCCTCCCAAAAAGCCGTATCTTTGTAGAGATTTTGTGGCATACCGTCAGTGGTGTGTCCCATTCTTTTTGTGATGAAAAATTGCCTAACAACATTCATTATTTAATAAATAAAATTCATTATGAAGATTTCAAGAATTGATCACCTAGGAATAGGTGTAGAGAGCATTGACGCAGTGCTCCCTTATTTCGAGAATGTGCTTGGCCTCAAGTGCTATGCCGTGGAAGAAGTGGAAGACCAGAAAGTGAAGACTGCTTTCTTGAAGGTTGGCGAAGTGAAACTGGAACTCTTGGAGCCAACATCTCCAGAGTCTGCTGTAGCCAAGTGGCTGGAGAAGGGCGGCAAGGGCGTTCATCATGTGGCATTCGCTGTTGAAGACGGTGTGGCTGAAGCACTCGTTGAGGCAGAAGGTAAGGGCATCCGCTTGATTGACAAGACTCCACGTCCGGGAGCAGAGCAGATGATGATTGGTTTCCTCCATCCAAAGACTACTGCTGGCATTTTGACAGAACTTTGTGAACCACAGAATAAGTAATATTATGAGTAAGCAAACAGAAAGAATACAGGAGTTGATTGAACTCCGTCAGAAAGCGCGTCTGGGTGGTGGCGAGAAAGCCATTGACAAGCAGCACGCAAAGGGTAAGTTCACGGCTCGTGAACGGATTGCCATGCTCCTCGACGAGGGCAGTTTTGAAGAGTATGATATGTTCAAACTCCACCGTTGCACCAACTTCGGCATGGAGAAGAAGCAGTATCTTGGCGACGGTGTCGTGACCGGTTCTGGTACAATCGGTGGACGCCTCGTCTTTATTTTTGCCCAGGATTTCACTGTGAATGCAGGTTCTCTCTCCGAGACCATGAGCCAGAAGATCTGCAAGATTATGGATATGGCCATGAAGGTGGGTGCACCTGTCATCGGCATCAACGACTCAGGTGGTGCTCGTATTCAGGAGGGTATCAACGCTTTGGCTGGTTATGCAGAGATTTTCCAGCGTAACATCATGGCTTCAGGTGTGATTCCTCAGATTTCTGGTATCTTCGGCCCTTGTGCAGGTGGTGCTGTTTATTCACCCGCTTTGACCGACTTCACGCTCATGATGGAGAACACCTCGTTCATGTTCCTGACAGGTCCTGCCGTGGTGAAGACTGTGACTGGCGAGGATGTTGACCAGGAGAGCCTCGGTGGTGCATCTGTTCACTCCACCAAGTCTGGTGTGACCCACTTCACCGCAGCCACCGAGGAAGAGGCGATGGCGATGATTCAGCAACTCATCTCCTACATTCCTCAGAACAATCAGGAGGAGACTCCACGTGTGGAATGCACTGACCCCATCGACCGTCTGGAAGATTCGCTCAACGAAATCATCCCAGACAATCCTAATCAGGCATACGACATGTACAAGGTCATTGCTGCCACCGTCGATAACGGCGAGTTCTTCGAGGTGCAGCCACGCTATGCTCAGAACATCATCGTTGGTTTCGCACGTTTCAACGGCCGTTCGGTAGGTATCGTAGCCAACCAACCAAGCAAGTTCGCTGGTGTGCTCGACTGCAACGCTTCTCGCAAGGGTGCCCGTTTCGTCCGCTTCTGCGATGCCTTCAACATTCCAATCGTAAGTTTCGTCGATGTGCCGGGCTTCCTGCCAGGTACAGGTCAGGAATACAACGCTGTCATCCTGCATGGTGCTAAACTCCTCTACGCTTACGGAGAGGCTACCGTGCCAAAGGTGACCGTCACCCTGCGCAAGTCTTACGGTGGTTCACACATCGTGATGTCATGTAAGCAACTGCGTGGCGACATCAACTACGCATGGCCATCAGCCGAAATCGCCGTGATGGGTGCCAGCGGTGCAGCCGCTGTGCTCTATGCCCGCGAGGCAAAGCAGATCAAGGAAGAGGGTGGGGATGCCAAGGCATTCATCGCCGAGAAGGAGGAGGAATACTCCAAACTCTTCGCCAATCCTTATCAGGCTGCCAAGTATGGCTACATTGACGATGTCATCGAGCCACGCAACACTCGTTTCCGCGTCATCCGCGCCCTCGAGCAGTTGGCAAACAAGTCACTTACTAATCCTGCTAAGAAGCACGGTAATATTCCATTGTAAGCATTATGAGAAAGATTTTATCAGTTATCTCATTCCTCGTGGCTTCAACTGCTGCATTCGCACAGGGCGCACACGACTTCAAACTCAACGAAGTCTTCGTCTATACCCCTTCGTGCTGCCAGGACGATGCTGCATGCTGCATCAGCGACTCCGCTTGCTGCATCAGCAACTCTGCTGCCAGCACCTGCGAAAAGCAAGCAAGTTACGTGGATGAATACGGTCAGCCTGCCTCATGGATTGAAATCGAGAACACTTCTTATTCCACCCACGACATAAGAAACTGTTTCCTCACCATCAATCCCGCAGTGCTCGACAAGAATATGCCTGCACCTGAGCGTGAAAAACTCATGTCAGCCATCCCTGCAGGTGACCCACGCACTTCGCTTTCAGCCAAGCAACGCATTACGCTTTTTGCCGATGGCAATGTGAACCGTGGTACACTTCACCTCAACTTCACACTTCCTGTGGGTGAGTCGTTCACCATCTATCTCTTCGACGGCAACGCTGTTGACCTCTTGGATTCTGTTCGTGTAGAGGCTCTCCCAGCAGGCTCAAGTTTCGCTCGCATCAACGATGCAGAATGGCAAGTGCTTGAGGCAGATAAGGTGACTCCAAACGCTCCCAACATTGCCTACCACAACGACAAAATCAAGGAGTTCAAGGAGAAAGATCCTTACGGCATCGCCATGACCCTCATGTGCATGGGTGTTGTGTTCTCATGCCTCATCTTGCTCTTCGTGTTCTTCCACATCTTCGGATGGGCAATGAACCGTGCAGCCAAGTTGGCTCGTGTACGTGCCATCCGTGCCATCCACGAGCAGGCAGCCAAGGTGGTTGAGATGGCTAAGCAAGGTACAACCGAAACCAAGGGTATCGACATGGAGACCTACACAGCCGTTATCGGTCTGGCACTCCATGAGTACTTCGGTGGCACCCACGAC
Source organism: uncultured Bacteroidaceae bacterium (assembly GCA_905235525.1). Classification (GTDB taxonomy): domain Bacteria; phylum Bacteroidota; class Bacteroidia; order Bacteroidales; family Bacteroidaceae; genus Minthosoma. The sequence goes on from CAJOLW010000010.1 coordinate 106,189, forward strand.
CTTGAGTCGGGTGTCCTGACCATCCACCAGACACCTACCACGTGGGCAGACAAGAGCCACGAACTCCGTGTGACCCCACAGCATCATCAAGCAAACTAAAACAACAAAACAGATAACATGAAAGAATACAATTATAAAATCAAAGGTGCTCCTTACAATGTGAAAATCAACGGCATTGAAGAGAACATCGCCAAAGTTGAAGTGAACGGCATCGAGTTCGAGGTGGAACTTGAAAAGCCAGTTGCTCAGCCCAAACCAGTCGTACGTGCAGTTGCTGCTCCCGTCAAGACTGTCGAGGCTCCCAAAGAGGCACAGGAGGCTGTCGAGGCAGGTGTATCTGCCGTTCGTGCACCGCTGCCAGGTACCATCAACGACATCAAGGTTACTGTTGGACAGGCAGTCAAGAAGGGCGAGACCGTCGTTGTGCTCGAAGCCATGAAGATGGAAAACAACATCGATGCCGACCGCGACGGAAAGGTTCAGGAAGTGAAAGTGCAGAAGGGTGACACCGTTATGGAAGGTGCCATCCTCATCACTATCGCCTAAAATAAGGTAACATAATAGTAAATCACAAAATTGTAAATCGCTATGATGTTACTCGAAAGTGTTTCTACAATGGACTTCATCGGAACGAAACTGGCCGATTTCTTGACTTACACAGGCTTTGCCAACGTGGAGTGGGCGAACATCATCATGATTGCTGTCGGCGCTTTCTTCATCTGGCTTGCCATTGCCAAGGACTTTGAGCCGCTGCTTCTTATTCCGATTGGTCTTGGCATCATCTTGGGAAACATTCCCTTCAAGGATGCCGGTCTTGAGATAGGTCTTTACGAGGATAACTCCGTGCTGAACATCTTCTACCAAGGTGTGCGGCAGGGATGGTATCCCCCTCTCGTGTTCCTCGGTATTGGTGCCATGACCGACTTCTCGGCGCTCATCGCCAATCCGAAACTCATGCTTATTGGCGCAGCCGCCCAGTTCGGTATCTTCGGAGCCTACATGGTGGCACTTGCACTTGGATTTGAGCCTAATCAGGCAGCAGGTATCGCCATTATCGGTGGTGCTGACGGCCCAACAGCCATCTTCCTTTCCAGCAAGTTAAGTCCTAACCTCATGGGAGCCATCGCTGTGTGTGCCTACTCCTACATGGCACTTGTGCCAGTCATCCAGCCGGGCATCATGAAACTGCTCACCACTCAGAAGCAGCGCCAAATCAAGATGAAGCCAGCCCGTCAGGTCAGCCAGACAGAGAAGATGCTCTTCCCGATTGTCGGCTTGCTCATCACCACCTTCATCGTTCCGTCAGGTCTGCCACTGCTTGGCATGCTCTTCTTCGGTAACCTCCTCAAGGAGTCCACCAAGACCACGCGCCTTGCCAAGACTGCAGGTTCAGCCCTCAACGACATCGTGGTGATGCTCCTCGGTCTCACCGTGGGTTGCTCCACACAGGCATCGGAGTTCCTCACATGGAACACCATCTTCATCTTCATCATCGGTGCCTGCGCCTTTGTAGTGGCAACAGCCAGCGGTGTCATCTTCGTTCACATCATGAACCTCTTCCTCCCGAAGGGCCAGAAGATTAACCCGCTCATCGGTAATGCCGGTGTGTCAGCCGTTCCAATGGCAGCCCGCATCTCTCAGAACGAAGGCTTGAAGGCAGATCCTCACAACTACCTCCTCATGCACGCTATGGGTCCCAACGTGGCAGGTGTGATTGGTTCTGCTGTTGCAGCCGGTGTCCTGCTCGGCTTCCTCTCGTAAAAGAAATTCATAATATTTATATAAAAAGCAGGGGACACTTCTTACTGAGTGTCCCCTGCTTTTTATGTAGGTGTACATCATGAGGGCGAATGAGGTGTGCTTTCGTGTTCTAATAAAAACGTACCCCTCGGCTACGGCAGAGCATAGTCGAGGGGTACGATATAGTGTAGTCGAGGGGCACGGTTTAGAAAATCAGTTGTGCGAAGTTGTAAAGTCCGTATTTCCAGACAACGAAGTCGTGCCTACCTTCAGGGTATTTGATGAGGGTGCATGGAATGCCTTTCTCATCGCAGAATGCCTTGAGTTGGGCACTGTTGTTCAACAGACCATCGGCACCGCCGCATACCATCCAGAGGAGTTTGTTTTCTTTCTTCACCTTTTCCACATCGGGGATGAGTTGTGCGGCACGCATGGTGTTGGGTGCTGATGAGAAGCCGCCTACATAGGCAAACTTGTCAAGGTTGCCAAGTCCGAAGTTGAGTGACTGACCGCCTCCCATGGAAAGACCTGCAATGGCACGGTGGTCTTTGTCGGTATATACGCTGAAGTTTTTCTCAATGTATGGAATGAGGCTGCCGAGAAGGTCTTTGTCAAATTCGCCGAATGCGCCTGCAGAGCCATAGCCTCCTGCACGTGAATCATCCTTCTGTGCGCGTCCGTTAGGCATCACCACAATCATGTCCTTCACCTTTTTATCGGCATAGAGATTGTCCATGATGATGTTGGGCACACCGCCGTCGTTCATCCATTCCCACTCATCGCCACCGATGCCGTGGAGAAGGTAGAGCACGCTGTATTTCTTTTTCTTGTCATACTTGGGTGGTAGATAGACATTGGCTTTGCGGGTGGTTCCTACCGACTCTGACTGGTACTCGATGAGTTGCACGGTGCCGCGGTCGATACCTGCACGCTCTTGGTCGAAGCCCTGAGGTGCTGCCTTGTACTCGTCGAAATTGACGTTGATGTTCTGCTGTCCGCCAAACATGGGGATGTTGGGTTCTTGTGCATTGGCTGCCGTCATGGAGAGGGTGAGCAATGCTGCAACATAAATTTTCTTCATTGTTCTTGTTTTGTTTAGATAATAAATTGATTAGGTAAATGTTTTATTTTTTGACGCACGAATGGCTTCGTGGTTTAAATGTTTACTCCTTGGGAGCGGTGTTTTTGAACTCGTTGAGTTTGTCTGCCACCACGTCGAAGTCATCGGTGAGGGTGAGTTGCAGGTTCTTGTACTTGCCCATCTCAACAAGTTTCTCGAGGAATGGATAAACAGGCATTTCTTTGGTCCAGAAGTCGGTGCCGAGGAAAATCATCGGGCTGGAGAATCCGAAGGACTCATAGTGGTTCTGCACTGCGTCTTGGAAAATCTCCTGCATGGTGCCTGCACTGCCTGGGGTGTAGATGATACCACCGAAGGCTACGGTGAGGATGAGGTCTTCGCGGATGCTGTTCTCGAAGAACTTGGCGATGTGGGTGGCGAAGGGTGCTGATGGCTCATGTCCGTAGAGGTAGGTGGGGATGCCGAGGCTGACATAGTTGCTCTCGAGGGGATATTTCTTCATCACTTCGAAAGAGGATGCAAGCCAGCCTTCGTCCTTGAAGGAAGGTGCTTTGGCGAGCATCTCTACGGCATCGTCCACGTCGGCTTCGTTTCTGCCTGCCATCCATGCGCCGAGGTGAGTTGCCTCCATGGCACCAGGACCGCCGCCGCTGAGCATGATGAAGCCTTCTTCGGTCAGACGCTTGCTGAGGAGCACCACTTTCTTGTACATGGGGTCGGTGCGCAACAGGGCGTGTCCACCCATGATGCCGATGCAGAGACGTGAGTTGTGCTCTTTGAAGAATTCGTCGAGTGCCACGTGGATGCCGTGGTCGTGGAGAGTGCGAGCGAGCGACTCTTCCACATCGCGGGCTTGCTTACCCTTTTCGATGTAGTGCTGATAGACTTTGGTGTCATAGCAGGAATCGAAGGTCTCGGGTTTGGCAGGGTCATAGCCTGCATAGAGGTCTTCCGCATTGTAGAGTGATGTGCGGTTGATGTCGTAAGGTACGGTTTTCAGATAGTCCATAGCCTTGTCTGTGAATAATTGGTTAGTGTTGGTTGCTTGTTTGTTGCAGGCTGTTGCCGCAACGAGCAGCGTGAGGGCTGCCAGATAGTTTTTTTTCATTGCTGAATTAGTATTTAGGTGTTAATATTATATTTTATTTTTGTTTCGCTTTGTTTTTCTGCCGCATGCGTCTTCGGATGCTCTCGAAGTCGTGCCGCCACGATAGTCCCACCCCTTGTGTGTTGAGGGTGGCTTTGGTGAAGTAGCGGTCGTTGGTCTGGTTGTAGGCTTTCACGTAGAGGTTGCCCTTCTGGTCGAGTCGCCATTTCACTTCGAAGTCGCCGATGAAACTGGAACGGTTGGTCATGGTATTGTCACGATAACCGAAGGCTCCGTTGATGAGCAGGCGCTCGTCGAGCAGTCGTCCTTCGAGAATTCCTTCCACATCAAGGTCGTCCCAACCTTTTTCGCCTGTCGTGAGCGAAGAACCAAAATTCCAGTTACTGTCTCTACCAATCATGTTACTGAGCATTTGGTTGATTTGACCGCTGAGGGTAGAAGAGAGTAGGGAGTTCATCGCTTGTTCAGAGTTACCGTTGCCATTGGCGCGGGCATATTCGTTGGGGTAGAAGCGTCCTAATCCCAAGAGGTATATCATTTGTGTATTCATCTCTTCCTCGGAGTTGATCATGGAGCGCACGAGTTGGCGTGTCTCTTCGTTCACATTGGGCAAGTCCATGTTGAACTTGAAGTCCATGTTGCCGAGTTTTCCCGTGATGTCGAGGATGCAGATGACCTTCACCTTGTTGTTTTGCGAGAAGGCAGTGGTGGAGGTGAGGTCGCTGAGGGGTACGGAGTTGATGGTGTGGTGGCAAATCAGATGAATGTTGGCATCGAAGGGATTGCCGTTGAACTCGACGAGGGAGCCTGGCTGCAAGGCGAGGTCACGGAAGATGATGTCCTGCAGATAAAGGCGGTAGGAACCTGATGAAATATTGTAGTTGCCAAACATTTGGAAGGAACCTTTATTATACCAATTAGCCTTGAGATGGGCATTGCCAAAGGTGCGCATGTAGCCGTCCTCGATATTGTCCATGCGAAGTTTCACTTCACAGGCAGGGGTGAGGTTGATGTCGAAGTTGATGAAGATGTCACTGTTGTAGTTGCGCTTGGCTTCCCTGACGATGGCGAGAGAATCCTTTGTTGTAGGCATGTTCTCCTCTTCCCATTGTGGAAGAAGAAGTTGCGGATTGAGGGTTTGTATGGAGTCGCGGTCGCGGAACTCGATGAAGGAATTTCCTGTGATGGCATCGGGGGTGGCTGCATCGTAGGCAAAGACGGAGCCTCGGGTGGGGGTGACATTGGCGTTCACATATAGAGGGTGCCCGTCACTGCCGTCAATGGTCAAATCTCCATCAGCAAAGACCGTAGCCAAGAATTTGTCACTGTTGAACTCTTTTTCGTCATATGCCAACAGTTCGTGCAGATCTGTCTGGAAGTGGTAGGCAAAATTCTTCATGTTGCGGTGAGTCACCTGCCCATTAAGTATGGAACGGTGTCCGAAACGGTCGTAAATACTGATATTGGGAAAATCAAATAAATAGGGGCGTATATGGATTGTATCACCTTCTATATGGTAAGGCACATTGGTGGCACGCAACCGCAGGTTCATTGTCGGCACGGCATCAGCAATGATGTTGACATCGTTGAGCGGACCAATGATGCTGACAGGTCCTGTGACATAACCAGAAACTTCCTTGAAGACTCCTCCTAAAAAACCATGAATGAATGAGGCGTTGGTGTTGTGGGTGTTGATATCCAAACGCATGTCATTTTTGGCTGGTGATAGCCAACCGTTTAGAGTCGTTACTCCTGTCACGTTGCGTGCTCTTCCTGTCAATCCTTCTGGCACTTGGTATAGATCCACAATTCGAGCATCCATGATGATTCCATCCACCTCTTTGTCCCAATGAGCGGCAATGTTCGCATCACCTAACGGACCTTCTTGAATGGAGAGGTCTTCTACAAAAAGGTTGGTTCTCACATCTGGTACACCACCGCCCATCATGTTGTTGATAGTCACATTGCCTGAAGCCTTGCCTGCAAACCGCACTACATCCCAATTCAGCAACGACAAAATGTATTTGATTTCGAGGTTGTTCAGTGTTGCAACTAACGAGTCTGTCGGTTGGTCGGATGCCTTACCGTCAATAGATAAAAAACTATTGGTGTTATTGTTGGCAAATCTTACGTTATGGCATTCGATGTTCTTTTTATATAATGAGATGTTGGCTGGTGATACGGTCCATGCTGTATCATTGATGACGGCTGTCGACTTCCTTAAGGCGATATCGGTCTTCATGTTCCCTGCCGAGTCGCTGAGTTGGATGATGGGTAGTAGTTGGAGCATGATATCATTGCTTCCCGTCGTGTTCACATATAGGTCACTGACGATGCGGTTGTCATGCACATCTGCCATCACGTCAAACTTTGTGGAGGTGGAAGGCCGCTCGTCATCATCACTTTCTTTGAAAGTCGAAGCGATGGCATGTACATTCATGTTGTCGTAGGTGGAGTTGCATGCTACGGCAATGTCGTTGTAAGGTTCATTGTTATAAATGAGATTGGGCACATCCAATTGGAATGACATCTTATCTTCGGCAGCATTAAGATTGCCAAAGATGCGGATTGGAGTGGTCATGCTGTAATCTGCATCGATGAAATGGTGTAAGATGGGAGCGTCAGCCACAGTAAGGTCGTATGTGAAATGGGATGCCGAGTTTTCTCTCTTATCTGTTTGGGGCTTGAAAATGATAGGCAGATGACGTGACATCTGTTGAATGAAACTTTGGGCTATATCCGTCAGGGTCGTCTCACCTTGAATATTACCCGACAACACATCACTTTTTACCACATATCTGCTTTCTCCATTTTCCAGCCGCTCTGTCTGGAGCATGATGCCATCCAAGTGGTACTGGTCTGTAGGCGTCATGAGGTTGATGTCTTCAATGACTGCATTGCCATATAAGTGATTGAAGTCTGTCCCTTGCATCTGAATGGCACCATGAAGCGATAGGCTTTCACCGATGTGTTCATTTGTGAGGTTCAATTTATTGGGAACAAAATGTGTCAATAATACATCCAGATCAATGTCTTTTGTTGGATGGTCTTTGAGGGCAAAATCAGCGTCTGCTTTCAGGTTCTCATCGTCAATGCTGACAACACCTGTAATCTGCGTTGCTGTACTTCGTGCATCCAGGCTGATATTCTTGTAGTTGTAGCCGTTATAATAAATATTGTAGATGGTGCCTGTTGCCTTGCCTGCTGGGAATGATGACGTTTTTTCCATATTGATGGCAAGGTCAAGGTCAAACGATGTGGTTCCAAACCGTTCATCCTCTTGGAGTTTGCCGATATTGATGGAGTCACCATTGATGGTGCCTGTGAGGAAATGGGTGGTGTCATAAACCAAGTCGTATGTGGCATTTCCTATGCCTGTCGAGATATTTCCTTCTGAAAACAATTCACCGCTGGCGGTATAATCAACCTTTCCTTCGTATGTTACATGCTGAAGGGCATTGAAAAGGTTCTCTTTGTGGTGTTCTGGTACCAAAGCGTCTGCCCAAGTCTGTATCTCATCGCTGCTGATACGCAATGTGCTGATTTCTGCATGGATGTTGCGTTTTTGTTGATTGAGAGGGTTTATGATATTAGCCGTTGCACGAAGCATCATGTCTTCGTTTTCAGAACTGATGTCACACTTTTTAATATGTATTTCTTTTTCATCACCTTCTGCTGTTACACTGAAGTTCAAAGTTTGGGTCAAAGGGGAGAGTTTGTTGTATAGTGGGGTGAAATCAGAGGGGGTGATGTAGCCGTTGAGTCCTGTTGCTTTAAAATCAAATCTTCTGTTTGTTTCCCATTGTCCCCATGTCCCACGAAGTGAATCCATGGTAATCTGTGAATGGGGCATAGCCAGACTCATGTCTGCCAGAATGAAGTGTTGTTTATTTCCCGAGAGTTTCAGGTTAGAATCATGAATCGTTAGGCCTGAATTGAGTTCTTTTCCTTGTAAACGGCGCACATTTACGTTTAGCGAGTCATCTGTTAAGCATCGCAAAGCCATGTTCATGCCAAAATCTTTCAGATTCAGGTGATTGGTATCAAACTCTCCATGACACATTGTGGCTGATTTTACATTGTAGGTTATATCGGCATGACGTATGATGAGTGAACCAATGTGTAGATTCAATGGAGTTGATTCTTCCTGTTCCTCTTTAGTGAAGGCATCTATAATGAATTGAAAATTAGGCTTGCTTTCAGGTGTCTCCTTATAAAGCGTTGCCTTCGTTCCGAATAGTTGTGCTGTGCCAATATCTATTCGATTTGATAAAAGCGCAGGAAGGTCAATACTAGCAGACATACGTGCAATGCTTGCCATTTTTTGCCCATTGGGTTCATATAGGGTCATATCATTGATGACCAAACGGTTGAGGAAACCGAGATTGACACTCCCGATTTCCACATTTGCCTTCAATTGCTTAGTTAATATGTTGGCAGTCCAATTTGCCAATGCGCTCTGCATGGATGGCAAACTGAACAGTAGGACAATGCCTGCATAAATGGCGAAAAAGATACCTACAATATTTACTAATATTTTTTCAAGCCTTTTCAACCTTTAGTTTGGTGTAGCAATTTTCCTTTTGAAATCCACCATCTTGATAGCAGTCACTGCACACTCATCGCCTTTGTTGCCCATGCTTCCACCTGCACGTTCTTCTGCTTGTTGCATGTCGAGTGTGGTGATGAGTCCGTAGATAACAGGTACGTCCTGCACGGCATTCAAACGAGCCAAACCGTATGTGACACCTTGGCAAATATAACGGTCATGAGGTGTGTCACCACGAATTACACAGCCGATTGCTATTACGGCGTCAACGCCTGCCTTCACCATCTGTGAAGCGCCATACACCAATTCAAAACTACCTGGCACAGTCATCACTGTGATGTCTTCAGGAAAAACGCCGTTCTTCATCAGAGTTTGCTTGGCTCCCTCCAATAATGCTGCTGTGATGTTCTCGTTCCACTCAGCCACCACAATGCCCATCTTCATTCCTGTGGCGTTGGGCACAGACGTGATGTCGTAGTCGGAAAGGTTGTGATTCTTTGTTGCCATAATAAAAATATAGATGATTAGGGTGGATAAGTAAAAAGTGAAAAACTAAAAACTAAAAGTGAAGATTACGAGGCTTATGGAAGGCTGTGGTAACTTTGACTTTTAGTTTTTAGTTTTTCACTTTTAGTTTTTTCTTATTTCTCTTTATTTAGTTGCTCTTTCGATATACATGTCAATCTCCTGAGAGAGAGGACTACGGAAGTACTGCTTCTTAATCTTGTTGTAGAGTTCTAATGCCTTATCATTCTGGCCAAGAGACTCATACACTTCACCTGCTTGCAAGAGGAAAACAGGGCTCACTGCATCGTTGTTTGCATCTTCGGCTGCTTTGATGAGAGTCTTGATACCCTTCTCATTGTCACCTTTCTTTACGTAAAGGTTACCGAGTGCTGCAATGGCTGCAGGAGAAACCATGTCGTCGTCCTGAGCAGAGAAGTTTTCCAGCATTTTGATGGCTTCATCCACCTTGTCTGTCTTGGCATATGCCAAACCAGCGTAGAGTTTTGCCACATTGGCTGTTTCTGTGCCACCGTACTCTTCGATGATTTTCAGAAGCCCCTTGGTGTTGCCTTCACCCTTCAGTGCTTGCTCGTACTGCTGCTGAGCAAATGCTGTCTGTGCACCGGCAATAGCCTTCTGTGCTTCCAGTTCCTTACCTGCCATGTAGTGCTTGTAGGCGTAAACGCCTACCACAATCACGATAATGGCGCCAATCACAATAGCGATTTTCTTCCAGTTCTTCTCGATGAAAGCCTCGCCTTTGTTCAACTGTACGTCAAGTGCGATAGGCTCATCGGTTGCTTGTTGTTTTTTGTTTTTTGCCATAATATGTTTTTTTATTTTTTTTGTTCCAATTGGGTTCTAACACAAAAACTATGCAAAATTACAACATTTTCTTTGAACGAGAAAGACTTTCTTTGAAAATATTTACTTTTCTCTTATTAGAAGTACTATCGTTCGACAAAATCAATGAAAAAAACTTTTTTCCTTGTTTTTGTACTCACTTAATCGTACCGTTGACTTCGTCTAAGGTACTATCGTTCGACAAAATCAATGAAAAAACCTTTTTTCCTTGCTTTTGTACTCACTTAATCGTACCTTTGCACAAGCAGTTTCCCTTTTTAGGGATTTTCCCCTGCGAAGGTAGGGATTTCAATATGGGATAATGGAAAATAAGTACGAACTTTGCATCAGATACAATATATCAAGATGTACAATCATAAAATAGAACGGATATGAAGAGATTTTTGACATTGGCATTAGTTCTGGTTCCATTGCTCAGCATGGCACAGGACGACCTTTATTTCACTTCTTCTAAGAAAGTGAAGGAGGCTGCACAGAAAAGGGCGGCGGCATCGATGAGTGCGAGGACAGAAACGGTGGTTGCTCCTGCTGTAGTGGATTACCATAGCAATACGCGTAGTGAGGATGAATACAATCGTCGCTATGTATATGATGGTCAGTATCCTGACGAATCGCTTGATGCACGTATTGATACTGTCGGTATTGACGATGTGCAACCAAGATATGATATGAATGATCCTGAGTTAGACTATCGTTACTCTCGTCGTATCGTTCGTTTCCACAGCCCACGTCTCTATGCATTGACAAGCCCTTACTATTGGGATCTTTATTATGGTTATGGTGCATGGGATTATCTCTATGATCCATGGGATCCTTGGTATTGGCATTATGGCTGGAGTTATGGTTGGACCTGGGGACCCTGGGACTGTTGGTATGGCAGCATATGGGGGTGGAGTCGTCCTTATGGCTGGACATATTGGGGATGGGGACCAAGTTGGAGCCGCCCTGTTTACTACACTACATACCATCGTAATATTGTACCTCGTGAATTTAACTCTTCGCGTGGACACATGGCGGCAGGCAATAGAATCCGTACCAATGCAGCAGGTGGCAGTAATATAGGTGTACGCACCACCACTAATGCGTTGTCTTCACGTACTTCAGCAAATAGGGAACGAACAAGTACAATCCCTACACGTGCTGGGGTGCAAAGTGTTCGCGGTAATGGTGGCACACGTGCCAACGGAACTTCTTATACAGATTATACCAATGTACGTACTGGTCGTACTGCCACAGCAACGAATCAGGGCACACGTACCCAGGTGTATAACGCTGCCCGTGAAGGTGCTGCCAGAAGAAGTACGATTGGGAACAACACTTATCAGCCCGCTCGTTCGTCTGACAATCAAAACAGTAGCAACCGTACCACAGTGCAGCCCCAGACGCGCACTCAACAGCCCCAGACACGCACTCAACAGACAACAACGGTTCAGCCTCAGACACGTACTCAACAGACAACAACGGTTCAGCCTCAGACGCGTACTTACACACCAGCCACAACCACACGTAGTTCATCTACAGGAAGTATTGGTGGAGGAAGCATCGGTGGAGGTGGCACTCGTGGCGGTGGCAGTTTTGGTGGCGGCGGTGGCGGCCGTAGTGGTGGTGGAAGACGCTAAAGGAACATCATTTTTTCTGCTAAGTAAGAATCACAAATATACATTATATTATTAGACAGTATGAAGACAGTGAATAAATATCTTTTGCTTGCAGCATTTGTCAGTGTTGCTGGTGTGTCATATGCGCAAGACAGTTACGATGCACAAAACTTTGCCAACAGCGACCTGAACGGAACAGCCCGTTTCGTGGCAATGGGTGGAGCACTCGGTGCTCTGGGTGGCGATGTCAGTGTGATGAGCACGAACCCGGCGGGTACAGGACTGTATCGTGGCAGCGATGCGGCTATCAGTCTCAGTGGTGTGTTTACTGGCAACGGTGCCATGGGACATGATGGTTCACGTATGTCGCTTGATCAAGGTGGTGTGTTGATCGCTTTCGATATGGATAAACCCACCAACCAAGGCTTGCAGTTCGTAAACTTTGGCGTGAACTACCAGAAGAAGCGCAACTACCTCTTTAATCAATTGACCGACATCGACAATCTTGGATTCTTTAGCCAGACCTATCAGATTGCAGACTTGTGCAATTATGCCTATGCCAATAACTATTGGAATGGCACCATGGCAGATATGAGCGCAATCAAGAAGGGAGTACATGGCGGTATCCTGAAAGAAGACGAAAATGGCTATTCGGGTCTGCCTTCTTCCAATGCCTATTTCGAGAAAGCCACATTCGGTGCAAACATTCAGGCTGATGTCAATCTCTCATTCAACATCAGTGACCAATTCTTTGTGGGTGCATCCATTGGTGTTTACGATATTGACTATAGTCGTGAATCCTTCTATCAGGAAAGGGGTACAGACGGGAACTTCTACGATTTCACCAATTGGTACAAGACCGAAGGGGATGGTTTTGATGTAAAACTTGGTTTCATCTGCCGACCCATTGAAGAAAGCCCCTTCCGTTTCGGCGTGACCGTCCATACTCCGACATGGTATCGTTTGACGGACGCAAATGATTCGTATCTTTATTATAATAATGAATATGTTTCATATGGCTCAAATGCTGAATATGACTATCGATTCCGTACACCATGGAAATTTGGTGTCAGTCTTGGACATACTGTCGGTAAGAACTTTGCCATTGGTGCAGAGTATGAATTTCAGGATCTTGGATCCATGCATTACAGCGAGGTGGATGGATACAACTCTGACTACTTCCGCAACATGAATAAAGTGATGGACCAAACGCTTCGTGGACAGCACACCTTGAAAGTGGGTGCAGAGTTCAAACCCATTGATGAACTTTCTCTTCGTGTAGGTTACAATTTCGTGTCTTCTCCTTTCAAGAAAGACGCATTCCGTACTATCGGCTATGATGGACCTTACACTGAAACCGACTATACCAATTGGGGGGCTATCAACCGCTTCTCTGTCGGTTTGGGCTATCGCTACAAGGGTGGCTATGTAGATCTAACCTATCAGTATCAGGCACAGAAGGGCGATTTCTATGCTTTTGACAGCGTGAATATGAAGCCTGCCAAGATAGATGCTAATCGCTCACAATTGATGGCGACATTCGGTTTCCGTTTCTAAAAATGTGAAGCCATAACAAACGTATGAGGATGCAGCGTTAGTCGTTGCATCCCCTTATTATATACTCATGTCCCACAAGTCGTCGAAGTTATCGAAGAGGGTAGGGCTCATACAAAGAAAGAGCCACATACGTGACTCTTTCTTTGCGGAGGGAGAGGGATTCGAACCCCCGGTGCCTCTCAGCACGACGGTTTTCAAGACCGTTGTAATCGACCACTCTACCATCCCTCCTAAAATGAAAGGGATTTTGATATTGTCTCAATCCCTTTCCTTGTACGCCCTCAGGGGCTCGAACCCTGGACCCATTGATTAAGAGTCAATTGCTCTACCAACTGAGCTAAGGACGCATCTTTATGTTTTGGCGCTTCAGGATGGGCTTGAACCAACGACCCCATGATTAACAGTCATGTGCTCTAACCAACTGAGCTACTGAAGCATTTTTTATTTCTGGCGTTCCTTGTGTGAAGAGGAGGAGACTCGAACTCCCACGGGCTGAGCCCACTACCCCCTCAAAGTAGCGCGTCTACCATTCCGCCACCTCTCCATGAAGGATTTTCTTTTTGTCTGAGAATATCGGAAGTTCCGATTGTAGAGCGGAAGACGGGGCTCAAACCCGCGACCCCCAGCTTGGAAGGCTAGTGCTCTATCAACTGAGCTACTTCCGCATTCTTTATCTCATAGGTTTTACCCTTTGTGGGCAGGGACGGATTCGAACCGCCGAAGCCGTAAGGCAACAGATTTACAGTCTGCCCGTTTTAACCACTTACCTACCTACCCAAAGCTTTCGCTTGTATTGTCTTGCCCATTGTAAAAAGTGACTCGCACAGGATTCAAACCTGTAACCTTTTGATCCGTAGTCAAATGCTCTATTCAGTTGAGCTAGCGAGCCAAATTGTGGGCGTGGGCGCTGACGGATTGTTTTCAACGAACCGTCATCTCTCACTTTTGTGGGCGCTGACGGATTCGAACCGCCGACCCTCTGCTTGTAAGGCAGACGCTCTGAACCAACTGAGCTAAGCGCCCTCTTGCCAAACTGAGAAGTCCTTGGGAAATAACGTGGTCTCACTAGACTTTGTTATGTTGTATCCTTCGTTCCTTCTCGAAAGCGAGTGCAAAGGTAGGGACTTTTTGGCGAACTGCCAAATATTTGAAGGACTTTTTTCCAATTTTTTTTAGCCCTTTCCTATAAATTACTGATTATCAGCAATGCCTTTTAGACACGTTTTTTGGCAAGATGTAGAAATATTGGTTATTTGAACTCAAATAAGTTGATGAAGCCAGTCATGGTGAACACCTGGCGCAACTCGTTGTTGAGTCCTTGAATATACACGTGCTTGCCATTAGCCTTGGCATTTTTCAGGATGCTGAGGAAGATGCGCAGACCACTGGAGGAAATGTATTCCAGTTTATTGCAGTCGAGGATGATGTCACTCTTCACATCGTCCATGACGGGTTGTACATCCATTTGCACTTGTGAGGAGGCTGACGTGTCAAGACGGCCCTCAAAATAGACAACTTGGTTGTTGTTCTCTTCTTTAATTGTCGTTTTCATAATTACTTCTTTTGTTTAATGATTATTATTGATGAAACTTGATTCTTTTCATTAACCCCTAACCTTAACTCTCAACTCTTAACTTTTTCCGCAGTGTCAGGACATTCATGTCGTCCTTGCGCTCATAGTTAATGCTGTCCATGAGTTGTGTGACGAGGTGGATGCCAAGACCACCGATGGGGCGTTCCTCCGCTGAGAGCGTCGTGTCCACATCCTTGCGCATGGTCGGGTCAAAAGGTATGCCACTGTCGCTGATGATGAACTTGAGGCATTTGTCGTTGGCTGCAGCCACAATGTGAATATCTCCAGTTGTGCCTCCAGGATAGGCATAGTTCATCACGTTCACCACGGCCTCCTCCATGGCAAGGTCCATTTGCATGGTGGTGGCAGCATCAAAGTTCACCTTTTCGCACACCGTATCCACAAAGTCCGTGAGTTGCGGCACTTGGCTGACATCGTTGGTCAGGATGATTTCTTGCTTAAAAAGCAGATTTTGGTCAGGCCTGATATAGCGAATGGCGAGCATGGTTAGGTCGTCGCTTTGTTCTGCTTCCCCAGTGAAATCATGCACAACCTCCACCACACGTTCTATGATGTCCTGCGAAGAGGAAGAGAAAGGCACCGCTTCAATCATTCGTTCTTCCCCGAACAACTCATGCTCCATGTTTTCAGCCTCGGTGAGTCCGTCGGTGTAGAGGACGAGAGTGGTGCCCGGGGCGATGTTCGTCTCTTGCAGCGTGAACTTCCATCCGCCCATGATGCCGATGGGGAGGTTGCTGTCACAAGGGAGGAACGTCTTCTCCTTCACTTTCTCCGCCTCGTTGAGCAAGAGCGGAGCGTTATGTCCTGCATTACAGTAGCGCAACCGTCCCGTAGGCAGGTCGAGCACACCGATAAAGAGCGTGACGAACATGTTCAGTTCGTTATCCTCAGCCATTCGGTCATTCATCTGTGAGATAATGCGGTTCGGGTGTGGCTCATGCATTGAGAGGGTGCGGAAAAGCGATCGTGCCACTGCCATGACCAGTGAAGCAGGAATGCCCTTACCTGACACGTCTCCGATGCAAAAGAACAATTTTTCATCCCTGATATAGAAGTCGAAGAGGTCCCCCCCCACCTCTTTGGCGGGGGTTTGTTGTCCGTATATGTCGATGTCGTCGCGGTCAGGGTAGGGAGGATAAATCTTCGGCAGCATCGCCCGTTGGATGTTGCTGGCAATTCTCAGTTCACTCTCAATGCGCCCTTTCTGCTCGTTCACCTGCTTGAGTTCCTCCATTTGCTGCTCCAGCGAGCGTTGCATGGTGACAAACGAATTGCGTAGCCTCAGCATCTCGTCCTTCGAACGCACAGGAGGCAGTTCGGCTTGCAAGTTGCCATGTGCCACCTCGTTCACGGCTTGGGTGAATTGGGTGAGTGGCAGGGTGAGGCGGCGCACACCAATCTTCAGGATGAAGGCAAGTATCACCAGCATGATCATGATGAGTGCTGCTACAATGAATCCTGCTGTGGCGGCACTGCTGAAGAACTCTTTCGCACTGCACACAATTGCCATTGACCAACCTGTACGAATGACAGGTTTGTAAAAGATGAACGAGTTTCCCAGATGAGGTGAGCGGAAGCGCTTCATATCCATCTTCCCGTCTGTCATATCTTGTCCTATCTGTGCCAAATCGTCATTCTTCAGCATGTTCGCTGCGTCGAAAATGGTTTCATCTAGCACCGCCTTCTTGATGGGATGAGCGAGGTAGGTGCCTTTCTTGGAGAGAATGAAACAGTAGGACTGGTCATAATATTTTAGCGAATCCATCATATTCGACAACCAGTCAAGCGACACGTCGGCTGTGACGATTGCATATACATTACCTTCATCGTCTGTCAGCGGATAACTGTAGGTGGTCATTGTCATATCACCTCCTCCGATGTCGCAATAAGGCTCGCTCCAATGTTCCTGCTTCGACTTCTTGGGCATCTGGTACCACTCCATAGTGGGGTAATCGTAGGTGTCGGAACCTAATTGCTTGGAGAGAATTTCACCCTTCGAATTCCGATAACTGTAGGGCGAGAAATAGTGCCCCTCGTCGGGATAATAATTGGGTTCAAAAGCAATGGCAGCCCCTACAATCATGGGGTTGGTTTCCAGTATATCATGGGTGATGCGGTACATCTCCTCATGGGGGGCATTCACGTTCTTTCTAATCTCGTTAGTGTGGTTCTTCACAGCCGTTTCCACAGTGATGAAAACCTTGTCAATGTGCTCTTCAGCATTTTCCAACGCGCTTGTTGCCCGCAACTTCTCCTCACGCAAGACTCCTTCACGCACAAGAATGTTAGTGACAATGGCTGTGGTCAACAATATGATTGCAGCAATCACTATAACCCATAAACTGAGACGTGTGGCAAAGGATCTGATACGCCAAAATCTGTGTTCCATGTTTAAATTTAATATAGGAATGAATGATTTCAGTGCAAAAATAGAATATTTTTTTTAGAAACAAAAGAAAAAAGAGAAATATCTGTAGGTGGATGGGCTTATTTTCTCTGACAATACAAAAAGTTTCACTTTTTTTGCCTAACTTTGCACAATCCAAGCAGACTTTTGGACTCAACAAGATTACATTATTTATATATATGCAGAAGATTATCATTTTGGATTTCGGTTCGCAGACCACCCAACTCATTGGTCGCCGTGTGCGTGAGTTGAATACGTTTTGCGAAATCATGCCTTACAACAAGTTTCCCCAGAATGACCCCGATGTGATTGGCGTCATCCTATCTGGCTCGCCCTATAGTGTTTATGAGGAGCGGGCTTTCAAACTTGATTTCTCTCAGATTCGTGGCAAGTATCCCATCCTCGGCATTTGCTATGGTGCTCAGTTGATGGCACATACGTTCGGCGGCAAGGTGGAGCCAGAAGGCACCCGTGAGTACGGACGTGCCAACCTCGAGTTCATGGAAGAGGGTAATCCGCTCCTGAAAGGTTTTGCCCCCAACAGCCAAGTGTGGATGTCCCATGGCGATACCATCACCCAATTGCCCGAAGGATTCCGTTGCATCGCTTCTACCGCTACCGTCAAGTTCGCTGCCTATGCTGCCAACAATGAGAAGATTTGGGGTGTGCAGTATCATCCCGAAGTGTTCCACTCCATTGACGGAACTCAACTCCTGAAAAATTTCGTGGTTGACATTTGTGGAGGCAAGCAAGACTGGTCACCCGCATCGTTCGTTGACCAGACGGTGGCAGAACTCCGTCAGCAGGTGGGCGACGACAAGGTCATTCTCGGTCTTTCAGGCGGTGTCGATTCCTCCGTGGCTGCCGTGTTGCTCAACCGTGCCATTGGCAAGAACCTCACCTGCATCTTTGTCAACAACGGACTCCTCCGCAAGAACGAGTTCTCTGACGTGCTTCGCGACTACGAATGCCTCGGTCTCAACGTGGTGGGAGTTGATGCCTCCGAAAAGTTCTACCGCGAACTGGCAGGTGTCAGCGAACCCGAACGCAAGCGAAAAATCATCGGTGCAGGCTTCATCGACGTGTTCGAAGCCGAAGCCAAGAAGATAGAGGGAGCCAAATGGCTGGCACAGGGTACCATCTACCCCGACCGCATTGAGTCGCTCAACATCACGGGCAAGGTCATCAAGTCCCACCACAACGTGGGCGGTCTGCCCGAGAAGATGGGCTTGAAACTCTGCGAACCCCTCAAGTGGCTCTTTAAGGACGAAGTGCGCCGTGTGGGTCGTCAACTCCAGATGCCCGAACACCTCATCACCCGCCATCCCTTCCCAGGTCCTGGTTTGGCAGTTCGCATCTTGGGCGACATCACCCCCGAGAAGGTGCGTGTGCTGCAAGATGCCGACGACATCTTCATTCGTGGTCTGCGCAACTGGAAAGTCAAACTTTCAGGCGAGGAAGCCCGCAAGGTGCTTGCAGCAGGTGTGCCTGCCGACATGAAGGACGGAGAGATTGAAGTGTCCCTTTACGACCAGATTTGGCAGGCAGGAGCCATCCTCCTCTCCGACGTGAAGAGCGTTGGCGTGATGGGCGATGAACGCACCTACGAGAACCCTGTGGCACTCCGTGCCGTCACTTCCTCTGATGCCATGACAGCCGACTGGGCAAAACTCCCTTATGAGTTCCTTGCTGAAGTCAGCAACCAGATTATCCGCAATGTGCGTGGCATCAACCGCGTCTGCTACGACGTGTCCTCCAAACCACCAGCAACCATTGAGTGGGAATAAAAAACACCCCACAATCCATTCATACGAAGCACCTCCAGCCCATAGGTTTGGAGGTGCTTTTTTGTGTACCAATAGCACGCACCCACCTCCCACCTCCTAACCTCTAAACTCTCAACTCTAAATGATGTTTGTGTTAAAGAAGTGTGAATTATTTAAGAATTATTCTTAATCGGTGTTAACACTCTGAAGGGATTTGTTAAACTAATTCAAAGAATGAAAAAAATAGGTGGATTTTGTTTTGTCAAAATAAGAATTTGTCGTTATTTTGCGCTCGAATTTGAAGGGTGGATCAATTCCCGAAATAAAGTTTGCAGAACATAATCTAAACAGCAATAATAAAGACGAACTATGAAACAAACAACTAAAAGATTTTATGGCGCACTGGTTGGTGTTGCCTTCCTTTCAGGATTGACTGGAGCGTTTGCTTATTCGCTTTCGCAGAAGTCTGTGGACAAGGTTTTGCCTTCTTTCTCATTCACGGAGCCAAAGAAGGCACAGGAGCCTGCAAGCAGCATGATGCAACTTTCGACGGCATCGACACCTGCTGTTCAGCCTGTGGATTTGACGGAGGCTGCAGAGAAGGCTTGCAACGCTGTGGTATATATTAAGGTGGTGCAGAAGGGGCGTCAGCAGACGATTGAGTATCGTGACCCGTTTGAGGATTTCTTTGGCGATTTCTTCGGTCGTGGCGGTGGTGGCACGCAGCGCCGTCAGGTGGAGACTCCGAAGCGTGAGGCGGCAGGTTCGGGTGTGATTATCTCGGACGATGGCTATATCGTGACGAACAACCATGTGGTGGAGAATGCGGATGACATCACCATCACGTTGAATGACAACCGTGAGTTTACGGCTAAAGTGATTGGTACTGATGCTGACACGGACTTGGCGCTGCTGAAGATTGATGCGACGGGGCTGCCTGCCATCGTGATTGGCGACTCAGAGCAGTTGAAAGTGGGTGAGTGGGTGTTGGCTGTAGGCAATCCGTTCAACCTGACCTCTACGGTGACGGCGGGCATCGTGTCAGCCAAGGCGCGTGGCATCGGTGCGCACAAGAACGGCATTGAATCGTTCATCCAGACGGATGCTGCCATCAATGCAGGTAATTCGGGTGGTGCGCTGGTGAACACGCGTGGCGAACTGGTGGGCATCAATGCGATGCTGTATTCGCAGACGGGTTCTTTCACGGGCTATGGTTTTGCCATCCCGACGACCATCATGAAGAAGGTGGTGACTGACTTGCAGGCTTACGGTACGGTGCAGCGTGCGATGATAGGCATCAGTGGTATGACTCTGCATGACTATATCGACCAGAAGAAGCATGATGACGAGAAGTTTGAGGCTGACTTTGGCACGGTGGATGGTGTGTATGTGGCTGAGGTGGTTGATGACGGTGCAGCAGCCGAGGCTGGTCTGAAGAGCGGAGACGTGATTGTTTCGGTGGACGGAAAGAAGGTGACGAAGATGTCGGAACTGCAGGAAGCCACTACAAAATATCGTCCGGGCGACAAGGCACAGATTGGCTATATCCGTGACAAGAAGGAGAAGACTGCCACCATCACCTTCCGCAATGCGAAGGGCAGCACTAATGTGGTGAAGGCTCAGAAGGTGGATGCGCTGGGTGCTGACTTTAAGACACTGACCGAGAATCAGCAGAAGACGCTGCACCTCTCTTATGGTGTGCAGGTGACGAACCTGAAGAGTGGTTACTTGAAGGATGCTGGTGTGCCAGAAGGCTTTATCATTTTGAAGGCGAACAACCAGAACATCAAGTCGGCTGCTGATATGGAATCGGCGTTCAAATCAGCGCAGTCAAGCGATGAACAGACGCTTTGGATCTGGGGTAAGACTCCTGCCGGAAGGTCTATGTCATTTGCGGTGTACCTTGGCGAATAAAATGCCGAAATGTTAAAAAATGGGGGATTTGAGGATTTTTTTCTTCAAATCCCTTGTTTTTATATCTAGAATGTATTACCTTTGCCTGTAGAAAATCGTAAGCGAACTATTGAAAAGCACATTGGACTGCTTTTTCCAGCGCGCGAACGATGAAGGGAAAACAACGGAAGCCGTCTGATTTGGTGAGAGAACTGAACGATATGGACAGCGGACGTTTACATACAGCCGGGGTACAGGATCGATCGGGATACTCATCAAATTATATTTTGAAACCGAGATGATTTTACCGTTCCAATGGCGGGCCACAAGCCAGAAGTCGCCATGTCATCGAGCATGGGGTTTCGGCATCTGGAAACCATAGAGTCGGTGGATTACAAAGGGCGGTAAATACTCAAATCTTATCACGTCGGAGTTTCATCACATCTCCTCCCGGCTTTTTATAAAGGGTGGACTTATTGGTATAAGCCCACCCTTTACAAGGAAAGTTGCCGGAGTGGTCGATCGGGCCGCACTCGAAATGCGGTGAACGGGTAACTGTTCCGGGGGTTCGAATCCCTCACTTTCCGCAAAAGAGGAACGTCGAAAGGCGTTCCTTTTTTTGTTAGAATGTCATGCGGACTTTGAATCGGATGCCCCAACGGTTGGTGTTGGGATTGTGCAGATAGGTGATGCGGCGCACATAGTCAATCTCAATGAGTTTGAAGATGTTGTGGATGCCAACACGCCATTCTACGTAAGGTGTGCGCTCGTTCATGCGGACGGTGTTCTGTTCGTAGGTGCCATCGCCAAGGAAGTGTCCTGGGAAGTAAAATAGTTCAGGGTCGGAATAGTTGAGCGTGGCAGGATTGTTTTTGTCGGTGAGTTGTCCCCAAAGCACATTGACGCCGAGGCATTCGCGCCACTTGAGTTTCTTCAGCAGCGGGATGCGATTGAAGAGCCATCCGTTGAGGTCCCATTCGGCGAGGAGGGAGGCATAGCGGTCGTTGAGGAACTCAAGGTTGGAGATGAGGTAGAAGGTGTTGTCCTCGATGATGTAGGAGGCATTGGCGGCGGGGTGGATGAGGAGGGGAAAGGGGACTTTGTTCCATTGTGCGCCAGCCTTGATGTTGGCATCGAACTTGCCGAACTGTCCGAGCCAAAAGCGTTTGTAGATGCCTGCTTCGGTGACATCGTAGTTGTATTGACCGCCAAGGAATCCATTGATGCCTCGTGTGTAGGAGAGGGAGAGGATGGGGGCATCGTGGTTCACCTTCACACGGCGCTGTTTGGTGTTGACGTAGGTGACATTGGGCTCGTAAGTTACACCGACCTTAAATTCGGCAGTAGTGATACCTGAGAGCCATCGGGAAGGATTGTTGACGGGTGTGCCCACACCGTCGAGCCGTTGATAGAAGAGGGCATCGACAGGGTGGTTGCGGGTGCGTGTGAATTGTGCGTTCACTCTCACGCCGGTCTCAAATTCGCGTGTGTAGTCGATGTGCAGTTCGCGCGTGTGGTGGTATTGGTCCACTTTGGAGGCATGGAAGGCTGTGAACATGTTGTCCTTGTCGGTGGGCACAAACTTGTCAAAAGGTGAGATGATGTCGTCCCACCAATAGACGGAGAGATTGTGCTGGGGAAACTCGCGTGGGAGGTATGCCTTTTTGTTGAAGGCATAGGTGAGAATGCCTTTCCAATAGACGTTGTGGGTCTTGGTGCCGTAGGCGACGTAGGCGTCGGCGAAGAGGTGAGGGGAGAGGTTGGCGGTGGTGTGTGCGGAGGCACGGAGGCGCATGCCGTCGTAGTGGTTGGCAGAGATGATGGTGTTGATGGGACCTATATCCACGTAGTTGGGATGGAGTGAGTCGCCTGTCTCGACGAAGTTTTCGACAAGGGCTTTGAATCCGAAGAGAACGTATTTGAAGCCCTTGATGTGGGTGAGGCGGTCGAGGAAACTGTCCATCTTTCCTTCTGACGAGGTGAGTTTGACCTGTCTGTATTCGTTCCAGAAAGAGTCGTCCTGCATGGATGCGTCGGGTTCGCGCAGGGTATTGCCTTTGATGTGCTTGAAGAGGGAGCGGGGGATTTCTTCGAAACTGACGTTGGTGAGTCGGGTGACTCGCTGCACCTGAAACTTGCCGAGCCACTTGGAGAGTTGCAGTTCGACGAGCATATCGTTGGTGGAGGCGATGCGGTCACCGCTTTCCAGTTGGGTGAAGTCTTGTGAGATGAGCATGTTCTCGACGAAGTTGACGTCGCTGCGACGGGGAATGGTGAGTTCCACACGGCGCACCTGGTAGGTGGAGTCGGGGTCAAGGAGGATGTAGAGATGACCGGAAAAGCCGAAGTCTTGTTGGTTGTTGGGCAGGAAGCCCACTTCGACCACTTTGTCTTGTTCGATGAAGAGGGTGTCTTGCAGGTAGTAGCGGTAGAAGGAGATGGCACTGTTGGCAATGGGCGACTTGAAGGGAAATTGCAGCAATCGGCATTCTTCCTCGTAGATGTCAACATCGGTAAAGATATCTTTGAGGGTGGTGGTGAGGATTTCGCCGGTGTTGACGAGTTCTGTCACGCCCTTGTTGCTTTCTCCTTTGATGACCTGCTTTTCAGACTTGGGGTCTTTGCGATAGTAGATTTCTGAGAGGGTCTCATCGACGGTGAGGGGAAGGGTAAGTTTGCCTGTCTGTGGGGATTTCTCCACATGGTCTTTCAGGAAGGCAAAGCGTTTGTATTCCCCTTCATCAAAGACCTTGTCGCTCACCTCGTTGAGGGAGAAGGTCATTTTCTCGTATTTGGTGTAGGTGAGGAAATCTTTTGAACGAAGGTCGAAACTCTTCTTGTGGGCAATCACTTTCCGCATCAGTTCGACAGCAGGGTTGTTCTTACGGCTGTATCGTCCTCTTTTGGAGGATACGGTGACTCCTTCAAGTGTCTGATTCTCGGGCACAAGACGGATGGTGATATTTTTGTTGGTGCCGAAGTCTTTCAGACGGTACACTTGTGTCTGATAGCCTAAGGAGGAGAAGGTGAGTTCGTGCCATGTGCTGTCTTCCTTGATGACGAAGCGTCCGTTTTCGTCCGTCTGCTCACCTACGTTTTTGCCGTCATAATAGACATTGACGTAGTCGAGCACTTCGCGTGTCTTGCTGTCGATGACACGCCCCGTCACTTGGGCATGGCTCAACAGACACGAGAGTGTGAGGACGATGAGGCATATGGTGATTCTTTTCATATTGCTTCGGGCAAATCTTTTATATGATGGATGATGTGAGTGGGCACGGTCTCATCTACTGTTTCATTGCCCCATCCAATTCCTTTGATCCATACGGTTTGGCATCCGATTTGTGTGGCAGGAAGAATGTCTTTGGAGTAACTGTCGCCCACCACGAGGATGTCATGGGCAGGCAATTCTTCCGCTGTCTTTCCTGTGATTTCTCTTAAAGCATCGACACCTAATTGGAAAATCTTGGGGTCTGGCTTGCGAACGCCCACAACGGCGCTTTCCACGATGTGCTGGAAGTATCCAAGATGGAAGTCTTTCAGGATGGTCTCGATGTTGCCGTAGAAATTGCTGACCAGCACGAGGGGATATTTCTCTGCCAACGTGGCGATGATGGGACGGCTCACTTCGAGCACTTTCAGCACATACTGATAACAATAGTTTGCCACGGCATCACTGTGGGTTTTCCGCTCTGTTTCACTCACCTGCCAAATACCTCTGTTGACAAGGTCTTGGGTCTCGAGGTTGCATTTGATGGTGAGAAGGTCGAGGAAGTTATGCTCTGGCTGAATGTAGGGGTGTTTTGCCAAGGCACGTTCGGCAAAGACATAACTCTGGCGGAACTCTTCCTTGCTGACAGGAATGTTCGTGTGTTGATAGCCTTCCCACAGCACTTCACTCCAATGGAGAGCGTTGGTGTCTATGGTGCCTCCGTAGTCGAATATGATAGCCTGTATTCTATTTACCATCTTACATTTACCATTTAAACATTTGCAATTTTGTCATTTAGTTCTTGACAGAAGCCCTCATGGGTGTGGCGCATATAGAGATACAGTCCTGTGAACGCAATGATTTCCATGAACAGGTAGAGCCATGGGAAATCGAGAAGAAAAGTGATGTAGAGGGTGATGGCACGGGTGTTGAACGTGAGGATGTTTGCCCATTTCATCAAGGGGAGGCTAAGCCTTCTGAACTCATCGCGAAAGGCTTGGGGGATGTTCTCCGTGTCGCCATATTCCTCCTTCAGTTTTTGCTTGAGGAGTTGGAATTGGGGCGTCTGCTTTTCCTGATTGCGTGTGTAGTTGATATAAGTGAGCAGGAAGAGTTTGTAGATGAGGTTTCCCTTCCATGGAGTTTCCTCGTAGATTTGCTTTTGCTGAATGGAGTTGTCGAGTTCGCTGCCTGCTTTTCCTTTCAGGAAGAAGAGGTGTATCTGCCGATAGTAGTCGGAGAGTCCGCACTGATGGGCGTGGCAGACGATTCCAGAGAACCACGATAAGGCATAAATGACCAGAGTGGCTATGAGGGTGTTTCGTTCGTTGTTTTCTATGCCCAACCACTGAAATTCGAGGTCGTGATAAAAGTAGAAACGGAAGACTACTGCATGGTAGATAGCAAAGAACCACACATCGCCAGCGGCTCCATCGAGGATGCGTCCCAGTTGTGTCTTCTTACCAGTCATACGTGCCAGTTGTCCGTCGGCACTGTCATAGAAATTCGCCCATGCCAAGAGGAGGACACCGATGATGTTGTAGATGAGTCCTTCAGTGCCTTCTGTACGGTAACTGCCATGTGCGAAGAAGTAGGCAGATGCGACCCCGATGAACATAGAGAGGATGGTCACGGTGTTGGGATGCACGTTCAGCGCATCGAAGAAACGTGCCCACTGATAACCGATGGGACGTGTCCACACCACATCGAGCCACTCCTCGGTATCATTTGATTTGTATGTCTGTTGTATCTGCTCTTTCATTTAACCTTAACCCTAACCCTAACGTTTCAACTGTCAACTCCCCCCCAGAATCACTCTTTCTGCGATGGCTTTTGCTGCCTGATCGCGGCAGGATGAGAAACTTGGGAAATCGTTGAAGTCGATAAACCATATTTTGCCCTTTTCGTCAATAACGGCATCGCCACCATAGATGGGCACCTGTATCTTCTTCGCCAATTTGTCGGCAAATTGGTGAACTTTGCTGGGGTCGAAAGCATACCCTTTTTCTTTTCCATTGATTTTCTCATGCCCGAATTTGGAGTGTCCCTTGCTGGCATATTGCCAATGGAAGAAATTCGTGCCTTCCACTCCGTAGAACTTGATAAGGTCGCCGACTTTGTGCTCTTGCACCAGCCAGAAATCGATGCGCAAATCGCTAAATCCTTTCAGTGCCTCTTCAATATCTTTTTCTGTCTCACAATAAACTGTGTCGAAAAGCATGGTTGAAGGACCTTGAGCATTCTTCATCCAGAATGGCAGGGTGAAATCATCTTTCATCTTGTTGCTTTTAGGCAGGAGTTCCTTTTGGAAGCCAAGGAGGAACTTGGGTTGTGGAATACCTGCTGTAACCATTTCCATTGCCATTTCTCCTTTTTTCATGCAGAGGAGTGTTCCATTCAGAGAATTAAAAAACTTCTTCAAGACGTCATCCTTTTCTTCCTTCATCATGGTTTCCAACAGTTCCGTAAGGGTTATTCTATTTCTTGCCATTGTCAGCACTCTGTCAAACGAAGAATAGTCTTGTTTCTTCATGTCCTCTTCAGGGATGATGCTTACCTCATGTCCAAGGTTTCTTAATTCGTCTATCACAGCCGTGAAGATGGCTGCATCGTTGCCCACCAGATTGGGCGAAAAATCTACATCTCTTCTAATACCTAAAATTTTCATATATGATTTTACCTGATTCTAATTTTTTTGATTGATGTTGTTTTTGTTTTCAGATGGGGTGGAGTCGTTCCCGATTTTCATAAGCAGCAAACCGATGGCTGTCCAGAAGATTTCGCGCACTCGGCAGATGATGCTGATGAACATGCCAATGTCGGCAGTCATGCCCATTTGGGCAACAGACATGGCGAAGCCTCCTTCGCGACCGCCCAATTGGAGGGGCAGGAAAAAGAGGAGGTTGGCAAAGAGGCTTGTGAAGGAGAGGATGAGGAATGCAAATACGAAGGTCAACCCGTCACCTGTTCCTGCATCGAAAAGCAGGAGCATGAAATAGATTTCAAGACTCTGGAGCACTCTCCCCACATATTCGAGGGCGAAACTGGCATAGAAACTACGCTGGTTTTGTGACTGAAGTTCAGAAATCTGCTGGTCAATCCTCTGCAGGTCTTCTTGATGATTCTCTCTGAACCGTCTTGCCCAATTCTTGCAGCCAGGGATATGTCCGACAAAGCGGATGAGTTTGACGACCATCCCATTCTTATAGCCTCGGATGAAGAGGTAAATGCCACCGCCGCAGAAACAGAGCATGAAGAGCAGCACAATGCCCATACCTACATTCATAGGCAAAATTCCCAATGATGCCAGCACCACATAGACTGCAATGCTGCTTGCCCAAAACCAGAAATGGGCGAAGATGTGCATCATGGCAAAGAGTAACACGCTGGAGGTGGCTCGTTGTGTGCCGATATACGGCTTCAGTTCCATGATTTTGTAGGGTTCACCACCCATGAGTCCTGCCGGAGTTGCATAGTTGAGCGCAAATCCCGTGATGGTGAGTTTCAGAATCTTCCAGAAGGGGATAGGGCAATCACCCGAACCTCTGATGATGATGCGCCATGTACAGGCATTCATGATGTAGAGGAAAATCCATAAACCCAAAATGGCAATAAGCCAATAGCCCGCATGGCAGATATCTGCCCAAAGTTGAGCAAACGACACTTTGAATGTGAACAACATCACAATGACTGCGATGAATCCAAAAGCAAAGAATATATTGCGGGTAGTACTCTTCATATGATGAAAAGTTAAAAGTAAAAGTTAAAAACTATAAGTTAAAAGTAAAAGTTACCTGCCATGCGGCATGTTGGCTTCCTGTTCACAAAGGATACTATCACTTTTCACTTTTAGTTTTTAATTTTTAACTTTTTAATTTTCCTCTTCAGTCACCTGATCCAGTTTTAGTTTGTCGGAGTCGTCACGCTTCGCTACATATTGCTTCTGTAAGGGATTGGTGCGTTCTTGGTCAAAACGTGAACGGTTGCGCACTGCATCGACAGCAGCGTAGATGGCTTCACGGAAGGGCTGTTCGTCTTCCACCATGTTCTTTCCTGCAATGTCGTAGCACACTCCGATGGCTGGTGCGGTGCGAAGCACAGATAGACCTGCTGTGTAGTTGACGCCTTCGTTGAGCGCAAGAGACTTGAATGCTGACACACCTTGATCGTAGTACATGGCAAGAACCGCATCGAAATGCTTGTGGTTACCTGTTCCGAAAAATTCATCAGCAGGATATGGCCCCACACATCGTACTCCGCGTTTGAACAATTCATCTATCACTGGAACGATGATTTCTTGCTCTTCCTTTCCGTCTGCATGTGGATTGAGTGCCAGCACGGCAATCCGTGGGTTGTCGATGAAGAAATCGCGCTTCAGGGTGTTGTGCAAGGTGACAAGACGTTCTGCAAGGGCCTCTTTGTTGATGTGTCCAGGAATCTCTGATACAGGAATTTTGTCAGTTGCTAATGCGATACGCAGATTGTTGGCAATGAATATTTTCAGTGCTTTTTTGCCTTCTCCCATGGTCTCCTCAATGTAGGAAGTCTGACTTTGGAAGGTCGTGCCATTGTCTAATTTGATGCATGCGTTATTGAGGGGAGAGGTCACCAGTGCATCTATCTTTCCTTCTTTCAAGTCTGTCAGTGCTTTATCCAAAGAGATGAGGGCAGCCTTGCCCGCTTCTTCGGTGGCTTGTCCGATTTCAATCTTCTGCTCGTCTTCGCCGAAACAGTTGATCATGTTGAGGTGACCATCCTTTGCTACCTCTGCTGATTCAACCACTTGGAAGTTGGTTTCACAGCCAAGGGTCTTGCGGTGGTAGGTTGCCACCTTGGGGGAACCATAAATGACAGGTGTACAGATGGAGGTCATCTCCTCTGCCTCAAAAGTATTCAGTATCAGTTCATAACCGATACCATTGATGTCGCCTTGTGTGATGCCGATTTTAATTCTTTCCATTTTCTTCTTCTTTTATGTTTTCTTCTTCACTTGGAGTTTCTAACGTGTATAAGGCTGCTTCGAGCCTGCGAATCATTGTGCGCTTCATCTTGTCGGGTGCATAGACAAAGCCCTCAACCACAATGACGCGATTGTTCTTCTCGTCCAGTCGGGAATGACTGACGAAGGGACCACCCATGGCATCGTTTCGCATCTCCCACAATCCACGTGCTTCCATAGCAAATTTGCCGTTCACGCTGATATTTTTGGTTTTCACAAACTCAGCGTTGGTTTGCATCCACTGACCTGCCTTTCCACCAGGGATGTTTCGTTTCATGATGGTGTCGCGAAGTGCAATGTAAGGTCCTTTGGTGAACATCTTCTCGCTCACATAGGGTAGGGAGTAGATGCAGATGTTCTGGATGGAGGAAAGCCCGTCATCGCTTGCCCAAATGAAATCCTCACCCACCTTCATCTTCTTGATGTCGAAAGGAATGTAGAACTCGCAGTCGAACATCTCTTTCACTTTCTTGGCGAACTTCACGTTGTGCTGGAAGTAGAGGTCATTTGCCATACGGTTGATTTCCTCGCTGGTGATGAGTCCCTCGATGCCTTTGGAATGTTCTGTGATATAGACCGACGCCTCCACCTGATTGGGGGCATGGAGCGTGAGAATCATCTGTGGCGTGGAGTGTACATCTTTCTCCACTGTCATCTTTGCCTTCGTGTATTCGTTGCTGATTTCGATGCGGAAGATGTTGCGGAACAGATTGGTGATTTTGTCGTAGTGAGCCTCTGTGACGTGGCTCTTGTGGAACTGAGGTTCTTTTTGCGGCAGTCCTGCTAAAGGTTTGTCAAGAATCGTCTGCAACGCCCTACCTGCATAACCCTCCCAAATGCTGTCATCCGCCACCACCATCACCTCATAGGGGTTACCAGAAGATACAGGGGTGAGCAAACTGGCACTTCTGCGACGACGTCCGTTTTTTGTCGGGTTGTCACAGGCGGAGAAGATGCACGCTGCAACTAAAAGTATAGCGATAATTCGGAATTTCATATCGGTTTACAATTTGTCGTTTGTTTTTTACTGCTCGGATGGAATGAATCGCCCAGCGCGTGGGCTGGTTGAGAGTAATCCACAGGCTGCCCAGATGTCTTGTCCTCTCGAAGCACGAATCGTCGTGGGAATGCCGTGGTTGCAGAGATAGTCTCTGAAATGCTCCATCGTGTCCATCTCCACCTCCTTCAAGGGCACATCAGGCACTCGATGCCAGCGGATGAGGTTCACTCGGCAGAATAGTTCTTTCAGCAGTTTGGTCAACTCTTTCGCATGTAGCGGAGAGTCGTTGGTGCCGCCAAACATCGTGTATTCAAAGGTGATACGTCGTTGATGACTCCAATCATATTCTCGCAACAGGGCAACGATGTCGGCAATGGGAAATTGCTTCTCTGCTGGCATCAGTTGCAGACGCTGTTCATGAATGGGGGAGTGGAGTGACACTGCAATGTGACATTCGCTCTCATCGAGCAGCCGTCGCATGTGGCTCTTCAATCCCACCGTCGAGATGGTGATGCGGTGCGGACTCCATGCCCAACCGTAATCAGCCGTGAGAATCGTTGTTGATTTCAGCACATTGTCAAGATTGTCGAGCGGTTCCCCTTGTCCCATATAGACGATGTTGGTCAGTGGCGTCTTGCCCTCTTCGGCAATGAGTTGGTCAACGGTGTAGATTTGGTTCAGGATGTCCCTCACCGTCAGGTTTCCCTGCCAACCCTGTTTGCCTGTCTGGCAGAAGAGGCAGTTCATCTTGCATCCCACTTGGCAACTCACACACAACGTGGCGCGGTCGCCTTCAGGGATATAGACAGTCTCCACAAACTTCCCATTTTCCGTGGGAAAGAGGTACTTCACCGTGCCGTCCTTACTCTTCTGTGTCTCCACAGGAGCCATGCACCCCACAGAAAACAACGAACCCAACTTCTCGCGGTTTGCTTTTGAGAGGTTGGTCATTTCGTCGATGGTATGTACATGTTTGCCATAAATCCATTGCGCCATCTGTTTGGCGGTGAATTTAGGCATAGAGAGTTGCAGGCACACGTCCTGCAACTCTTCCAATGTCATACCAAGCAAGGCAGACCCACCACTCACTCTCCCTAATTGGAGGGAGTGGTTACTTTGTTTGTTAGTATCCTTATCGGCAGAGATACTACTCCCTCCATTTAGGGAGGGTGAGGGGAGGGTCTGCTGTTCTGTTTTTACCATGCGAACAATGGGTAGTTCTTCATGGTCTCGTTCACCTCGCCACGAACCTTTGCAATGACAGCCTCATTTTCTGGATCGTTAAGTACTTCCTCAATCCATGCAGCAATCTGCACCATGAGGTCTTCCTTTGCACCACGAGTAGTGATGGCAGGTGTGCCAAGACGGAAACCAGAAGTCTGGAAAGCAGAGCGAGTGTCGAATGGCACCATGTTCTTGTTGATGGTGATGTCGGCAGCCACCAGTGCATTCTCAGCCACCTTACCTGTCAGGTCTGGATATTTTGTACGGAGGTCAACCAACATGGAGTGATTGTCTGTACCACCGCTTACGATAGCGAAACCACGCTTTGTCAATTCGTCTGCCAACACGGCAGCGTTCTTCTTCACCTGCTTGGCATACTCTTTGAACTCAGGTTTCAGAGCCTCACCGAATGCCACAGCCTTAGCAGCAATTACATGCTCCAGAGGACCACCTTGCTGACCTGGGAATACAGCAGAGTTGAGGAGTTGAGACATCTTCTTCACCACACCCTTAGGAGTTGTGTAACCCCATGGATTGTCGAAGTCCTTGCCGAGCAGAATCAAACCACCACGAGGACCACGCAGTGTCTTGTGAGTGGTAGTGGTCACGATGTGTGCATACTTCACAGGGTTCTCCAACAGACCCGCAGCGATGAGACCAGCAGGGTGAGCCATGTCAATCATCAGGAGAGCACCCACTTCATCAGCAATCTTGCGCATACGGGCATAATCCCATTCACGGCTGTAAGCAGAACCACCACCGATGATGAGTTTCGGCTTGTGCTCCTTTGCCAATGCTTCCATCTCGTCGTAATCCACACGGCCAGTCTCCTTGTTCAGGTTGTAACCTACAGGCTTGTAGAGGATACCGGAAGTGTTGACGAGAGAACCGTGAGAGAGGTGACCACCGTGATCAAGGTTCAGACCCATGAACACGTCACCGGGCTTCAGCACAGCCAGCAGCACGGCAGCGTTGGCCTGTGCACCAGAGTGGGGCTGCACGTTGGCATATTCAGCACCAAAGAGTTGGCAGGCGCGGTCAATCGCCAACTGCTCAATTTCGTCCACTACTTGGCAACCGCCATAGTAACGGTGGCCAGGGTAACCCTCTGCATACTTATTGGTGCAGTAACTGCCCATGGCTTCCATCACCTGGTCGCTCACAAAATTCTCTGATGCGATCAATTCAATACCTTTCAACTGACGCTGATGCTCTTTCTCAATGAGAGAGAAAATAGTGTTGTCTCTTTCCATTTTCGTTTAATTGTATTTGTTATGATTTTTGTTCTACCTTAAAAAAAACGATGCAAAGTTACGGATAAAAGAGTGAAAAAACAAATAAATCAGCGTTATTCTTTCTCCACGTTATGACGAAAGTGCATACGATGCCCGAACACACTTGTCTTTGGCATGTCAACGGTCAGGTTCTGCACTCAAACCCCTTTTCGGAATAGTAAAATAAATGTGATTGTACATGTGTGTTTGTAGCAGTCGCTACATACTAAGTGTACGATTTGCTACATTTGTTATGTAGCACTTGCTACACCATCGCTGTAGCATTGGTTGCAACTGAACAAGTGAAAAAAGGGGGTGTGAAGGTGAAAAAGTGAGGGTGTTCGTGCCTTTGATGAGTGGATGGCTTGTTGGATAGAGGAAGTTTTTGTACCTTTGCGTTAGAAAATAAGATGAGAAATGGAAAATCAAACATTGAATATAGAGAAATTGCAGACGAAGGTGGCTCAGTGCATGTGTGCTGATTGTCCATCGGCAGAGATTTGTCTTCGTCAGATTGTGCGCAGACAGTGTGACAAAAGTCTGGAGCGAGTGCAGATGATTAACCCCGATGCCATCGTGATGAATGGTGATAAGTGTCAGTTTTTCCGCAACACCGAACTGTCGGTCTATGGCATAGGTTTCCGTCACTATTTCGACCTGTTGAGTTACAAGGAAGCCAAGGTCGCACGTGTCGTATTGCTTGCCTTTTTCCACAATTCAGCCCAACTGTCTCGCTACCGCACGGGAAAGTTCCGCATCTCTCCCGACATGAAGGCGGAGATTGACCGCCTTCTGGAAGAAAACGGTGTGTCCGTCCCCCTTGAATGTGATGCCTACGAGACAGACCTTTAGTCTTTCGTTGTGTTTTTTTAGTTTCGGATGTTTTATTTCGTTGTAGTTAAATGAGTTATAAGGAGTTATCGCTCCGCTCAGGAGTTAAAAGCCGATACTCTGCCAGCCCATGCGCTGGGCGATTTTGCCCTAAACGGACAACAGACAACGGACGTCTCTCTCCCCCTTGGGGGAGTTGGAGGGGGCTTGGAGGGGTCTATCACATTTGGCTTTAACTCCTCTAACTCCTTTAACTCCAAAGAAGTTGAGCAACTTGCGAAACTTGAGTTATGTTTTTTCAAAAAAGAATCAGAATTGTTTGGCAGATAAGAAAAAAAATGTGCTTCATTTGCAAATGATAATATAAGATGTATGGCACCCGTTTCGAAAAATAGTACATACCGAAAGATTCATTTTGCTGTAATGGCTATCGAAGCCAGTGCAAAAAAGGCGAACATGACAGGCCAAGAGATGCATGACCGTCTGAAGCGACAGGGCTTAATCCACAAGCGCTTGTTTCGCCATTATGATCAACTGCATATCCAAAGCCTGGAATGGGTCGTGGATGACACGCTGGAAACCTTGCGCAATTGGGAGCAAGAAGAAAGGGGGACGAAACAATGAAGACACTCTATCATGGTTCATACATGGAAGTTCCGCAACCTTTAGCGAAGGCAGGAAGGCTACCTGTACCCTCAAGGGCGTAAACGAAGAAATTTGTTTGCGCCTTTCTTTTGTTGTTGTGACAAGTTTTTTCAAAAACAATTGAAATCCTTGCACTTTTGCAAATATTGTCGGTAAACCTTGCACCATTTCAAAGGTTGCAACTCGTTTCTCATGTATGATGAAAACCTTGGAGTGATGCAGCCATTGTCGTTGAAAGAGAAGATAAAGGAGATTATTATGAAGCAGATGAAGTTATATATAGTAGAGAAATAGGTGGTGAAATAATATTTTTTCTCAAAATCTTTTGGAAATTTAAAATAAGGTTGTAACTTTGCATTCAGAAATAAGTCCTTTGCAACTGAAAGGCTACGTTGACGTAGCTCACTAGTGTAGGTTGTACGGGGCTGTTTCTGTTTTATGATGCTTTGTAAACTCCTCTTTCTTTGTGAAGTGCTTCGGTACGAAGTTCCAATGTAGATAAGGCTGTTCCCACAGATCAGTTTGTTTGGTGATGGGTGTAGTAATACCGATGTTGAATCCAGGGTATAATGCGCAAATCCTATTTCGGATATGTTTATACAATTTCTCTTTTGCGATGTTGCGCTTAGCCCGTTTCCCATCTATGCCACGTTCTTTATGTTTGTCGTTCAGACGGAAACACATTGAGCCAAGAACTACATCCATCACTTGAAGCGGTAGGTGCTTCTTTGAATTAACCTCAGCCACGTCTCCATCATTAATATGTATATTGTTTCTTTGGAATGTCTTTAATTCATTAATGTGATAAATGGCTTTCAGAAACTCATCTCTGTCGGGTCCTTTCAGCGGCATATCGTCAATGAGCAGTCTTACTCTTATGTTTTTCCCTTTGGGATTGCTATGAATTAGTCCGAAATCGTTTTTGATGAACTGGTAGTAAAGTTTTGGATATTCTTTCCTCCTTTGTTCATTTGTCAATCCCAAAGCCTCAAACTGACGATGTCGGAAAAAGATTCTTATTTTGGCTTTTCCATCACTCAATATGTCAAACAGAACATCCATGATTTTCTCATAGCGTTCTTCTGTATAGTCGTTCACTTTCTGCCACTTAATCTCCTCGTTATCGAGACCCACTTCTTTTGCAACAGCAGATAGTCGTTGAAGTACCTCTTCATAATGCTCCGACTGTATAAGAATCCCCCCATAGAAGTTGGCATAATATTTACCTGATGAATCGCTCTCGTCTGTCCAGATGTAATACATCGTATCTAAAATTTGACTGCAAAGTTATAAAAAATCTACGAGAATCTATCATGTGTTCAAGAATATGTTTCTCTTTTGTACTTTAGGCGACTTACGTTCGTTTGTGGAATACACTTGCATGTGCCACTGAGAGTCACTTAAATGCACGAGTGAGAGTCACAACCTTTCACCAGTTGACAGTTGAAACTTTAAGGTTAGGGTTTCTAAATTCTAAACTCATTTCCTCATTTTTAATGCATTCACAAGAGCTGATTTGAAAGAAAAATAATGTAGAATTGAAAAAAGTTGAAAAAATGTTTGGAATTGAATAATAAGTTGTATATTTGCAAATTGTTAATAACAATCCATAACCTAAGAGCAATCTCTATTACCTGATACAATAATACGATGAAGAATATTTTTGTGGGATTCGGAACTCGATCTGTGTTTGTCAATTTGATTTACATGGAGTTGATGAAGCGAGAATTTGTCAGTTATGCAGACATTCTTGCTATCTATTACCATAGATCGAAAGGTTATTACGACCAAAGGGCTTGTAATAGAGAGCCTGGTTATGGGGAATTGAAGAAAGCATATCCAAATGTCATAAAAGCATTGGAGAATGTTTCTTTTGGTTGTATAATTGATAATGGGAAAATAGGGAAGGGCAAGGCTTATAAATATATTGGCAAGGATGATGACCCTTTAGCAGAGGAACGGAAAGCCATTGAACAGAAACGGGTGGAAGATTATGTGGCGTTTTGCAAAGCCTCAGCAGGCATTTTGCCAGCCAGTTGGTTTTCTGCATATTTTGAGAATACCCAGTTGTTGCTCGATACCCATAGAGAAGATGAAAGTGGAATGGGGCATATCCGCTCCAGTTTGGAACAAAATCTTACGAATATAGATTTGTTACCAGTTTTCTATAAGGCGATTACCAATAAGCAAGTGTTACGATTCTCTTACCAGCCCTTTGGTCAAGAACCTTTTACCTTGACTTTCCACCCCCAGTTTTTGAAAGAGTATAATGGTCGTTGGTTTGTCTTCGGTGATGCAGACAGGGAGCCTTTTCAAGCCTTCAATGTCCCATTGGACAGAATTCAAGGTGAACTCCAAATCGAAGAAAATGTGGAATATATTGCGGCATCGATAGGATTCTATCAGGAGTACTTTAAGAATATTATAGGTGTCACTCATGAAAAGGGGGCGAAGGTAGAAGAAGTTGTTATTCGCGCAAAGACAGAATACCAACATGGCTTGTTACTCACAAAACCCTTACACCATAGTCAAAAAGAAACGCTACCTTTTGGAGAGCACGAAGATGGTAGTTATGGCGAAGTCCAATTAAAAGTAGAACCCAACCGTGAACTGCAAGGAAAGATTCTTCTTTACGGAGAAAATTTGGAAGTCATTCAGCCTTATGCACTACGTGAAAAAGTTAAAGATACACTTATGAAAATGGTGAAACAATATGGATGAAAAACGGTTCCAGACAAAACGGAACCATTCGTAAGGAAGAAATGCTTGCAACTTCTATAATATGATTATACCTTTGTGCCGCATAAGATTTAATACGAAAATAAATCTAACTAAAAGATATCAACCAACCTAACAGATAAAAATGAAATACATACGAACATTGACAATAACAACAGATGCAGAGATTCATCAGAATGAAATCCCGCTATTCCGTGGGGCTGTGATTAAAAGCCTTGGTGAGTCCCCTAATTTGTATTTTCACAATCATCTTGGTGATGATAAGTACAGGTATGCCTATCCACTTATACAATATAAGCGTTTGGGAGGAAAGGCAGCCATTGTATGCGTTGAAGAAGCAGTAGATCTAATTGGTCAGTTTTTGACAGAGGTAAACGGTGTGCTGACTATCGGTAACCGCCAGGTAACTTGTAATACAAGTCGCATACAGCCAGCGAAAATCCTCGTCCAAACTTGGGAAGATTCATTTATGTATCACATAAGCCGTTGGTTGCCCCTCAATTCAAAAAACTATCAACTCTATAAGAATATTGATGGTATGGTCGAAAAGATTACTTTCCTTGAGAACATCTTGAAAGCCAATATGCTCTCGATGTTGAAGGGGCTGGACATCCATCTGGAAAAGGAATTGGTGCTAAAAATCACAGAACTCAGTGACCCTTACCTATTATATAATAAAGGTGTAAAAATGATGGCCTTTAATGCTGACTTCAAATGCAACCTGTCCATTCCGAACAATGTGGGAATAGGCAAGAATGCCAGCATCGGGTGCGGAATTTTGTCAATAATAACAAACTAAAATATGAGATTATGAGTAAGTATCTTTATGGAGCTGCCGTACAAGGTATCCAGGACTTCATTTTCAAGACCAATGAACTGAGGCATATTGTTGGTGCCAGCGAATTGGTGGAGCAGATTTGTACATCTGCCTTCGATGAATTTGCAAAGAATGGAGAATCTGTGGTACGTGCAGCAGGAAACATCAAATTTATTTTTGATAATGAGGAGGACTGTAGAAAGGCGGTTTGTGAATTTCCAAAGAAGGTGATGATCATGGCTCCTGGTGTTACCATTAGCCAAGCAGTAATACCGCTTGGTGATGATTTCGGTAAAGCTATTGACCAGATTGAGTCATTGCTGAAAGTGCAACGCAACAAGCCTCAGCGTAGCGTAACCTGTGGATTGATGGGCATCAAAAGAGCCAACAACACGGGACTTCCTGTAGTTAAGGTAACTAACAAGGAAAAATATAAAGATGAACCTACGGTACAGAAAGAGTGCTATACAGATACTAAAGGACTTTGTACAAAGAGCTTTGGTATTCTAAATTTATCGAAAGATACTGTAGCCTACGACATAAATGACATTACTGGGAAAAATGACTGGATAGCCATTGTCCATGCTGACGGCAATGGCTTGGGGAAAGTTGTCCAAAAAATCGGGAAGAACAAAGATGTCTTTAGCCGATTCTCTCAGCAATTAGACATTGCTACCAAAGAAGCTGCTCAAATAGCCTATAGTAAAGTTGAGGGAGAGTTTAAGCCCAAGAAAGTGATACCCATCCGACCTGTTGTTGGAGACGATATGACCGTTATCATTCGTGGTGATTTGGCTGTTGCATATACCAATGCTTTTATCAAGGCATTTGAAGAGAAAACAAAGGAACATCTGGGCGATATTCTCAGAGGGCAATCTGTATTTGCAGAAGGTGATGATTTCTTAACAGCCTGTGCTGGTATTGCTTTTGTTAAGTCTTCCTATCCTTTCTATTATGGTTATCAGTTGGCAGAGGAATTATGTGGTTACGCTAAGAAGGATACGAAGGCTATACATGATGCCAACTCAAACCATCTTCCTCCTTCATGCATCTTGTTCCATAAGGTACAGGATAGTTTCATCGTAAGTTATGAGGATATTATCAAGAGAGAACTTACTGCTAATAGTGGTCTGTCGTTCAAAGCCGGCCCTTACTATACAATCCCTCAAAATGGGAAGAATACCATTGATGACCTTTTTGAGACCAGCAGATTACTCAATATCAATAGTGGTGACGGTATTAAATCAGGATTGAGAAATTGGATTTCACTTCGCATAGAAAATAAGAGCAAGGCAGATTTACGTAAAGAAAGAATGCTTCAGATATTCTCAAAACCGTCTATTATTGAAAAGTTGACCCGTGAGACAGACAATCGATGTATGGCATTTGATGTTCTGGCTTATAACACTATCATGAATCAGCAAACAAAAGATTGAAAATATGAGAACTATCAAATACGAAATAGAGTTTTTCTCTAATTGGCACTGCGGCTCAGGATTGGCAGCAGGTGCTGATGTTGATGCATTGGTCATAAAAGACAAGAATGGATTGCCATATATACCAGGTCGTACCATCAAAGGACTCCTTCGAGAAGCAGCAGAAACTCTTATTGGTGACTTAGAAACAATCAATTTAATTTTTGGCATTTCGGGCAATGATGAAAATCATACAATGGGAACTTCATTCTTCAGCAATGTGGTTCTCTCTGAAGATGAGCGCAAATACGTGTTGGAGCAAAAACTTCAGTCTTATCTGTTTGAAACATTTGCTTCGACAAGAATTGACGAAAATGGAATCGCACAAGACCATTCATTAAGAAAAATCCAAACTGTAGTTCCTTGTAAGTTAGAAGGCGAAATACTGAACGTGCCAGAGGGTACTATCCCCATGATTGAAGAAGCGATGTGTTTTATCAAGCGATTGGGGACAGGTCGGAACCGTGGTTATGGACGTTGTAAAATAACTATTAAAAAGGAGGCTTGATATGACAAAGACTTTGAAATTCAAATGTACGCTTGAGTCTGACATCGTATTAAGTCAGGCATCAAGCAGTGAAGGCAATCAAAAAACGCTTGACTTCATTCCTGGGAATAATTTCCTTGGCATAGTTGCGAGTGAATTATATGCTGATGGTTCAGCCGAGTCCCTCGAAATGTTCCATTCAAGTAAAGTACGGTTTGGCGATGCCCATCCATCTGTTAATGGCATTAGAGGGCTGAAGGTTCCAGCCTCAATGTATTACCCTAAACTTAGTTCTGCTCGCAAAGAATGCTATATCCACCATCTTATAGATTATGATGCAGTTGGAATCAAAGACAAACAACTCAAACAGTGCCGTGAAGGTTTCTACTCATTCAATGCGTCAAAGGGTATATTTGTTGATATACAGAAGAACTTCACCATCAAATCGGCTTACGACAGTCAGAAGCGTCGGAGCAAGGATCACCAGATGTTTGGTTATGAGACATTGTCCAAAGGTCTTGTCATGTACTTTGAAGTGGAGTCTGAATTATCGGATGAGGCGAATCAGACTATCATTAACGCCATCTGTGGTAAGAAGCATATTGGACGTTCACGCTCAGCTGAATTTGGACTGGTCAATATTGAGCAGTCTGATTATAAAGAGATGGTTTCGTCAGGACTTGACTTAGCAACTGATTATATAACGATATATGCTGATGGGCGTCTGATATTCTTTGATGAAAACGGTGAGTCCACTTACCAACCGACTGCTGATGACCTTGGTGTGGCTGGTGGTGCGATTGATTGGGCAAGGAGCCAGATTCGTACCTTCCAATATGCACCTTGGAATGGTAAGCGCCACACCTATGACACAGAACGCTGCGGCATAGAGAAAGGCAGTGTGTTTGTGATTAAACCAAATGCTGCTGCTTGTCCTAAACAAAGTCAATACGTAGGATGGTACAATAACGAAGGTTTTGGCAAGGTTATTTATAATCCTGCTTTCCTTAAAGGCTGTCCGAATGAGCCGGGGAAAGCCTTGTTTACATTAGAGGATAGCAAAGATGAAAGAAAAGTTGTTTCCAAGGAAGAGAAACCGGCATCACCGTTGATTGATTTCCTGTTGAATAAACAAAGATTAATGGAATGCAATCAGACCGTATATGAGATTGTACAGGATGCTGTAGCGCAACTTGAACCCTATTTCCGCAAAGGCTCATTCGCTTCTCAGTGGGGCTCCATTCGGAATATCGCTATGATAAGCCCTGACAGTCGTGTGTTGATTTCCTATATCGACTCATATCTGTCACATGGAATAGCCAAAGACAAATGGGAAGAACGAGGAAGAAAAAAGCGTCTTGATGACTTCATGAGAGCCAATGAAGACAAGGATTTACAAAGTATAATGATTAACTTGGCATCTGAGATGGCTAAGAAATGTAAAGCAAGAGAGGAGAATTGACAATGGACAATAAATATCGTTTTCTGGCCAGAATCATTATCGAGGCCAAGTCGCCACTAAACATTGGCAGCGGCAATAAAGGTATTAAGACAGATTCGCTTGTATTGAGAGATGTCAATGGACTTCCGTTCATCCCTGGC
The DNA here is from genome assembly GCA_905235525.1 of uncultured Bacteroidaceae bacterium. Taxonomy (GTDB): domain Bacteria; phylum Bacteroidota; class Bacteroidia; order Bacteroidales; family Bacteroidaceae; genus Minthosoma. The sequence continues at coordinate 147,157 of CAJOLW010000010.1, forward strand.
ACAACGATTGCCGGATTGTTGCGGCATACCTTAGGCAAAGACGAAGAAAAATTGATGGGTAGTCAAGAAATGGGCTCTCCGCTCATCATTACAGAGGCCAAAATGCTTGACAGCGATGGCACAGTTCTTGATGGCATACTCTCTCAGGAAAAACTCAACAGCGAGTTCCTGCAGCATTTCCGACAATTACCCATTCGCCAACATGCCAAAATCGGGCATCGCGGGGCAACCGTAAAAGGAGGAAAATTCGATGAGGAAATTGTGCTCAAGGGCACCCGTTTCTGTTTTGAGATGGAGATGTTGTCCGCAGGTGCTGATGATACGGACTTTAAGCGTTTACTGAACGTTCTGATATCCGACACTTTCCGTATCGGTTCTGGCAGCCGTTCCGGTTTTGGTGAGATTGAAGTTGTAGGACATCAGTGTCAGTACAAGACAGTTGACTTGACAAACGATGAACAGAGAGAATGGTATTTGAAAAAGACATCATCCCTATACGAAAAATGGAACGGTGCTGAAGTCTTGACACTTCAGCCAACCAAAACGCAAGAATGGACTACATACGAGTTGGAACTAAAACCTGTTGATTTCCTTCTGTTTGGTTCTGGTTTTGGCAACGACATGGCAGACATGACTTTTGTCAGAGAAACATTCATAGATTGGTCTGGAGAACGTGCTCAGATAGTGGATGGCAAACGTGTTTTGCTTATTCCTGCCTCATCGGTCAAAGGTGCCTTATCCCATCGTTTGGCATTCCATTATAATAGGCTGACAGGAAAGTTCGTTGACAAACTGCAAGACGGAGAATGCATAGACGATTACGTCGGCAAGAATAATGCAGCCGTAAAAGCTGTATTTGGCTCCGAAGGAGACTTGGTTGATGGAAAGATGAAGCATAAGCAGCGCGGTTGTGTGCTTATATCAGACATCATTAAGGAAGCAGTGTTGCCTACCAAGGTTCTTAACCACGTTTCGATTGACCGTTTTACAGGTGGTGCAATTGATGGAGCACTATTCAATGAAGAGACATTATATGCCAAAGGATACACTTTCTGTCTGAAACTAATGGTTGAGACTACTGCATTCGACGGTAATTACACTATAAGAATTGCCTTTGAAGAGGCCTTGAAAGATCTCTGTTCTGGCATGCTTCCTCTTGGTGGTGGTGTTAACCGTGGTAATGGATGTTTTGAAGGAATTGTTAAACGAAATGAAGAAGTGATTTATGAAAACAATTAATATCAAAAATGGTGAGGGTTATCTTTGGTGGAGTGACCAACAGTCTCCCAAGGTCTATCAGAAAGAACAGATTGACATTTGTTTAGACGAGACTAAGAATCCTTTTGTCGTAGAAGGACAACTGTATGACAAAGAGTGCGGCAAGTCGTATAGTATCAAATATGTCGACGGGCAATACCTTATTAATATATTTAAGGTGGAAGAGCAGGATTTTAATAATCCTGACAACGACCAAAAAGCCTTCCTTTCAAACAGGATGGGTGACCGTTGGCTGCAGTTCCTGCGCTACTGGGAAGAGATAAAAGATGAGAACTGTATGAATTTACCTGTGCTTACATTCACCAAAGATGTATTTGTTGGATTTAAAGAAAAGGAGGAAACATTATGATAAGAGCGCCATTTAATTTCGTTCCATTGGCAGATAAAGTTGTTTTTCCCCAGTGGGGCAATTTGATATTTCAAGACATTCCTTTTTCCGATGGAGTAAGTGGAGAATTTTGTGTGAACATAAAAGCACAAACCCCTATTTTTGTAAGAAATGGCTATGTCAGGGACAAGGACGGCAATGTGGACAAAAACTCGGACGATTTCAAGTCGTTTAGCAAAATGCCTGATGGCGTATATTATATTCCTGCAACATCAATTAAAGGAGAGTTGCGGCATCTGTTGGAAATTCTGTCATTTAGTAAAATGCAACGTATAGACAACAAACGCTATAGCATTCGGGATGTAAACAACCGAGAATATTGCGATTCAATGTCATACGAATCTATTCATTGTGGCTGGATGTCGTTGAAAGCCAATGGAGAAATTGAAATTGCAGATCATGGGATTCCGTATAGGATTTCTCACAAAACAATTGACGAACAGTTAAATGCAGATTTCTGTTCTCTATTCGGAGAAGGTGCTAAGATTAATGATGCTAATAGAACAGCAGAATTCAAATACAGAAAATGCCATTCTGATGTTCACTCTACTGTATATCGCTTTAGTGATTATAAATTATATCCTAATAGTACTGCTGTAGACAAAAGGATAGGCGTTCATTTCGACTCTAATGGCTCTATAAAAGGTCGTATCGTGTTTACTGGTCAGCCAGGAAATAGGAAAGAAAGAAGAAATGGAATTTCTGCTTCAGGTAAATTCTTTGAGTTTGTTTTCCAAGAAACAGAAAAGCCAAGAATGTTTAAATTCGACACAGAGAGTGAATTGTTTAAGGATTTTGTATTCATTTACAAGGACTCAACCGACTGGAAATATTGGAGAAAGAAAGCACAAGAGCAAGGTCTGAGAATTCCCGTGTTCTTTAAAGTGGAGAATGATAATATCCATTCCTTAGGTTTGTCATATCTGTACAAACTCCCTTACGATAAACGCGTCAAGAATTATTTGAGAGAACAACATACAAAAAGCGATTTTGATCTTTCAGAATGTATTTTCGGAGAAACTACGCCAAGCAATTCCCTTAGGGGAAGAGTGCAGATTTCCAATGCTTTGTGTAAGGAGGAATATCCTTTTGAAATTTCTGGTGGTATATCACCATATATGGGAAGTCCAAAGCCTTCATATTATCCAATTTATCTTGAACAGCAAGGGGCTAATGGATTCCTTGATGACAAGGCAAAGTTCTCTACAATGATGGATAAGAACGGCAAGTTAAGAGGTTGGAAGGTTTATCCTGCCCGTTTGAAACACCAAACGCTATTTGACGTGGACGATAACCAAAGAGAAAACACCAACCCGTCTATGCCTTTAGGGGCGGGAAGCGAGTTCGTCTTTCATGTTAGATTCCATAACTTAAGACCAATAGAACTTGGAGCCATCCTCTATGCTACATTATTGCAAAAACAAAGTTGCCATTCTTTGGGATTTGCCAAGCCTTTTGGCTATGGAGTTTGCAAGTATGATATCCTTGAGGTCAAGGGTTTTGAGAGGAATCGGATAGAGGAATATATCAAGACTTTTGTTGATTACATGGAGAGTCAAGTACCGAACTATTCGAAGAGTCCACAAATGAAGGAACTTTTCCTGATGCTCAATCCCAACCAAACAGACAGACTCAAGAAGGGTAGAGAATTGGAGTATATGGAATTGGACGAGTTTGTGAAATGTAAGCAACACACGCCAAAGAAAAGTAAAAATGGAGAGTTTCTTCCTTTATATTCTGAATTACTGAATCCTGTTGAACAAAAATCGTTGAAAAGTTTACAAGGTGTTGCTGTGGTAACCTTCTTCTCTGGAAGTATAAAAAAGGCTAAACTTCAGGACAGCAAAGATCTTAGTGTAAAACCTTTGGATATGAACAACAAAAAAGACAAGTTGAAAACTGGCGACATCATTGAAGTCGAGATTATAAAGAATGGGAAGGAACTTAGATATTTAAGGAAGAAGTAAACTTATGGCAAGAAAAGTTTTTATATCTGTGCTTGGAGCCTCTTTCTATGAGAAGAGCAGATATGGTAAGTCTGAGACAGGGTTTGTGTCCAACGAGACCCGTTTCGTGCAGCAGGCAACATTGGAGTATCTGAAAGCGAATGAATGGAACGAAAATGATATTGCTTACATTCTGATAACTGACAAAGCGAAAACGGACAACTGGGATAAAACCGTCACAAAAAGAAGGCACTACATAAGAGGTGAGGAAGATTACGTGGGACTGGAAAAAGTCATTGAGGACATGCATCTTCCTTTCCCTACAATACCTGTGCCTATCCAAGATGGCAACAACGAAGATGAAATGTGGAGCATTTTCCAAGAACTTTACAAGAATCTGAAAGATGGTGATTTGCTATATTTCGACCTGACCCATAGTTTCCGCTACATCCCCATGCTGGTGCTCGTGTTGGGCAACTACGCCAAATTTCTGAAACACACGAAAGTGTGCAGTATTACCTATGGCAATTACGAAGTGGGCAGACTACGCGAAGATCGGATTTCACCCATCATCGACCTGTTGCCACTTACTATGCTTCAAGACTGGACTTTCGCCGCTGCTGATCTAATCCGCAACGGTAACATCCAACGGTTACAAGAACTCACCAAAGAGCAAGCCTTACCACCCATGTTAAGGGCAAGGGGGAAGAGAAACATAGATCGACTTGCTGTGGAACAGCCTTTGTCACGCTATGTGGAAGCATTGCAGAACATGCTGACTGACATGAAATTGTGTCTTGGACCTAACATCCTGAATGGCCAATCGGTGAATGCCATCAATGACCAATATGAAAATGTAGTCAACCACTATTCCGACATTGTTGCTCCTGTTCGTCCCATCATCGACACCATTCAGGACACTTTCAATTCATTCAAGAGAACTACTGAATTTGACCCTGTCGAAATTCAGAATGGCTGTGAGGCAGCCAAATGGTGCTATGACCATCAGCTCTATCAGCAGGCAATCACTATTCTTGACGAGAACATTACCACAGATTTTTGTCAGCGTCTTGGCACAGATGAACGAATCTACGAACAACGCAAAGCTTCAAATGCATTATTACGTTGGGGATGCTATCGAGAGAAGGACTGGGAGGACGACAAATTGCATGACATTAGAGAAAAAGTACAGGTTGCAGCATCAAGTCCTGCTGTTCAAGATTTTATTAAACTGATGCGATGGGATGTGGTTTGGTTTCATAATGACTGTAGAAATAAGTACAATCATGCTTCTATGATTCAAGGAGAAGAAGGGATGCTAACTCCGGCTGATATTGAGGAACTTGGCAGGAAGATAAAGAAAATTATCAATTATTATAGATAGTGCACATAATGTTAGTCAATTTTAGTAATCACTCGTCTCTGTATTGGGATAAAACTCAGAGAGAGGCTGCTTGGGAATACGGCGAGATTGTTGACATGCCTTTCCCGCAAATTACCCCTAATGCTCCAAACGAAGAGTTGCAGATGTTGGCTCAAGAGTATGTGCAGAGAATCATGTCTTTTGCCAAATCCCAAATTGTTACTGTGCACATCATGGGCGAGATGACATTTACTTTCATTGTTGTCAGTCGACTTAAGGAGAAGGGAATTAAGTGCATAGCATCCACCACCGAGCGGAAGGCTACCTATAATAGTGACGGTACTAAACTTTCAGAATTTTCATTTGTGCAATTCCGAGAGTATTAAAGAAAAGAAATCGTCCTTCAGCCTATGGAACTGATACTGAACACTTATGGCGTGTCGCTTAATCGTGACAATGAGGCTTTTGTCATCACACAGAAAGGCGAGAGGCATCGTGTGCCTATTGATGATGTCAAATCCATACAGATCAGTCGTGGTGTGCAGATAACGAGTGATGCCGTGATGTTGGCGGTTGAACACGAAATAGACGTGATGTTTATGGATAGAGGCGGGACACCGATAGGACGCATCTGGAGTCCTCGCTATGGCTCTATCTCCACCATACGCAAGGGACAACTCAATTTCACGTCCTCTCATGCTGCTCTTGAATGGATTAAAGAGGTCATCATGCAGAAGATGGAGAACCAGCAGGCGCTCATGTTGCTTCTTCAGCCGCGAGATACTGCCCTTGAGTCTGAACTGAGAAGAAATATGGACCGTATAGAAGGCTATCGTATGAAGGTGAATAATCTGGATGGTGGGGTGGTTAGCGATGTGGCACCCTCGCTCCGAGGCTGGGAGGGTCAGGCATCACGTATCTACTTCAGCACTATAGTCAAGTATTTACCCAAGGAATATCAGTTTGAGCAGCGCACTCAACATCCTGCCATGGATGTGGCAAATGCGTTCCTCAACTATGGCTATGGCGTATTGTACGGTAGGATCGAGGGTGCGTTGATTAAGGCGGGCATAGATCCATACATAGGGGTTCTCCATCGTGATGATTACAATCGCCCTGTTATGGTTTTCGATGTCATTGAACTTTATCGCATTTGGGTGGACTATGTCGTGTTCACGCTGTTGGCTCAGAATGGCATCACTGAAGAATGCTACTCTATCCGTGAGGACGGGTCGTTCTGGTTGGAACCTCTTGGCAGGCGCATACTCATACAATCGCTGAATGACTATCTTGATGAGACGATTTCGAAAGGTGGGGTTGTAAGGTCAAGGCTCACTCACATGAACTTATATATACAAAATTTGGCACAAAAACTTAAAAGGTTTGAAAAATGATCATGTTTGGTACTAACATCCAGTCTGCGGATGACCCGTTGAAGAAGATGACAGAGTCGGAACTCTTTCATTGTGTTACTCATCCTGATACTTGGCTCGAGGCAAGAATCAGACAACTCCGTGTTGCCTATCAAATTGCCCCCAAGCAATATGCTGAGCAAAAACGGACACTATCATATGTGGTGTGTGGTATCTTCAACCCCGCTTATCGAAGGACGGAAAATTTTGGATATATCGAGGACTTTATTATTGATATAGACCATTTGAGCAGTAAAGGACTTTCCGTAAGTCAAGTAAAAGAGTGTGTCCTGTCAGATGACAGAGTTCTGATGGCTTTTTCCTCTCCAAGCGAAGATGGACTGAAAGTCATGTTCAAACTAAGCGAACGCTGCTATGATGCTGGGCTATTCTCTGTTTTTTATAAAGAATTCTTGCGAAGGTTCTCAGAGCAGTATCAACTGGAACAGGTGGCGGATAAACGTACCTCTGATGTGACAAGAGCATGCTTTTGTAGTGTTGATGCTGATGCCTATTATAACAGCAACTGTACACCAATCGATATGGGTTCATACCTTCAGCCCGAAAATTCATTGGCCATGTTCGACCTGATGGCAACTCAGAGAAGGGAAGAGAAAAAGGTGCCATCTGGTGAAGAAACGATAAAGGTGTCTGATCCTGACAAGGAAATCATGGACAGGATAAAGCAGTGTCTTCATCCAACTAAAGCCATCAAGACAAAGCCGGAAGCCTTTGTCCCCGAACAACTGAATGTGATTATGGACGACCTCGTTGCTTATATTCAAGATACAGGTCTGGTGGTTTCGGAGATTATCGACATCCAGTATGGTAAGAAGATAAAGATCAGCATGGGAACAAAACAGGCTGAAATCAACTTGTTCTTTGGCAAAAGGGGCTTCTCTGTGGTGAAATCGCCAAGAAACGGTACTAACGCTGAACTGAATGATTTGACTGCTCAATTGATTCAGTCATTCATATACCAGTTGTAGATATGGCAAAGAAAACGGCATCGCACTATCTTGAGGTGTTAAGGAAACTAAAGCATTCGGGACTTGAAGGTTCTGCCTTCATCAACCGATTAGGAATGAATGTGGATACTATTCCAACCCTTCAGGAACGCGTGGATGTACTTTTAGGACTCATTCATGACACACAGAAACAGGGAGGTAAAATGCTTTTTTTCATCATGTACGACATTGAGAGCAACAAGGTGAGATACAATATCGTGAAGTATCTGGAGCGTATGGGATGCTATCGCATACAAAAGTCCATCTTTCTTGCCAATCTCAGTATGGAGAAGTACGAGCGTATAAAGAGTGACATGGTGGAGGTGCAATCACTCTATGACAATCATGACAGCATCATCGTATGTCCTGTTTCGTCAGATATACTTAGAAGCATGAAAATTATTGGGCAAAACATCAATTTAGATGTGATTACACACAGCAAAAACACACTCTTTTTTTAGAAAAGATTAACAAAGTCGTTCTTTCACATGTTGAAAATTATGTGTACCTTTGCACCCTCCAAAAAATCTGTATGTTTTTTGCAGAGAAAGATGCGGATTTCTTATGAATGTATAGGTTAAGTGTTTGATGATAAATTGTTTACTTTTTGTTGCTCTCAAAGAGTATATTCCATCAGAATAAGGATTAAGACGCGATAATCTCACCAACAGCAAGGTCGCTAATCCACTCAAAGAGTATATTCCATCAGAATAAGGATTAAGACAGGAGATGTTCGATGCTTGTGGTTTCAAACGCGTTGCCTCAAAGAGTATATTCCATCAGAATAAGGATTAAGACACGGGCTCGATAAAACCAAAGGCTTGGCTTTCCTCTCTCAAAGAGTATATTCCATCAGAATAAGGATTAAGACGGTGAAACGATTGCTCGTTTCTCGACTTATCCGTGGTCTCAAAGAGTATATTCCATCAGAATAAGGATTAAGACTACTCCTACAATATAATCTTTTGCTGATTTAAGATTCTTCTCAAAGAGTATATTCCATCAGAATAAGGATTAAGACTTTCTTCCGGTTGGCGTTAATTAAGTCGAGCACCTCCTCAAAGAGTATATTCCATCAGAATAAGGATTAAGACACGCAATCAAATTGTCGTGTTCCCCATTGTAAAGAGGGACTCAAAGAGTATATTCCATCAGAATAAGGATTAAGACGCACTATCTAGCATCTTATCTTCGAGTTTGGCAAGCTCAAAGAGTATATTCCATCAGAATAAGGATTAAGACCTTGGTTAAGAGTATAACCAGTAACAGGTTTTGCAAGAGTCTCAAAGAGTATATTCCATCAGAATAAGGATTAAGACATTACAACTACCTTAGCATTTATTGGTTTGCCATTTTACTCAAAGAGTATATTCCATCAGAATAAGGATTAAGACTCGCTCTGTTACCTCGATGCTTCTAACGTCTTCAATCTCAAAGAGTATATTCCATCAGAATAACTCTTGCAAAACATCAATCTTTGCATAATTTAGTATTAACCTCAAAGAGTATATTCCATCAGAATAAGGATTAAGACCTCTTGCAGGATATCCACCTTTGCATAGGACAATACACTCAAAGAGTATATTCCATCAGAATAAGGATTAAGACGAAAGATGATACAAAGATAGTACGAACATCATCACTCCTCAAAGAGTATATTCCATCAGAATAAGGATTAAGACTCTTTTGGCTTTATCTTTCCAATCTTCCTCAAAGAGTATATTCCATCAGAATAAGGATTAAGACGTTGCCATAATCTTAATCAGATTTTAAGCGTTAAACATACTCAAAGAGTATATTCCATCAGAATAAGGATTAAGACTCAGCTCTGTGTTGCTGAATAGCAGAGAGTCTCCTGTCCTCAAAGAGTATATTCCATCAGAATAAGGATTAAGACTGCATAACTCAGCACCAACTCCAAAAGTTGTGGTTTCCTCAAAGAGTATATTCCATCAGAATAAGGATTAAGACTTTGTTGAGTTTAAGAGTATTTGTAAGAGTAGTAAGACTCAAAGAGTATATTCCATCAGAATAAGGATTAAGACGATGTCCAAATGTTGTTCTAAATAATATTGGACAATGTACTCAAAGAGTATATTCCATCAGAATAAGGATTAAGACGGATTAGTAGCAAATGGATTTCTATATTCTTCATTTGCTCTCAAAGAGTATATTCCATCAGAATAAGGATTAAGACACAAAGATAGTACGAACATCATCACTCTTCTCATACCTCAAAGAGTATATTCCATCAGAATAAGGATTAAGACAATCATTGACGAGTACGGAGGAACGGAAACAGCAAATCCTCAAAGAGTATATTCCATCAGAATAAGGATTAAGACTGTTCACGACTGATTTCAGTGTTCTCAACTGCGTACGCCTCAAAGAGTATATTCCATCAGAATAAGGATTAAGACTCACATCTTCAACCTCAAGGGTCTCACGTTCAGTCTCAAAGAGTATATTCCATCAGAATAAGGATTAAGACCCTCGATGCTCTTCACATCTTCAATACCCTCAAGGGTCTCAAAGAGTATATTCCATCAGAATAAGGATTAAGACGTCACTCTTGTAGAAGAATTCACCACTGTGACGCTCCTCAAAGAGTATATTCCATCAGAATAAGGATTAAGACTCTAATAGTCTCATGCTTTTAATGTTAGAGTTAATAACTCAAAGAGTATATTCCATCAGAATAAGGATTAAGACTCAAATGTTTCTTTCGTAAGAGGCATTGTTACATCCCTCAAAGAGTATATTCCATCAGAATAAGGATTAAGACTTTGCACTCTGAATGTTATTGCTCTGTGCCATAACTCTCAAAGAGTATATTCCATCAGAATAAGGATTAAGACATTGCCACGTGCGTCATCGTTGCCCCAATTTTGGGACTCTCAAAGAGTATATTCCATCAGAATAAGGATTAAGACATCGCAAATCTTGTGCCACCACAGGCGAACACCTTGTCTCAAAGAGTATATTCCATCAGAATAAGGATTAAGACGGCTGTACGTACTATATAAAGAGGTCACTTCTTGTCAAACTCAAAGAGTATATTCCATCAGAATAAGGATTAAGACTTTCTGAGTTCGTATTCATCTGTTTGTTCGTTGCCTCAAAGAGTATATTCCATCAGAATAAGGATTAAGACTCATAAATGATGAGACTATCGGCAAGTTGAGATGCACTCAAAGAGTATATTCCATCAGAATAAGGATTAAGACCTTGCTTTGAAATGTCTAAGAGTCTCATGTTCTTGTTAACTCAAAGAGTATATTCCATCAGAATAAGGATTAAGACACAGAAGAAATATATGCATGTCAAAAGGCGCACCCCCCGACTCAAAGAGTATATTCCATCAGAATAAGGATTAAGACGCCTTGGTCGGCCTTGTCTTGGGCTACGGCCTTGACTGCTCAAAGAGTATATTCCATCAGAATAAGGATTAAGACTTATCAGGATTTCTGTTTGTGGCTTTTCCTCAGTCTCAAAGAGTATATTCCATCAGAATAAGGATTAATGCATCGTGTCATTTGGGAAGAATTGTTGATTTATCACCTCGTCACGGTACTTTCGGCAAGTAGTTCCTTCCGCATTGACCATTCAAGACATGGAGCATGCGACGTGCAGTACACGTCGTCTTCATCGTGCCGATGGTGAAACTGAACAGGAAGTGGTGAAAAAATGAACCGCATTTCATGAAAGGGTGAAACGGTTTTGGTAACTCTTTCAAAGGCTTTTTTTAGTCACGGAGCAGCCTTTAGTATCATGTACTCCATAATTTGAAAACAGTTCCAGTTAGAACGGAACCATTCATAACATCATTTTTCTTGCATGCATGATAAAAGCACCGTAACTTTGCAGCGTCAATCTTCGAAACCACCTCGAAGTTGACGCTGCAAAACGTTAGTGGTGGGAATCTCAAAATGAAGAATACAATGAAGAACACATCTCTTCAACTCATCGCTGCAAAGGCATTGCCATCCCTTTCGGGCAATTCTCTTACCTATAATCCAGAGAAGAACGTGTATCTCACGCTTGGATATACCAGTGGTGCGGGAAACACTTACTATCAGGCTGTGCGGTTCTCTGACCGGCTTGCTGTGTACTACGACATTGGCGAGGGGTATGCTCATACGTTTCTGAATGGCATCAAACTGTTCTGTTGGGATGGGCAGAAGGCAAGGACAATTGCTCAGAAGTATTGGGGTGGTTGCGACTACCAGATTTTCTCCGAGCGTTTTGCCAAGGAACAAAGCATCTTGATGCTGAAAAACTTCCTTGCGGGACAGTTGAAGGCACAGGGTGCGCATGTCAGCGATCAGGAGATGTTGACGTTTGCCCGCAACATGATTGAGGAAACCCATTGTAGGCAGTTGGCGTAAAGCCCCTTCCCTGCCTCCCCCATAGGGGATGAGAATGATAGTCTGAAAAGGAAGTATAACCAACCAAAAATCGATAAGACAATGGCTACACTGACTAAAGCAATTAACAAGAACTTGTTTGACAGCATTCTGCCAACCTTTGGCAGTCCACGTGTTCAGATGCCGGTCTGGGATGACAGCCAGAAGATGTTCATCTTTGATGAATACGAGAGTGGCAGCGGTAACCATTACTATCGTGGTATCCGCTTCTGTGACCGCATCGTCATCATGGAGAAGGTGGGGCTGTATCACAGTTGGACTTATATTGATGGCATTGAACTCTATGCTTTCAATGGGCAGAAGATGGAACTCATCCAGAAGCGTGACTACGACAAGGTGTTCCGCAGCGAGGATTTTATCCGCCAAGAGTCTGAACAAATGGTGAAGGACTATCTGACAGGCGTGATGAAGACTCAGCGTGTTTGTATTCCAGCGGAGGAGATTGCATCGCAGGCAACAGCATTGATCAGTGGATGCTACAAGAGTTTCCTTGACCCTGATTTCAACACGCGTTTAACCCAAATAATTCCAAAACTCGAACAGCGATGATGGAAAATACACTTGACACACAGAACAGGCAGCAGATGCTCGCATACGAACTGATTGCCAACACGAACTCCAGTTTCTTCCTTACGGGTCGTGCAGGAACGGGTAAGACCACGTTTTTGCGCAAGGTGCAGAAGATGGTGGATAAGCAGTTCGTCACCTTGGCTCCAACGGGTGTGGCTGCCATCTTGGCTGGTGGTGACACGATTCATTCGTTCTTTGGACTGCCTATGGATGTCTGTGTGCCTGGCACAATGGGCAAGATGAGCGAGGCGAGAATACATACTCTCCTTCATACGGATACCATCATCATAGACGAAGTGTCAATGGTTCGTTGTGACATCATTGATGCGATTGACTATACAATGAGGAAGACGTTGCGCTCCACACTTCCCTTTGGCGGTAAGCAAATCATCTTTGTGGGTGACATGTTTCAGTTGCCACCTGTTGTGAAGCAGGGAGCGGAGCATGATTTGATACACGACCTCTACCAAACGAATGATTTCTTTTTTTACAAGGCAGATGCCATCAAGCGGATGCGTATGGTGAAGATTGAGTTCCGGAAGGTGTATCGTCAGGAGAATGGAGACTTTCTTCGCATCTTGGAGAATGTTCGTCTGAACAAGACGACACCGGTGAACCTGATGCATCTGAATGAACGCGTTTGTCAGCCCACCAAGGAAGACGGCATGGTGATTACTTTGGCATCGCTCAACAAGACTGCTGACGATCTGAATCAAAAGAAACTTTCCGAAATTGATGCAGAGGAATATGTTTATGAGGGGACGGTGACAGGAAGATTTGAGGAGAAGCGTTTCCCTGTAGAGATGAACTTGAAGTTGAAGGTGGGTGCTCAGGTGATGTTTACTCGCAATGACCAGCAAAAGCGTTGGGTGAACGGAACTATTGGCACTGTCACCAAATTGGCGAAAGACGAGATTGAGGTGACGACAGATGGTGGTGACAATTATGTGGTGCCATGCTGCTCATGGGAATCATACAGTTATGAGTATGACCGTGAAACTAAGAAGATGAAAAAGGAACTGAAGGGAACTTTCACTCAATATCCGTTGCGGTTGGCTTGGGCTATCACAGTGCATAAGAGCCAGGGTATGACCTTCGACAAGATGTATCTTGACTTGAGCAGAGGCATGTTTGCGGCTGGTCAACTGTATGTGGCATTGAGCCGTGTCCGCTCGTTAGGGGGACTGTTCCTGTCAAGGCCCATCATTCCTCAATATGCCCATACCAGCCGTGAAGTGCTTTCGTATGCCAATGGCTATAATGATGAGCAGGTGATTAACAACGAGATAGAGAGTGGCAAGGCTGTCTGCCAGTTGTTGAATCACCATGATTACGATGCGGCTGCCCAACAGTATTTGCTGTTGGTGCAGAAGAAGGCTGCAATGGGTGATGTGAAGGAAGCGATGCAGCAAGCCAAGCGATTCCTTGATACGGTAATTTGTGATGAGGAATTGTATGGATGTGTTGAAGAAATACCAGATGAACTGAAGGCTGTTGACCATTGGGCTTCCAAATTCCTTGTCGCCTTGTTGAGCCTGTATGCAGGTGAGTATGAGCAGGCACTGGAATATATTGATAAGGTGCTTGTTGTGCATCAATGCCAGGAGGCACTTTATGTGAAGTCTCGTTGTCTGGCTCAACTCGAACGCTATCAAGAGGCTGATGCTGTGAATGTGTTGATGGGGGATGTGTTTGACATGTCAACGCCAGACACGAAGGTGCTCTATATGATTGCTATGCTTAACGAACTGCATATAGGTGATCCTGGATTGAACTTGATGCAGCAACTGATAGCCGTGAAGCCTCAATACAAGAAAGGCATTCTGTCCCTTCGTTATTTGATGAAGCGGAAAGGATTGGTGCTTGCTGCAACATCTGATGAACCTCATGAGTTAGTGGATGATTTTAACTCAGACATGAGCAATGATGAATTCGCGGGAAAGCTGTCAAGGGCTTATGAGAAGGCTCCCAAGGCTGTTTCATATCTTCGTCGTGTGATAAAGAGGCAGGAATTTGTGAATTAAATAACGAAGGGTGAACAAGATTTCACTTATAGTATTAACAATCTAAAAACAAGCAAAAATTATGGCACAAGATTTTTATGACGACTCTTACGAAGAGTATGACGATTGCGAGAATGATTCATATTCAGGTGGTGGATATGAATGGACAGAAGAAGATTCATGGGATGCACTCACCGATGGAATGTATGGAGAGTATAATCCTCAAGCATGGGATCAACTTCAAGACATGATGGGATTATAGAAAGTTAACTCAAGTTGAGCAACTTGCGAAACTGTAATCATTATACTATTTCCCTGCGTCTATGATTCTAAGGCTGTATGGCATTTGAGAAATATGTCAATGCCTATCTAACAATCATGAACTCTTATAGGGGAAATTATAGGAAACTGATTTATTTTGATGGTTTTGCAGGGAGTGGTTCTCGAAATGAGGTGAAAAAAGAGCCGAACTCTGAACTTTTACAAGATTTGTTCAGGGATTGTAGTATTGAAGAAAAGGAACACGCACGGATTTGTGGATATTGATACCCACAGGCGTTATTGTTAACAGGCTTTTAGATAGAAAAGGAGAACTTACTCATATGGACAAATTGACATCCTTTTTCGGTAAAGACGAAAGTTTCCTGAAGGATTATTTCTATAAAAAGAAGACTGTTGATACTCTGTTTGGTGAGAGTGGTCCAAAGGCAAGACCGATGCAACCAGAATGGGTCATTAACATCAAACGACAAGTGGAACAACAAGGTGCAGCATTCTTTTTCAAACAATGGGGCACATGGGGAAGTGATGGTGTCAAGCGTAACAAGCATGCTAATGGGAAGTTGCTGTTAGGTGAGGTAATACAACAAATGCCGGGAAGAAAAGTCGTGTAGGGGATGTTAATTTTGCAAAGAGAATAAGAGTTGTGGATAACGAACGGATTTAGGACGACGAATCCACTTATAATCGTGACATGGAAAAGAATATTGGAAGAACGACGCCCGACTTCATAACAAGTTTGGCAGAGAATGAGATTTTTGTGTTTGGAAGCAACTTGGCGGGCTTTCATGGTGGAGGTGCTGCAAGTGTGGCACATCATAAGTTTGGCGCTGTGTGGGGACAAGGTGTGGGCTTGCAGGGACAGAGTTATGCCATACCTACCATGCAGGGAGGTGTGGAGACAATCCGTCCTTATGTGGATGAGTTCATCGTGTTTTCCAGGCAGCATCCTGAATTGACGTTCCTTGTCACCCGCATTGGCTGCGGTATTGCAGGATTCACGGATGAGGACATCGCCCCATTGTTCAAGGAGGCATTGGGTGCAGACAACATCATTCTCCCAGCCACTTTCATTGACGTGTTGACTTTCGAGAACTAAATTTTGCGCTATGCACACCTTTATTTCTTGCTTCTGACGGGACGTATCGAGTAGCCAGAGAAGCGGCTGGCGTTGTTCCAGGCGATGAATTCATCATCAAAGATAATGGCATAAGCATAACATGGGAAATCGTCACAAAGTGTGGATGTCCAATAGTTTCCCGTGCCCAAGAGCGTGTGTCCTTCCATACCTGCGGCTGGCAGGAAGATGGACTTTCCGTTGGGACCTGTCACCTGATAGCCGCCTGATGTCCATGTCCATTTGCATTTCTCAATCAGTTCGGCAAATTCATCCGCCGTAGGGATGTGCCATTTTGCATCCCAGAAAGGCACCTTGTGGGTTTGGGCATAAGAGGAGGCTGCATCGTCGTCGGGTTCGAGTTTCGTCTTGCCGTCTTTCTTGCCGAAAATGTTGTCGGTGCAGTATTTTGTCAATGCCTTAGGTCCGTTACCATACTTGTAACCCCTCCATGAAAAAAGGTTCTGTGACAATGAGGCATCTTGCGATGAAACGGTGCTGCCCCAACTGTAGTAATCACCGAAGTCCGACGCCTTGTCATTCACCGCCATGTTGCGGTCAGCCCACAGGGTGCCGCTGGGCAGTCCAAGGTCAATTGCCTTAGGAACATAACGCTCAGAGGTGGAAGGGATACTGTTCTGAGCCTGCATGGTTGTGAGGGTGCAGAACGTGAATGTTAGGATGATATAGCGTAATGGTTTCATGTTTAGGAAGTTTTATTGGATGCTTTTGGTTCTCACTTGTTTCATGCCGTTCTGTTCTTGTGGCACACCGTTCGTGTTGGTCTTTTTGCGCGCCTCGTCGATGGCGAGGTTGATGAGCGACTCCCATGACGGTTTCTCTTGAGTGAGTGTGCTGATTTGGTAGCGCAGGCTTTCGATGAAACTGAGCAGGAAGAAACCGCCTTTCACGCTGCACCACGATGCCTCACCCGGGCTGGCAGCTGTAGCCCACACGTTGCCGCCTTGTCCGAGGAAGAGGTTGCGCAACTTGTCGGTGTCGAGACTGTGTGATGCACGTGAGAAGAGGGAGTTCATGCTGACAGCGGTAGGCGTTTCATAGCCCACTTTCGTGTTGCAGCAGTCGCTCAGCACAATGTTGAGTCGTGCACCCTTGTCGGTGACAGCCTTGTAGATGTCGGTCATGGTGGTGTAGTTCTCCACTGCCTTGTCGTAAGCAGTCGGCGAGAGGTCAATGCAGGGGAAGTAATCCTTCTGGTCTTGGAAGCGGAATCCGTGTCCCGAGTAGATGAACACTGCGATGTCCTGCTTACCAGGCTTGAAGTTCTCGATGGCTTTCGTCACATTAGCCTTGCCGAAGTCGTTCTCGCTTACGACGGTTTGCTCATAGGGGATTTCCAGCACGCGGGCAATGTTGCGGAACTCATTTGTCACGTTCTTGATGTCCTGTTGGCAGGCAATGCCGATGTCATCCACCTCCGTGTTTGCCACCATCAGCAGTCGCAGGGTGGGGGTGTCTGCACCTCTGCTCACCACCTCCGTCTTGTTCTGTGTGCCAGCCTTCTTGGCAGCGGCGAGCAGGTTCTTGTATTCGGCATCTGTCGGTTTGTAAAACTTCTCCAGGAAGGCAGTCGTGAATTCCGACAGTTGCTTCTCCTTGAAACTGGTGGCATTGAAGTAACTATTGGCATCCGTCATGTCGTAGAATACTTGTGGCTCAGGCTTCATGTCTTCACCGCGGAAATCGCGCCATGCCCAGAACAAGGTGGGCATTGAACGTGCATCCTTGGGCCTGTAGTACATGATGCCCATCTTATTCTCCGTCGTCACTGGTTCGGCTGCTTTCAGATAGTCCGATTCCCACACCTTGCCTTTGACGCCCTCGTCTGCTCTGACGATGCGCATCTTGCAACGCTCGTCGCTGAAGTAGGTCATCAAGCCCAAGTATTTCTTCCCATCAATGGGATGGGTGAACTGTAATTCGTAGAAAGTCTGTGCTTGCATGCCAAACGCTGCCAGCAGCAAGGAAAATATAAGGGCTAATCGTTTCATCATTGTCATCAAAGTTTTTGTATGAAGATTGTTGAGTGCATGGATCGGTTAATTTCCGTAGAAATCGTTGGCATCCACTTCGCCCAGACCATTGGTGATGCTTTTGCTATCGTCTTTTTTGTTTTTCTTGTCTTTCTTATCAGGAGTGTTGTGGGATGAAGCCGTCAAGTCGCCTAAGTCAATATAGCGATCAAACGTGTTCGGTTTCAAAGTCACTTTGTCGCCCTTCACATCAAGGTCAATGCAACTCACGCCCGCCGTTAGGATAGGGCGCCATTTGCTGTCGCCATTCGCCTTGCTCACCATCACTAACTGGTAGTCGTTGCTCGAGATGTTGTTGGGCAGAATGGGGGTGAACTGCAAATTGCGATAGGAACGAGTCGGTGTGAGTGATGCGTCTGCCAGTTCCAGCGTCCTCACCATCTCGCCGTTTTTGTAGAGAGCCACACCGAACTGGCCGTTGAACTGACCGATGGTGCAGTTGCTCACGCGTTCCACCTTGACCGTTACTCTGCCACCTTTAGTGCCACTTTGTGCAGCCTCCAATCCTTTCATGCTAAGCACATTCAATTTCTCATTGGTGGTATTGGACGGAGGTTGTATGCCACCGATGAAAGTGACGTTCTCGTTATAGTTCTCTGCCTTGCCCGAGCGGCTGCCTGGGCGCATGGGCGAGAGGTTCGTGATTTCAAAATAGCCGTTGCTCTGTCCGTTCCATCCCCAATTGAAGTGGAACAGCCCATTGGTGTCGTAACCGTCACACACGAAGCAGTGACCAAAGTCCTCCTCGTCAGTTCCGCCCATCAGCACAGGTCTCCCCTCGCTCAGTTCCTTCTTCAGATAATAGACAAAGTCATCGGGAGTGAAAGCGTCGCGACGGAAATTCACCATGTTGTTGCCATAGCCGAAATACTCCACCAGTGCCTGCGCCATATCAATGCGGCTGGCACTCGAACCGGAAGGTGAATACTCCATGTTGCAGGCAACGCCGACATCAAACATCAGTTGGCTGATGGCAGCGTTTTCTTTCTCGTTACCTCCTGTCTTGTCATAGGTGGACAGCATGTTCGCCCAGTCGTAAGTAGTAGTGAACGAACCGCTTACCGTCTCTCCTTCGTTGTCATAACTATGTGTCTTGCCCGATGGCTTCTTGGGAAACTCGTAGAAACGCATGATCTGTGCCGTGCCTGTAGCGACGCATCCCGTAGGGCTCTTGCGTGGACATTGCGCATTGTAAGGGTATGTCTGTGCGTAGCGGATGTCGCCTAACAGCGGCTTCACTTCTGGTGCCAGATTGGCATAATCATGCACAGCCTTCATCAGTGGGCCAGACTTCAATTGTGCCAACAGTGAGTCAGGTGTCATAGCCAAGTCGCTCAGTGCTTCTGTGTAGCCACCCAGCCAAGCCTGCATCTCGGGTGCAAGACTTTCGATGTCAAAATGGCCTTCGTTGGAGTAGGCAAGAATCTTCTTCGTGCGGCTGTCAGCACTCACAATGATGAATCCCTGCTCATCCCCTCGGTTGAAGATGTAGTAATAGGGATGATCATTCTTCGCATCCTTCTCCACGTGAGCCAATTCTGGCTTCTTGTTTTCACCGCCACGGCGCAGGGGCAGGAAACCGACTGCGGCATCCAGCGCATCATTCATGTTCACTACATGGTTGTCTTGGGCATGTATGCACATGCATGCTGCCAAAGATAGAATAGTAAAAAGCGTTGATTTTTTCATTTATGAAAAGTTCTTAATGGTTGGCGGTGCAAAGGTAGATATTTCTTTCACAACCACCAAATATTTCTTCATTTAAGTTTGGACAGAAATCACTCATGACTTAGAATTTTTACTGTTGGTGGTTGTGTGCTTAGGAATGTGTAAAAAGAGTTGATGTCGGACAGTATGGTGTGGCTCGATTATCTTTTCTTGCTTTTTTATTGTGTTTTTGGATGAAAAGGTGTACCTTTGTCACTGATTGTAAAAAGCATCATTTTCGCTATGCAGCCATTAGCAGAGAGATTGCGTCCGCAGACGTTGGACGATTATATAGGACAGAAGCACCTGGTGGGTGAGGGTGCGGTGATTCGCCGCATGATTGAACAGAAACGCATTTCCTCGTTCATCTTGTGGGGACCTCCGGGTGTGGGGAAGACGACGTTGGCGAACATCATTGCCAAGACGTTGGATGTGCCGTTCTTCACGCTGAGTGCAGTGACATCGGGGGTGAAGGATGTGCGTGAGGTGATTGAGAAGGCGAAGGCTTCGTCATTTTTCGGTAATGTGAGAGGTGGGGTGTCGCCCATTTTGTTTATTGACGAAATCCACCGATTCTCGAAGTCACAGCAGGACAGCCTTTTGGGGGCTGTGGAGCAGGGGACTGTGACGTTGATTGGTGCCACGACGGAGAACCCTTCGTTTGAGGTCATCCGTCCGCTGTTGAGTCGCTGTCAGGTGTATGTGCTGAAGAGTCTGGAAAAGGAAGATTTGTTGAGTTTGCTTGACCATGCATTGACGACGGATGTGTTCCTGAAAGAGAAGAAGATTGATGTGCAGGAAACCACGGCGATGATGCGTTACAGCGGTGGTGATGCCCGAAAGTTCTTGAATATTCTTGAATTGGTAACTGAAACATCTTCAGTTATTAATGATGGTATTGTTACAGAGACGCTTCAGCAGAATCCTTTGGCGTATGATAAGGACGGGGAGATGCACTACGACATCATTTCTGCCTTTATCAAGAGCATCCGGGGAAGTGATCCTGATGCTGCCATTTACTATCTGGCTCGTATGATTGAGGGGGGCGAAGATCCCCTCTTTATCGCTCGCAGGTTGGTTATTTCTGCCAGCGAAGACATAGGACTTGCCAATCCGAACGCCCTTTTGTTGGCAAACGCTGCTTTCGATGCTGTTAACAAAATAGGCCTGCCAGAAGGACGCATTCCCCTTGCGGAAGCAACTGTCTATCTTGCCACTTCACCCAAGAGTAATTCTGCCTATATGGCCATCAACGATGCTCTGCAATATGTGGGCGAGACGGGTAATCTGCCTGTTCCGCTTCATCTGCGCAATGCTCCCACCAAACTGATGTCACAACTCGGTTATGGCAAGGACTACAAGTATGCCCATGCCTATGAGGGTCACTTTGTGGAACAACAATTCCTGCCCGATGGAGCCACTGATGCCCGTTTCTGGCATCCGCAGCCCAATCCTTCCGAAGACAAACTCCATGAACGCATGAAAAGTCTTTGGGGAGATCGTTTTGAGAAATAATCATCTTCTCGTAACTCCCTATAATGTAAAGTTTGTAAAATTCAAATAACCGACTAAAAACAACACTTATGGATTTCATTGAATTAGCAAAAAGCAGGTACTCCTGCAAGAAGTTTGACGCACGTCAAATCAGTAAAGAACAACTTGACGCCATTCTGGAGGCTGGACGGCTGGCACCCACAGCCAAGAACTTGCAAGAACAGCACGTCTATGTGGTGCAGTCTGCAGAAGGACTGGCAAAAATCGACACACTCACACCTTGTCGCTATGGGGCACCCACAATGCTCATCGTTGCTTTCGACAAGAACAACGTGTTTACCTATCCAGGACAGAAATATGACTCAGGCATTGAAGATGCTACGATTGTGACCACTCACATGCTGCTCGCTGCAAAGAGTGTGGGGGTGGACAGTTGTTGGGTGAACTTCTTCGACCCCGACAAGATGGCAGAGGCTTTCCAGTTGCCAGCCAACGAAGAGATACTGACCTGTCTCGCCCTTGGCTATGCAGCCGAAGACACCAAGCCGCTTGCCAACCATTTCAGTCGCAAACCGCTTGAAGAGACCGTGACTTATCTCTGATGGATTTCAATGTAGTCAAACTTGTCTTAATTATTAAAGATGGGGAATGTCCGTATAACGAGAAAAAGGTGATGGTGAGGTAGATGCGAATGCGGCATGGCACCAATGAATATGAAAAGCGAGGGAATAATTAGATTTATTTCCTTGCTTTTTTGGTGTTATCCGTACAAATTCGTACCTTTGCATCGTTTTTTGCGCGTATGCGTGTAGGCATGCGCATAAATCCGTGTAAATCATCGATAAGGTAAAAGGACAAAACTAAAATTTAAGATATGAATATTTCGTACAAATGGTTGAAGGAATACGTTGACTTCGACATGACAGCCGAAGAGGTGGGCAAGGCGCTCACCAGCATGGGCTTGGAGGTCGAGGCAGTAGAAGAGGTGCAGAGCATCAAGGGTGGTCTGCAAGGTCTTGTAGTGGGTCAGGTTCTGACCTGCGAGCCTCATCCCAACAGCGACCACATGCACGTGACGACCGTAGATGAAGGCAACGGCATCGTGGAGCAGATTGTCTGCGGCGCTCCCAACGTGGCAGCCGGTCAGAAGGTGATTGTGGCTCAGTTGGGTTGCAAACTCTATGATGGCGACCAAGAGTTTGTCATCAAGAAGAGCAAACTGAGAGGCATCGAGTCGAACGGCATGATTTGCGCTGAAGACGAAATCGGTGTGGGTACCAGCCATGATGGTATCATTGTGCTGCCCGAAACGGCAGTGGTGGGTACGCCTGCTGCTGAATACTATGGATTGGAAAGCGACTATGTGATTGAGGTCGATATTACCCCTAACCACTCCGATGCATGTTCGCATTGGGGTGTGGCACGTGACTTCTACGCTTATCTGAAGCAGAACGGCTTCGAAACTGAACTTCATCGTCCATCTGTGGATGACTTCAAGGTGCAGAATAACGACTTGAAGTTTGACGTGGAAGTGGTGGCTGGCGAGGCTTGTCCTCGTTACTGTGCCGTGTCTGTGAAGAATTGCGAAGTGAAGGAAAGTCCGAAGTGGTTGAAAGACAGGTTGACAGCGATTGGTCAGCGCCCCATCAACAACATCGTCGATATTACCAACTACATCATGATGGCTTACGGACAGCCTCTGCACTGTTTCGATGCCGACATGGTAAAGGGTAACAAAGTGGTGGTGAAGACTTTGCCTGAAGGTACTCCGTTCGTCACGCTCGATGGTGAGGAGCACAAACTTTCGGAGAAGGACTTGGCAATCTGCAATGTGGAGGAGCCGATGTGTATCGCCGGTGTGTTTGGCGGTAAGGGTAGTGGCACATACGAAACCACGAAGAACGTGCTTTTCGAAAGTGCTTACTTCCACCCCACATGGATTCGCAAGAGTGCCCGTCGTCACGGACTTCAGACAGATGCCAGTTTCCGTTTTGAGCGTGGCATCGATCCTGCAGGTCAGATTTACGCCATCAAGCGTGCTGCCCTGCTGGCACAGGAACTGGCTGGTGGCGAGATCAGCATGGAGATTGTGGATGTGAAGAACGATACGCTGCCACAGGATGCCATCATCGATGTGGAATACAAGTATGTGGCTGACCTTATCGGTAAGGAACTGCCGGTGGAGACTCTGCAGAACATCCTGAAGAACCTTGGCTTCGAGATTCTGAAGAGTGATGACAAAATGATGCAGGTGAAGGCTCCTGCTTTCCGTGTGGATGTGAAGAAGCCTTGCGATGTGGTGGAAGAGATTCTCCGCATCTATGGCTACAACAATATTGAGATTCCTTCTCAGGTGCGCTCATCGCTCACCGTGAAGGGAGAACTGGACAAGAGCAACAAACTGCAGAACCATGTGGCTGAACAGTTGGTGGGCTGCGGCTTCAACGAGATACTGAACAACTCGCTCACGAAGGTGGCTTACTACGAAGAGGGTGAGACTTACAAACTGGAGAACTGCGTGAAACTGATGAACCCGCTGAGTCAGGACTTGGCGGTGTTGCGTCAGACGTTGCTTTTCGGTGGTCTTGAGTCCATTGCCCGCAACGCCAACCGTCGTATGCCTGACCTGAAGTTCTTTGAATTTGGCAATTGCTACTACTTCGCCCCTGAGAAGAATCAGGAGAAGGTGGACGAGAACGGCGAGACTTTGAAGGCGAGTGCAGAGTCATCAAAGAAGATTTTGGCAGCCTACAGCGAAGACTATCATCTTGGTCTGTGGCAAACGGGTAAGCGTGTGAACGGCAACTGGGCACATGCTGACGAGGAGAGCACGGTGTATGAGATGAAGGCATACGTGCTGAACATCTTCAAGCGTTTAGGTGTTCCATTTGGCGCTCTTGTGTTTGGCGAGGAGAAGAACGACATCTTCTCTTTGGCGACCACTATCACACAGCGTGGTGGCAAGAAGATTGCCGAGTTTGGCATCGTGACGAAGAAGGTTGCTAAGAAACTTGATGTTGAGGCTCCTGTGTTCTATGCCGACATCAACTGGACCAACCTGATGAAACTCATCAAGAAGGTGACCGTTACCTACTACGACCTCTCGAAGTTCCCCGCTGTGAGCCGTGACCTCGCCTTGCTCGTGGATGAAGGCGTTGAGTTTGCCCAGATTGAGGCAGCCGCTTATCAGGCAGAGAAGAAACTGCTGAAGGAAGTGAAACTCTTCGATGTGTATGAGGGCAAGAACCTTGAAGCCGGCAAGAAGTCGTATGCTGTCAACTTCACTCTTCAGAGCGAGGAGAAGACACTGAACGACAAGGCCATCGAAGCCATCATGGCCAAGATTGAGCAGAACATCTGCAAGGCAACTGGCGCAACGGTTCGTGGAAAGTAATAACGTGAATATTTTTTCAACAACGAATTTAACGAATTCGTCGCATTCGAAAAATTCGTTGTTCTAAAAAACTCATTGTGAAAAAGAAATTGTAAATATAAAAATTGTAAATGTAATTATGGGAAGAGCATTTGAGTTCCGCAAAGCGAGAAAACTGAAGAGATGGGGTAACATGGCAAAGACTTTCACACGCCTTGGCAAGCAGATTGCCATCGCCGTGGCTGAAGGTGGTCCAGACCCCGACAACAACGCACACCTTCGTGCTGTCATCGCGACTTGTCGTCACGAGAACATGCCAAAGGACAACATCGACCGTGCTATCAAGAACGCTATTGGCAAGGACAAGTCGGCTTGGAAGAGCGTGACTTACGAAGGATATGGCCCTCACGGTGTGGCTGTGTTCGTAGATACTTTGACCGATAACACCACGCGTACAGTGGCAGACGTTCGTTCGGTGTTCAACAAGTTCAGCGGCAACATGGGCACAACAGGTTCACTCTCTTTCCTCTTCGACCACTACAGCCAGTTCACCTTCAAGAAGAAGGCAGACATGGATATGGATGAGTTCATCCTCGAAGCCATCGAGTTCGGCGTGAATGACGAATACGATGAGGAGTACGACGAGGAGAAGGACGAGACCACTATCACCATCTACGGTGATCCCAAGTCGTTCGCTCAAATTCAGAAGTACCTTGAGGACAATGGTTACGAGATTACAGGTGCCGAGTTCACATACGTGCCTAACGATTTGAAAGAAGTGACCGACGAGCAGCGTGAGACTATCGATAAGATGGTGGAACGTCTTGAAGAGTTCGATGATGTGCAGAATGTCTATACGAACATGAAGTAAGAATGAAGACTGTTTACGAAACTACGGGCACATGCTCAAAAGCAATTGTACTGGATGTTGATGACGCCACAGGTGTCATCAACTCCGTTCAGTTCGTGGGTGGATGTGCTGGCAACACGGTGGGTATCTCTCAACTGGTTCGTGGTCAGAAGGCTGAAGATGTCATCCGACGGCTGGAAGGCATCACTTGTGGTATGAAACCGACCAGTTGCCCCGACCAGTTAGCACATGCGCTCAGGCAGATGCTTGCCAAGTAACCTCTTTATTTATATCTATATATGTACGCGCGTATATTCATATCTATATTAATGCTTCTTTTTGTGCTCGCCTCTTGCCAAGAAAAGAAAGCCGATTTCTTTGAGCGTGAAGCAAAAGAATACACGGAAAAGCACTGCCCGGCAAAGATGGATGCAGTCACAACAATGGATAGCATTGTATTCGTGAAAGGGGAAGATCGGATAGGAAATCTGTTTTTGTATTATTCACTTTCGTTGGACGATACGTCACGTAAAATCCTAATGGACAACCTTGGTCAATTGGCAGACATGAATCTGAATGACCTTCGCAATTCTATTGCTTTGGCCATGTATAAGGAAGAAGGAGTGGAGTTTACGTATATTTATCATGATGCGGAGACTGGAGAGAAGATTGTAGAGTATCATTTTACGAAAAAAGATTATCAATAAGTGATTGTGTGCGCACACAGTTATTTTGACTTCAAACAAGTTCAATTTCCGTTATTTATTCTTTTTAAGTCGTTTTTTCTTCACTTTTGTGAAAAATGTTTTGTTTTTGTTACCAAAACATTATAACTTTGCATCAGTTTTAGGGACAAAAGAATGAAGTCCCCTTCATTAAAATAAGTTTAACAATTAAAGGTAAGGTTAAGATTATGTTACAGGAAAAAGCAGGAAACATTGCTGGTCTCATTTGGAACGCACTTGCAGCAGCAGAGGCAGCGCAGTCATTCAAGCAGATTAAAAAAACCACAAAACTTGCTGAGAAGGATTTCAACCTCGGTCTTGGTTGGTTGCTCCGCGAGGACAAAGTCAACGCTGTTGAGACTGGTGATGAGAAGGATCCATATGCATACTCTTTGAAGTAATTAGCGGAGATCTTTCAAGAAAAAGAACCACAAACTATAAAAGATGCGTTGTTTCCATTTTCGAACAACGCATTTTTTCTTTTTAAATTCTTGGACCTAAATATGAAAAAGTCTCTCAATTTGTTCGTATAACCGATTTTTTGTGTTACCTTTGCAAATGATAAACGCTCAATGATCATTTTTGCGAATATGAAGAAGAATTTTTACAAATGTGTAAGCAAGGTGTGCGCCGTACTGCTCACCCTGCTGGGCTTTACAGCCCCCATCACATTGGCATCGTGCTATGGCCCAATGCCTGATCGTCATTATTCAGCAGAAGAATTGGCTGATTCCGTCGATTCGATGGCAGTGACTGATGCCGACACTTTGGCACTGACGGAGGATATGCAAGCAGTTGAAGAAGTAGATGCAGAAGAGGGTGAGGAATGACATAATGAACATGAAGAATATCAGAAATTTTTGTATAATAGCGCACATCGACCATGGGAAATCGACGTTGGCGGATCGTTTGTTGGAGAAAACAAACACCATCAAGATCACCCAGGGTCAGATGTTGGATGACATGGACTTGGAACAAGAGCGTGGTATCACGATCAAGAGCCATGCCATTCAGATGGAACATCAATATGATGGTGACAAGGAAGAGTTCAAGGGACAAAAGTTCATCTTGAACCTTATTGACACACCCGGACACGTTGACTTCTCTTACGAGGTGAGCCGTTCCATCGCTGCATGTGAGGGAGCGTTGTTGGTGGTGGATGCCACGCAAGGTGTGCAGGCACAGACCATCAGCAATCTCTACATGGCGATTGATCACGACCTCGAAATCATCCCCGTCATCAACAAGATAGACATGCCCAATGCCATGCCTGAAGAGGTGGCTGACGAAATCATCGATCTCATCGGCTGCGATTTGGAAGACATCATCTATGCCAGCGGAAAGACGGGCGAAGGAGTGGGGGAGATACTGAATGCAGTAGTGGAGCGAGTGCCCCATCCTGTAGGCGAAGAGAACGCACCGCTTCAAGCATTGATTTTCGATTCTGTCTTCAACTCCTATCGTGGTGTCATCGCCTACTTCAAGATTATCAATGGTGTGATGCATCCTGGCGAAAAGGTTCGCTTTATCAACACGAAGAAGGAATATCTGGCAGAGGAGATTGGCACGCTGAAGATGGATATGGTGCCTAAGAAGGAACTCCGTACTGGCGATGTGGGTTATATCGTGACGGGCATCAAGAATGCCACCGAGGTGAAGGTGGGCGACACTATCACTTCGTTGACCAATCCCACCACCGAAGCCATCAAGGGATTTCAAGAAGTGAAACCGATGGTCTTTGCTGGTATCTATCCCATTGAGACAGAAGATTATGAGAATCTGCGTACATCATTGGAGAAACTGCAGTTGAACGATGCCTCATTGACGTTCCAGCATGAGAGTTCGGCAGCACTCGGCTTTGGATTCCGCTGCGGATTCTTGGGACTTCTCCACATGGAGATTGTGCAGGAACGGTTGGATCGTGAATTCGATATGGACGTCATCACTACCGTGCCGAATGTAAGTTATATGGTGTATGACAAGCATGGTGAGGCACAGGAGGTACACAACCCAAGCGGCATGCCTGACCCCACGCTGATTGACCATGTAGAGGAACCATACATTCGGGCAACGGTCATCACTACTGCCAACTACATCGGTCCTATCATGACCCTCTGTCTTGGCAAACGTGCCGAATTGGTGAAGCAGGACTTCATTGCGGGCAACCGTGTCGAGATTGAGTTCCTCATGCCATTGGGTGAAATCGTGATTGACTTCTACGATAAGTTGAAGAGCGTTTCCCGTGGTTATGCCTCGTTTGACTACCATCCGGCAGGCTTCCGCGAAAGCAAACTCGTGAAATTGGACATTCTCTTGAATGGTGAATCAGTCGATGCACTTTCCACTTTGACACACGTAGATAATGCCGTCACGCTCGGTCGCCGCATGTGTGAACGCCTGAAGGAACTTCTTCCTCGTCAACAGTTCGACATTGCCATTCAGGCTGCCATCGGAGGTAAGATTGTGGCACGTGAGACAGTCAAGCAAGTGCGTAAGGACGTGTTGGCGAAGTGTTATGGTGGTGACGTTTCCCGTAAGCGAAAACTTCTTGAGAAACAGAAGCGAGGCAAGAAACGCATGAAGCAAATAGGCAATGTGAGTGTGCCGCAGAAGGCATTCTTGGCAGTGCTGAAACTGGACGACGATTAAAGATTAAGGGGCTCTTCAAAAAGCCCCTTAATTGTTAAATAATCTTTAAATGGAGGCTTGGTTCCTCAAAAACATGCTAAAATGCATAAATATTTTTGGCTGTTTATTTCAAATCCCATATCTTTGCATTCCATTTATGCAAAAAATAGAAATAGCAAAGTCCATTATGTGACTCATGATGTTCCACTAATCGAGAGGATTATTTTGAAACCTTCAAATCTATAAACGTAAGAATTGTATGAAAAAGTTAGTATTTTTAGCACTGTTGACCACTTCCTTGATGGTGACTGCGAAGTCTGACCCGAAGGTGGATCTTCAGAAGAAATGGGGTGCTGTCATCAACGCCATTGCTATGGTGGAAAGTCTGGGACAGCCCAACGTGGTATCAAAGAATGGTCTTTACGTCGGTTATCTGCAGATTTCCGAAATCCTTGTACGCGAGTGCAATCGTATTGTTGGATACCAGAAGTACACTTATGCAGACCGTTATGACAAGCAGAAGAGCATTGACATGTTCATTGATTACCAAGAGCATTACAATCCAGATGGCAATATGGAACGTGCCATTCGGCTTTGGAACTCCGGCGACCTCAAGTGCATGACACGCAAGGCTCGCACCGAAGGCTACTACCAACGTGTGATGTCAAAGTACATCGCCACCGCCTCTCTGGAATAACACTGAAAAGATTTTTCTTTCATATCAAAACGTCCCAGAAAGAACTTCGGTTCTCTCTGGGACGTTTTTTGTGCTTCTACATTTTTTGTAATGCCCTCCAAACCGATGTGCCCCACATCGCTTTTGGGACTCTGCTCTCCTTGATTTATTATGGACTTCCAACCTTCTGTGTCATGCTCAAATGGGAGATATTGATGTGAAGAATCTTGAAAGGTGACTTAAAATTTGGTGGATTGGGGAAAAAGGTATAACTTTGCCACTCAATAATAGAAATGAGTATTGTCATGAAAGTGAAAGATTCTTGGAAGGAAAAGGGCTATGTGGATGAGCCTATTCCTGAGGGCATTGATTTGAATGCCGAGATTCGTCGGATGTGTAAGGAGAAGAATGCGGTGATTCTGGCGCATTACTACACGGATGGGGCAGTGCAGGACATCGCAGACTTTGTGGGTGACTCGCTGGCTCTGGCGCAGTGGTCGGCGAAGACGGATGCCGACATCATCGTGATGTGTGGCGTTCACTTCATGGGCGAGACGAACAAGATTCTTTGTCCGAACAAGAAGGTGCTGGTGCTTGACCTGAATGCTGGATGCTCGTTGGCTGACAGTTGTAAGGCTGAGGACTTGAAGGCTTTCGTTGATGAGCATCCGGGTTATAAGGTGGTGAGTTATGTGAACACCACTGCTGCTGTGAAGGCACTGACGGATGTGGTGGTGACTTCAAGTAATGCTAAACTGGTGATTGACTCGTTTCCTCAGGATGAGAAACTTATCTTTGGTCCCGACAAGAACCTCGGCAACTATATCAACTCGGTGACGGGTCGCGAGATGCTCCTTTGGAATGGTGGCTGTCATGTGCATGGGCAGTTCTCGTTGGAGAAGATTCTGGTTCTGAAGGCAGAACATCCGAATGCCAAGATTCTGGTGCATCCAGAGTGTCCTGCACCCATTCAAAAGGTGGCGGATGTGATCGGCTCGACGGCTGGTTTGCTGAACTTCGCCATCAAGGATGAAGCCACCGAGTTCATTGTGGCAACGGAGAGCGGCATCCTGCACGAGATGAAGAAGGCTTGTCCCGACAAATTCTTCATTCCTGCACCTCCCGAGGCAACGGAGACAATAGGGTGCTCGTGCAACGAATGTGAGTTCATGAAACTGAACACGCTGAAGAAACTCTACAACACCTTGAAGTATGAATGGCCCACCATCGAGGTGGATCCTGCCATCGCGGAAAAAGCGGTGAAGCCAATCGACAAGATGTTGGAGATATCAAAGAATATGAAATCTGCGATGTCAAGCAAATGAGAGGGGGAGGGTCTGTTGCAGCATTAGTTTCTGGTGGTGTCGATTCTGCTGTTTCGGTGCATCTGCTGAAAGAGCAAGGGATTGACCCGCATCTGTTTTACATCAAGATTGGTCCCGATGAAGATACGGAATGGAACTGCACCTCGGAAGAGGATGTGGAGATTTGTCAGTGGCTGGCACGGAAGTATGGCTTGAAGTTCGATGTGATTGACCTGCACAAGGACTATTGGGAAAAGGTGGTGGGCTACACGATGGAGAAGGCACGTATCGGTTTGACACCTAATCCTGATGTGATGTGCAACAAACTCATCAAGTTCGGTTGTTTTGAAGAGGTGGCGGGCAAGGAGTTTGACTATACTGCAACTGGACATTATGCCACGACAACCACGATAGATGGGAAGGTGTGGCTTTCCACTTCGCCTGACCCGGTAAAAGATCAAACGGATTTCCTTTGTCAAATCAGTTCCTTGCAAGTAAGCAAACTGATGTTTCCCATAGGTCATCTTTGGAAACATCAGGTGCGTGAGATTGCGGAAAAGGCACATTTGCTGAATGCGGAGAGGAAAGACAGTCAGGGCATTTGTTTTTTGGGCAACATTGATTTCCGTGACTACATCAAGGCGCATCTGGGCGAGAATCCCGGTGATGTACGCGAGATAGAGACTGGTCATAAGATAGGGGAGCACAAAGGTTTGTGGTTCTACACGATTGGCCAGCGCAAGGGACTTGGTTTCGGCGGCGGCCCTTGGTTTGTGGTGAAGAAGAACATCAAGCGCAACATCCTCTTTGTCTCGCATGGCTACGACCCTGAGAAGGTGTATAAGGATCACATCACCATGAATGACTTCCATTTCATCACGGAGAATCCGTTTGAGAATGAGGTGTTTAAGCATGAGGTGCAGATGACCGAAGGAGGTCCATCAATGCGGGTGACCTTCAAGATACGCCACACGCCCGAATATCTTGGCGGTGTCCTATCGCTGAAAGACGATGGACGCTGGTTCCTTCAGGCTGACAAGAAGATACACGGCGTTGCCCCAGGCCAGTTCTGCGTGGTGTATGACAAGGAACATCACCTCTGTTTTGGCAGCGGAGAAATTGATTGAAGTTGAACGTTGGTGCCTTTCGTGAACATTCCATGAAAGGCACCAATTTTTATGTTGTGTTGAAAAGTTTTCTGCAGAGATTGTTTGTGTGAGAAGAATAAATGTGTATCTTTGCAACCGAAACCAAACGAAAGACAGATGAGCAAATACGAGATTCCTTTCTTGACAGCGTGCATTCAAGCGTTCGGGCGGCGGTTTGCCATGACACGGCAGGCTGCGTTCCGCTATCTGCACAAGTACAAGGGGTTGGCTTTCCTGATTGAATTCTATGATGTGGAGCACCTGCAGTCGATGGATGAAACCATTGACGACCTGCTCATCGTCTGCCAAAAGAATGGAGGGGCACTGGCATGACACTCTATCTATGAACCAGCCCACCCATCAACAGATAGCGACTTACCTGACCAACTACGTCATGAGCGAGCTGGTCAAATACGTGATGGAAGACACGGGCTGCCCCATCGAGGAGGCGATGGAAAGGGTCTATAACTCTCCGCTGATGCTAGCCCTGCAGGACGAGGAGGGCGAACTCTACGTACAAAGCCCTGCCTATCTGTACGAGTTGATGAATCTGCTTGAGAAAGAGAGATAAAGGAACCAAAATTCAGCAATGATTAGCTCTGCATACCTCCATTTATCTTAATTTATAATATCCGAAAAGAACTTAACGCTAATTATGCGAAACTAAGCGATATTCAATACTATTCTTTTCATATATAATCATTATATTATGTCTAGATGGAATGAAATAATAAGAAATAGTGTGCTACCTTTTGTCAAAGATTTTTATGCATGGTGGTCAAGAGCATACGATGTCAAAATTGACGGTATCTATTACAAATTGATAAGCGAAGAAGATTCTAAAACAGCCGAGGTAACCATTAGCCCCAATAAATACAATGGCCGCATAGATATCCCTTCGAGAATTACGTATAAGGGTGTAGATTATGATGTGAACACCATAGGTCAAGACTCTTTTCGGGGATGTTGGAACTTAACCTCTGTTACCATTCCTTATAGTGTGAAAAGTATCTGTGAAAGTGCTTTTGCTGGTTGTATTTAGAGACCTCTAAACAACCATAAACAATGAAAAGCACATGGAGATAAATCTTTGTATATCAACCACTTTTAGAATTTAACACTTCGGACTTG
>CAJOLW010000011.1 GCA_905235525.1 uncultured Bacteroidaceae bacterium
AACATGTTGATTATCAATGGTTATTTCCGTTTTTGCGACATGTGTGCAACATCCGGTGCTAACGCATTGATAGTCAGTTAAAGTCGTTTTCGAGGAGGTCAAATAAAGAAATTGTATAAGATACATGATAAAAAAGGCGTGCAACTTGATGGGTTGCACGCCTTTTTTTATTGAATCATTTCGACAGTGTATATTACATTATAAAAGTGCCAATATTGGCAGAAATTTGATGTGGATGGTTAATGCTTATTCGAAGGGATTGTTTCGATGGAGGTCTGTTCTTAGTTTGTCAGAAAAATGATTGCACCGCTGATGCCGATGTAGGCATAGACGATGTAGCGGAGAAGGCGGTTGGAGATGTGACGAAAGACATAGGAGCCGAGCATCGTGCCTATAGCGACGCCACCAAGACCAAAGCCGTAGTCGGTCAGGACAGTGGGGGTGAAGAATCCATTGTAGGCACGCACCAGGGTCATGATGGAGTTGCCTATCAGGAAATAGGTTTGTGCCATTGCCATGTAGTGCTCTTTGGATGGTTCGGACTGGATGAAAAAGAGGACTGCAGGAGGCCCTTGCATGCCGAAGAATCCGCCTAAGAGTCCGCTCAAGGCTCCTGCTCCAACCTGCACTTGTTTGGTTTGAGGCAACTTGATGCGTTGACTGAACAACAAGAAGTAGATACTGATGAGGATGAGAGCCACACCCAGAATCTGACGGAGCAGATGGTCTTCCATGCGGGTCAACACAAAGATGGCAATGGTGGACACGAGGACGAACGTGAGCAGTATCACCCACAGCCGTTGCCATGTGATGAATTGCCTCAATCGCCAGACAATGACTGCCGAAGTGGTTAGGGCAAGAATGCCTGATAGTGTGGTTGCCTCCCCATAAGTGGGCATAAGATATGGCAACATTGTCATGATGAAGATGCCAAAACCGAAGCCTGTCGTACGTTGCACGAAACTGGCTCCCATGCTCAACAGGAATATGGCTATGACCAGACTGCTCATTTCTTTTGCTAACAGTTTTCTTCGTTGGGAATCCTATTGCACAATTTCTTCATGACAAACAGATATTCCTTACTTTCCCGTGAGGTATCGGAAGTTGTTGTTGATGATGGCATTGACAAGTTCACCGCCTCTCGTGGAGTAATCATTTGAAGTGTCCACTCCGGCAAAATCCATAAGGATGATGCCTGTAGGTCCTGCGGGATGGGTGATGAGATAGTCGAGGAATGCTTTGTGGGTATGGGCGGCATTGTCGCGGTAGCCGTTGCTGAGGGATATTTTTCGTCCGAAGACGGATGCCACTTTGGAATAGGCAGAGGCAAAATTGAAGACCCATCTGATTTCTTGTGGGTCGGTGTATTTCATGCGAGTACTAAGGTCCAACATCTGATTGATGGCTTGGACTTTTTGTCTCACGCCACCTTCGTGATGGGTGGAGGAAAAGTCCTGTACACAATATCTTCCAGGTGTATGTCCTGACCCTGTGATGCTTCCAGCCGTTTGACGCTGCCAGTTGAGGCTTCCTGTCCAGTTGTTGAAAAAACCTCCGATGGGTGTATCGGCGTAGCGGTTGCGGCTGATGATGAGTATTTTCCCTCGCATATCACTGACTTTGAGGTCATTCTTAAAGTTCACGAAAAAGCCCTTGAACCTTTCTTCGTGCAAGAGTTGCTGTATTCGAGCATTGTAGGCATTCTTCACTTTGTCGCCATCGGCAGCATGCAGCAGATGGATGATGACGAATTCGGAAGGATTGGTTCTGAGCGAATCACACAGGAGTTGCAGCACCTTGTCAAATCGTATTTTGGTGGGCATGATGCCATGATGGGTATTCATGTAGTGGTTATAGACAGCAGGGCGCAAGTCGAAAGCCCTTATTCCGATGTGCCATTGCTGGGCAATGTCAAGATCTTGGGTACGGGCATAACGATTGCCGAAGATACCCAACCAACCACTGAAGCCATAGCCTGTTGCAGCATCATGTGCTCCAGGAATAGAAAGTGCTGCCACATAAGCGTCGTCGGGGAGTCGGCTCATCCAGTTCTCAGCCTGAAGAAAAGATGAGTGGAACAGCAGCAAGAGGGAAATGAAAAGCGTTCGGGGCAGCATAGGCTTTACAATATGCTGATGATGTCACGAAGATGATGCACCTCATGGGTGACAGGTTCTGGAGCAGGATAGTCAGGGAAACGGTTAAAGTAGATGGTGTCGAGTCCGTAGTGTTTGGCACCAAGAATGTCAGTGTTGAAATTGTCGCCAATCATGAGGGTGGTTGCTTTCGTGGCTCCTGATTGCTGAAAAGCGTAGTCGAAGAATTGAGGGGAGGGTTTGTTGGCACCAGCATCTTCGCTGAGGATGATGGTGGTGAAATAGTCGAAGAGTCCGCAGGAACGGAGTTTCTTGTATTGCACTTCGTGGAAACCATTGCTGCACATGTGCATGCGGTAACCTTTTGCTCTGAGGTAATCCATCAGTTCTTGGGCACCCTCCACAAGTCCCGGTTTGACGGCACAGAGCGAGAGGAACTTGTCACTGGCTTGAAGGCAATATTCCTCAGTGGGGTTCAAGCCCTTGCCAAGACTCAGCGGATGACGGAAACGCTCCACGATGAGATAGTTGCGTTCGATTTCTCCTTTGGCATATTGTGTCCACAGACGGATGTTGGTGTTCCAATAGTCATCATAGAACACCTTCGGGTCATCGAAGTATTGTTCGAGGTGCAGATACTCATATAACTCCTCCAAAGCAAGTATGGCATTGCCGTGGGTGTCATAAAGGGTGTCGTCGAAATCGATGAAAAGGTCTATGTATTTACCATTTACCATTTACTATTTACCATTTGTCATCTCAATTAAAGATGGCATTGAAGCATTTGTCGGTGGCACCTGCATTGGCATTGATGTAACCATCAGCCGCATCCCCAGCCTTCTTGAGTGTTTCAGGATTGTTGATGAAGTTGTCCATGAGCGCAGCAAAAGAAGCATTGTCTTGATATTCGAACGAGCCGCCACAAGCCTTGAGTGCCTGTGCCTCACGGAACTTCTGGTTGTTGGGACCGAAGAGTACTGGAATGCCATAAACCGCAGCCTCAGGTACGTTGTGGATACCCACGCCGAACCCACCTCCGACCAATGCCACCTTGCCATAACGATAGATGGAAGAGAGTTTGCCAAAACAGTTGACGATGAGGGCACCCACCTCTGAAGATACAGACACTTCATTTTTCTCCAACTGCGTGTATCTCACATGAGTGATGCCGTTGTCATTCAGCAATGCCTCAATCTCCCTCAGGTGTGTCTCGCTGATGACATGAGGCGCAATGATGAGTTTCCAATCCTTGTGCTGGGCAAAATAGGGGATGTAGATTTCCTCGTCAGGACCCCATGACGAACCAGCAATGAAACAAGGTGAATCACCTGCAAATTGCTCCACCAATGGCAATGGTGCAGCAGCGTTCTTGATGGCGATGACACGATCCAAGCGGGTGTCACCCACCACTGTCACACAGTTGATGCCATGATCAGCCAATAGTTGCTTGGAACTTTCGTTCTGCACAAACAGATGGTTAAATTGTCTGAGTGGCTTGAGTGTCGGGTATTTGCCGAACATGTGCCATTTGAAGAAATATTGGTCAGGACGGAAGATGCTGCTCACGCTGTAAGTTTTGATGCCTTTCCTGCGACAAGTAATCAGGTAGTTTGTCCAGAACTCATATTTGATGAAAATTGCAATCTCAGGATGTGCCAGACGTAAGAACGAAAGCGCATTACCAGGTGTGTCAAAAGGTAGGTAGCACACAAGGTCAGCCCCCTCATAATCCTTTCTCACCTCATAGCCTGAGGGTGAATAAAAAGTCAGCAGAATCTTATATTCTGGATGTTCCACACGCAAACGTTCCATGAGGGGGCGCCCTTGCTCAAACTCGCCCAAGGATGCGGCATGGAACCACACTACGCGATCCGTTTTCTTGATATGGCGACGCAGCAACAGATACGTCTGTCCGATGCCCATCACCATCTTCCTTGCTTTCTTATGGAAAATGGCGGCAATCAGTATGCCCAATACAAAGATGTATATTCCAATCGTGTACATTAGCCGAGTGTTTCAATCGCAAACTTCATTCTCTTCATCACCTCTTCCTTACCCAAGAACGCCGAGAGTTCGTACATGTCAGGTCCTTGTCCAGCACCCACAAGTGCCACACGCCAAGCGTTCCAAGGCTTGATGCCTGTTTCCTCTGTCCAAGGGTCGATGATGGCTTTCTGTCCCTCCACACTCCAGTCATCGATGCCTTCCAGCACCTTCATCATCTGTGTCATGTCGTTGGCTGTATTCTCGTTCCAGTTCTTGCGGATGAACTTGTCACCCTCCTTGTCAAACTCCGTCGGAGCCACAAAGAAGAACTTGGTCAGTGGCCACAAGTCAGAAGGGAAGGAAATGTTGCGCTTCTTTTTATTGCCCTGCCCATCCGTATATTCAATCACCTTCAACTTCATCATCCTCACCACCTCGGCCTCCTGTTCCTCTGTGGCGTTGATGCCATTATCCTTCAACACCTTGTCGAAGGCTGGACACCAATCCTTGTCAGGACGTTGGATGAGGTACTGATGGTTGAACCAAGCAGCCTTCACATAATCAAACTTCGCACCATTCTTCGAGCACTTGCTCAAGTCGAAAAGTTTCACCATCTCGTCCAGCGTCATCAGTTCCTGGTCATTGCCAGGATTCCAACCCAGCAGTGCCAAGAAGTTCACCACCGCTTCTGGCAGATAGCCTTTCTCGCGATAACCAGAACTGATTTCACCACTCTTCGGGTCATTCCATTCCAATGGGAACACAGGAAAACCGAGTTTGTCACCGTCACGCTTTGACAACTTGCCATTGCCAATAGGTTTCAACAACAAAGGCAAGTGGGCAAAACGCGGCATCGTGTCAGCCCATCCGAAAGCCTCATACAGCAGCACATGGAGTGGAGCCGAAGGCAACCATTCCTCACCACGAATCACATGTGTCACCTCCATCAAGTGGTCATCCACAATATTTGCCAAATGATACGTTGGCAGTTCATCGGAACTCTTGTAGAGCACCTTATCATCGAGAATGCTTGAGTTGATTTTCACCTCTCCACGAATCAAGTCATCCACTACCACGTCGCGTCCAGGTTCAATCTTGAATCGCACCACATATTGTTCGCCAGCAGCAATCAATCTCTCCACTTCCTCCTTGGGCAACACCAGTGAGTTGCGCATCATCCCACGAGTCGAAGCATCATACTGGAAGTTCTCCACCTCCTCACGCTTCTTGTTCAGTTCCTCAGGCGTGTCGAATGCGTAGTATGCCTTGCCATTGTCCAAAAGCACCTGCACATACTTCTTGTAGATGTCTCTGCGCTCACTCTGACGGTAAGGACCATAGTTGCCACCAAAGGAGACACCTTCGTCAAACTTGATACCCAACCATTTAAATGACTCAATGATGTACTCCTCCGCACCTGGTACAAAACGGGTTGAGTCCGTATCTTCAATACGGAAAATCAAATCACCGCCATGCTGTTTGGCGAACAAATAATTGTAGAGTGCGGTACGTACACCGCCAATATGAAGAGGTCCCGTTGGACTGGGTGCGAAACGCACCCTCACTTTTTTATCAGCCATCGTATAGAAATTCAATTTGACTGCAAAGGTACGATTAAGTGAGGGAATAAACAAATTTATTTGGATTTTTCCGAGTGTGAGTACTTTCAGCGAAGCCAAAGGCGCTATCAAGCGAGGGTATAAACCAAATTCTGTGCGTGAAAGAATTTGGATGCTGACAGGAAGACTTTGCCAACAAGTTTCGCGAGGACATTGGCGAAAGTTTATAGGGGTACAAAACGGCATTTTCTCAAGTCTTTAGGAGACAGACCTGCATTGTTCTTAAAATACCGGCTGAAAGTGGCTTGGTCTGGGAATCCCAATTCATTGCTTATTTGCTGAATGCTCATGTCCCTCCGATTGATGAGGAGCGATCTTGCCTGTATGACGACATAGTTGGAAATCCAGTCACTGGCGGCAAGTCCTGTACTTCGTTTGATGACAACAGCAAAATATTTGGGCGAGAGACACATCAGTCGTGCATAGAAACTCACCTCTCGTGATTCCTTGTAGTGTTGCGCGATGGCATCACAGAAACGAGCAAACAACGGGTTGTCATCTGTTTCAGCCCCTTCTTTCATATTGGCGGCACGATACTCATCCACCACCTGCGAGAACACATCCAGCAAATTCTCCAGCATGCCCTCCCGAGCAGAAGTGTGCACATTACACACTATCTTCATGACTTCTATTATTTTCATCATCCCATCATACTGTTCATCTGTCAGATGGAATTGGGGTCTATTCAAATAGAGCAAATGGTTTCTGTAGGTGGAGCGATTGCGCAATCGTTCCATCAGTTTGTCCGACACGACCACCAGTGTGGCACAATAGTCGGGTGATAACTCATACGCTACCACACTATGGTTTGGATATACCACCGAGATGTCGTGGACACCGAACTCAGCAGGACGCATATCGTACTCCATCTTGACATGTCCCTGATGATTCAGGCAAACCACCAAGTGGGGCGACACATACGGTTCGCCATAAGAAGGTAAAGTCTTTACATTCTCTATCACGATAACCCCTTCTCGTGTTATACAATCCTTTTGCAATTCGAGGGGGTGTCGGTCTTTGTGTGCCATATTGCTCTTTCTTAAATATTTACGGTTGCAAAGATAGAAAAATATTCCCACTTCTTGATAAAGGAAAGCGACTTTTTGCAAAAAGAAATCCGTTTTTTTTGTTGATAGGTACTGAAAAAACTCATACCTTTGCACAATCATTATTGTTAACTAATAATTTTACAAGAATCATGAAAAAAGCACTTTTCATCTTCCTTTCCATGATGGGGCTCCCCTCGGCACATGCCGACACGTACGACTTCCCCTATCTGGCTTTCAAGCAGAACAACGGAACGGTGCAGACCGTGGCGGTGCAGTCGCTCGTGCTGACTTTCTCCAATGGTACGCTCATTGCCACCAACAGCGATGGAAGCAAGTCGTTCATCCTTGCTGACCTGCAGAAAATGTATTTCACCACTTCTACCGAAGCAAGTGGCATTACCGATGTTGAGACTCCTACAGATTCACCTGTGGAAATCTTCACCGTATCGGGCATTGCTGTCGGCAAGTATGACACATTGGCGGCAGCCAAAGACGCACTCGCCAAAGGCATCTACATCGCAAAGCAACAGAATGGTTCCACTTTTAAAATTGCCGTGAAATGAAAAAGTTATGTGCACTCTTATCCGCCCTTGCACTGACAGTGGCAGCCGAGGCGCAGACACTTCATGTGGTGACGGGCAATGCGACCTATCAGTTTCCTGCAACCAGCCTTGGCGACATGGTCTATACTGGCGGTACCACCCTGACCATTCAGAACAAGACCTTCTCCATCAGCGACATCACCAAGATGTATGTTGATGCAGCGGAAGTGACCGACAATCAAGTAGCCATCGCTTATAGCGGTAACACTGCCACTGTGACCGTGGCTGGCAATGTGGCACAATACATTACTCCCACTGTCAGTGGAGCCCATGTCAGCATCGTGCAAAGCAACACGGACGATGTGGATGGGGATGAAATCACCTACTCACTTTCTGGCTCATCAAGCGACGGTGAGTTCTACATGAGCGGCAAATATAAGTGTAGTATTGATCTCAATGGTGTTTCGCTCACCAATAATACTCCTATTTATTCAGGAGCAGCCCTCCACATTCAGAATGGCAAACGTGTCAATGTCAGTGTGAAGAAAGGGACAGAAAACACCTTGGTCGACTGTGCCAGCCCATCTGATGACCTTGCCCAGAAAGCAGCACTCTATGTGAAAGGACACGCTGAATTCAAGGGCAAAGGTACCCTCAATGTCAAAGGACAATATAAGCATGCTATCAAGGCAGGTGAATACATCACCGTGAAGAACTGCACCATCAACGTGACAGGTGCCGTGTCCGATGGTTTCAACTGCAACCAGTATTTCCTCATGGAAAGTGGCAGCATCACCCTCAACAGCATGGGCGATGATGGCATCCAAAGTGAGATTGATGAGGATGAAGACGCCACAGGCGAAACCACCGACCACGAAGACGAGAACTCGGGCAGCATCTATATTTGGGACGGAACCATCACGGGACAGGTGAGTGCCACGGCTGCCAAGGGACTGAATGCCGACGGTCAATTCGTGGCATCGGGAGGCACGGTAACCCTCAGCGCGTCTGGAGGCTGCGAATGGGATAGCGACGACTCCAAGACAAAGGCTGCAGCCTGTATCAGCGCCGACGGCAACATTAGCATCAGTGGTGGTACTTTCGACCTTACTGCCATAGGTGCAGGAGGTAAGGGCATCAGTGGCGACGGTACTTTTGTAATCACTGATGGCAGCATCACTGTCAATACATCGGGTAGCATCGCCTACTATTCAAACAACAAAATCAGCACCACTACCTCAACCAAGACGGTCGAAAACCTCAACAGCAGTTACAAGTCCTCGCCTAAAGGCATCAAGACTGACGGAGCCATGACCATCAGTGGCGGCACCATGAGCATCATAGCGAAATACCATGAGGCCGTCGAGACCAAAGCGACACTTGACATCACGGGTGGCACCATCTACACCCAATCCTCTGACGATGCCATCAACTCGGGGGGGGTCATGACCATCAGCGGAGGTGCCGTGTGTGCTTATTCAACAGGAAATGACGGACTCGATGCCAACGCCAACCTCAACATCAAGGGTGGCACCATCTATGCCGTTGGGGCCTCATCACCCGAAGTAGGCATCGATGCCAAAGAGAGGTGCACACTCACCATCAGCGGTGGCACCCTCGTGGCCATCGGAGGATTGGAGTCTGGTGCCGTGACGAACCAAACTTGTTACCAACTCTCTGGCAGCAACAGCGGTGGCAACAGCGGGCGTGGCGGTTTCGGTGGTGGTCCACAAGGGGGCGGCAGTCAGACATGGAGCGCCAACACTTGGTATGGACTCTACTCGAACGACACCCTTGCCCTCGCCTTCAAGACCCCATCCTCGGGGGGCAGCGCACTCGTCGTCTCCACATCGGGCACTACTACCCTCAGATCGGGAGTGACCGCTGGTGGCGACACCTTCTGGAACGGGATGGGGGCAACCTCTTCTACTGACGGCACCAGTGCAACCCTCACTACTTACAGCAGTGGAAACAGTTGGCGATAGTCTTCCTTTCCTCTAATTCTTTCCCGCGCATTTTGTCGTTCCACGACGAGATGCGCGGTGTTTTTTTTTGTTTATGGGAAAAAGATTTGGTCACAATGAGAAGAAAGAGTAACTTTGCACTCAAAATCTATCCATTTTAGTTATGCAATTCAATTTCAAGAAGATTCTGCCAGATGTGTACTGTAT
Organism: uncultured Bacteroidaceae bacterium; assembly: GCA_905235525.1. Lineage (GTDB taxonomy): Bacteria > Bacteroidota > Bacteroidia > Bacteroidales > Bacteroidaceae > Minthosoma. The sequence goes on from CAJOLW010000011.1 coordinate 9,464, forward strand.
CGCCCTGTTTGCGGTGATAGCGTGGGCATATTTCATGTCACCCGTGAGCAAGGGTTATCGTTTGGAACAGCACGATAGTGGTGCCAATGATGGTATCAATGTGGAAATCAATGCTTACCGTGATGCGCATGGTGGGGAAACGCCGCGTTGGGTGACGAGTTTGTTCGGTGGTATGCCCACCTACCAGATAGCGCCATCGTACAGTTCCACCAAGACGATGTCATTCGTGGAGAAGGCGTATCATTTGTGGTTTCCCGATTATGTATGGTACATCTTTGTTTCGATGTTAGGTTTCTACATCCTGCTCCGTGCCTTTGATTTCCGTCATTGGATGGCAGCCTTAGGAGCCGTGGTGTGGGCATTCAGCAGTTATTTCTTCATCATCATCGCAGCAGGGCACATCTGGAAAGTGATGGCATTGGCATATATTCCTCCCACGATTGCGGGCATTGCCTTGTGCTATCGAAAGAAATATCTCTTGGGTACAATTGTGACAGCCATTTTCGCCACCTTGCAGATTCAGGCGAACCATGTGCAGATGTCCTACTACTTCCTGACCATCGAACTTTTGATGGTGGTGGCATTCCTTATTCAATCCATCAGACAAAAGGAACTGGCATCATTTGGTAAGGCGACGGCAGGTGTCGCCTTGGCAGCAGTGATAGCCATCTGTCTCAATATTTCCAACCTTTATCATACCTACGAATACTCCAAGGACACCATGCGTGGCAAGAGTGAACTTGTGAAGCAAGGTAAGACGGATGACCAGACAGACAGTGGTTTGGAACGCAGTTACATCACCGCGTGGAGTTATGGCATTGACGAGTCGTTGACCTTCCTCATTCCCGATGTGAAGGGTGGGGCAAGCATGCCACTCTCTATGAATAAGACCGCCATGAAAAAGGCTGACGGACAGTTGGAACAGATGGGCATCTATGGCGCCTTCACGCAGTATTGGGGTGAACAACCCGGCACAAGCGGTCCTGTCTATCTCGGTGCCTTGGTGTGTATGCTCTTCGTGATGGGCTTGCTCGTCATTCCTCATAAGAATCCGATGAAGTGGGCACTCATCGCAGCAGGTGTGTTGACCTTGCTGTTGAGTTGGGGACACAATTTCATGCCTTTTACCGACTGGTTCATCGACCATGTGCCCATGTACTCCAAGTTCCGCACGGTGGCAAGTATCCTCGTGGTGGTGGAGTTTGTGGTACCGTTCATTGCCTTGTGGGGGCTGAAAGTATGGGTGGAGAAACCCAACCTGAAACCCTTGTATGCGGCAAGCATCTTCACGGTGGTCATCTGCTTGATTTATGTGATGGCACCAGGTCTTGGTCATGATTGCGTGAGCACCAACGACAAGGCAGCCGTGCAGCAATATGTCGATGCAGGCTATTTTGATGGTGCCTTCGGTCAGAACATCCTCCGAAGCATCTCCGACATGCGTGCAGCCATGGTGAGTGCCGATGCATGGCGCAGCATCCTGTTCATTCTGATGGGTGCTGGTGCCATGTGGTGGTATGCGAAAAAGAAGGAAGGTGAGGTGAAGCCTGGGCAGGTGAGTTTGCTGAGCGTGGTTTTGCTGGTTATCTGTATAATAGATATGTGGAATGTGAACAAGCGTTACCTCCACGATGATATGTTTGTGGAGCCTCAGGGGGTTGCCCGCATTCAGAAGACAGATGCTGACAAGTATATCCTTGAGCAGAGTGGGGAAGGGCGCGACTATCGTGTACTGAACTTCACCGTCTCTACCTTCAATGACAACAACACCAGTGCGTTCTATAGTTCTGTGGGTGGTTACCATGCCGCCAAACTTCGTCGTTATCAAGAACTCATTGAGACACATATCGCTCCAGAGATGTCGAAGGTGTATGAGGCTTTGCGTCAGGCTCCTGTAGATACAATCGCCATGATGGAAAAGCAGACACCTTATCCCATTTATGACCTATCTGTGGTCAAAACCGATTCCCTCTTCCCTGTCATCAATATGCTCAACACGCGTTGGTTCATCCTCGGTGCTGGTGAGAAGGGTGAAATCAAGATGCCCGTGGAGAATGTCACGGCGATGGGCAATGCATGGTTTGTCACCGACATTCAGTGGGTCGCCAATGCCAACGAAGAACTTGATGCCCTCTCGAAAGTCAATCTGCGCAACACAGCCGTGGTGGCGAAGGATGACTTCGGTTTCCTGAAGGCTGGGGGTGAAGGTACTGTCAAATTGACTTCCTACGAAGCCAATGAGGCAAAATATGAAGTGGAATCCGCTCAAGGAGGTCTGGTGGTCTTCTCGGAGGTATATTATCCTGGTTGGACAGCCACCATTGACGGGCTGCCCGTAGAGTTGGGACGTGCCAACTATGTGCTCCGTGCCCTCAACGTGCCTTCTGGTAAGCATGAAGTGGTGCTCACCTTCAAGCCCCAGAGCATCCAAGCGACAGAAACCATTGCCTATGTGGCATTGGCGGTGCTCGTGTTACTGATTGTTGTAGGCATTGTGTTGAATTTGAAAAAGAAAAAAGCATGAAAATATCCTTGTTGCAGAATGACATCGTGTGGGGCAATCCTGCTGCCAACCAAGAAAAGATTGCAGAAATCCTTTGGGGACTCGACAAGAGCGATGTGTATGTGTTGCCAGAGATGTTCTCCACAGGTTTCTCCGTCAATCCCGAAGGAATAGCCGAGAAGGACGGAAGTTCGCTCGAATGGATGAAGAATATGGCTGCCGAACTGAAAGGAGCCATCTGTGGCAGTGTGGCAATCGAGGAAGACGGTCGTTTCCGCAATCGCTTCTATTTCGTCAAACCCAATGGCGAGGTGATTTCCTACGACAAGCGTCACCTCTTCACCTATGCTGATGAGCACCTGCGCTACACCCGTGGCAGTGAGCGTGTAGTGGTCGAGTTTCGTGGTTGCCGTTTCCTCTTGCAGGTGTGCTACGACCTCCGTTTCCCCTGCTTTTCACGTAACCACGAGAAGATTCCTTACGATTGTGCCATTTACGTGGCTTCATGGCCAACCAGTCGTTTGGCGGTATGGGACACGTTGCTCCATGCCCGTGCCATCGAAAACCAATGCTATGTGGCAGGCGTGAACCGCATCGGAGAAGACCAGAGTGGACGCTACAGCGGTGGAACGCTGGTTGTTGACCACTATGGCAATACCGTGGCAGCCTGTCCGTTAGGCGAAGATTCTGCTATCACCGTCGAACTCGATTTGCAGAAACTCAAGGAGTTCAGAAGGAAATTCCCAGTATTAAAAGATGCAGATTGAGAGAGAAAAGTGAAAAACTAAAAACTAAAAGTTAAAAGTATAAGTTACCTTTGCAAATAGGATACCACCACCCCGCATGGCAGGTAACTTATACTTTTAAGTAACCGTTCAAAAATATTTTATAAGATTGATGTTTATATTGACGAGTATTTACGTTGAATAAATCATTGAGAATCTTTGTTCTTACACGTCAATCTCCGGCAATTCACACGTCAATTCTCATTAATTTTTGTATAAAGAAATTTTTATTCATCTACTTAGTGTTTCACTTTTAGTTTTCATTTTCTCATTTTTTCATTCTTTCATTTTTCCTAAACTCATCCAACTGCTTAAAGCAATGCCTGTCGATGATTTCAGCCAGTTGGCGGTCATGGTTGTGGTGTAGAGTGGGCTGTACACCACCAATTTCCATCAGTTCACCATTCTCCTTGGTGTAGGGCTTCCAACCTGCGAAGATGGAAGTGCCATCGATGTTAGGGTTGCCGTCGTGAGCGAATTGTGCCCAGATGCTGCTCATCGTGTCAGCCCAGTATTTGTTCGTTTCGAGTGTGTTGGATGACAGTTGGTCGTTGTAGTGGTGGAGCACATCGAAGCAGTATTTCAGTTCGGCACCATGCGCAGAACCTTTAAATTCATTTTTAGTGCCCGACTCGCTCACCGTGAACATATACATGTATGTATCCGCCTTGCGCTTGCCGCCAATGGCATCAGCCGTGATGAGCGTCTTAGGCCGGAAGAGCCAGTCAATACTCAACAGGTCTTGGGGCAGACGTTCTTGATTTTGTGCCTTTTGTGGATAGGCTTTCTTGAATGCCTCGATGTAGGCATCCGTTTCGTCGCCAAAAGTCCTTTGTAGTTCTTCACGTGCCTGTTCCATCGTCATGGGTTGGTTATAGCGTTGGCGTTGCAGTTCGTTGAAGGTGGTGCCAATCAAGATGGGGATGTCGTCGCTGAAGTCGGGAAAAGCAGGTTGAAAAGGTTGCTGCACCACATCCTCCCCGTCGGGAGTAGGACCGAAACCCCACATCATTGGGGTGCCAGGACGACGGGTGCCGATGCTGGCTGCCATGGCACGTTGTCCTGCGGCATACAAATCCTTGTAGGGCACATCCTTGATTTTGTCCACCTCATCCTTGCTGATGCCCAGTTCCTTCAACACAGCCTCGCCCAGTTCCTCGGTCATCGCCTTCGTGTTCACGTTCAGGATGGTGCCGCTCATGATGATGGCCTTGTGGAAGAGTCCTTTTGCTGGAGGCATGCAGAGCAATGTGCCCACTTTGCCGCCACCGCCCGACTCACCGAAGATGGTCACGTTGTTGGGGTCACCGCCAAATCGGTGAATATTGCTGCGCACCCATTGCAGTGCCTGCACCACGTCGAGCATGCCCACATTGCCGGAATGCTTATATTTCTCGCCACAAGTCGATAAGTCCAGAAAACCGAGGATGTTCAGACGATGAGTCACGCTCACCACCACCACATCCTTCTTTGCCAGACACATGCCAGGATCCCATGCTGGTGTACCGCTGTCGAAACCACCACCATGCAGCCACACCATCACAGGCTTCGGTTCTGCAGGTCTGAGGTTCAAACCCGGGCGAGGAGTGGGTGGCACGTTGTTGCTCCACACGTTCAGCACACAGCACTGCTCCGACATCTCATCCTCCGACATCGGGCGGTTCGTCTGCTGCATCGCCTGAGGTCCCCAATGGTCGCACTGTCTCACATCCTTCCAAGCCTTCACGGGCAGTGGAGGCATGCAGCGTTCCACCCTTGCGTAAGGAATACCGAGGAAAGCATTAGTGCCCTCCTGCACGATGCCCTGCACAGGTCCAGAGGTCGTGTTCACCACTTCCGTTTTCTTGTTATTTTCCTGTGCCCATCCAGCCACTGTCATCATCACAGCCATCGCGGTCAATAAAAGTTTTGTCTTCATATCCAATGGTTTTTAGTTTCTCTTTTCTGTTTTGGTGTTGAAGAGGACGGCGCTTTAGAAGGCAGTTGTCTGTCCTGCTTTCAGCAATTCCTCCTTAAATAGTTTTCCTGCGTCATTTCTTGGGAGACCAAGGTTTTGGTAGGTATTTTCTCCATTCGCATTGTAGATCGCATAAGCAGGCACACCTTCCCCTTGTAGCGGTCGAGCAGGCAATGGAGCGTATTCTCTGGTGCCACATCAGCCAGTTCGAGATAGTGTACGTTTGTATTCAATCCTTCTTTTTGCTGACTAATCTTTGCATCCATCCCTTTCTTATAGTTCAGTGCCTTGAAATGGACGATGGCAGGCTCCTCGCTGAACACATTTTCTGGCCACACATCGTCTTCAGGATAGTCGGCACGGAAGTCGGCTGGTACAGGAGTCTCTGGCATCTGATAGTCGTTAGGGTGAATGTAGAAGAAAGTATAATCGCCTTTCTGTGTGCTTTCTAACATGTCAAATATCTTAGTCTTCTGAGGCAGGGCTGGAAATGGAGTACAAACTCCTTCTTCATGGTTTGAGGGGAGGTGTGTTCCTCTTTGCCCAATTCGATGCTGTCACTTCCCGTGATGGCATAGCGTTTCCCGTCTGCCTCAATATAACTTTGAGGCGAGAAACGGAACCATGCTTCAGATGGATATGTGATTAATATATAGATGGATGTCCTGTCTTTCGCCAATTCCACCTTCTGAACTGTAAAGTAATTGTAATGGGTGTATCCGATAACAGGTTTTCCCCATACGACAGTTCTCTGAGCATAGATGTTCACTGCTACCATCAAGGCAAAGGTAAGAGTGAAAAGGGCTCGTTTCATGATTGTTGTTGTTAATTGGGGTACAAAGATACGTCAAGAAAATGTGAAATCAAATTTTTGTGATATTCTTTTGCTTTTCGTGAAGTATTCCTCCAAGAGGGAGTGGTTTTCTCGACTTCGAAGTGGGTTGAGTGGCATTGACCTTTGTGGCAGGAAAGGTCAACGACGCTTATACTTGTGCAGTTTCAGCATCTGCTCAGCATAGCGGTAACCGAGGGTGCGCATGCCTTCGGTGCTGAAATGGAACTGGTCGCCTGTGCTCTCGCAGTCTTTTGCTGAGATGATGTAGGAGTTCGGGAGTGTTTTGGGCAAGTTTGGCAGGATGTCCACGTTGAACCGCCAGCACACACCGCCCTGCTCCTGATGTTTCAGTTCACCAGCCAGAAGGGGAACTTCTTTGGGATTGAGGTTCAAATCCTTGCAGAGGTTGTCGTAAATCTTCTTTACACGCTCTGGCCACTTGGGGTCGTCGGAATTGGATTCTCCTTGATGGATGAGAATGCCCTTGATGACACCATCCTTCTGGGCAATGCGTGCCATGTCCACGAGTCGCTTGTAGGGATTGCCATCGTATTGGTTGACAATATTTTTCATCCAGTCTCGCTCATTGTCGATATACTCCTTGTAGTCGTCTTTGTCCCATAGTTCAATTTTGGCACCAGCCACAGATACGTTGATGACGCCGATGCGGTATTTCTCATCGATGCACTCAATCATCTTGCGTCCAAAGAAATCGACAGGTCCCAGATTGTTGCCTTCGCGGCAGATGGGGGGAGTGGCTGTGTACCATTTACCCATCTCGCGTTGCATGCGTGGCATGTTGACCGCTGCAAGGAACTGGAACCTTGGGTCGTTGAAGTCTTTGTCCTGTTCGGCAGGACGTGCACCGGCTTCCATGTTCGACTGCCCGAAGCAGAGGAAGATGTGGAAGTTCTTGTCAGGTTTTTGGGCAAAGATGCTTACAACTGCCATCAGGGCAATTGCAGAGGCTAAAAGGATTCGTTTCATGATTGTTATGTTTTTATTAGGGTGTACAAAGTTACGATTTTTCTGTGATATTGCCCCTTGAACGTGGCAATCTTCCTGTATTTTATGCTTAAAAAAAAGGAAAGTGGTGTTCTTTTTAAGAAATAGACGTGTTTTTTTGTTTGTTATCGGGAAAAGAGGTAACTTTGCACATAAATGTAAAACACTTAACTAAACATATTAAATTATGGGATTTTTAACAAACGACAAACTCGTGATTGTAGGTGCTGGTGGCGCTATCGGCTCTACTATGGTGCAGTTGGCTTTGACGATGAAGTTGACTCCAAATGTGTGTCTGTATGATGTGTATGCTCCAGGTATGGAGGGTGTGATGGAAGAGATGTTCCATTGCGGTTATGATGGCGTGAACCTGACTGCTACTACAGATGTGGCTGAGGCATTCAAGGATGCCAAGTACATCATCTCTTCAGGTGGTGCTCCTCGTAAGGCAGGCATGACTCGTGAGGATTTGCTCGCTGGCAACTGCAAGATTGCAGAGGAACTGGGTCAGAACATCAAGACTTACTGCCCTGATGTGAAGCACGTGACAGTTATCTTCAACCCTGCAGACTTGACAGGCCTGGTGACATTGCTGTATTCAGGTTTGAAGCCAGGTCAGGTGACTACGCTTGCTGCCCTCGACTCTACTCGTTTGCAGTCTGCTTTGGCAAAGAAGTTTGGTGTGAAGCAGTATGAGGTGACAGGTTGCGCTACCTACGGTGGCCACGGTGAGCAGATGGCTGTGTTTGGCAGCGCTGTGAAGGTGGCTGGCAAACCTCTGAACGAACTCATCGGCACTCCTGCCTGCACACAGGAAGAGTGGGAGCAGTTGAAGGTGGACGTGACGAAGGGTGGCGCGAAAATTATCGAACTTCGTGGACGTTCTTCTTGGCAGAGTCCTGCATTCTGCTCTGTAGAGATGATTCGTTCAGTGATGGGCGGTGAGAAATTCCGTTGGCCTGCAGGTACTTACGTGAACAACGAGAAGTACAACCACATCATGATGGCGATGGACACTACGCTTGACACGAATGGTTGCACCTACAAGATGCCAACTGGTACTGCTGAGGAAATGGCGAAGTTGGATGCTTCTTACGAGCACCTCTGCAAGATGCGTGACGAACTCGTGACGCTGAATATTGTTCCACCAATCTCTGAGTGGAGCAAGATCAATCCAAACTTGTAAGGTGAAGAAGCACGGAAAGTACACTCTTTTAGGTTGGAGTTGGCGCATTCTTTTGGGAATTGCGCTAACTCCAATCTTCTTATTCCTGTTGCTTTTCGTGCTGATTTATACACCCCCTGTGCAAAAATTTGCCGTGGATAAGGCTGCGGAATGGCTGAGCGAGGAGATGGGCATGGAGGTCTCGGTGGAGAGTGTCCATCTGAAGTTTCCGCTCGATCTGTCAATGGGGGAGATGTTGGCAATTCAGGAGGGAGACACGGTGCTGGCTGCCCGCGAATTGGACATCAGCGTGAAGGCAATGCCCTTGTTTCAGTTGAAGGCGGAGGTGGACGGCATTCATCTGTATGACGCCAAGTTGGACACGAAGGGGATGATTGATGCGGTGGTCGTGAAAGGAAACGTGGCGGAATTGAGCCTCAATTCCCACAGCACGGACCTTAAGAAAGAATATGCTGTGCTCAACAAGGCACTCCTGCGCGATGCAGACCTGATGGTGCTGCTGAACGATTCGGTGCCAGAAGATACGACAGAGAGTGAGCCTGTCACATGGAAGATTGCCGTGGAGGATTTGGCTTTCCAAAACGTAAAGGCAAAAGTTTTGCTTACTCCACAAGCCGACAGCACATGGGTGGCTGCCCATTTTGCTGATGCCCATGTAAAGGCTTTCCTTGACCTCGACAAGGAAATCTATCAAGTGCATCAACTGGAGGTGAAAGGGGCAACCGCCAGTTTCGATCTAATGAAAGAGCCCCGTTTCCGAGACCAGTTCGACCCTTCCCACATGCTTTTCAGCGAACTGGACATGGCAGTGGATTCATTCGAATATAAAGGAACAACGGGCGAGATGCAACTGAATCTTCGTCAGTTGGCGGCAGTGGAGCAATCGGGATTGACGATTGCAGAAACGCAGGGTAGGGTGGAGATGGATTCGCTTTCCCTGACAGTTCCCAACCTCCACATGAAGACGGGTGACAGTGACCTTGCTGTGGCATACCGCATGGACATGAATGCCTTCGATGATGTGAACCCAGGCACCTTCTCCTTTGTGGGGGAAGGACAGATAGGGAAGGGTGATGTCATCTATTTCACCCGTATGGGAGGTCCCGACACGAAAGATGTCTGCACGATGTTGAACAGGCAGTTGCCAGTGCGTCCGCTTGAAGTGCAACTGAAGGCTGCTGGCAACTTCGGAACCCTCGATGTGAGCCAACTGCACCTGAAAGTGCCGGGCATGGCAGTGGTGGACGGCAGTGCCACCCTGTGGGATGTGGCAGATGCCCTTTCCTTGCAAACCAAACTGAAAGCCAAAGACGTATATGGCGCGACCGTCGATTTGGATGGTGGCTATGTGTTGGCATCTGATGCCTACAGGGCGGACATGAACATCAGCAATTTGGTGGTGAACCACTATGTGCCGATGGATGACCACACGGTGCTTTCGGGGAAGGTGAAAGCCAACGGACGTGGTTTTGACTTCCTCTCTCCCTCCACTACACTCGATGCCACTGCCAGCCTGACCAATGCCTATATGGGCAAACTCAACCTTAGCAACATCGATGCCGATGCCACGCTGAAGGGGAGCAAACTACAATTGGCGTTGACAGCCGACAACGACCAAGTGCAGACCAACCTCACTTTTGATGGTGAATTGAAGAAACATCTGATTGAAGGGGTGATGAACCTTGACCTTCCTTATGCCGATGTGCAGAGCATGGGTTTCAGCGAAGATGTGTTGACGGCAAGTGCCAACGGCACCATGCAGTTCTCCTACAACATGGACAAACTCTTCCTTGTGGACTCTCATATCGACGTGATGAACCTGAAGATGGGCAAAGACAGCATCACTGCCGATGCTTTCGACCTCTTTGCGGAAGCGCGGAAGGACACGACTCTGGCAACCATGCGGACGGGTGACCTCGACTTCACCTTCTTCGCACCGAGCAATCTGTTCAATCTCATGCCCAAGGTGGAGAAACTGCAGAAGGAAACGATGAAGCAGTTCAAGAACCGTGATGTGAATCTGGATGTGCTCAAGTCGTATTTGCCCGAACTGACCCTCCATGTTAAGGCAAGGAATGAAAATCCGCTTTCCGACCTGCTCAAGATGTATGGCATCCGTTTCAATGAACTTTCTGCTGACATTGAGTCATCGCCACAAAGCGGTTTGAGGGGCAACGGTCATGTGTATGCTTTCAAGAAAGATAGCGTGAGAGTGGATACCGCCTTTTTCGAACTGGCACAAGACTCCACGAAGTTTGACTACCATGTGGGAATACAGTGCAGTGACCAACCCATGCTGCCCGCCTTCCGTGCCTATCTGGATGGTTACCTGAAAGCAAACGAGGTGGATGCTCATCTGATTTACTTCGACAAGCAAGACCGCAAGGGCATAGACTTGGGTGTGAGGGGATTGGCAACAGACACTTGTGTGAATTACAGTCTTTATCCGCAACACCCCATCATCGCCTATCGTGAGTTTGCCATCAACAGCGACAACTATATCACGACTCGTCCTGACCGACCCATTCTTGCCGATGTGCGCTTGTCCAGCATGTCGGACAGCACCTATGTGGCAGTTTATGCCGACGAAAGCAACATCGGAAAGCAGATTGCCAATGTGATTGCCAACGACCTCAACATTGGTGAAATCTTGAAAGTGGTGCCGATGCCCGGACTTCCTGCGATGGATGGTATGCTGAATGTGGACGCCACCTATATTGACCAAGGAGAAAATTTCATGGTGGAAGGTTCCTTGGATGCAGAACGCTTTGCTTATGAGGGGATGAGGATGGGTGATCTCTCTTCTCGGTTCACCTACATGCCACAAGGCGAGACGCGCCATGTGATTGATGCGACAGTCGCTTACAACAATAGGGATGTCTTGCAGTTGGATGGTAATTATGATGCAGAGGGAGAAGGGGCATTGGATGCCAACCTCGCCTTCTTGGATGTGCCGATGGAGATGCTTTCACCCTTTATGCCTGCCCAACTGCTGGGTTTCAAAGGGGCAATGGCTGGCGACATCAAGGTGACGGGACCTATGAGTGCTCTCCTCTTCAATGGTGCCTTGTTGCCTAAGGATGTTCACCTCCTCTCCACACCTTACAACATTGACCTTGCTTTGGCAAACGATAGCATCATCCTCAACAATAGCCGTATTGACTTTGAAGACTTCAGGTTTTACGGAGCAAGTGGGAATCCGCTTACTTTGAATGGAAATATGGATTTCTCCAACCTTGACGAAATTTTCATGTCGCTTTCGCTCAATGGACGTAACATCAAGTTGATAGAAGCAAAACCCAATAACAAGTCGTTGCTGTATGGTGACATGTATGGCGATTTCTTCACACGTGTCATTGGTTCCACCAAGGATTTGACCATTCGTGGTCTGGTGCGCGTGTTGCCCACGACCGACATCACTTATGTCATGTCGGAGACGGCACTCTATCAGACTGACCGACTTGAAGACATCGTTACCTTCGTCGATTTCAGTGCTCCGCCACCTTCACGTGATGAGATACCCAAGACTTCCTTCACAGGCATCGACATGAACCTGACGCTCAGCATTGAGGATGGTGCCATGTTGCGAGGCGAGTTCTCTGCCGACAAACAGAGTTATGTCTATGTGCAGGGAGGTGGTAACATGACCATGACATATTCTCCAGCAGGGGTGCTCAACATGATGGGACGCTACACCATCAATGAGGGTGAGATGAAATACACCCTTCCGGTCATTCCGCTCAAGACCTTCAGCATCCATCCGGGTTCATACGTCGAATTTGCTGGTCCTGTCAGCAATCCTGTCCTCAATTTGACTGCTACCGAACGTGTCCGTTCGGCAGTAAGCCAGGGTGAGAACGGTAGCCGCAATGTGGCATTTGATGTGGGATTGAAACTCACCAATACGCTCGATAATATGGGCATGGAGTTTATCATTGATGCTCCAGAGGAGATGTCTGTGCAGAACGAATTGGCAAGCCTTTCTGCCGAAGACCGCAACAAACTCGCTGTCGGCATGTTGGCTACGGGCATGTATCTCTCCAGCACCAACAGCAAGGGTTTTGCTGCTGGTAATGCGTTGAATGGCTTCCTCGAAGAAGAAATCAACAAAATTGCTGGTAATGCGCTCTCCACGATGGTTAATGTCAGTGTAGGACTTGACCAGACCGTGCGTGACGACGGGTCGAAACGGACAGACTATTCCTTCAAGTTCTCACGCCGCTTCTTTTCCGACCGACTCAATGTGGTCATTGGCGGTAAGGTGAGTTCCGACAACAACAATACCGTCTATAAGGAGTCGGGTGCCTACATCGATGACGTGTCGCTCGAATGGCGACTTGACAATGGTGGCACACAATACATCCGTCTCTTCCACGAGAAGGACTTCTCCAACCTGTTGGAAGGAGAAATCGACAAAAACGGTATGGGTGTGATGCTCCGCAAGAAAGTCGATAGACTCTCCGACCTGCTGATTTGGAAGAGGACAAGAGACAACGGACAACGGACGACGGACGACGGACAACGGACGGCGGACAATGGACAACAGACGGGGGGGATGGAGGCCCTCGAAGAAAAGAAAGAAGAATGAAAAGACAGGTTCTATACATATTTATATTATATATAGCAATGCTCTTTGCTGCTTGCTCCACCACCTCCCATCTGCCAGAGGGAGAGGTGCTCTATACGGGTATAGAGCGCACCCGTGTGCATGACAAGAAGGGCACGGCTGCCGAGGGTGTTGCTCTCGAAGAAGTCAATGCTGCCCTTGCCTATAAGCCTAACGGTGCCTTGCTGGGCAGTTCTTCTAAACGGAGTCCTCTCCAAATAGGACTTTGGCTTTACAATGCGCTGGTCGATGAACAGCGCACAGGCTTCAATAAGTGGTTGTTCAATTCCTTTGCAGGCACCCCCGTCACCATCTCGCAAGTGTCGCCTGATACCCGTACCAAAGTGACAACTAACCTCCTGCAGAACTACGGCTATTTCCGTGGGCATGTGGATTATGAACTCCTCACCCAGCGTGACCCGAAGAAACAACGCATTGCCTACGACATTCATCTGGGAGAACCTTACCTCTTCGATAGCATCCGCTATGCTTTCCGCGACAGCATTCAGGACAGCATCCTCCGTGCCACCGAGGAGGATGCATACATACATAAAGGCTCTCAGTTCTCCACTTTTGACCTCACCAGCGAGAAGGAGCGTCTCGTCCGTGAGTTCCGAAACAACGGTCTCTACAATTATCGTGCTGATTACATCAAATACCTTGCCGACTCCACCAACACCCCCTACAGGGTGAGTCTGGTCGTGGTGCCCGACATCTCCATGCCAGAGGAGGCGAATCGGCAGTACCATTTTGGACGTATCAGTGCCTACATCCGGCAAAGTCGCACCAGCGAGTACTCCCGCCAAAGACGTGGAGAGGGACGGGGGGAAGGACGAACGGTTCTCTTTGACGATTCCCTCAACCGTCGCAACAACCTCAAGATTGTGTGGCAAGGCAACCACATTCCCATTGCACCACGTGTGATGATGAAAAACTTCAAGTTCAGTCCGAAGCAACTCTTCAATCAGTCGCTGGTTGACCAAACGCTTGCCAACCTCCGCAGTATGGACATCTTCTCCAATGTGCGATTCACCTTCACTCCGAGGGATGCTGACAGTTTGCAGTTAACGGTTGACAGCACAACTCTCGACTCTCAACTCTCGACTCTCAACTCTCGCAACGACACCATCGACGTGCGCCTTGACCTCACTCTCGACCAACTCATCGATGCTGAGTTCGACTTTAATTTCACCCATAAGTCCAACTACCAGATTGGTCCGGGCTTTGGAGTCACCCTCTCCAAACGCAATGCGTTCCATCATGGCGAAACCTTTTCCGTAGGAGTTCGGGGCAGTTATGAGTGGCAGACACGCAAACTGCATGGTGAGACAGAGCGCATCAACTCCTATGATGCTGCGCTTGACCTTTCCTTGGCTTATCCTTGGATAGCGTTTCCTTGGCTCAACAAACGCTTCTACAAATACCCCACATCGACCCTCTTCAAGATGAGTGTGGAGCAACTCAAACGTGCCTACTACTATCGGCTCATGACGTTCACTGCCGAGGCAACCTATGGCTTCCAGACTTCTCGTTCATGGAGTCATCAACTCTCTCCGCTCATCATCACCTACAACAAGATGCAGAACACGACTGAGCGTTTCGACTCTATTGCCCGTCGCAACTCTGCACTTTATGTGTCCTTGCGCGACCAGTTCATTCCTGCCATGCAGTATTCCATCACCTACGAAAATACATGGAACAACCGCATCCGCCACACGATGCACTTCGAGGGTACAGTCAAGGAGTCTGCCAACTTCCTCAACCTCACCAATGCCCTCCTTGGGTTCGACTACTATCAGAAAGACAAGAAACTGCTTTCCACTCCCTACAGCCAGTTCCTCAAGTTCAATTTCCAGTTGAAGAACATCTTCCACATCACCGAAAAGACCTCCATTGCCACCCGTGTGCAATTGGGAGCCATCTGGACTTATGGAAACTCAAATTGGGCACCTTACAGCGAACTCTTCTATGTGGGTGGGGCCAACAGTGTTCGCGCTTTCACGGTGCGAAGCATCGGTCCTGGACGATACTACGATACCGAAGGACGAGGCACCTATCTTGATCAGGCTGGTGATATGAAACTGGAACTCAATGCCGAGTATCGTTTTCCAATCATCAATGCTTTCCAAGGCGCTTTCTTCCTCGATGCGGGCAATGTCTGGCTCATGCATGGCGATGATATGCACCCACATGGCAAGTTCGGCGAGGGTGGTTTCTTCCAATCTCTCGCCGTCGGCACAGGTTTCGGACTCCGCTACGACCTCGACTTCCTTGTCCTCCGTCTTGACTTCGGTGTGGGCATCCACTATCCCTACGACACAGGCAAATCCTCCTACTACAACATTCCCAAGTTCAAGGATGCCTTTGCCGTCCACTTCGCAGTCGGCTATCCATTCTAATTCCAACTACTGATTTTGTTGCTGCAACCGAGAATAAGTAATTTGGATAAGTAGTGTGGAATAGTCCATACACTCAATTCTGTTAGGCACAAAGCCCCCACGGCTTTGTGCCTTTATTGTGTCTTGACGAAAAAAGTTCCCTAAATGTTTGGTAGATAAGAAAAAAAGTGGTTAATTTGCAAATGTTCTTCGGAACATGCCATTTCTGTGTAATTAGTAATCTTTATATTGTATGCCGCAGATTAGTTTTTTTTATGGAATTTACATTTGGATGAACTTTTCAGATCATCAACCACCGCATTTTCATGCATGGTATGGTGACTATAAGATTATTGTCAACATCAAAGATGGCATTGTGAAGGGCGAAATGCCAGGCAGGGCATTGCGTATGATATTGGAATGGCTTGAGGAACATCGTGCAGAGTTGATGAAGAACTGGGAGAAAGCACAGAAGGGAGACCCTCTTGATAAGATAGAACCTCTTAAATGATTGTACCATGTTTATCGAAGTGATTGAAGCGACCTATTTGGATGGCTATCGAGTGAAGTTGCTGTTCAACAATGGAGAGACGAGGATTGCGGATTTGAGTCAGTCCTTGAAAGGCTCCGTTTTTGCTCCTTTGAGAGATATTGATTATTTCAAAAAATTCTCCATCAAATTCAATACTATTGAATGGGAGAATGGGGCAGACTTTGCTCCAGAGTATTTATGGGACATTGGAACTGCTGCATAACTTGAGTTTTATATAATAGATAAGTAACTCATTAAAAAACACCTATGTAGCACCACAACACAGAGGCATATGCATATATTACAAATATGAGGCACAAAGCCCCCACGGCTTTGTGCCTTTATTGTGTCTTGACGAACCCTCCAAGGAGGCGATGGAAAAGTACGGCAGTCACAATGATGGTAAGCAACAGTCAGTTGACAGTGGCAATAAGACTGCCAGCAAGAAACCTGTCGCTGACTCACAACAGAAAGAGACCAAGCCGATTGACCTCACTCCAAGACCGTTTGACGGAGATATGCAGCCGTTCTACCGTGACGGCACCATTGTATTGGATAAGGACGGTAACCTCGGACACCTACGTGACGTAACTGAATATGGGGCCACCTTCCACCCGTTGGAACTGAATGCGTCACAGACGGGACGGACATCCGTATCGGCTACTCGGAGAGCATGGATGAGTTCTCGGTGGCTTGCAGTGAGAAGAACATGAAGATTACCGAAGAGTTCTGTGTGCATGGCTACTACCGCACGTATGACGGCATCGCCCTGCTGAAACATGCGCTGCACAACACCTGCCCCGACATGATGAAGTGCATCGGCAAGCAACTCCAGAAAATTGCCAAGGAACAGAACACCAAGGGCGAATACCGACGTATTGGTGAGATTCACGGCTTCCCCATCCTGATATGCAGTGAACCGCTTGACAAGGACGGGCTGGCAGCACTTGACCGAAAGATTCAACTGGAGTTGGCGAAGGACAATGAGCCAGAGAAACAAGTGGCAAATGGTGAAAGGGTGATGCCAGAAACAACTCCAACTAAAGAAGCGACTCCAAGAAAAGGATTGAAGCCATAATATGAATATTATTGAAAGTTCCGGTATAAAACGGAAAAATTTGTACTAAAAAAAAATTTTGGGTTAAAAAATCACGATTTTTAATTATTTTTTGTACTTTTGCACCCAAATTCTCGTGTACTTGCCTTTTAGCACATAGCAGGATGCATCCTCAAAGTGCAAAGGTTAGTCAGCCTACGCCGGGCTACGTAAAGAGAAGCATCGGAAAGCAACTCCGAACGAAGCGGGCTTTGGGTGGGAAAACGAGAACGACATAATAAAGGCGTTTACAAGCGCTTTGTTCGAGACGAACTGAAATCTCGCAAATTACAGTTGTTAGAGTCTTGAACTTAGCAACGGTAGATGTCCGTGGGATGTGTATATACGCATCCCTTTTGCCGATATTAGGTGGGCGAAGAGTGTCTATCCTAAAGGCTTTGGGGTACTGTATTCATATCGGCGTGGGCTCTGACGTTGTCTGTTCAACTCTAATAGGCAATGCGAGAGCCTCAGTTCGTGGAATAGACAACAGCGACGATTCCACGCTTTTTTTGTGTCAAGCATCGTACCTAAAAGATGACACAACAAAAGGTCCGATATGAGCACATTGTCTAATGTGGAAACTCGACGAGGCGAGGCTAATCCTCCAAGTGTCAGGGTTGCTCCTGAGACTATCCCCAGCGAAAAGCTCACAAACTGGGGTGTCGGTAAGATATGTACCTACACCTGGAATGAGGTGGTATGTATTCCGTGCTTCATACGGTAGAGAGGACAAGGCATCGGACTATATCGTAGAAGACGGCACATTTGTCTATATTGCCAAGCGCTACGCTCGCAAAACGGTGAATGGTAAACAAAAGAAGGTTCTGGAGACGTTAATCCCGAACCTTCTATTCGTTTATACAACTGCGGAAAAGGCAGAGGAATATGTCAAGAACACCCCTGCTCTGTCCTATCTCACCTATTATTACAATCATTTTGAGTTAGATGATGACCAGAAGAATCCCCCATTGACTATTTCCCGCAAGGAAATGGAAAACTTCATCATTGCCACATGCAACAAGAATGAGCATCTGAAGTTCGTTGCTGAAGAGCAATGCCATTTCAAGGGCGGCGAGACAGTCAAGGTCATTGATGGCCCCTTTAAGGGTATCGAAGGAAGGGTTGCCCGTGTATCGGGTCAGCAGCGTGTCGTCATCACATTGTCGCAAGTGGGGTTTGTCTCGACGGCATACGTCCCTACAGCTTTTATACAAGTGGTTAATAACGAATGAAAACAATCACAGTAACCTCGCCGTTGTTGCCCAACCTCGACGAATTTCATGAATTGCTGAAAGAGATATGGG
>CAJOLW010000012.1 GCA_905235525.1 uncultured Bacteroidaceae bacterium
GCTTCTTCGACAACAAGCCACAGGCACTGCAGGGATATTACATTGAAAACACCAAGCAGCTTATGCTGTTTTAGAACTTCTTATCCCGAACTGGGGTAAATAGATTTCATTTTTCGTGGCAAAGGTATGAGATTTTAATGATATGACAATGATTTAGGTGTGGAAAAGTTTAAAAGGTATTTGTGATAACAGAAGTTGTTGATAATAAATAATTTGAATGTTATAAATATTACATGAATAAAAGAAATGGGGGTGGAAAATTTGATATTCCACCCCCGTTTATGTTTCTTTTAAAGCCCATTTATGTTATTTCCCCTCTAAACATTGTCTATGATATCCTCTAATGAAATGGCAGGGTCATTGACCTCGAAACCGTTCTTCTTGAGGTTGAGTTTTCGTTTCTTGACAGCATCCACGCCAATATGATAGATATTAGCGATGATGGCATTGCTCATCTTCAGACGAGTGAGCATACATAATTGGATGTCCTCTTCTTTGAATTCTTTATGTTCTTTACGGAGTTCCTGAACAAAATTGTTATCCGTGTCATTGATGAGATGCTCCATTTCTCTCCATGCTTCCTCTGTCATGTGGACTTTCTCATTGTCGGTCAAGAGTTTTTTGGCATGCTCCAGTTTTTCCAACAGATGCTTTTGGAGCACAGCGATTGTCATGGATTTCTGGTGGAGGATTTCCCTTTGGTGTCGCATTTCTTTTTGGTGCTCTGCTACAACGAGTCTTTTGTGCCTTAATACATTATATATAATAAAGGAAGCGATAAGCATAAGGAACAAGATGATGGCACCTCCAATCCACCGACTTATCTCTGCCTCATGTCGTATCTGCTCTTTCTCCAGTTCCTTAGCGAGATTCTCTTGATAATATTCATCTTTTACGCTTTGTATATGGAAGAAACGGTTTTCCAGACATTCGTAGGCGGAATCGACATAGGCAGATAAGGAATCGAGGTTTTGCTGTCGGATGGCAATGTCGGAAAGGCCACGTAGAATAAGATATTGCCCAATATAATCATCAGAATCGCACGGGATGGTGCTCAACACATTTTTTGCTTGGTCTAATGAATCACATTCATAATAACTTTCAGCCAAATTCAAAAGAGAAGATACGAGAAACTCACCTTCTGCAGTTGTAACACTTCTTTTAGCATATCTAAGTGCTTTTTTATTTTCACCCATATAGCGATAGGTGCAAGCCATCCCCATATACGCCTCATTTTGAGATTTCTCCAAATGGTTCTTTTCTGCCAATGTACAACTCTTTATATAATATTTCAGGGCACTATCTGGCTCTGCGAGAGTGAGGTAATTTGCAGCAATATGTGCCAATATCAGTACTTCGTTGTTGACATCATCATTGATTTTATAGTAAATGCCCAATGCTTTTAGGGATTGTTGGATGGCATATTCAGGGTTACTCCAATGCGTGCTTTTACCAAGTAAGGTATATGCCAGATAGCAGGTGTGCCAATCCTCGCACTCCTCGCTGCCCTTGATGGCTTGGTGCAGCATATCCTCGCATTGCTTGGTGCTGTCGCAGGAAGAATAGAACAGCGCCATGTAGTAGCAACTCTGGGCATAGCGACGCAGCAGGGTCATGTCAGCGGTCTGACCTGCATGGGAGGCATCACGGTAATATTCATAACTGTCCCGAATCAGCGAGTCGCTGCCCACTCCCTTCCCCTGACGGTTGTCCGTGTAGGTGCGCAACAATCCATACAACGCCCTTGGAGCATCGCCCAGCCTCTCTGGCCGCTCAATACTGTCCATACACATCTCGGCACTGTCGGGCTTCGCGGGCATATAAGCCTCGGCACGTTCCAACAGCCTCTCTGCCTTATGGTCGCATCCGATGAAAGTGACGGAGAGCCATGTTACTAATGATAAAAAGAGAATCTTTCTCATTCTTGGGAATTGCGTTGCAGCGGTATCATGTTTTCTCTAAAACATCTTTCTGATTCGTTCGATGCCTTCCACCAGAACGTCTATTTCCTGTTTGGTGTTGTAGAGGGCGAAGGAAGCACGCGCCGTGCCTTCGATGCCGAGCCGTCTCATTAGCGGTTCGGCACAATGGTGACCTGTGCGTACGGCAATGCCGAGTCGGTCGAGTAGGGTGCCCATGTCTAAATGATGGATGTCACCCACTTGAAAACTGATGACTGCATCACGTTCTTGGGGTTCGCCAAAGATGTGCATCCCGTCCACCTGTTGCATCTGTTCAATCGCATAACGGGTCAGTTCCCGTTCGTATGCTTCGATGTTATCCATGCCCAGACGAGTCACGTAGTCAAGTGCGGTGGCAAGTGCATGGGTGGCAACATAGTCGGGGGTTCCCGCCTCAAACTTGTAGGGAAGTTCATTGTAGGTGGTCTTTTCAAAAGACACATTTTTGATCATCTCACCGCCTCCTTGGTAGGGGGGCAGTTTCTCTAACCATTCTTCCTTTCCGTAAAGCACTCCCACCCCCGTGGGGCCATAGACTTTGTGCCCAGAGAAGGCGAAGAAGTCGCAGTCAAGTTCTTGTACATTGATGGGCATGTGAGGCACAGATTGGGCGCCATCAATCAGCACGGGGATACCCCTGTCATGTGCCGTCCTCACGATGTCTTTGACGGGGTTGACGGTGCCGAGCACGTTACTGACATGGGTGCAGCAAAGGATGCGTGTACGTTCTGTCAGCAGGCTTTCCAATGCATCTAATTGCAACTCTCCTTTGTCGGTCATCGGAATCACACGCAACCGTGCTCCTTTCCGCTCACACATCATCTGCCAAGGCACAATGTTGGAGTGGTGCTCCATGGCACTCACCACCACTTCGTCACCTTCGCTGACCATCGCCTCGCCCAAAGTGAAGGCAAGGAGGTTGATGCTCTCAGTGGTGCCTCGTGTGAACACGATCTCGCTGGTGCTTCGTGCGTTGATGAACCGTCTCACCGTCTCGCGACTTGCTTCATGCAGGTCTGTCGCCTGCTGGGAGAGGAAATGCACTCCTCGATGGACGTTGGCATTCACATTGTAGTATTCGTCCACCATTGCCTCCACCACTTGTCGCGGCTTCTGTGTCGTTGCCCCATTGTCAAGATAGACGAGGGGCTTTCCGTATATCTCTCGGGCGAGAATGGGGAAGTCTTCCCGCACCTTATTTACGTCATACATAGTTTCTCCTTTTTTTTGCAAAGATAAAGAATTTTCAGTTTATTTTTCGTAACTTTGCAGGCAAATTGTAATTCGACACATTATTATGGCACAGAAACCAAGCATACCGAAGGGGACACGTGACTTTTCGCCTGTTGAGATGGCAAAGCGTAATTATATTTTCAATACCATCAAGGAGGTTTATGCACTCTATGGCTTTCAGCAGATAGAGACGCCTGCCATGGAGAACCTCTCGACGTTGATGGGCAAGTATGGCGAGGAGGGTGACAAACTGCTCTTCAAAATATTGAACTCGGGCGATTTTCTGCATGGCATGACGGCTGAGGAGGTGGCAACGACGAGCACGGGACGCTTGGCGGCCAAATTCTGCGAGAAAGGTTTGCGCTATGACTTGACAGTGCCGTTTGCACGCTATGTGGTGCAGCACAGGGAGGAACTGGCTTTGCCGTTCAAACGCTATCAGATTCAACCAGTGTGGCGTGCAGACCGTCCACAGAAGGGCAGGTACAGGGAGTTCTACCAGTGTGATGCTGATGTGGTGGGCAGTGACTCGCTGCTGAATGAAGTGGAGTTGATGCAGATTGTAGATACGGTCTTCACACGGTTTGGTGTGAGGGTGTGCATCAAGATGAATAACCGAAAGATTCTCACGGGCATTGCTGAGATGATTGGTCAGGCGGACAAGATTGTGGACATCACGGTGGCGATGGACAAATTGGATAAGATTGGCTTGGATGCGGTGAATGCGGAATTGGCAGAGGATGGCATCCCATCGGAGGCGATTGAACGCTTGCAACCCATTATCCAATTGAAAGGCACGAATGCGGAGAAGTTGGCAACGATGAAAGAGGTGCTGAAGGAATCAGAGACGGGTCTGAAGGGTGTGGAGGAAATGGAATATATCCTTGGAAAACTCGGAGGTCTGAAGAATGTCGTGGAACTGGATTTGACTTTGGCGCGTGGCTTGAACTATTATACAGGTGCCATCTTTGAGGTGAAGGCACTGGATGTAGAGATTGGTTCCATCACGGGAGGTGGTCGCTACGATAACCTGACGGGAATCTTTGGCATGCCAGGACTGAGTGGTGTGGGCATTTCGTTTGGCGCAGACCGAATTTTTGATGTGCTGAATCAGTTGGATTTGTACCCCAAGGAAGCGGTGAACGGGACGAAAGTGCTGTTTGTGAATTTCGGAGAGGCAGAAGCCGCTTATTGTCTGCCTGTCTTGGCAAAGGTGCGTGAGGCTGGCATCAGCGGAGAGATTTTCTCAGATGCCGTGAAGATGAAGAAACAGATGAATTATGCGAATACCAAGGGCATCCCATTTGTGGCACTTGTGGGTGAGAGTGAGATGGCTGAAGGTAAGATTAATCTGAAAAATATGACAACTGGCGAACAGAAGATGGTGACAACAGAGGGACTGATAGAAGATTTAAAGAAATAACTCAACTTTCGCAAGTTTTTAAAAAAAGACCACGGATGAGGCTGACGCTTCGTCCGTGGTCTTTTTTATTTCTTTTATCACACTCCCTTATCCTCCTGCTTGCGCTTTGGCAGCCTGAAGGTTGATCTGGGTCGTAACACTGCTGAGAAGTTTCTCCATGATGATAGGCTTGTTGATGAAGTCGTTGGCTCCTAACTGGAAACCCTTGGAGATGTCTTGCTCAGAGTTAAGTGCTGAAAGGATGATGATGGGCAGGTCTTTTGTGGCATCGTCCGCACGGAGGCGTCGGATCACTTCAAATCCGTCGATGCCTGGCATCATCAAGTCAAGCAGTACAAGGTTTGGCTTCTTCTGTGCAATTGCATCAAGGGCGGCTTGGCCACCATTTGCAGTACGAATCTCGAAGGTGTACTGTGAGAGCATCTTCTTAATGAGAAGGATGTTCAATGGAACATCATCGACAACGAGAACAGAGAGACTCTCCACGTCGATTCCGGGTGTGATGAAATTGTTCATATTGGTATGTTTTTTGAATTTTTATTTTATATTTCAGTTAGGATCACTACATGTCTTCTATCTCATCGTTTTCAGCAACAGGTTCGTTCGCTTTTGATGCTTTTGTTCCGCTGGCACTGCTTGCTGTGTCGTCTGGCGTTGGCGAGATGTAATCCATTTCCTTGATGAAGTCGTTGACGGTGGATTGGTTGCCTTGCAGTTTCATGTAACTGTAGCAGATGGTCTCGCCTGGTTTGAGAATTGGCACGGAGGCGCGGAGTGTTTCTGACATCATCACTTGGAAATTGATGATTTCCTCTTCCGTGTCAACACCCTTGTGCTCACGGATGACGGAGCCCACATAGGTGATGTTGTTGGCTGCCGATACTTTGTTGTTGGGGAAGTAGAGGCAGACAAGTTCAATCTCTTCTGGCCGGATTGGCATGGTTTCACCTTTTTCGTTGAGAATCCAGATTTTGCCGACCAAGAGGTCGCCTTCGATGTTGCCTGAGAATTTCTGTTCAGCCAAGAGGCGGATGCGGCTGACGAAGCGATTGTACTCGATATAGTTGTCGTAGAATTCTGTATAGATGGTGAATCCGATATTGGGTGAGATAATGCTCTGCTTGCCCTCAGACGTGATTTCATAAACATTGAAATCCTGTGGGATGAGTTCTTCCTCATCATGCAGTTCTTGACAACTTGTGCAGAGGGTCTGCGACTTGGGCTCGATGAATGTGTTGCCACAAGTGTTGCAGGTGTGAATGACAGCAGGACGGTCGTAGTCCATTCCGATATGACGAAGAATCTTGTGACACTTCGGGCAACGTAACTGTCCGCCAAAATTGTAAGTGTGTTCTGGTGATACGTTGGCGCAACGGAAATGGTGAATAACCTCCTCTGTCTGTACGGATGACTGCCCACACTTGGGACATGTCTTGATGTAGAGCAGGTGAGAGTGGAGGCATTTGGGACAAAGGAACACCTTGTTGACAAATTTTGTGGAACGGAAAAGCCCCTTCTCAGCCATGGACTGCAAGAAGACGAAATAATCGGAGAGGTCGTATTGCCCTAACCTGTAAAAAAGGTCAAATACAGGAATGGCATAGCCGGTTGATGCAGTCACATCAAGTTTGGGCTCAAGCACCGTCTTCTTTCGCGAGATGAGGTAACGGGTCAGGCGAATGAAGAACTGGTTGGAGGACATGATGGGGTCTTCGGTAGCAGCGAGTCCAATCAATGTGTTATAGTTGATGATGTTTTCAATGGTGGTAAGCACCTCCATGTCGTTCCAGTTGTCAGAATAACCGTCAATGATTTCATCGTAATTGCCCATTTTCCCTTTCAGGGATGCAGCCACGAAGAGCGGTTTGTAGCAACATTTGGTGGAAGTGACAGGGTTGATGCTGTTGAGGATGGTTTTGGTTTCCTCGACTGATTCGTTGGCAATGAAGACGACATCGAAGAGATACTCGGGAAAGTCAGGACTTTCATCGAGGGCGAAAGGACTGTCGAGCAGGAGCACCCGTCTGTCACCGTCATTGTTTTGGATTGTTATCATATGTTCTTATGAAACTTAGTGATTATTCTACTATCTCAAGTCGTTTTGTAGCACCTTTCCTCTGTTCTCTTTTGGTTAGGGTACATCAGTCAATGTTGCAAATTTATAATAAATTTTTCTAAAAAAACACTTTCGACCTTTTTTTTTTGCAAAAATGTTGTTTTTTGTCGTTTTTCAGTGCTATATGAGGGGTATTTAGTCCAAATACCCTGCTTTCTTAAGTTCTTTGGCTGCCAAATCGCACTCGTTCCACCACGCTTGTCCGAATCTTCGGATAAGGGGTTCCTTGAGGAACTGATAGACTGGTAACTGAAGTTGTTTGCCTAAATCGCGGGCAGGTTGACAGATGTCCCATTTGTGTACATTGACAGCCGTTACACCACCAACAGTGGAAAGGCGTACGGGATAGAGGGCACAGGAGATGGGCTTTTGCCAATGAAATTGGCCCTCACGGTAGGCTGAATCGATAGCACAGTAGGCGCATGACCCGCCATTCTTGACAAAGACGCAGTCCTTGCCGCGAACAATCTGTGTGACCAGTTCCCCGTCTCTGTCAGGATAAACAACCCCTTCGGCTTCAATTTGTTGCTGAGCGTCTGTTGAAAGGTCATCATGCACAATCTCGTAGGCTTCTTCAAGGAGTTCCACCTCTTCCATCGTGACTGGTGCACCAGCATCGCCTTCGATGCAACAGGCACCATGGCACTTCGTTAGGTCGCAACAGAAGAAGACTTTGAAGAGGTCGAGGGATACGAGGGTGTCAAGAATTTCAAGCATAAACAAGGATGTTTTTTATAGCGGGTCATTGAGAAGTGACCGGCATAGGGCTTCGTCTGCAATCAGTTGTTGCTTTAGAGCCGCTACCGTGTCAAACTCCTGCTCTTTGCGGAGGTGGTGTAGCAGTTCTACCTTCAGGGTTTGGTCGTAGAGGTCGCCATCGAAATCAAAGAGATGTACTTCGATGCTGCGTTGCTGACCATTGTGCAGCGTGGGACGTGTACCGACATTGAGCATGCCGAAGAGAGTTGGAGGGTTGAGGGGTGAGAGTTGACAACTGACCAGATAGGCTCCGTTTTCAGGAATGAGTTTGTCAGGATCTACTTGTAGGTTGGCTGTGGGAAAGCCCATTTTCCTTCCATTCTGAAAACCTTGTACGACCTTCCCTTGCAGGAAGTAGTTGTATCCAAGAAGATGGTGGGCGGTTTCCACATCGCCACAATACAATGCCTGACGTATTGACGTGGAGGAAATTTTTTGTTCAGAAAGCAGTTCGTGGCACCCAACAACCTCTATGCCTAAATCTTTTCCGTCATGTTGGTAGTCCTCAAAACATTTTCGGTCATGACCGAAGTGATTGTCATAACCTACCATCAACACCTGGGCGTTCAGTCGCTCTTTCAGTATGATGCGCATGAAGTCATGGGCGTTCATCTCTGCTAAATCCTTCGTGAACTCCAGAAGCATCACTTGGTCAACGCCTGTCTTTCGGAGGAGTGATGCCTTCTCATTAGCCAGTGTCAGCATTTGGGGCTGAAAACCATCTTGGAGCACTTGCAACGGATGATTCGGAAAGGTCAGCACAACTGCTTCAAGTCCCCGCTCGTGAGCAAGATTCACCACCTGCTGAACCACGAATTGGTGGCCTCGATGTACGCCGTCAAAGGTGCCGACTGTCACCACACAGGGCTTCACCATCATATCCTTGTCAATTTGTTGCATATATTATTTACAGAGACGGCAATCCTCGCATTTGTCGAGTTCGCCACGGAAACGTTTCTCTACTTTCACATAGAGTTTCTGCCGGAGGGGTTCATACTTGATTTGATCGATGACCTGCCCCATGAATGCGTTTTTCAACAAAGTGCGTGCTTCTGTTTCAGGGATACCACGCTGGCGCATATAGAAAAGAGCCGTTTCGTCCATCACACCGACTGTTGAACCATGGGCACACTTGACATCATCGGCATATATTTCGAGCATAGGTTGGGTGTACATGCGGGCATCAGAAGAAGCACAAAGATTGGCGTTTGTTTCTTGGGAAACTGTCTTCTGGGCATCTTTCTCAACAAAAATCTTACCGGCAAAAGCACCCACAGACTTTTCGTCCATCACATATTTGTAGAGTTCGTTAGACGTGCAGTTTGGTACCTCATGACGAATCAGCGTGTTGTTGTCAATGTGTTGCGACCCGCTGCCAATGGCACACCCGTTGAGGGTTATTTCTGCATTCTCGCCTCGCAGATACACATCACACAAATTGCGAGTCAAACCATTGAACAAGGTGATGCTGTTGTGTTTGACAGAGCAATCACGCCCTTCCTGGATATAGACATTGCAGAAACGGGAACAGAGTGGGGTGGTTTCTTCTATCTCATAGAGGTCAAGTCGAGCGTTGTCCTTGCAGACAACCTCCACCACTTGGGTGGTGAGGAATCTTTGTCTGTCGGCAGAATGGTCATTGATGATGACAGTGGCATCTGCTCCTTCTTCCATGACGATAAGGATGCGACGGTTCATCATGGTGGCAGCATCACCACGCAACCAGTGGTCCACTACGATAGGATCTTCCACCTGCTGATTCTTGGGGATATGGATGAACAGGGCATCGTGCACCAAGGCTGTGTTAAGTGCTGTGATGGCATCCTGCGTGTCGGCGATCTTGTGATAGTAGGGGCTTACATCAATAGGAGCATTTTTTATATTATATATGTACGCAGACGGCTTGACTGTAAGCGGTGAGAATGAAACGCCATAGTTAGGCGCAAAGGCGGCATCAACATTCGTGTATTTGTAGCGTTCCACTTTCTTGCTTGGAAAACCTAAACGCTGAAAGGTGGAAAAGGCCTCATCACGCACGGCATTCATCACATCGCAACTCTTGCTTTTAATCAAGTCTGCAACCTCTTGGTATAATTCTATGTATTGCAACTCACTCGTCATACCAATTCCTCTTTTATCCAGTCAAAGCCCTTCTCTTCAATCAGACGGGCAAGGTCAGCCGTACCTGTCTTGACAATCTTGCCGTCAATAAGCACATGTACGAAGTCGGGACGGATATAGTCCAGCAGTCGCTGATAGTGTGTGATGACGATGGCTGAGGTCTCTGCCGTGCGTAGTTTGTTGAACCCTTCGGCTACAATGCGGAGTGCGTCCACATCGAGTCCTGAATCCGTCTCATCGAGGATGCAGAACGTGGGCTCGAGCATCGCCATCTGGAAGATTTCGTTGCGTTTCCGCTCACCACCCGAAAAACCTTCGTTGACAGACCTGTTCATCAACTTTTGATCGATTTCCACTAGTTTGCGTTTCTCACGCATCACCTTGAGGAAGTCCGTTGATTTGAGCGGTTCCTTACCCTGTGCCTCACGGCGTGCATTCACAGCGGCACGCATAAAGTTGGTCATGCTGACACCTGGAATTTCGACTGGTGCTTGGAAGGACATGAAGACACCTTTTTGGGCACGTTCCTCGGGACTCATGGAAAGGAGATCTTGACCGTTGAACGTGATGCTACCCTCTGTCACTTCATACGACGGGTTACCTACGATGACATTGGAAAGCGTTGATTTCCCAGCACCATTCGTACCCATCAGTGCATGAATCTCACCATCCTTTATGGTCAGATTGATGCCTCTAAGTATTTCTTTGTCGCCGACTTTGGCGTGAAGATTTTTAATCTCTAACATATTATCCTACAGTTCCTTCAAGTGATACTGATAAAAGTTTTTGTGCCTCAACGGCGAATTCCATAGGGAGTTTGTTGATGACCTCCTTGGCATAACCATTCACGATAAGCCCAACAGCCTCCTCCGTGGAAATGCCACGTTGGTTGCAATAGAAGAGTTGATCTTCATTGATTTTGGATGTGGTGGCCTCATGTTCGACCGTAGCCGAGTTATTATGGATGTCCATATAAGGGAAAGTGTGAGCACCACACTGACTGCCTAACAGGAGAGAATCGCAAGAAGAGTAATTGCGTGCTCCATCAGCCTGCTTGCCTATTCTGACCAGTCCTCGATAGGAGTTCTGTGATTTTCCTGCCGAAATACCTTTGGAGATGATGGTGGAACGGGTGTTCTTTCCTAAATGAATCATCTTGGTACCCGTGTCCGCTTCTTGGTAGTGATTAGTGACTGCAACACTATAAAATTCAGCCTGACTATTGTCACCTCGTAACACACAGGATGGGTACTTCCAGGTGATAGCAGAACCTGTCTCCACCTGGGTCCATGAGAGTTTGCTGTTCACCCCTCTCAGGTCACCCCGCTTGGTCACAAGATTCAGCACGCCGCCACGTCCCTCGGCGTCACCTGGATACCAGTTCTGAACCGTCGAATACTTCACCTCCGCATGGTCCATCACCACAATCTCTACGATGGCAGCATGCAATTGATTCTCATCCCGCATAGGGGCTGTACAACCTTCCAGATAGGAAACGTACGAGCCTTCGTCACAGACAATCAAAGTGCGCTCGAATTGCCCCGTATTACGGGCATTGATGCGGAAATAGGTGGAGAGTTCCATCGGACAGCGTGTGTTCTTGGGAATGTAAACAAAAGAGCCGTCGGAGAACACAGCGCTGTTAAGGGCTGCAAAGTAGTTGTCCTTGGGAGGTACCACGCTACCTAAATATTGCTTGACGAGGTCGGGGTAGTTTTTCACTGCCTCACTGATGGAGCAGAAAATGATGCCTTTCTCTGAGAGTTTTTCCTTGAAGGTGGTCTTGACGGAAACACTATCCATCACGGCATCGACTGCTGTGCCAGAGAGTGCCAATCGCTCTTCAAGAGGAATGCCGAGTTTGTCAAAAGTCTTCATCAGTTCGGGATCGATCTCTTCCACTGATTGAGGTCCTTTCTTGCTTTTGGCTGTCGGGTCGGCATAATAGGAGATGGCTTGATAGTCAATCTCTGGCAGGTGCACATGTCCCCACGTGGGTTGTACCTGCGTGAGCCAATAACGATAAGCCTCCAGACGGAACTGCAACAACCAGTCAGGTTCGTCCTTCTTCTTTGAAATGAGACGTATCACCTCTTCGTTCAGCCCCTTCTCAATGATTTCGGTGTGTACATCGGTCGTGAACCCAAACTCATACTTCTTCTCCGCAATGCGCCGCACTAACTCATTCTTCTCAGGCTTGTTCTGCTGTCCGTTTTCTTGTTCGCTCATTCCTATTTCTTTGTGGGGTTGATTTTCTCCTTGGCCTTGTCCACCACAGGCTTCAGACCCGATTTGGGTTCACATCCGTTGGCGATTTCCGTAGGGTCGGTCACCAGCAGAATGTCAGGGATCACCACCTGCGTAGCATGCTTCATTTGGTAATAGAGTTCTGAACGCTCTCCCAACTTCTGTGGCTTAAAGCCTGCATTGCTGGCGATGAAATCGAAGAGGTTGAGCGCTATGCTTAACATCAAGGCATAACAAACCACGCCGACTAATGCGCCAATTATGCGATTGAGGAAGTTGAGTTTGAGTTTCTTGAAAAACTCTGTGAGGAATGCGGCAAGCCATCCCAGTGCAATGGGCACAACGATGACAATCAGCACGAAAGCGATGAGTCTTCCGAAGCCGATGCTGGCACCCGTCTTGTCTGCCAAGAAGTCACCAAACTGATGATAGAGTGTGGCAGCGATAAGCAGACCAACTGCCACACCCAGAAAATGTGCCACCTGTTTGAATGCGCCTTGCTTGTACCCAATGACAGCACCCACAATCAGCACAATATAGATGAGTATATCCATACCCAATGATCAATTTTCAAATGTGAATTATCAAAGTTTCGTTTTCACTTCTACTTCTGTATAAGTTTCGAGCACGTCACCTTCACGGATGTCATTGTAGTTGACGATGGAGATACCACATTCGAAGTCTCGACCCACCTCTTTCACATCGTCCTTGAAACGCTTGAGGGCAAGGATTTCGCCTGTGTGTACCACAATACCGTCGCGCACTACACGCACCTTGTCGTTGCGGTGTACTTTTCCTTCTGTCACCCAGCAACCAGCCACGGTGCCAACCTTCGTGATGTGATAAACCTGACGCACTTCCACTTGGGCTGTGACTTCCTCTTTCAATGTTGGAGCCAACATACCTTCCATCGCGTCCTTTACCTCCTCGATGGCATCGTAAATGATAGAGTAGAGGCGGATATCCACACCATACTGCTCTGCCAGACGACGTGCAGCAGCGGATGGTCGCACTTGGAATCCAATGATGATGACGTTGTCGGAAGCATGTGCCAGTTCCACATCGTTCTCGCTGATCTGACCCACAGCCTTATGGATGACATTCACCTGGATTTTCTCGGTGGAGAGTTTGATGAGTGAGTCGGAGAGTGCCTCGATAGAGCCGTCCACGTCGCCCTTCACCACCAAATTGAGTTCCTTGAAATCGCCCAAAGCGATACGACGGCCCAATTCATCCAGTGTCAAACGTGTCTGGGTGCGGAGACCTTGTTCACGCTTCAACTGTTCACGCTTATTGCAGATCTCGCGGGCTTCTTGTTCTGTTTCCATCACATGGAACGTGTCACCTGCTGTCGGTGCACCATTCAAACCCAGAATCACTGCTGGTTCAGCGGGTAATGCCTGTTCGATGCGCTGACCGCGTTCGTTGAACATAGCCTTGATACGTCCGTAGTGTGTACCTGCCAAAACGATGTCACCTTGATGGAGTGTACCATTCTGAACTAACACTGTTGCCACATAACCACGTCCCTTGTCAAGCGATGATTCAATGATGGAACCTGTCGCTTTACGGTTGGGGTTGGCTTTGAGGTCCAACATCTCGGCTTCAAGCAACACCTTGTCCATCAGTTCCTCTACGCCAATGCCTTTCTTGGCACTGATGTCCTGACTCTGGTACTTGCCACCCCATTCCTCCACAAGGAGATTCATGGCAGACAATTGTTCCTTGATTTTGTCGGGATTGGCTCCTGGCTTATCAATCTTGTTGATGGCAAACACCATCGGTACACCTGCCGCCTGAGCGTGTGCGATTGCCTCCTTGGTTTGAGGCATCACGTCATCATCGGCAGCAATGATGATAATAGCAATATCGGTCACTTGGGCACCACGGGCACGCATGGCGGTGAACGCCTCGTGACCAGGGGTGTCGAGGAAGGTGATCTTGCGACCATCCTTCAATTTGACCTTGTAAGCACCGATGTGCTGTGTGATACCACCCGCTTCACCGGCAATCACGTTGGTGTTGCGAATATAGTCGAGGAGTGAAGTCTTACCGTGGTCAACGTGACCCATCACCGTGATGATGGGGGCACGTCTTTCAAGGTCTTCCTCCTTGTCTTCTGCTTCTTCAATGGCGTTAGACACTTCACCTGACACGTATTGTGTGGTGAAGCCAAACTCCTCTGCCACGATATTGATGGTTTCTGCATCCAGACGCTGATTGATGCTCACCATAATACCGATAGACATACAAGTGGCAATGACTTGGTTCACAGTAATGTCCATCATCGTCGCGAGTTCATTGGCAGTTACGAACTCTGTAATCTTCAGCACCTTACTTTCTGCGTTCTCAGCCATTTCTTCCTCCGCCATACGCTCATGGATGGCTTGGCGCTTGTCCTTGCGGTACTTCACGCCCTTCTTCTCCTGCTTGGCGGTGAGACGTGCCAACGTCTCTTTTACCTGCTTTGCCACTTCCTCCTCCGTCAGTTCTTGTGGCTTGGGAGGTTGCTTCTTTTTGTTCTTCTTCTTGCCTTGACCCTGTTGCTGAACCTGTTGGTTCTTCTGCTGTGGGGCATTGTTGGAACCTTGTTTGCCGCCCTGCTTCTTTCCCTGCCCCTGTTGGTTGGCGGAATTGTTCTGCTTGGCTGCAGCATCTATGTCAATCTTATTGGTGTTGATGCGGTTGCGCTTCTTCTTGGGCGCATTTCCAGCCTGTGCATCACCTTGTGCCTGCTGACGCTCCTTACGACGCTCAGCCTTGCTCTTGCGGTCAGGACGTGTCTTGCTGTTCAGGCTCGACAAGTCGATGAAGCCCACCTGCTTGAACTGCACACTGGCTTCAGCAGGTGCAGCAAGATGATAGACACCATTCTCGTCCTGCTCCAATCTGTCGGCTGGAGACTGTTTGGACTTCTTCTTCGCAGCAGGTTCCTTCTTTGTAGAATCCTCTTCTGCAGGGGCGGCTTTCTTTTGTTCAACAGGTGGAGAAGGAGTCTTTTCCATCTTCTCTGGTTCCACTTGGGTCGGAGCCTTTTCCTGAGGTGCAGGAGTGGAAGGTTGAGGTTCGGCTTTTGTTTCTTGTTTAGGACTGGCCTCTTCTTTCTTCAGGTCGTTGATGTTGCCAACAATCTTCAGTTGAGGCTTTTTAGCAGCCATTTCCTTCTTAAGGCGTTCTTTCTCCAGTTTTTCCTTTTCCTGTCGTTCTTTTTCACGGGCAGCCTGCTGACGTTCCTTCTTTTCCTGTTGTTCCTTCACCTTCTGGTTCTGGATCTTCTGCTTCGTCTCGGCATTCTGTTTCATGTCTTCACCGAACTCTTTCTGAAGCAACTCATATTGCTCGTCCGTGATTTTGGCGTTTGGCGTCGCGTCTTGAAGCGCCAAACCCTTCTTCTGCAGGAATTCAGCCACGGTGTTGATTCCTACATTCAATTCTTTTAATGCTTTGTTCAGTCTTACTGCCATATAAACCTTTTTAATTAGGAATTAGGAGTTGGGAATTAGGAATTGGCTATCCAATTAGGGTTCTCATTAGGTGCACCCCGCATGGCAACTTCTCATTCCTCATTCCTCATTCCTCATCAAATTTATTCTTCAAATTCTGCCTTCAAGATGCGGAGCACTTCGTCCACTGTGTCCTCTTCAAGGTCAGCCTTCTCAACCAACATGGCACGTGGAGCACCCAATACGGCTTTTGCTGTATCCAGGCCAATGCCCTTAATGGCATCAATAATCCATGGTTCGATTTCATCGGTGAACTCATCCAGGTAGATGTCTTCCTCGTCAGGTTCTTCACCGTTCAGTTCACGGAATACATCAATAGTATAGCCTGTCAGCATACTTGCCAATTTGATGTTGTCACCATTCTTACCGATAGCGAGACTCACCTGGTCTGGTTGCAGATACACCTCAGCCTTTTTCTTCTCTTCGTCAAGCGAAATGGAAGACACCGATGCGGGGCTGAGTGAACGCTGGATGAACAACTTGATATTGTTCGTGTAATTGATGACGTCAATGTTTTCGTTGTGCAACTCACGTACGATGCCGTGAATGCGGCTACCTTTCACACCAACACAAGCACCTACAGGGTCGATGCGCTCGTTGTAACTTTCCACTGCGATCTTGGCTCTTTCGCCAGGGATGCGGGCAATTCTCTGTACGGTGATGAGACCATCGTTGATCTCGGGAACTTCCTGCTCCAACAAGCGACGCAGGAAATCGGGAGATGTACGAGAGAGGATGATTTTGGGATTGTTGTTCAGGTTGTCCACACGGAGCACCACGGCACGTGCCGTCTCACCCTTGCGGAAGAAGTCACCGGGAATCTGTTCGTTCTTCGGCAACAGCAGTTCGTTACCCTCATCATCGAGTAACAGCATCTCACGCTTCCAAATCTGATACACCTCGCCACTGACGATCTGTCCCACCTTGTCTGCATACTTGTTGTAGAGGTTGTCGTGCTCAAGGTCGAGAATCTTGCTTGCCATTGTCTGGCGAAGGGTCAAGATGGCACGACGGCCAAACTTGGCAAATTCCACCTTTTCACTCACTTCTTCACCAACCTCAAAGTCTTTGTCAATCTTTTGGGCTTCAGAGAGACTGATTTCTGCATTTTCGTTCTTGACCTCTCCGTCCTCTACCACCACGCGGTTGCGGTAGATTTCGAAGTCACCCTTGTCAGGGTTCACAATCACGTCAAAGTTCTCGTCCGAACCATACGTCTTTTGCAATACGCTGCGGAAACTGTCTTCAATCACACTCACCAGAGTGGTTCTGTCAATGTTCTTCGTCTCCTTGAAGTCCTTGAAAGTATCAATCAAGTTGACACGTTCTGAAATTTTCTTTGTAGCCATTTTATCGTTGTTTTATTTGAAATCAATAATAGCCTTCACCCACTTCACGTCACCATAGCCGAAGGTCTTGTCCACTTCTACCATCTGTGGGCGCTTCTTCCCTTCCAACTTCTGTTTTTCCATCACTGTCACCACAAAGTTCTGCTCATCGGCGCTCTTCATCATACCTTCCATCTTTTTGCCCTCAGCAGTTAGCAGTTCCACGTCGTAACCAATGATGTTGATGTACTGCTGCAGCACTTTGAATGGCTGGCCGATGCCAGCCGAACCCACTTCTAACTCGAAGTCTTCCACGTCGCGGTCGAAATGTTCCTCAATGAAACGGCTCAACTCACAGCAGTCTTCAATCCATACACCATCCTTGTGGTCAATCTCCACCGTGATCTTGTTTTGTTCGTCTACAGTAGCATCTACCA
Source organism: uncultured Bacteroidaceae bacterium (assembly GCA_905235525.1). Taxonomy (GTDB): domain Bacteria; phylum Bacteroidota; class Bacteroidia; order Bacteroidales; family Bacteroidaceae; genus Minthosoma. The sequence continues at coordinate 17,129 of CAJOLW010000012.1, forward strand.
AGAAATACTCCTTGCCCTCCAACCATTCGAGAGCCAATTCTTTCACTTTGTTTTTGTCAATCATACATTAAAATTCTTACAATCAGCCGCGAGTCATCGGGCTTAATGAGAATGAGGTTCTTTTCTTCCCTATTGGCAAAGAAAAGAGGGAACTTTTCAGTCCCCTCATTCATTTCGACTGCAAAGATACGGCGTTTTTTTCATTCAACCAAATTTCTCTACACTTTTTTCTCGTCTGCTGTCATACTTTATTTATCAAGGTGTATTTCACTTGGCTTATGGTGTTTTTTCCGATCCATTTTTTACAATGTGCCAGAGATTCATAGAAAGGTGGAAGAAATCTCCTATTTTTCAACAAAAAAGGAATCAAAATGAAAAAAACTCTCTATTTCTAATTCCTAACTCCTAACTTTTTATTACCTTTGCCCCGATTTTTCACCAAAACCACTTTTACAAACCAAAATCACGCCTCGGAGCAAAATATGGGTAACGATGACAGCGCCATCAAGGAACTTCTAGATTCGATGACTCCTATTACATTGGAAGAAATGTCAGACATTTGTCTGATGAATCGCCTCGACACCAAATATGTGGCATCGAAGGCGCAGTTGGTGCAGTTGCTCAAATTGGTGCAGGATAAGTATTATGTGCAAGAGACATTGGAAAGGCGCATCATTCCTTATCTGACCACATATTACGATACCGACAATCACTTGATGTACACGATGCATCATAACGGAAGGGCAAGACGCATGAAGGTGAGGGTGAGAACGTATGTGGCAAGCCACTTGACGTTTTTGGAGGTGAAGAACAAGAATAACCATGCACGAACGAAGAAGAAGAGGATAGAGGTGCCTTCGCAGGATGACTTCAGAGGAGTGGAGGGGGCACACGAGTTGGTGCAACGGAAAACAGGACTGGATTTGGATAGGCTGAACGCTGTGGTGAGAAATCAGTTTGACCGTGTGACATTGGTGAACAAGGGAAAGACCGAACGTCTGACGATTGACTTCAACATCGGTTTTCACAATTTCGAGACGGATCATGACCACGGCACAGACCAACTGGTCATCATCGAACTGAAACGGGATGGTAATGTGTTTTCGCCTGTGTGCAACCTTTTGCGTGACATTCACGTGCACCCGACGGGCTTTTCAAAGTGTTGCATCGGCATGGCGCTGACCGACCCAGGACTAAAACAGAACAATTTCAAACCTAAACTCCGAAATCTGGAGAAAATCAACGGGAGACGCTTCATCGACCACGAACTGTAACTAACCCATGTGCAGGGCGTCTTTTCTTCAAAATTGTAAATAGCAAAATTGTAAATATATTTATGGATGCATTAAACGACTTTTTTGCAGTGCTGTCAAGCGATACGTGCAGAATCCTTGACTTGTTCCTGCGACTGATTATCAACACAGTGTTCACCATCATCATTGCCCGTGCCTTCTACTTTCCGAAAGCACGTCGCCGTGACTTTTTCTTCACCTACATCTTGGTGGGTTTCTGTATCTTCATGCTCATTCACTTGATGGGCGATGCAAAGATTAAGACGGGTATTGCAATGGGTCTGTTCGCCATCTTCTGCATCATGCGCTACCGCACAGAGTCGGTGCCAATCCGTGAGATGACGTACTTGTTCCTCATCATTTCGTTGGCTGCCATCAATGGTTTGGCATGGGCTGCCGACATCAGTCCGAAACACCCCGAATTTGCAGGTCCGCTGATGACGAGCATGGGCGAGTTGATCCTGACGGATGCTGTGTTTGTGTTGGGCGTATGGATTGCCGAGGCAAACAAACTGGTGAAGAGCCTTTCTTCAAAGTACATTAAGTATGACAAGATTGACCTGATCAAGCCCAGCATGCGCAAGGAACTCATAGAGGATTTGAAAGCGCGCACAGGCTTGGACATCACAAGCGTGTCCATCGGTTCCATCGACTTCTTAAAAGACATGGCGCTCATCAAGATCTACTACAATACGGACGAGGAGGACGAGACGGCACAGAAAATGCCAAAAGAATATGCATAACCAGCCCACACGCAGGGCGACTTTCAATTCCCAACAGAAGACTTATGAAACTTAGATTTTTTACTTTTATCTTTTCACTTCTCACGTTCCTGGTGACCTTTGCCCAAGGTGACGACTTCGGCATGGATTTTACGGTAGGAGCAGAGAAGAAGATTCGTCCTGGCATGAGTTTTGGGATTGAAGGAGAAGCCCGCACTCAGGACAACACTCGGAAAATGGAGCGTTGGACGGTGGGAGGCGAGTTTGAGATGCGCCTATTCAGAACGTCCAACAAGGCCTTAGAACTGAAAGCGTCAGCGGGATGGAAGTATATGTGGAACTATAGTCTGAAGGAGTTGAATAATAAGTATGATGATGTGAAGGACGGTGACGGCAATATATTTCAATCTTATAAGGGGTACAACATCAGGGACGGGTATTGGCGTGGACGCCACCGCACGAGTGTAAGTATAGGAGTTTCGTACGAACTATCGAAACGATGGAGTTTCTCTTTGAAAGAAACTTTTCAGTACACACATTTCTGCAAGGACTCTACGTCAGTGCATAAATATCGCTTGGAGGATGAGGATGATTCCGCATCGGACCCCTATCTAAAGGAAGAAAGTTCCACCAAGATATTTAACGGTAAGGACCGTACGGTGTTGCGTTCGAAGTTGACGGCGCAGTACAACATCCGTCATTGCCCCGTCAATCCATACGCTTCAGTGGATTATGGTTGTGGGTTGAACTATACGACAAACAAATGGAAATTCACGGTAGGAACCGACATCAATTTGACAAAAAGCAAACAGCACAAATTGGACGTGTTCTACCGCTACCAAACCGAAGACGATGATGACGAACCTAATGGACATATCATCGGTGCGGGTTATAAATTCAAATTCTAAAACTTACATTATATGAAGAAACTGATTTATCTTTGTTGTGCCCTTATGGTGGGAAGTGTGTTCTTCTCATCATGCGGTGACGACGACGAACCCTCTGCAAATAACAATCAAGGGGGAAACACTGAACAGTCTGAGACTCCTCAGGATAACCCTACGCCTGGTGACCCAACAGACACTGATGAGGAAGTGAACGATTCATTGGTGCTCATTACCTACAGTGGTACTACTGCCACCGTGAATATTCCAGAAGAGATGGAGGGTGTGACCTGCACAAGCGGTACCAGTTCGCATGTGGTACTGGAGAGTTCCACCACCTCGAAAGAACTCTACTATGCTATCACGGGCAGCAGCACGGATGGTTCGCTCACTATCATGGGTACATACAAACTCTCTGTACTGTTGAATGGGGTGGATATCACCTCTAACAGGGGAGCCGCCATCAACATTCAATGTGGAAAGCGCATAAACTTGATAATGGCCGACGGCACGACCAACTCATTGGTTGACTATGCTGAAGGCGAACAAAAGGCATGCCTCTACACCAAGGGACACTTTGAAGTGGAAGGAAATGGTACGCTAAACGTAACAGGAAATGCCAACCATGCCATTGCTTCAAAGGAATATTTGCAGGTGAAGAAGTCCGTAAAAGCCATCAATATCAAGAAGGCTGCCAATGATGCTATCCATGTGGGACAATTCTTCCAGATGAACGGTGGCGAACTGACTATTGACAAGAATACGGTTAATGACGGCATCCAAGTGGAATACAAAACTGATGACAATGACCAGATTGTTGTGGACGAGGAGAACACTGGTAGCGTTATCATCAAGGGTGGCACTATCAACATCACGTTAGACAACGCAGAAGACACAAAGGGTATCAAGGCCGATGGGGATGTCACCATCAGTGGTGGAACCATCAATATTGAGGCTAAGAGCAACGGCTCACGCGGCATTCAGTCAGATGGTGACATGACCATTAGCGAAGATGATGCCACCACCACCATGACCATCACAGCCACAGGAGACAAGTGCACTGTGGCTGAAGACGCTGCCGACCCACACAAGTGTTGGGGCATCAAAGTGGATGGTGAACTCACTGTGAACGCTGGTACAGTGACTGTAACGAAAGACGGTAGCACGACCAAGAAGGGCATTCGTTGTGGCACTTACACCAAGAAAGGTGGTACGGTCAAGGCGACTATCAAAGAAGACGAATAAAAGGACCGAGCAGGAGGAATAACGAGGTTTCCGACGCCGCAATAAAAAGTGTACCCCTCGACTACGATGATGTGTAGTCGAGGGGTACGCTTTATCGTACCCGAGGGGTACGGCTTTTATTTCTCCGATTGCAACCGTTGCATCAGCGGAGTGATGTCAAGTGATTCGCCAAAACTCTTCATGATGCGTTCACCCTCTGCCTGAGAGAGTTCTTCGCCGTCCTTGTAGTAAGTGCTTTCCATCTCATCTTTTTGGAAATCATAACTCTGATTGTCCTCGAAACAATAGACTGGCGTACTTTTGTCAAGTTTCGTGTATTCTGCATGGAAGCACCCTGTACCGCAACCACCTGCAGAACCTATCACGTTGTTCTCGTGGAAAATGAATTGGGTCTTAAAATAAGTGGAAGCCACCATCTTAATTTCCCCGTTCCTGATGGCATAGATGGCTTGGTTCTCGTCATTATCGGCAGAGAGCCACAACTCGGGGTCATCATCCTCGTCGAAGTCATGGAGGGCGAACTTGCTGAATGCCACTTTCTCCTCCAACTGATAGATGTCGTCAAACTGCTTGCTCATCTGCCCCATGTTCTCTATCGTCGTGGATGCCCACTCGGGCTGCATGCCATTCCACTTATAAGTCTTTTTGATGGTCATGCTCCAAGGCATGATGTACTCCGTCACCACCACATCCTTTCCCTTCTGGGGCAATTCGATATGAACGAAGTCCACGCTGGGGTCATTATAGGATGGCATGAACTGCACCAAGGGAACATCAAACTCAGGGGTGAGGGAACCCTTGGTGGCATCGTAGTCATAGAAAAGGGCAATGGGGTGTGGGGTCAATCCGTGATAACGGGTATAGACCACTGCAAATAGTTTGTGTCCATTTGAACGTTTCCACACACACGCCTCGATATCCTCACCGTCGTCGCCCAACTCAGCAGCACTGACGTACCCGTTAGGACGATCAACCACGATGGCATAAGCATCCTCGTAGTTCTCGTTGCTGACAGGGTGTGCCAACAGTTCGGTGGCAGGAACCGTGCGCCATGTCTTGTTGAACGCTGTGAGCAGCGTGAGGATATTACCACCCTTCACACCCGTAATGGTCTTCTTCGCCCATCCGGAACGGATTTCGTCAATGTCGTAGTTCTTCTGAGCAAAACTCTCCACTCCCCATAGAGGAAGAGCCAACGCGATGAAAGCAACAAACCTCATCCATGTATTGTTCTTCTTGCCTATCATAATTTTCTCTTTTTTGATTATTTGAATTTTAACTCCTAAACTCTCAACTATTGCCCAAATTTGAAGTAGTTCTTTCTCAAGGTGATGGAACCATCGTAAGAATAGTTGTATTGGGCAAGTTTCAGCATGATGTGCCCAGTCAGTTCGTCACCTTTCTCATTGAGTTTTACATTCACATCAATGGCATCGTTGTCAGGACGTTGACCGATGTGCAGTTCGCCGTCATAAACGCCGCACAATGGATTCTCAAAGGAAGCGATACGGTAGATGGTGCATTCATCGACATGAAGACCGTCATCGTCGAAGGTGAAGCCAAGCAACAGTTCGGGACCATTGTCACCGACCCAACCCCAGTCACCAACCAATTTGCGGGAGATCTCCACATCTTTCTTCACCTCTGTGATGAAAGTCTGAATCTCTTTTGCTTCATCGTAAATCTCTGGTTCGGCATCAGGACCTCCGTAACCGCCCTCCATATTGTTGAGGAAATTATCCACATACCAGTCGTCACGTTCAAAGACAAGTTTGAGTGTAACCTCATATTCGTTGTAGTTGCTTACCAATACGGTGGCTGTAGCCGTCGTCGGCTGAATATCGGTCACATCCAGGATGCTGTAACTCCAATCTTCATCAAGGTCATTGCCCTGCATCCAGTGGTCTCTGTCCAGAAAAACCATGCCGCTCAGATGGCTGAGTTCGGAGGCTTCCTTGTAGAGTTTCATGTAACGTTCAGAACATCCCTTGCTGTCATCCTGCATCTTGTAGATGTCATTCAGACGCTGAGTGATGTACTCCTTCGTGTGCTTGCCATCGTTGGCATTCACCGCTTCAACGGCTGTCGAGTCTGCATTCGAGGCAGCAGACTTGCTTGTTGGGTTACAACTTCCTGCCAACAGAAGAAGCAGGAAACTGAACACTATGAAAACAGAAAGTCTCATTGTATGTAAAAAATTTAGTTATGAGAGATTGTAATCCATTCGGGCGTTACGGCTTTGCCTTCACCCATGCTCTTGATTTCGTCTTTGATCTTCTTTGCCTCAGCCTCCGTGATTTCCGTGTCCCTTAGATAATATTCGTGGTTCTCATACACTTGGAAATCAGTGAAGTCACACTCCACACGGCTGTTTTTCAGCACAACGTAGTTGTTGATGTAGGAAGGGCCGCCTGCAGGAAAGCCATTGCCTACCCATCCCTTGGCAACGGAAAGACGCTTACCTTCGCTCTCCGTGATAACCAACTGAGGACCATCCTCGTCGTCAAAACAGAAGAGGGCGCCATCCTCGTCATTTGCAGTGCGCACCCACACTTCATCCTTGCCATCCCCGTCAATGTCGATGAAAGCATACTTTGTCAATGGGTAGTGTATGTCATCCAAATCTCCCTCTTCATACATCTCTTGGAACTGCGGCCAATACTTCTCCACATCAATGGTGGAGGGGGCTGTGTCTGGTGCCTCCATCTTCTCATTGGGAATGCTTGACGATGGAGATTCTGCCACTAAAGAGTCTGCATTGTTCTCTGTGGGTTTGTTCATTCCGTTGCACCCCACCGCCATGAGCGGAAGGGTGAACATCATCCAATTAAAAATTTGCTTTTTCATCATATTCGGGACTTAGAATTTAGTGGTCAATTTCATTGCCTCATACAGATTGGCTGCTTTCTGTCTCGCATAGTCCTCACTGAGGATTATGCCCCACTCAGGGTTCGTCTTCTCGTCCTTGTGGGCCAGTGAACCATTCTTGTAATAGTAGTAGCGACCCTCGTTCTTCGTGTTGTCGCCATTCTCCTCGTAGGTGTAGGCAAAAATCAACTTGCCCGTGTCCTCGTCCAGCAGATATTCCTCATAGATTTTGCGTGCACCAGAGTTGTAGGCATCGCTCACGAAGTAGCACGTATGCCTCAGTATCTCCCCCTCATCCGTCTCTATGGTGCTAAGGTAATATTTCACATAGTGTTTGATGGGACCAGCCCCAGGAGCCATGTAGCACCATGTGGTCTCCATATTGGTCACGGCAGGATACTCCTCCTGGTCGTTATACGCCATACGTTCCTTGGCGTCAGTATAAAGTTTTCGGATTTCAGCCACACGCTCTTTCGCCTTGGTTGAGGTCTGTGCCTGCATGGCGACAGTAGCCAATAGGCAAAGGAAAAGAATGGATAACTTCTTCATTGTCATTTTGTCTTAGTAATTCGTGGGCAAAGGTAAACATTTTTAGCGGAAAGTGACCAAGAAAAATGGAAAATGTTTTTTCAAGTGTGTTTGAAATGTGAAAAATCTTAGTTTCCATCGCTCGGAGCATAAGTAATTTAGATTTTTCACTTTTCACTCTTCACTTTTCACTAAAAATCCGTACCTTTGTGCCAACAAATGAATGGATACACCATGTTTGGTCAGAAAAAGAATTCCTCCGTCAAGCGGTTGCTCGTCATGCGTTTCAGCGCGATGGGCGATGCTGCCATGACGATGCCTGTACTATATGCTCTTGCCACCCAGCATCCTGACTTGCGCATCACGATGCTGACACGCACACGTTTTGTGCCCATGTTTGAATGGTTGCCCTCTAATGTGCTGGTGAAAGGCATTGATTTTGATGAACAGGATGGCATCGTCGGTTTGACAAAGATGTACAAGAATTTGAAAAAGGGGAACTTCGATGCTGTGGCTGACCTCCACGATGTACTCCGTTCCAAATACATCCGCACCTGCTTTGCCATGGCGGGTACCAAGGTGGCAAAAGTGGACAAGGGGCGCAAGGAAAAGAAGGCACTGATTGGAAATGGTCAGACACATGCCGCCCTCCAACCCATGACTGAACGCTATGCAGAGGTGTTTCGTTCCCTGGGGTTCTCCATAGACTTGCCCCAATCAATCAAGATTGATCTGAAAAAAGAGGACTTTGCCCCGATGAGAAAACTGGTGGGTAAAAAGCAGCCTGATGAGAAGTGGGTGGGTGTGGCACCTTTCGCTGCACACAAACAGAAGATCTACCCATTGGACAAGATGCAACAAGTGGTGAACGCACTGGCCAAGGAAGGGTGCAAGGTGCTTCTCTTTGGGGCAGGCAAGAAAGAGAGTGACACGCTGAAAGCATGGGAAGAGAAGCAACAGAATGTTCTGAGTGTCTGCGGCAAGATGGGAGGACTGAAAAACGAAATGTTGCTCATGTCGCAACTTGATCTCATGCTTTCCATGGACTCCGCCAACATGCACATCGCCTCTATCTTCGGTGTCCCCGTGCTCTCCATCTGGGGGGCGACCCATCCGAAAGCAGGATTCTCTGGTTACGGCCAATCTCCTGACACGGAACTGCAACTCGACCTTCCCTGCCGTCCCTGCTCCATCTACGGAAAGAAGCCCTGCAAATTTGGAGACATGAGATGTATGAACATCACTCCTGAAACCATCGTCAACAAGGCGATACAAATGATTCAGCAACATGCTTAAATACAAACTTCTGAAGGGGTGGCTATGGAGCATCAGCATCTGGCCATTTCCCGTATTATATGCCATATCAGACTTCCTCTGTTTCTTCGTGAGCAAGTTCTACCGCACCAAGGTTGTGCGTGAGAACTTGAGAACGGCTTTTCCCGAGAAAACGGAGAAGGAACTCAAGGAGATTGAGAAGAAATTCTACCACCAACTTTGCGACAATTTTATTGAGGACATCAAGATGCTTTCCATGTCGAAAGAGGAAATGATGCGCCGCATGACCTTCAGCGGGCTGGATGAGGCAAAGAAACGGCACGATGCAGGTCAGCCCCTGCATTTCCTTTACCTGAGCCATTTCGGCAATTGGGAGTGGATTTCATCCATCAACTATTACACCCAACCTTGGTGTACTTCTGGTCAGGTTTACCACCCCTTGCGCAACGATGAAATGGACGAACTCTTCTGCCACTTACGCGGTCAATACGGAGGCGTCAACATCAAGATGAAGGAGACTTTCCGCCGCATCCTTCAATTGCGCAAAGAGGGCAAGAATTATATCATCGGCTTTATCAGCGACCAGCAGCCCAAGTGGAGCAGCATCCACCACTTCGTGCCCTTCCTCAACCACGACACCGCCGTTTTCATTGGTGCAGAACACATCGCTCGGAAAGTGGATGCTTTCATGATGTACGGACGCATGAGCCGTCCCAAGCGTGGCTACTATCATCTTGATATCATCCCAATGGAAGATCATCCTGCCACCGTCCCGGAAAACACTCTGACAGACCGTTACTTCCAATTATTGGAAGCCGATATCCGTGAGCATCCCGAGATGTGGCTTTGGACCCACAAACGAGAGAAGAGTGGAATAGAAGGAGGGAATCTGAAAGTTGAAAAACGAACTAACGCACAGAAGGCCGTTAATAGACCAACTGTGCGTTAGCATTTTTCCAAATTTAGACTTTCTCTTACTTACGGAGACCAAGTTTCTTGACGATAGCGCGGTAACGCTCGATGTCTTTCTTCTTGAGGTAAGAGAGGAAACGGCGGCGCTGACCCACAAGTTTCACAAGAGAACGGTTTGTGACAAAATCCTTGTGATTAGCCTTTACGTGCTCCGTGAGATGCTGGATACGATAAGTGAGAAGTGCAATCTGGCTCTCGCAAGAACCAGTGTCGGTGGCAGAAGCACCATACTCGGCGAAAATCTCTGCCTTCTTTGCTGAATCTAAATACATAATTTTGTTGTGATATAATTAATAATGTGTTATACAGCGCGCCAAGATTCTTTCAGCCGAATGCGTGGCTCGCCTGTAAATCGGGTGCAAAGGTAAGGAAAAGTTAGGAATTGGGAATTAGGAATTAGGAATTTTTTTACTGTTCAAGCATTTTTTACACGAAGATGCTTGTTTTTGCCATTCCATGAGAGCACATCCACTCTTAACTCCCAATTTCTAACTCCTAATTCCTCATAGTCTCATGCCCACAAAAGCACGGGCACGCCATCTCCATTGCTCCGTATATTCGTTGTAGTCGCCAAAAATAGTAGAGTTCATCACAAAGGTAGAGCCAAAGAACCACTTCTTGTTCATGTTGTAAATGATGGCAGCGCGAGTGTTGAACATCATCTCGGGGAAGTGATAGGATGCCGTGTTCTTCTCACCATTAACCTTCAGACTGTTGTTGTTGAAGATGATGATGTTAGGTTGTATGGATAGGTGGAAGAGCCACTTCTTGGCCACAAGGTTATAGCCATAGCCTCCACCGACCGCAAAATTGCCCACATAAAGTCGGGCACCGTCCAGTTCGTCAGGAGCCTCATCGGTTGCCTTGATGCTACCTCCCTGATAGGCGAAACTCACCAGCCATGAGCCAGCCGATCGCTTTTGGATGTAGGATTGCATGAGAGCGGCTGGATAGGAGAAACGCCGATAGTTGAATGCATAGTAGCCCGTCAGATAGAATGATGCGAGGCGCAGAGAGCCTTTCTCGAGATGGGTATCGCCCATGCTACCCGACAAGGTCTTGGATAGTTGATAATATGCCTCCACACCGAATCGGTTGTAGTAGGCATTCAGGTTCAGTTCGATATCCTTGTTCTTGCCACTCAGATGTGCAGGATTGATGGCCGCTCCAACCGCCAGCCCCATATAGTTCACGCCCATACTGAAGGTGACACGTGCGTCAGTGTTTAGATTGGATCGGAATTTTTCTCCGTCCTTCTCATATCTGGCATGGATGGAGTTGTGCGACAGGTTTCCTCTCAATTTCAACGTCAACTTGGCTTGGGGACGCGCCAAATAGAGCGTGTCGTATGTCACCTGCTCATACCTCGTGCGCAGGAGACTGTCAACTCGTTCACGTACTATCTCGCGACGGGTTTGGGCAAAAGCCATGCTCGCTACAATCAGCATCAGCAAGAAAATAGCAGGTCTTCGTCCTCTATCTTCCACAACTGGAATGCGGATGTATTCTTTTATACTCTTATATCTACTAAACATGCAAAAGATGAAATGCCTAATTGTTGAATGGGGGGAGTTCTAACCATTTGATATAACAGAAGTCCTGACGGTGAGGGAGGTTGGGGTGCTTGGGATACATGCGCACGGCACTCTTGTACTGTCCGAACTGCTGGGGGGTGAGGGTGGCTTGGAAGGTGTAGTTATTGCCTTCGTGACCAGTCATAGTGAGTGGCTCCACAGAGAACACTCTCTCTTCACCGTCTTTGCCCACGAGAATATTGACTTTCTCCAATCCAATGGCATCGTTAAGTCCCTGCTCATCGATGACATAGCGGACTTGGTAGTGTCCTCCCGCTTCGCCTCCAGTAGCGGGGAAATCCCATTCTGCACTTACCACCCGAATGGCATCCCAGCGTTGTGCCACGGTCTCTTTCCATTGGGCGAGTGTCTTCGCCAAACGATAGTTGTCTTTGGCAATTTCTTTGTATCGGCGAGTTTCCTTCTCGTAGAATTTCGAGTAGTAGTCATCGAGTTGGCGCTTCATCGTGTAGTGGGGTGCTATCTGAGCGATGGAGTTCTTGATGACCTGTATCCAGCCGCGTGAGATGCCGATTTCGTCCTTGTCGTAGTATAGGGGGACGATTTCATTCTCCAAGAGTGAGTAGATGGTGGCGGCGTCAAGTTTGTCTTGAAGTTCTTGGTTCTGGTAGGTGCGGTGCTCGGTGAGTGCCCATCCTGCGCCTTCACGATAACCCTCAAGCCACCAGCCGTCTTTCACACTGAGGTTGACAACTCCGTTCATCTCGGCTTTCTCTCCTGATGTGCCAGAGGCTTCGAGCGGACGGGTGGGGGTGTTCATCCAAATGTCCACTCCACTCACGAGATTGCGTGCAAGCATATAATCATAATCCTCGACAAAGATGACTTTACCCTGGAACTCTTCACGCTGGGAGATTTCGTATATCATCTTGATGAGTCCCTGTCCTGCACCGTCGGCTGGATGTGCTTTGCCAGCAAAGAGGAAAACGACGGGCCGCTCGGGGTTGTTGACGATGCGTGCCAGTCGCTCAAGGTCGGTGAATAGCAGGTGAGCGCGCTTGTAGGTGGCAAAGCGTCGGCAGAAGCCAATGACGAGGGAATTGGGATTTAGGCGTTCTGCCAGTTTGGTGAGACGCGAAGGATCGCCCTGATTTTTCAGCCAGGTGTTTCGGAACTGTATCTCCACGTATTCGAAGAGCTTTTTCTTCAGTTCCATTCGGGTTGCCCAAATTTCTTCGTCGGGGCAGTTGTAGATGCCGTGCCAGATGGTTTCGTTCGATTGGTCGTGGAGGAAATTCTTGTCAAAGTATTTGTCGTATATCTTGCGCCATTCAGTAGCAGCCCACGTGGGGAAGTGCACACCATTGGTAACATAGCCTACATGGTTCTCTTCTGGATAGTAGCCTGCCCAGATGTTGGCAAACATCTTTTGGGATACTTTACCGTGAAGCATGGACACACCATTGACCTCCTGACAGGTGTTACAGGCGAAGGTACTCATGCAGAACTTCTCGCCGTGGTCGTCGGGATTGGTGCGTCCCATACCGATGAACTCGTCCCACGAGATGCCGAGCCTTTTGGGATAGCCGCCCATGTATTTGCCGAAAAGTCCCTCTTCGAAGTAGTCGTGACCCGCTGGCACGGGGGTGTGGACGGTGTAGAGGGAGGAAGCGCGCACGAGTTCCATGGCTTCGTTGAAAGTGAGACCCTCGTCAATGTAGTCGCAGAGTCGCTGCAAGTTGCACAGAGCGGCATGACCTTCGTTGCAGTGGTAGATGTCTTTCTTGATGCCCATCCGCTTGAGCAGCAGCATGCCGCCAATGCCGAGCAGGATTTCCTGCTTCAAGCGATTTTCCCAGTCTCCGCCATAGAGGGAGTGGGTGATGGGCTTGTCATATTCGGAGTTCTGATCGTTGTCAGTGTCGAGCAGGTAGAGTTTCACGCGTCCCACATTGACGCGCCAGACACTGGCATACACATGATAGTTGTTGTAGGGAACATCTATCACGAGTGGATTACCCTCTTCGTCCAGTTGCCGCTCAATGGGCAGGCTACCGAAGTTCTGCGCCTCATAGTTGGCAATCTGCTGCCCGTCCATGGAAAGGCTCTGGGTGAAGTAGCCAAAGCGGTAGAGGAATCCGATGGCACACATATCAACGTTGGAGTCGGAGGCCTCCTTCACATAGTCACCAGCCAGCATGCCGAGGCCACCGCTATAGATTTTCAGGGCAGAGTGAATGCCATACTCCATGCAGAAGTATGCTACGGAAGGTCGGCTGGTGTCGGGCTGCACGTCTATATATTTGCGGAACTTTCCATACACATCCTTCACTCGCTTCATCAGCGTTTCGTCTTTCAGTATCTCTTCCTTACGAGTGTAGGTGAGTTGCTCTAAAAGCATCACGGGATTGTGCTTCACGTCGTGATAGAGGTCAGCATCGAGGTCACGGAACAGGTCGCGGGCTTCGTAGTTCCACACCCACCACATGTTGTGGGCGATCTCATCCAGACATTTCAGTTCTTCTGGCAATGTAGCCTTCACGGTCAGCACTTTCCATTGAGGTGCATTCGCATAATCTGCTTTGATTTTCATGACTTTTTCATATTTTTTTAAGTTTAACATTCATCGAAAGAATCACCTTCATTCGCAATTCAAATGCAAATATATGAAAAATGGTGTAATTGCACACAATATTTACATGTTTTTTTTGAAATATTCCAGACAGTCCGTCAAATAAGTCATATTCATTATGACAGATGATTCTACATTCCACATTCCTAATTCCCTGTTATTTTCATAAAATTCTCATGTTCGGTAAAGAAAACTATTTTTCTCTTCTCTCTCATACTTGAATTTTTCGTACCTTTGCACCTTGAAAGTTAAACCATCAATAAGTATGCAGGATATTAGAAACATTGCGATTATTGCACACGTGGACCACGGAAAGACAACGTTGGTCGATAAGATGTTGCTCGCCGGAAATCTCTTTCGCGAGAACCAGCAGACTGGTGACTTGATTTTGGATAACAACGAATTGGAACGGGAGCGTGGAATCACCATTCTTTCAAAGAACGTTTCCATTAATTATAAGGGTACAAAGATTAATGTCATTGACACCCCTGGACACTCCGACTTCGGCGGCGAGGTGGAACGTGTGCTGAATATGGCAGACGGCTGCATCCTTTTGGTTGATGCATTCGAAGGCCCTATGCCCCAGACGCGTTTCGTGTTGCAGAAGGCGTTGGAAATAGGTCTGAAGCCTGTGGTGGTGGTGAACAAGGTGGACAAGCCAAACTGCCGACCTGAGGAGGTGTATGAAATGGTGTTCGATCTGATGTTCTCGCTGAATGCTACGGAAGACCAACTGGATTTCCCTGTGGTATATGGCTCTGCCAAGCAAGGCTGGATGGGGGCTGACTACAAGACACCAACCAATGACATCACTTACTTGCTGGATGTGATTCTCGACACTATTCCTGCACCTAAACAGTTGGATGGCACACCCCAGATGCTGATTACATCGTTGGACTACTCCACTTACACGGGCCGCATTGCTGTGGGGCGTGTGCATCGTGGCACACTGAAAGCAGGACAGAACATCACGATTGTGCACCGCAATGGCAGCACGGAGAAAACGAAAATCAAGGAATTGCATACGTTTGAAGGCATGGGGCACCGTGCTGCCGATTCTGTCAGTTCAGGCGACATCTGCGCTGTTATCGGTTTGTCGAACTTCGAGATTGGTGACACCATTTGCGACTTTGAGGAACCAGAGGCACTGCCTACCATCTCCATCGATGAACCGACCATGTCGATGCTTTTCACCATCAATAACTCCCCCTTCTTCGGTAAGGAGGGAAAATTCTGCACCAGCCGCCACATCGGTGACCGTCTCTATAAAGAACTGGAGAAGAATTTGGCATTACGTGTGGAAATGAAAGAAGGTACTACCGACCAGTGGATTGTCAGCGGGCGTGGTGTGTTGCATCTCTCCGTTCTCATCGAAACCATGCGTCGAGAGGGGTATGAGTTGCAAGTGGGTCAACCACAGGTGATTTTCAAAGAGATCAATGGTGTGAAGTGTGAACCGATTGAGGAATTGACCATCAATGTGCCTGAGGAATCTGCCAGCAAGATGATTGATATGGTGACACGTCGTAAGGGAGAGATGGTGAGCATGGAAGCACAAGGTAACCGTGTGAACATTGAATTTGAGATACCTTCGCGTGGCATCATTGGATTGCGTACCAATGTGCTGACTGCCAGTCAGGGTGAAGCCATCATGGCACACCGCTTTAAAAGTTACCAACCTTTCAAGGGTGAATTGACGCGCCGTACGAATGGCTCGCTCATCGCCATGGAATCAGGCACTGCTTATGCCTATGCCATTGACCACCTGCAAGACCGTGGTAAGTTCTTCATCAATCCTCAAGACACCGTATATGCAGGCCAGGTGGTGGGCGAACATGTCCATGAGATAGACCTTGTCATCAATGTGACCAAGGCAAAACAATTAACTAATGTACGCGCGAGCGGCACCGACGAGAAGGCGCACATCATACCGCCAGTAGTGCTCTCGTTGGAGGAGGCGTTGGAATATATCAAGGCTGACGAGTATGTGGAGGTGACTCCGAAAAGCATGCGAATCAGAAAAATCATTCTTGACCATTTGGAGAGAAAACGTGCCAATAGGGAAGAGTAGGGACAAGACTCCCGATTGTAAAGCCGAGAGATAAAAAAAGGTGTGTTTTTGTGTGATTTGTGCACAAAAACATCCTTTTCGTGCAATAAAAGTGCTTTTTGTAGGAATATTTTTGCAGAAATCAAAGAATTATTCCTACCTTTGCACCGCAAAACGTATAAAAGAGAGAAATAGAAAATAATCAATTAACATTTTAAACATTTAAGATTATGTCTGAAATTGAATCAAGAGTAAAATCAATCATCGTTGAGAAACTCAACGTTGACGAAGCAGAAGTAAAGCCAGAAGCAAGTTTCACTAACGACCTCGGTGCTGACTCATTGGACACTGTAGAACTCATCATGGAGTTTGAGAAGGCTTTCGGTATCAATATTCCTGACGATCAGGCTGAAAAGATCGCTACTGTTGGCGACGCTATTGCTTACATCGAGCAGAACGCTAAGTAATTATGGAATTAAAGAGAGTTGTTGTAACAGGTCTTGGCGCATTGACTCCCCTTGGCAATACTGCTGAGGAGTCTTGGGAAAATCTCAAGGCAGGTAAGAGCGGTGCTGGTCCTATTACACATTTCGACGCTTCACAGTTCAAGACTCAGTTTGCTTGCGAAGTGAAGGGATTCAATTCTGCTGACTTCATCGACCGTAAGGAAGCCCGCAAGATGGATCTCTACACGCAGTATGCTCTTGCCGCAGCCAAGATGGCTATCGAGGATTCTGGTATGGATCTCGAAACGATTGACAAGAACGAAATCGGAGTTGTGCTCGGTGTAGGTATCGGAGGTATTAAAACTTTCGAGGAAGAGGCTGGCAATTATGCCATCAACGGTCCTCAACTCGGCCCTAAGTTCAATCCCTTCTTCATCCCGAAGATGATTGCAGATATCGCTTCAGGTCATATCTCCATTCAGTACGGATTCCGTGGACCCAACTACACAACAACTTCCGCATGTGCATCTTCTTCAAACGCAGTCGCTGACGCATTCAACCTCATTCGCCTTGGCAAGGCCAACGCAATGGTTACAGGTGGTGCTGAGGCTGCCATTTTTGCATCGGGCGTAGGTGGTTTCAATGCCATGAAGGCACTCTCCACTCGCAATGACGAGCCAGAGAAGGCAAGCCGCCCGTTCAGTGCAAGCCGTGACGGTTTCGTCATGGGTGAAGGTGCGGGCATTCTGATTCTTGAGGAACTGGAGCATGCAAAGGCTCGTGGTGCCAAGATTTATGCTGAGATGATTGGCGCAGGCATGTCTGCCGACGCTTACCACATCACAGCAACCCACCCAGAGGGTCTCGGTGCAAAACTCGTGATGGAGCGCGCGCTCAAGGACGCTGGAATCAAGCCTGAAGACGTTGACTATATCAATGTTCACGGCACTTCCACTCATGTGGGTGACATTTCCGAGGTTAAGGCCATCAAGGAAGTGTTTGGCGATGCAGCCTACAAACTTAACATCAGTTCAACGAAGTCCATGACAGGTCACCTCCTCGGTGCTGCTGGTGCTGTTGAAGCGATGATAAGCATCCTTGCTGTTAAGAACGACATTGTACCTCCAACCATCAACCATGCTGATGACGACCAAGATCCTGAGATTGATTACAACCTCAATTTCACCTTCAACAAGGCTCAGCAGCGTACCGTTCGTGTGGCACTCAGCAACACCTTCGGATTCGGCGGTCACAATGCAAGTGTGATATTCAAAAAGTATCAGTAATCTTGGACTTAGTCCAACGACTTTTCTAAAGTTCCAGTGATTTCGGATATCATAGATCAAATAAGGCTTCTTTTCGTTTCCGAGAAGAAGCCTTTTTTACGACTCAAATCCATCCTTGGGTTCTATCCACGAAACATCAGGCTTTATCATTTAGCCCTGATGCACAAATCTGTGGCATACCATGAGAGGGATATGATGGAAAAAACGGTGCATAGACGTCGGCGAATCAAGCAGACTTCGCAGAATGTGGAGGCTAAGACTTCGGCGGGGGCTCCCAATGCCGCACTTCATGCTCCATATGTCAACAATGAACGTCTCGAATTTCTGGGCGATGCCATGTTGGGCGCCATTGTGGCAGACATCCTCTACAAGCACTATGGCAACAAACAGGAAGGCTTTCTCACCACCCTCCGTAGCAATATTGTCTGCCGTAGTTCATTGAATCAACTTTCGCAAGACTTGGGCTTGGACAAACTCATTCGTCATGCAGGTGCGGTCACCACAGGTCATAACAGTTTCATGAGCGGTAATGCTTTCGAAGCATTCGTTGGTGCCATCTACCTCGACCGTGGCTACAAGTACTGCTATCGTTTTTTGGAGGACGTGGTCTTCAAGAAACACATCAACATTGATGAGATGGCCAAACAAGAGAAGAACTTCAAGAGTTCCTTGATAGAGTGGTGCCAAAAATATCAGTATCACTTTAAGTTTATACAAAAAGAATCACGAGACGGCACAGAACACAATGCTCCCATTTTCCATTCCAGTGTTTATATAGAGGGGATTTCCTGTGGCACGGGGAATGGCTACAGCAAGAAAGAGAGCGATCAAAATGCTGCCAAACAAGCACTCAAACGTATCAAACGTGACAAGGAACTGCTGAACGGCATCAAGAGGAGCAAGGAGAAAGACGAAAATGAGAAGTGACCAAGAAAAGTGGAAAATGTTTTTTCAAGCATGCTTGAAAAGTGAAAAATTTGCTTTCGCATAGGTATATAAATTGTATACAAACAGTTGCGGTAGCAAATTTTTCACTTTTCACTCTTCGCTTTTCACTTTATTTCCGTACCTTTGCATTCAAATTTACATAGTCATGAATACAACAGGCTTTCTAAATAAGATTTATTTCTCCATAAGACAGAAACAATTGGAAAAATATGCGACTCATGCGAAAGAGTTGCAACTCAAGATTTTTCGCCATCTGATTCGTCAGGGAAAGAAGACGGAGTGGGGTGAACAACATCAATACGATCAGATTGACTCCTATGAGCGGTTCTGCCAACAGGTGGATGTGAACACCTACGAGGAATTGAAGGGGTATATTCACAAGATGCGTCAGGGCGAGGCGAATATCCTTTGGCCTGGTGTAGTACGTTGGTATGCCAAATCATCAGGTACCACCAACGACAAAAGTAAGTTCATTCCTGTGAGTGGTGAAGGACTGAAAAATATTCATTATCGGGGTGGCACAGACTGTGTGGTCAGTTATTTGCATATCAATCCGCGGAGCAAGCTTTTCTCAGGTAAGAGTCTGATTCTCGGTGGTAGTCATGTGCCCAACCTCAATACACCTAATAGTCTGGTGGGTGACCTCAGCGCCATCCTCATTGAAAATATCCCTTCAGCAGCGAAGGTCGTCCGTGTACCCAAGAAGAAAATCGCCCTTCTGAGCGATTTTGAGGAAAAGCGTGACAAAATTGCTCGTGCGGCAATGGATATGAACATCACCAACATCAGCGGTGTCCCTTCCTGGATGCTCAGTGTCTTGAACCGTGTGTTGGAACTCAAGGGTGTTGACCGTCTTGACGAGGTGTGGCCCAATCTCGAAGTGTTCTTCCATGGAGGAGTGGCGTTCACACCTTATCGCGAACAATATAAGAGCATTATTGGATTGCCCAACATGCATTATATGGAAACCTACAATGCCAGTGAAGGTTTCTTTGGCTTGCAGAATGACCTCTCCGACCCCAATATGCTCTTGATGATAGATTATGGTGTCTTTTATGAGTTCTGCCCGATGGACAATCTTGGCAATGACGGCTATCCTGTTGACAAGAGTAAGATTGTACCCCTTTGGGAAGTGGAGCCAGGCATCAATTATGCCATGATCATCAGCACCAGTTGTGGACTATGGCGCTACCTCATTGGTGACACAGTCCAGTTCTCACAGAAAGACCCCTACAAGTTCCGCATCACAGGTCGTACCAAGCACTTCATCAACGCCTTTGGCGAGGAACTGATTGTGGACAATGCAGAGAAAGGACTTCTGCAAGCCTGTGTTGCCACAGGTGCGCAAGTGAAAGACTTCACTGCAGCCCCCATCTTCATGGACAGCAATGCCAAGTGCCGTCATCAATGGATCATCGATTTTGCGAAAGCACCAGCCTCGGTTGATGAGTTTGCAGTCATCCTCGACCGTTCGCTTCAAGCCATCAACTCCGACTATGAAGCCAAGCGCCATAAGGACATCACCCTTCAGCCGCTCGAAATCATCGTTGCCAAACCTGGACTCTTCGATGAATGGCTCAAGAGCAAAGGCAAACTGGGCGGTCAGCACAAGATTCCTCGTCTTAGCAACTCTCGTCAGTATATAGAGGAACTTCTTGCCATGAATTCCTCCATGAATTCCTGATTCAGGGTTCACTCCATTCGTCAATGTATCATGTGTCATAGCCATGCGGTTGGTACCCAAACATAGGCATCCATTATTATACTTCTTTTATGCATTGTGCATTGTGCATTGTGCATTCTTCTTGGCATGTGCCCGTATGGGTTCTCCCGATGGCGGTCCTTACGATGAGACACCCCCCAAGGTGATTCACACCTCCCCGAAGTTCGGTGCAGTCAACGAGAAAAATGTGAAGAAGGTCACGATAGAGTTTGATGAAATCGTGAAGATTGACAACCCTTCTGAAAGGGTGGTCATTTCGCCTCCACAAATCCAGCAACCGGAGATTGAGGCAGATGGCAGGAGAATCACCATTGCCCTGTTCGATACCCTCAAGCCCGGCATGACCTACACCATCGACTTTGCCGATGCCATCGTTGACAACAACGAGGGCAATCCTTATGGCGACTATGCTTTCACCTTCTCGACAGGGGAAAGCGTTGACACCTTCCAAATGTCGGGACATGTGTTGAATGCAGAGGACCTCGAACCCATCAAGGGAATGCTGGTGGGATTGTATAAGTTAGACACCCTCCAGACTCTTCCCGATTCCATCTTCCGCACCAAGCCCTTCGAACGCATCTCGCGTACCGACAGCCGAGGGCACTTCGTCGTCAAAGGGCTTTCTCCCGGCCAGTATCGCGCCTTCGCACTGAAAGACCTCAATCAGAACTACATTTACGACCAGCGTGCCGAGATGATTGCTTTCTCCGACCGTGTTCTTGCCACCTCCAGCCGTCCCGACATCCGTCCCGACACCGTTTGGCACGACAGCATCCACTACGATTCCATCGTCTATACCCCCTATACTCATTATTACCCCGACGACATCATCCTGACAGCCTTCGAGTCGGGACTGCAAGACCGGCATCTGCTCAAGAGTGAACGTCCCATTCTTCAGAAGTTCTCTCTCTATTTCACGGCAGGCAGCGACACTTTGCCACGTTTGACAGGACTCAATTTCGATGCCACCGATGCCTTTGTCATCGATGCCAGTCTGCATAACGACTCCATCGACTACTGGGTGAAAGACTCCCTCGTCTATAACCTCGACACCCTTTGCATCCAGTTGGATTTCTTCGAGACCGACACCACAGGGAATCTTGCCATCACCACCGACACGTTGAGGCTCGTCTCCAAACTCACCAAAGAACGCATGGCGCGTGAACGGCAGGAGCAGATGGAAGAATGGGCGAAAGAATACAAACAGCAGCTGAAGGCAGAACGTCGTGCCGCGCAGAGGGCAGAGAAAGAAGGAACGGAAGAGCCTGGAGATGCCGTGATGGCAGACGGGCAGCAGGTGAGGGATGAGGACGGGCAGCCCCAGACTGACGACAAACCCAACAGCAAGAAAAAGAAGAAGAAAAAGAAAGACGACGATGACATTGAAATACCCCCATTGCCAGAGGAGTTCTTGACCTATAAGATCAACAATGCGCAATCGATGGACCCCGATAAAAATATCGATTTCATTTTTGAAGAGCCTCTGGAGACCGTGGATTTGTCCAAGATTCATTTCAGTGTGAAGGTGGACACCCTTTTCCAACCAGCCAAATTCCTCTTCCGTCAGGTGCCGGGCAAGATAAAGACCTACCGCCTCTATGCCGAATGGGAGGCAGACTCAACCTATCAGATAGAAATCGACACCGCCGCATTTGTCAATATCTATGGCAAACGCAGTGAGGCGACGAAGCGCACCATCCGTATGCGTACACTCGATTCCTATTCCACACTCTTCGTGGCGTTGCAGGGCGACTGGAACGATGCCATCGTGGAGTTGCTTTCAGGTAGCGATAAAGCCGTCAAGAGCCTCAAGGTTAAGAATGGACATGCCGACTTCTATTTCATCACCCCAAGCACCTACTACCTCCGTTTGTTCCGCGATCTCAACGGCAATGGTGTTTGGGACACGGGCGACTACGACCAACAACTGCAGCCCGAGCCAGTCTATTATTACCCCGATGCCCTCACGCTCAAGGCACAGTGGGAAATTACCCAAGATTGGAACCCGACCGCCCTTCCTCTGGCAAAGCAGAAACCGCAGAAAATCACCAAACAGAAGCCAGACAAGGAACGAACGGTTAAAAACCGCAATGCCGAAAGGGCATTGAAAAATGGCAAGTAACTTTCCCGTAACTCGTTGAACCCCAATCACCGCCTTCCAGCACGAAATATTACGCGCTGGAAGAACGAAATATTTCGCGCTGACAGCGTGAAATGTCACGCGCACCGTGCCGATAAAATCCAACAATAATATTAACGTGAATTCGACGAAAACTACAAATAATTAAATTCATGAAAAATTCGTGGTTAATTGGCTACGCCGAGCTAAAGGTTCGTGTTTATTGGGGACATAAATTCTCATGAATTAGCCACGAATTTCTCATAAATTTAAGTTTGACTTCGTCGAGCTAAAGGTTCGGAAGTGTTTTTCCACAACGGATTGCACGGATTATACGGATTTTTGAGCCTCGGCGGCTCCTGCCAATTCGGATTGTTCTGCATCCGGCCATCGTCGCCTCTTGCGACGAAAAATCCGTATAATCCGTGCAATCCGTTGTAAAAATATATCCGAAATTTGAGTCCAATAATTGGTTCCAATAATAATTATTGGATAAAATTATCGTCAATTCTTCACTCATTTCTTTCTTTTCATAGGTGTTCAGGCGAGTAAACTCGTAGTCTTGGAAATTATTGTCCGAGAAAACAAGCCGCTTGCGGCGAAAAGAAGAGACATCATTGTATAAGATAATTTT
>CAJOLW010000013.1 GCA_905235525.1 uncultured Bacteroidaceae bacterium
AAGGCTGTTCGTTGACGGAATCCAGCTGATAACGAAACTGAAGAGCAACATGAAGGGAGCCCTCATGAGCATGTCGGACAGGCTGCTGACAAGGAAACGGGCCATTATCGAAACCATCAATGATGAACTGAAGAATATCGCTCAGGTTGAGCATTCAAGACACAGGTCGTTTGATAACTTCATCGTCAACATACTGGGAGCACTTGCGGCATACTGCTTTTTCCCAAAGAAGCCGTGCATTGCCTGCGAAAGGGCTATAGACAGACAATTAGCACTCTTTTGAATTCGTCGAACTCACGTTAATAATGTAAATGCTATATTGGCATTCCTTAAAGAGAAGTTGCTCTATCCTTTTCAACGTGACTTGTTCTATTTCATAATATTGTGGGTGCTTATCGCCCTTCCTAACTGCTATTCACAGTTGGAAAATCCTACTTATGCAGCCTATCTCGCTCTGATGTATTACATCATCACCTATATCATTGTGATGGTGCTCAATCTTTATCAGAAAGTGGCAAGGGTGTTGAAGCCTATTGTCTTCATTCTGACGATATTGCTTGCGATATTGAATCTCTATTGCTATCATGTGTACGGGTGTCTGCTCTCTAACGATTTCATTCAGATTATCGCAGCCACGAATATAGACGAGGCGAAAGAATACTTTGACACATTTATTTCATGGGAGCAAGTAGTTTTGTTCTTCTCTATCATAGCCGTCAGCATCTTCATCACCTTTATGCTTCCTAAAATACAAAAGGTAAAATTGGGGAAATCATGGATAGTGGCAGGTGTGATGCTGTTGTTTTCTATTTGTGCAATCTGGCACAATTCTGGCATTATCCAAGAAGAATTTGTGGACAAAAAACGGTGGAGTTTCAATTTTGAAGAAGTCGTGGACTTGAGAAATCACCCCACTCACCCTCAAATTGAAGAGTCAGATAGCATTCACCCTTCACAAATCATTATTATAATTGGTGAGTCATTCTCTTCCAATCATAGTTCCCTATATGGATATAAAAGAAATACGAATCCATTTCTGACGAAGCAAGTGGAAGAGGGAAATCTGTTTGTCTGTAAAAAAGTGACGAGTCCATGCTCTCACACCACTGCGGCTTTTAAGTATTTGTTGAACACATACCAAATAGGTAATGAAGATGGACTTCCGTGGTATGAACACGCCAATATCATCGAAGTGATGAAAATCGCTGGATATTATACCGCATGGATTTCCAACCAATCTGAAAAAGGTATGTTTGATAATCTTCCCAGTGGACATGGCCAGTTGTGCGATGAAACTTTTTTTCTGGAGAATGAAATGAATGCCAATAGATATGATGGAGGGCTAATAGGAAAAGAAAAGGTCAATCCTAAAGGAAAGAATGTTATTTTCTATCATTTCATGGGGCAACATGAGAACTTCGAAGAACGTTATCCCCATGATTACGAAGAGTTCAAAGGAGCAGAATACAATGAGTATCCTGAACATCAAAGGAATCTTTTGGCAGCCTACGACAATGCCACCATCTACAACGATTTTGTCGTCAACTCCATCATGAATAGATATAAGGAGCAAGATGCTGTTGTATTCTACTTTTCCGACCATGGATTAGATCTTTTCGACACTGACCCCAACTACTTTGGACATGCAAAAGCAACGGAGGAGTCGCAAGCACAAGGCAAGAAAATACCATTTATGGTCTATGTTTCTCCCGTTTTCCAAAAACTCCATCCCGACATAATTGAGAAGATGAAGTCATCCACGAACAAACCGTTCTGTACGGATAAGTTTATTTATGCCGTCATGGATGTTGCTGGCTATCGGTTTGCGGACAATGATGACGTGGAGAAGTATTCCTTATTTCACTAATCGTTTACCCTGTTATAAAGGAGTAGAAACTTATAGTCTTTGATGATGAAGCGAAATCGTTTTCTGAGAAACATTACATTGATACTCATGGGGGGGGTAATTATGATGTTGGGGGTGTTCTTGTGGCTCATTTCTCCCATGCCACAACCTCAAGATGATGTGCTTTCCAATCAGAACTATTATATTGCCCATGCCACAGGTGCCATTAATGGGAAAACTTATCTCAATTGTCAAGAGGCTTTGTTGCAGTCTCTCAACAATGGGTACAAATATGTGGAATTAGACTTGAGTTTAACAACAGACAGTACTCTTGTCTGTGTGCATGATTGGACGTATTTCCGTAAAAATCTTGTTGGTGATAGCATTGAAACGGTCATCAGTACAAAAGAGTTCCTTGGGAAAAGTATTTTGGGGATATACACGCCTTTAACTTTACAGCAAGCCTTAGAAATACAAAGGATTCATCCATACATCATTGTCACAGACAAGATATCCGATACAAAAATACTGAACCGCGAATTTCTGCAAAATAGACACAAGGTAATGGTTGAAGCTTTTACTTTATCAGATTATGTTGAATTAAAGAAGGCTGGATACATTCCCCTGATGTCGCTTGGGACATTTGACTATCCACAAATATTTTGGGATTTCATCTATTACCCTTTGAAATATCATACGAAAATAGATTGGATATGTGTTCACTCATCAAGCAATATTAAGAGCCTAAGAATGCTGAAGCGACTCTTCAACTGCAAAGTCGCCATGTACACTTGCAATTCGCAAGCCTTCTTTGCCGAGCATCTTGGCAAAGAAATAGATTTAGTCTATACTGACAATTGGAATCCCTTAACACAAACGAACAACGATACTTTACACACAAAGGTCTATTGAGTAATCACAGGAGTAATAGAAACGGTGCCCCTCGCCACATCCTCTTCTTTTATTGGTTATATATGGGTCTAAGAGTTTAAAAACAAACAATTGAGGCCGTGTCTGTTACTTTTGACACGGCCTCCTTTTTGTTCATCCACTATCGTAGATGACAAGTTTTTCAGGAGCAATTAGAACTCGAAGAGAGATTGGCGTGCTCGGGCGATTTCCTCTTTTGACTCATTGAGTTGATCGCGAAGTTGGTCAACCGTGATAGCGTTGAGTTTGCTGAGTGGCTGGAGAACAGAGAGAAGTTGCATGAGTTGTGGATTGTACTCTGCAAGGTTTTCGTAGGCATCGTTGAGAAGGATGATGCGGAAGGTGAGTTTCTCAGCATCTTCGTCTGTGAGGTGGGCGAGGAGTTTGTCTTGATTAACGGAGAGAAGATAGGTCTGTTCGACGATAGCAGTGGCACTGGTTTCCCAGAAGTGGTTGGCGCGACCCGCCTCTTCTTCGGTCTTGTAAACCTTCTCGTTGACAGCGATGTGGTTCTCGTCATCGAAATCGATTTCGCCATCCTGAACGAGTTTCATGACTGGGTCGTTGACTTCTGCGCCGAGTTTCTCAATGGCTGATGACCATACGTCGTTCATGCCATAAAGGATGCCGACTTGCTGGTCAATGCTGAACACAACGAGGGCACGGTATTTTGCGGAGAGAGTCTCAAGTTTGCCTTTGAGTTTGTCAGGTGTGTAGAGGTAGTCGGGAGCGACTTTCTTCTCTTCTGCACTGATAACGATTTTGTTGTCAGGATCCACGTCGAAGATTTCTCTGCGCTTGATTTGCATCCAGAGGTTGGTGAGGCTGTCGAGTTGTGCATTCATGCCAGCCTTGATTTGTTTCTCCTCGAAGGTCTCAGTGGAGTCGTTTGCAACTTCTTCTGCCTTCTGCTTGTTGCCGCATGATGCCATGATGAGGGCTGCTGCAGCGATGAGTGCGAATGAAAATTTTTTCATGTCCATTGTTTTTTAAGTGATTATATATTATTTTTAAGTTTTATGTATTACTTGATTAGTTTTTCCTTAGTTTGCGACCTGGAAAGTCGGTGTAGATGAGTACGGCAGTGATGACCGCCATGAGGGTGAGGATGATGAGATTGAACCAAGGGGTCGGTATCTTGGTGTTGCCTATCTGCTTGCAGTGGCTATAGAACGGGGCGTTGCCGTCGTGTGTAGGTGGGTCAAGGTATATCTGACCAATCATCGGCACGATGTGACCATTGACAACAAGGTGGGTCTTGTCGCTTGTGGCATTGATGAGCACGGATTCAAGTTTGGTGTTGAAATGGTTTGCCTTCAGCGTCTTGTTGCCCTCGATTCCTAACTGCTTGATGCGTGAGCACACGATTTTGTCTGCATTGAGGGTGGCGCGGTTGCTCCGTTGCATGAAGACTTGGTCGGCTTGTTTGAAGTAAGCCCTGAGCGATGGGTAACTGTAGTCACCATGGTAGGGTTCAATACCAGCCTTGGCAGCGAGGTTAGGCAGTTCGGTGATGAGGGTCTGCTCGTGGGCAGGGTCCACCTCTTTCCCTCGTTTCTGTTCGTCCTTGCGCTTCTCGAGTTGAGACTCCAGTTCGTAGAGGTATGACATTCGGTTGAACTGGTCTTGGTATTGTTGGCGATGGTAGTCGAAGAGAGGTGCCTCATAGTCATTGTCGGTGAAGGAGCAAACAGCCAATGCCTCGTATGCCCAACGGGAAGGGATGATGTTGCCGATGAGTGGAACATTGCCTGTGGTGCTGCGTCCGTTGAGGTCGTTGAAGTCCACCACAACGCCACAGAGAAGAATTTGGGGGATGAGTAAGAGCGGTATGGTGATGTAGATGGCCACAACAGAGTTAAGGCATTGTGAGAGGATGAGCCCAGTGAGGTTGGCAACGAGTGCGGAGGCGAAGAGGATGAGCCACCACTCGAAGAAGAGGTCATGGAAGCCCATGATGAGTTGTGAGATGATGACGAAGAGTCCTGTCTGCAAGATGGACACGAGGGCGAGAAGCACTATTTTTGATGAGATGTAGGCTCCATAGGAAAGTTGGAGGAATTTCTCGCGTTTGAGCAGGGCTCGGTCGCGTATGATTTCTTCTGCTGAGCCGCTCATGCCGATGAACGTGGCTACGATGACAGCCATGAAAAGGAAGGACACGAAATTGATGTTGTCCATGACGGTGTAGCCTGTTTCGGGGGCATAATGGGTGAGCGCAGAGCAGATAACGGCAAGCAGGGGTGCCTCGAGCAGAGTGATGAGCAGGTACTGCTTGTTGGTTATCTTGGTCTTGAAGTTGCGTTCGAACTGTATGGAGAATTGTTTGATGGCATTGGGCTTGTGCTGGTCGGAGTGAGGGACAGGGGTCTCTTTGACGTTCTCCATCGCTCCACGACTCTTAAGGTATCTCTTGTGCCACTCTTGAGGGGAGGTCTTGCGCTCGGTGCTGATGTTTCCAGCATTGTCGAT
The DNA here is from genome assembly GCA_905235525.1 of uncultured Bacteroidaceae bacterium. GTDB lineage: Bacteria > Bacteroidota > Bacteroidia > Bacteroidales > Bacteroidaceae > Minthosoma. Next base: position 5,249 of record CAJOLW010000013.1, read on the forward strand.
GGTTTTCTCGTCGATGATGCTGAGTACGGTTTCAGGTTTCACCGTGCCGCAAAAGGGGCAGGTGCTGTAATCAGCGTCTGCATAGTTGGCTGCTGTCTTGAAGTAGGTGATGGCATCGATGGGGTTGCCGTCGAAAACGGGGTAGCCACCACGATCGAGCAACCAGAGGCGGTCGAAGAGTTTATAGACATCGCTGGATGGCTGGTGGATGTTGGCGATGACCAGGCATCCCTTGTAGGTTTGCTCCTTGAGGAGCCCCACTACGTGTTCGGTGTCGGCAGAAGAGAGTCCAGAGGTGGGTTCGTCGAGCATGAGCACGGCAGGCTCACGGATGAGTTCGAGGGCGATGTTGAGGCGTTTGCGTTGTCCACCAGAGATGGTCTTGTTGAGCGGTGAGCCGACTTTGAGGTCTTTGGTGGCTTCCAGTCCTAAACTTGTGAGGAGGTTGATGACCCGTTCGTGGAGTTCTTCCTCGCTCATGCCGTCGAAGCAGAGACGTGCGGTATAGTAGAGGTTCTGGTAAACGGTGAGTTCCTCGATGAGCAGGTCATCTTGGGGCACAAATCCGATGAGTGCCTTTGCTGTTGGTTCGTTTGTGGAGTGTCCGTTGATGGTGATGCTGCCTGACTGTGGCTGCAAGGTGCCATTGAGCAAGGAGAGCATGGTAGTCTTGCCTGTGCCGCTTCCTCCCATGATGGCTACCAACTCACCGGTCTTCAGGTCGAAACTCAGGTTGTGTATGCCAGCATCGGAGTTGGAGTACTTGAAGTTAATGTCGCGTCCGCAGAAAACGACATGGTTGTGAGTCTCCTTGTCGTAGGCTTGTTTGACGGATGAGTAGTAGATGGATGCGCCCTTATTGTTCTTGAGCACGAAACTCTCCTGCCAAATCTGGAAGACACCAGTGAGCACTGGCACGTCATTCATCAAGAGATTGTCGTTGCCCATGTATGTGAAAAGCATCTTGTGCTCGCGTTCAATCCAAAGGGTGCGGATGTAGCCATCGTAGTCGTCGAATCGCTGGAGTTTGACTGCATCTGTAGCATGGTCTTCAACAAAGTCGATAAAGACTTGCAGGAGACTGTCGTCAACGCCGAAGTGGGTGGCTATGACTTTGACAAGTTCGCCATCGGGCTCGAAGGTGTCGCTGGTGCTCTTGCAGAACTCCATGAGTCGCAGGAGCAATATCTTCTGCTTGATGCCAACGATTTCTTTCTTAATGTTGTTGGAAATACTAAGAACAATGCTGTCCTTGTCGAGTTCTTCACTTGCGTAGAGTTCATGAAGGTCTGTGAAGAGTCCGATGTAGTTGGTTTTGTTCTTGATGCCGAAGTATGATTCGAGGTAGTTGCTGATGAGCGTCACACATCTTTCCATGCGACTATTATACCTTGCACTGAGCAGTGCAAAGAGATTAAGCAGTCCTGATATGATGGTGTCGTTCAGCATTATTTTGTCTTTGGTGTCTGTAGGTTCGCAGAATTTGAAGGGGAAAGGAGCATAAGGGAGAGAATTTCCCTTATGCTCCTTGGATTGCTATTACTCCTGTACGTAACTTACGAGTTGGTCAACGTTGAGGGCGTTGATGTAGTTGCTGTGCTTTGCCACTTCGCTTTCGGCGTAGTTGATGAAGACGGTGAGCGACTTGCCGAAGAGTTCGGGCGCACGCTGGGTGTCTTGAAGAATCAGGTGGCTCATGATGACGTAGGCAGTCATCTCGTAGAGTTTGCGGGCACAGAGGTCGAGGAAATCCTGATTGCCAGGCTCCTTCGCCTTCTCGATGCAGGCGGTGAGTTTCTCGTTCATTGCCTTGATGCGCTCTGCGTATGCAGCATAGTCGGCTGCCACGGGTTCTGCCTCGAAATCCTTGATGACGTTGGCATAGAAGCCTGAGGTGATGTAGCGGATAGCGGCTACAGTCTGCAACTGAGTGGTACCCTCGTAGATGGACATGATGCGGGCATCACGATAGACACGCTGACACTTGTACTCAAGCATGAAGCCTGAACCACCATGTACTTGAATGGAGTCGTAGGCAGATTCGTTGGCGAACTCGGAGTTCATACCCTTTGCCAGTGGTGTGAAGGCATCGGCGAGTTTGCTGTACTTCTTGAACTCGTCACGCTCTTCGGGAGTCAGTTTGCGCTCCTTGCTGATATCATCGAGTGCCTTGTAGATATCTACGTAACGTGCGGTCATGTAGAGGAGTGAACGACCTGCATCGAGTTTGGCCTTGATGCGGGCAATCATGTCATAAACGGCTGGGAAATGGATGATTTCCTGACCGAACTGCTTGCGGTCGCGAGCGTAGTTGATAGCCTCTTCATAGGCAGCCTGTTCTGCACCCACTGACTGAGATGCGATACCCAGACGGGCACCGTTCATCAGACCCATCACGTATTTGATGAGGCCGAGTTTCTCAGAACCGCAGAGTTCAGCCTTAGCATTCTTATAGACGAGTTCGCAAGTGGGGCTTCCGTGGATACCGAGTTTGTTCTCGATACGGCGCACGTTCACGCCACCGTTGCGCTTGTCGTAGATGAACATGGAAAGACCGCGACCGTCGCGAGTGCCTTCTACGGAACGAGCCAGCACGAGGTGGATGTCAGCGTCACCGTTGGTGATGAAACGCTTCACACCGTTGAGGCGCCAGCAGTTCTCCTTCTCGTCGAAGGTGGCTTTGAGCATCACTGACTGGAGGTCGGAACCTGCATCTGGTTCAGTCAAGTCCATCGACATGGTTTCGCCAGCACAAACACGAGGAATGTAACGCTTGCGCTGATCCTCGTCGCCGAACTCATAGAGCGTTTCGATACAATCCTGGAGTGACCAGATGTTTTCAAAACCTGCATCACCTTCTGCGATGATTTCGTTAGCAGCAGTATAAACCACGTTAGGCAGGTTCAGACCGCCGTAACGACGTGGCATGGTCATGCCGCAGAGACCAGCCTTGATGGTGGCATCGAGGTTCTCGTAAGTCTTGGAGGCATAGCGCACACGGCCGTTCTCGCAGTGAGGGCCTTCAGCATCGACATCCTCAGAGTTGGGGCCGATGATGTTGGCGTTGATGTCGCCTGTGATTTCGAGCAGGCTGTCATAGTTCTCCTGTGCATCCTCGTAGTCCTTGGGTGCATAGTCATACTGACCGTAGTCAGCGTAGTTTCTCTCCTTCAACTCAACGATGCGTTTCATCAAAGGGTGTTCCATGTGGAATTTAATCTCAGGAACGTCTGTATAGGAATTTGCCATTATTTCGAGTTCTTTTTGTAATACTTAATGAGTTTTGGAACGACCTCTTCGATGGTGCCGTTGATGATGTAGTCGGCAATCTGGTTGATAGGTGCCTGTGGATCAGAGTTGATGGAGATGATGATGCCAGAGTCCTTCATACCTGCCACGTGCTGGATGGCACCTGAGATGCCACAAGCGATATAGACCTTTGGACGAACCGTGGTACCTGTCTGACCAATCTGACGGTCGTGGTCAATCCAACCAGCATCGACTGCTGCACGGCTGGCACCTACCTCAGCGTGAAGTTCCTTGGCGAGTTCGAACAGGAGGTTGAAGCCTTCAGGACCGCCTACACCGTAGCCACCTGCCACGATGATGGGAGCACCCTTGAGGTTATGCTTTGCCTTCTCCACGTGACGGTCGAGCACCTTCACCACATAGTCGGTGAGGGGGATGTACTTGGCCACGTCGTGCTTCACCACTTCAGCCTTGTAGTTCTCGTCGAGGATTTCCTTCTTCATCACACCGTCGCGAACGGTGGCCATCTGTGGGCGGTGTTCGGGGTTGACGATGGTGGCGATGATGGAACCACCGAAAGCAGGACGAATCTGATAGAGTTGGTCTTCGTAGTGCTTGTCAACGAAATTACCTTCTGCATCCTTCACCTTCATGTCGAATGAGCCAATCTCCAACTGGGTGCAGTCGGCAGTCAAGCCAGAGTGGAGTGCCGAAGACACACGAGGACCAAGGTCACGACCGATGACGGTGGCACCGAGGAGGCAAATCTGTGGCTGCTCCTCCTTGAAGAGGTTCACAACAGCGGAAGTGTGTGGGAGGGAGGTGTAGGGGAACAATTTCTCGTCGTCAAAGATGTGTACCTTATCTACACCGTAAGGAATCACCTGTTTCTCAACACCATCGAGACCTGCGCCGATGAGCACGGCTTCCAACTGTACACCAAGTTGGTTAGCGAGTTTGCGACCCTTGGTGCAAAGTTCCAAACTTACGTCAGCAACCTTGTTGCCTTCAAGTTCACAATATACAAATACGTTGTTCATTATCCGATAGTGTTTGATTCCATAAGTTCAACAATCAGGCTCTCCACATCAGCGTCAGAAGATGTGAGGGTCTTGTTTTCCTTGGCTTTGAAGACGATGCTCTTCACAGCCTTCACGTTGGTTGGAGAACCAGCCTTACCAATCTGTGCTGGGTCTGCCTCGATGTCAGCAGCACCCCAAGTGGTGAATTCGCGGTTCTTGTTCGCCCACACGCGCTTTACGTTGCGCACACGGCAAGGAGCAGCAGAGCCGTTCACAGTCACCACGATAGGCAGTGGACCTTCTACGGTCTCCACACCACCGTCAATGTGACGCTTGGCAACAATTTTCTTGGCTTCCTTGTCGAGGGAAAGGATTTCTTCGGTGTAGGTAATCTGGGTAAGCCCCAACTTCTCAGCCACCTGTGGACCTACCTGTGCGGTGTCACCGTCAATCGCCTGACGACCGCAGAGGATGATGTCGTAGTCACCCACTTTCTTGATGGCCTGAGCCAATGTGTAGGAAGTGGCGAGGGTGTCGGCACCGCCGAGTGGACGGTCAGAGATGAGGATGCCCTCATCAGCGCCACGATAAATACCTTCCTTCAGCACCTCAGCAGCCTTGGGCAGACCCATGGTGAGCATGGTGATGGTGGAACCTGGGTTAGCGTCCTTCAGGCGGAGAGCCTGTTCAAGGGCGTTCAAGTCCTCGGGGTTGAACACGGCTGGCAAGGCAGCACGGTTCACTGTACCCTCTGGAGTCATCGCATCAGGACCGACGTTACGTGTGTCTGGCACCTGCTTAGCGAGTACAATGATTTTCAAACTCATAAAGATTTTTTATTGATTGTTCTTGGTATGTATGTTTCGCTATTGGTTAGTCTTGCCTGCAATTAGACAAAATATTAACAGTTGCAAAGGTACGACATTTTTTTCTGTTCCACAACGAAATAAAGCATTTTTAATGCTCAAAAGCATGAAAAGAGTGCAAAAATAGGGTAGCCTTTGTCTATAGCGGGTCAACGTCGTAGTAAATGTTGAGGTTTTTGGCAACAGGCAAAGAGAGAATCTGTTGCTGGATGGCGATGAGATTTTTTCTAACTTTCTCGGTAGAAGTCTGTCGTTCAATCTTGAGCATGATCTTGCGGATGTAAAGGGAATGGAGGCGTGCAATAGGAGGGCGGTCTGGACCCAGGACACGCTCTCCGAAGATTTGGCGAAGGCGCTCTGCCATGTCGGATGCAAGGTGCTCAAGCAGTTCATCGTCTTTGTGGCGCAGATAGACGTAGATGAGGCGACGAAATGGTGGGTAGTGGAACAGTTGGCGCTCCATCATTTGGGTGTAGAACATCTGCCAGTAGTCGCCTTGGGTAATTTGCTGGATGATGTCGCTATCTGCCGAACGGGTCTGGAGGATGACGTGTCCGGAGGTGTTGTTGCGTCCAGCACGTCCTGCCACTTGACTGAGTGTCTGGAAAGTGCGCTCATAACTGCGGAAATCAGGCAGGTTGAGCATGGTGTCGGCATCGAGGATTCCCACAACGGAAACGTGGTCGAAATCAAGTCCTTTAGTGACCATTTGGGTGCCGATGAGAATGTCGGATTTATGTTCGGAGAAGTCGTTGATGATGCGCTCGAATTGTGTACGGGTGGTGGCTGTGTCGAGATCCATGCGGAGAGTGCTGGCGTGAGGAAAAAGGGTGGCGATTTGTTCTTCGATGCGCTCGGTGCCGGTGCCGACGGAGACGAAGGAGGACTGGGCGGGTGAACCGCCCAGGGCAAGTTGGGAAGGGGGAGGGGAGCAGGCGGGGCAGCGTTCGGGGATGCGGGTTGTGTAACCGCAGTAGTGGCATGTGAGGGTGGAGGTTTTTTTGTGGAGCGTTAAGGTCACATCGCAATGAGGACATCGGGGCACCCATCCACAGGTTTTACATTCGATGAAAGAAGAAAAGCCGCGTCGGTTCTGGAAAAGGATGATTTGTTCCTTGTGGTCGAGAGCGGTTTGTATCACTTCGATGAGTCGAGGGGAGAACACCCCTTTCATTTGGCGTTTGCGCTTGGCTTCCTTCGTATCGACAATTTCGATGGTGGGCAGTTGCATGTCGCGGTAACGCTGTGTGAGTTGGACGTAACCGTATTGACCTTTGTGCGATAAGTGATACACTTCGAAAGATGGGGTGGCGGTGCCCAGAAGGGTCTTGGCGCCAAACATTTGTGCCAGCATGATAGCAGCATTGCGTGCATGGTAGCGTGGCGCAGGTTCTTGCTGCTTGTAACTTTGCTCGTGTTCCTCATCGACAATGACCAATCCGAGGTTCTGGAAGGGGAGGAAGATGCTGGAACGCACGCCGAGAATGAGTTGGTAAGGTTGATCGGAGGCTTGCCGTTTATAGACATCGAGTCGTTGGGCGTCGGTGAACTTGGAGTGATAGACTCCCATGCGGTCGCCAAAGAAACGGTGGAGACGCTCGGTAATTTGAGTGGTGAGGGCTATTTCTGGCAGGAGGTAGAGGACTTGCTTGCCTTTTGCCAAATAGTTGTTGATGAGGTGAATGTAAATCTCGGTCTTTCCCGAAGAGGTGACTCCGTGAAGGAGGGTGACATTCTTGGAAAGGAAGGAGGTCTCAATCTCTGCAAGGGCTTTTTCTTGTGCAGGGTTGAGGGTTGATGGCTGGGTGTTCGGATCTGAGGGTTTGCAGACGGCTTTGTTGCCTCTTCTGATGCGTGTCGATTCCTTTAATGCCGCTTCATCTTTCGGCTTCATGGCTCCAGGTAGGGCAGCCTTCATTACATCACCGAGTGGACAGAGGTAATAGTTGGCAATCCATTGCCAGAATTTGAACTGCTGTTCATTTACAACAGGGTGGTCGTCAAGCACTTCCATGATGCTCTTTACCTCCACCCCCTGAGGGACATTGTTGTGTGTGCAGTGCACCACACCTGTATAGATTTTGTTCTTGCCAAGGGGCACAACAACTCGACAGCCTCGCATCACTCGAGTTTCCATGTCGGAAGGAACGAGGTATGTGAAGCTGTCGAATGGTATAGGGAGTATGATGTCTGCAAACATCAATTAGAAAAGGTAAGTCAGAGAGATCTGATGAGTGTTGTTCTTGAGTTTACCTTTGATGGCGTCTCTACCTATGCCCCAGACGCTTGTCTCTGCGGTGTTGCCAAGTGCGATGTTGTAGTTATATCCTACACGTACGTGGCTCAATACGGTGGCACCACATCCTACGTTCCAACTGAATTGCGATTTTTTCAGTTCCCAACCTTCATCGATGTCACCAAGAGTCCAATGGCGGTCGCCGATGTTCCAAGAGAACTGAGGTCCTGTTGCGAGATAGACACTGGCGAGGCTGCTAAAACCAACCGTGTATTTCACATTGATAGGCAATGAAATATAGTGGAAAGTCTTGTGGGTGGTTTCGTATTCACCTGTTGCGATGATTTTATCGTCATCGTCGAAATCCACTTCATAGCCACCGATACCGATGCAACGATTGTCGTACAAAAGGGAAACGTCAGCACCCAAACCTGCAAGTGGAATGGTCACATCGGCAGTGACACCTGCGAAGAAACCATTGCGGTTCTTCTTGTCGATGGCCATTGGAAGGTTCTTTACGTTGAAATGGTTCACGTTCAAACCAGCCTTGATACCAAATTTAACTTGTGCCTGAGAAGGCAATGCAAAAACAAGGGCTGCCATGATAACAGCAAGGCTCAAAATGTTCTTTTTCATACCTTTGTAAAAATTTGAGAATGTGTGTTAAAAGATTTTGTTCGCAAAGTAAGCACTTTTTTTTGGAATGAGGAAATATTTCTATAAAAAATTGGGGTTGTTTGCTATTTCAAGGTTTACAACTCGTTTATGAGCAAGACTCACGTGCGTATATGAGCAAGACTCACATTCGTTTATGGGGAACACTTGTGTGTGCGAGTGAAAGTCACTTTTGTGTTTTTTTGTGAGGAAAAAGTCGGGTGATTTTCTCTATTCTGTACGCCTTCCGTTTCTCGTATATGGTGGTATCGTAAAGTCGAGTTGTCAAATCGGACTTTACAATCGTATTGTCCCCCACTTTTTTACATTTATCTTTATTATTTATAAATCAATATGTTATATAGTTGTTAACATCTCTGTTGATAAGTTTTTTGAAAAAAAAGTGTAAAAATGTGGGGAATTGTGGGGAATATTACTTATATTTGCACATTATTTAATGCGTATGGTCAAAAACGACTGATAATCAGCATCAACAAATTTGAAAGAGAAATGACAAACAGATTCATCGGCGACTATGGAGCCAAGACGGATGCGAAAGGTAGGGTTTTCTTGCCCGCACCGTTCAGGAAGGTGCTCGAAGCGGAGGGCGAGAAGAGTCTCGTGCTTCGTAACGACGTGTTCCAGAAATGCCTGGTGCTCTATCCTGAATCTGTGTGGAATGAGCAACTGGATGCGCTGCGTGGACAAGTGAACCAGTGGAACAGCAAGCAGCAGATGATGCTAAGAAAGTTTGAGGCTGATGCAGAACCGATAGAACTGGATGCTAACGGACGATTGCTGATTTCTAAGAGGAAACTGCAATATGCGGGGATTGAGGCTGATGTGCGCTTCTTGGCGATGGTGGACAGAATCGAGATTTGGAGTAAGCAAGCTTTGGATGAGTTGATGAATGACGGTGCAGACCTCGGTGATGAGATGGAAGCAGCATTTGGAGGAGTTGGTGGTTGAGAAATTGACAGTAGAAAATTGAAACTCGAAGAGGATGGCTGAACAAGAGATGACATATCATGTGCCAGTGTTGCTGAAGGAGAGTGTGGATGGATTGAACATCGGCGAGGGAGGCATTTTCGTGGATGTGACATTTGGCGGTGGAGGACATAGCAGGGAAATCTTGTCGAGATTGGATGTCAACGGGCATCTGTACAGTTTTGACCAAGATGCGGATGCGGAGAAGAATGCGGAGGGGTTTGATGCGGAGAGGTTCACGTTTGTGAGAAGCAATTTCCGTTTTCTGAAGAATTTCCTCAAATATCATGGAGTGGAACAAATTGACGGACTGCTGGCTGACTTGGGAGTGAGTTCCCATCACTTTGACGACAGCGAACGAGGGTTTTCGTTCAGGTTTGAAGGGAAACTCGACATGCGAATGAATCAACGTGCAGGCAAAACAGCGGCAGACGTGGTTAACACATACGATGAGAAGCAATTGGCGGATGTTCTTTACTTGTATGGAGAACTGAAACAGAGCCGAAAGATAGCCTCTGCAATTGTGAAGTCAAGACAGACAAAGAAGGTGGAGACGATAAGCGATTTCTTGGACATTGTCAAACCATTTTTCCGCAATGAACGGGAGAAGAAAGAACTGGCGAAGGTGTTTCAAGCGCTGAGAATAGAGGTGAATCATGAGATGGACGCTTTGCGTGACATGCTGAAGGGTGCAACGGAGATGCTGAAGCCCGGGGGAAGATTGGTGGTGATCACGTACCACTCGTTGGAAGACCGCATCGTGAAGAATGTGATGAAGACGGGCAATGCGGAAGGAGAGGAAGACAAGGACTTCTTTGGTAAGGTGAACACTCCTTATCGCTTGGTAAACCGTCAGGTTATTGTTCCGAGCGATGAAGAGATGGCAAGAAACCCGCGGAGCAGAAGTGCCAAACTAAGAATTGCTGAAAAAATCTGAACATTCAATACCATTACAGAGAATATCCACGCCAAAGTAAGGTGATAAAGTGAGTTATACATTATTTATTTAAAAGAATTTTTTTTGAGAAGAAGCCCCAACGAATTCTATGTCGAGTAAAGAAGAAAAACAGAAAATTGAGATGGAAGAGTTGAAGATAACTCCTCCAAATGATTTAGGGGCTGACGATGAAATGGAAACAGAGGAAAAGGAAGCAATTGAGGCGATTCGAAAGTTTACCGATGAGGATGAAGATGACATCGGTGAGATATCGGTTAAATCGATTCTCGGTGGCGATTTCCTGATGAGCAAATTTATGGTTAAGCAGATTATGTTTGTGATGTTTTGTGTTCTGCTGATGATCATATATACGGGTAACCGTTATGACAGTCAGCAGGACATCATTCTCATAGACAGTCTGCGAGGACGTTTGCAGGAGGTGAAGTACAATGTGCTGACCCAATCGAGCGAACTCATGAACTTGACGCGGCAATCGAATGTGGAAAGGACATTGCGTGGCACGCCTGATAGTTTGTTGCATAATTCCATTACGCCACCATTTTTGATAAAGAAAGGACATGGAGGCGGTTTGTCGGAGGATGAGGCTCCGGAAGAAGTTTTGGTGAATTCGCAAGAGTTGGTGTCGGAAGAGGAGGAACAAGCAGAAGGGGAAGAACCGAAAAAGGATGATGGCGGGGAAGAGAAAAAGGATGAGGCGTCAAATACAAAAAAGGATGAACGGCAATGAAGTTTGATAAAAAATATATTAATACACGCATCACGGGCATTGTGGTCATTGCGGCATTGGTGATGATAGCCATCATCACGCAGGCTGTCTTGACTGCTACGGTGGAGAATAGGAAGTGGAAGAAAGTCGGTGCTGTCAGTGTGAGTGATACGATGTTACTGAAAGCCAATCGTGGTAACATCTTGAGTGCAGATGGGCAATTGATGGCGAGTAGTCTTCCCGATTATAAAGTGTATGTGGATTTTCTTTCTGGTATAACATGGTGGTATGATTCGATAGAGTCTGGAAAAAAGCAGAGGGTTTACGACCCGGAACAGTTGGCGGAGAAAGATTCGATGTGGAATGTGAACATGGATTCCATTTGTCGTGGGTTGGTGGAGATTTGCCCTAAATACACTTTTGAAGAATATAAGTCACATCTGTTAGAAGGTTTGCAGAACAGGAAACGCTATTGGGAGGTGTGTCCGCATACCGTGCTGAATTTCATTCAGTATCATCAGTTGGTGAAGTTGCCGATTTTTTGTCTGAAAAACCGTAACAGAAGTGGTCTGGTGTGCGAGGAGCGTAATAATCGCAATAAGCCATTTGGTTCTTTGGCACGACGTACGTTAGGCGAGATGTTTGGTGCAAAGGACTCCGCACGTTCTGGTCTGGAATTGGCTTATGATTCTCTACTTCGCGGTGAACCTGGAAAAGTTCATAATAAGAAAGTGCTGTCGAAATACCTATCCATTGTTGACAAGAAGCCTGTTGATGGTTATGACCTCGTGAGCACGATTGACGTGAGTATGCAGGACATCTGCGAGAGTGCTCTTCGTGAGAAACTGCATGAGTTGGATGCTTCTATGGGAGTGGTGGTGCTGATGGAAGTGAAAACGGGTGATGTGAAGGCGATTGTGAACCTGATGCGCTATGATGATGGCGAATACTATGAGGCAAGAAATTATGCTCTGGCTGCGTTGATGGAGCCGGGTTCGACTTTCAAGACAGCCTCCATCCTGGTGGCTTTAGATGATGGTTATATCAAGACAACCGATTATGTGGAGACGGGTGGCGGTATCTGCAATATGTATGGAGCGATGATGAAAGACCATAACTGGCATCGAGGTGGTTACGGAACCATTGATGTGCCGCATGTGTTGATGGTATCAAGCAATGTGGGAGTGAGCAAACTGATTGATAAGTATTATCACAATCAACCTGAGAAATTTGTGGAAGGATTGAGACGTGTGGGTATTGGTACTCCACTGGGCTTGCCTTTTGATGGTGCTGCCGACCCGCGAATCCGTATGCCTCACAAAGATCATACAGGTGGTTATCGGATGTCTGACAACTGGTCGGCAACAGCGTTAGCATGGATGTCCATCGGTTATGAAACCCAGATTCCGCCCATCAGCACGGTGAGTTTCTACAATGCCATTGCTAACAAAGGAAAGATGGTGCGGCCACGTTTCGTGAAAGGCATCTCAAAAAATGGCGAGATGATAGAAGAGTTCCCAGTGGAAGTTATTCGTCCGCATATTTGCAAGCAGTCAGCGCTTGATGACATCAGGGGAATTCTTTATCGGGTAGTGAATGATAAGGATGGGCTTGGAAAGAGAGCGGGTAACCCCTATTTCCATGTGAGCGGAAAGACTGGTACTGCACAGGTGGCAACGGGTGGTGGCTATAAGGCTGGACACAATGAGCACTTGGTCAGTTTCTGTGGTTTCTATCCGTCGGAAGACCCGAAATATACCTGTATCGTGGCAATTCGCCATGCTTATTATGTGGCGAGTGGTGGTGGTCAGGCAGGTCCTGTGTTCTCGAAAATAGCACAGCGCATCTATTCGAAGAATGTGACGACAGACATCAACTTGGCGAAAGATTCGACAGCAGTTCATGTGCCTGATGTGAAAAATGGAAATGTCGTTGCCGCTCAGTATGTGTTGCATGAATTGGGGTTGAAGTCAGAAGGCGGTAAAGGTTATGAATGGGGAATGGCATCAGCAGGTAGCAAGTGTGTTGAATTTCAGCCCGTAAAGGTGAGTGACAATATTGTTCCCAATGTGTTGGGTATGGGTGCAAAAGATGCTGTTTGTGCGCTGAGCAATCGGGGGATGAAAGTACGGATGAGAGGAAGGGGAAAGGTTGTTGGTCAAAGTGTGTCGAGTGGCAGTAAAGTGGTAAAGGGACAGACGATAACCTTGGAACTGAACTGATGATGGAAGTAAAAAGGCGAAGGGGTGAAGGTTCATGACCGTGTGTTTGTTTACTGACAAAGCGTCAACCCTTTCTAAACCTTAAACTCTGAACTTTAAACAATATAGAAAATGATGAAACTGAAAACTCTCGTAAACAGGCTCGATGTCCTTGAAGTCAAGGGCGATATGGAGCGAGACATTTGTGGTGTGCAGATAGACTCTCGCCAAGTGGCTGATGGACATCTTTTCATTGCTGTGAGAGGAACTGTGGCTGATGGGCATAACTACATTGGCAAAGCCTTGGAGAAGGGTGCTGCAGCCATTCTTTGCGAGACGATTCCGGAGGATGCAGACGAGAAGGTGACTTATGTGAAGGTGGAAAATACCGAACAGGTGGTGGGACAAGTGGCAACCACGTTCTATGGTGATCCGACGAGCAAGATGAAGTTGGTGGGTGTGACGGGCACGAATGGTAAGACCACTATTGCTACAGTGCTGTATGAGATGTTCTGCTACATGGGACATAAAGTGGGATTGCTTTCCACCGTGTGCAACTATATTGACGGGGAGGCGATTCCAACGGAACATACGACTCCCGATCCCATCACGCTCAATGCACTCTTGGCGCAGATGGTAGAGGCAGGATGTGAATATGCCTTCATGGAAGTGAGCAGTCATAGCATCGTGCAGAACCGCATCGGTGGTTTGACCTTTGCTGGAGGCTTGTTTACCAATATCACACGTGACCATCTCGACTACCACAAGACATTCGAGAACTACATCAAGGCAAAGAAACTTTTCTTCGACCGTCTTCCTAAGGAGGCTTTTGCCATTACGAATGTGGACGATAAGAATGGGATGGTGATGGTGCAGAACACTCAAGCGCAGGTAAAGACCTATTCGGTACAGAGTCCTGCTGATTTCAAGGCCAAGATCATCGAGTGCCACTTTGAAGGCATGTATCTCAATATCAACGGTAAAGAAGTGGGTGTGCAGTTCATCGGCAAGTTCAACGTGAGCAACCTCTTGGCGGTCTATGGTGCAGCCATCATGTTGGGCAAGGACGAGCAGGAAGTATTGGTGGCGTTGAGTGCGATGAAACCGGTCAATGGACGTTTTGAGGCATTGCGTTCCCCTTCTGGCTACACAGCCATAGTCGATTATGCCCATACACCAGACGCTTTAGAGAATGTGCTGAATGCCATTCATGGCGTGTTGGATGGCAAAGGTGAAGTCATCACGGTTTGTGGAGCGGGCGGTAATCGTGACAAGGGCAAGCGTCCGTTGATGGCTCGTGAGGCGGTGAAGCAAAGCGACCGTGTCATCATCACCAGCGATAATCCCCGATTTGAAGAACCTCAAGACATCATCAATGATATGCTGGCTGGGCTGGATGAAGAGCAGATGAAGAAGGTGATAGCCATTGTTGACCGTCGTCAGGCCATCAAGACAGCCTGCATGATGGCGAAAAGTGGCGATGTGATTCTGATTGCAGGTAAAGGGCATGAAGACTATCAAGACGTGAAAGGTGTGAAGCACCATTTCGATGATAAAGAAGAGGTGAGGGCGTGTTTTTAGTTGAGAGTTTAGTGCAACTTTGATAGATTATGTTATACGACTTATTTAAATATTTGGATGGACTTGACATTCCCGGAGCGGGTATGTTCAGTTACGTGTCTTTCAGGGCTTTGACATCATTGATTCTTTCGTTGATTATATCAATGGTGGCAGGTGAGTATTTCATTAAGTATATGCGCAAGAAGAAGCATATTGAAGAAGCGCGCGATGCTTCCATTGACCCTTATGGTGTACAGAAGAAGGGTGTTCCTTCAATGGGTGGCGTTGTCATTTTGGCAGCAGTGCTTTTGCCTGCCTTACTATTGGGAAAGTTGAGCAATGTGTATATGGTTTTGCTGATTGTTACCATCGCCTTCTTCGGTCTCATTGGTTTTATAGACGATAAGATAAAACTCGATGGTAACAAGGATGGTCTTTCACCTCGCTTGAAAATGCTGTCCCAGTTGCTCTTTGGTGTTTTTGTGGGTTTGACTTTGTGGCTTAGCCCAGACGCTGTGGTGCGTGAGAATGTGGAACGTGAAATTGGGGACAGGGTGGAGGTTTACCACATGAGTGAGTCGAGAAAGAGCACGGTGACGACGGTGCCCTTTGTGAAGAGCAATAACATCGACTATTACGAAGTGTTTGGGTTCATCCAAGATGGTAAAACCAAGCGTGCATGCGGATGGATTCTGTTTGTGCTGGTTACCACCTTCGTTATTGCAGCTGTCAGCAATGGAGCGAATCTGAATGACGGAATGGATGGCATGTGTGCAGGAAACTCTGCGATTATCGGTGTGACATTGGGTGTTTTGGCATACGTGAGTGGTCATGTTCAGTTTGCCAGTTACTTGAATGTCATGTATATACCAGGAACGGAAGAAGTGTTGGTGTTTCTTTGTGCCTTTGTGGGTGCGTTGGTCGGTTTCCTTTGGTACAATGCCTATCCAGCCAAGGTCTTTATGGGCGATACAGGAAGCCTTGCCATTGGTGGTGTGATAGCGGTTACAGCAATTATCATCCATAAGGAATTGTTGTTGCCTATCATGTGTGGTATCTTCTTGATGGAGAGTGTTTCGGTGATGCTTCAGGTGGCATACGCCAAGAAGGGTAATGCGCGGGGAGAGAAGTGGAGAGTGTTTAAGAGAGCGCCCTTCCACGATCATTATCGTCACAAGATGGAAGATGGTGTGAAGTATTTGATAAAGAGACCCAAAGGACTATTGTTTGAATCGATGATCACGACAAGATTTTGGATTGTCACCATTTTGCTTGCCGCCATCACTATCATTACATTGAAGATTCGATGATGGTTTAGAGTATAGGGTTTAGAGTTTAGAGATTAATACTATAATAAGATGAAAAGAATCGTTGTATTAGGAGCGGCAGAAAGCGGTGCAGGTGCTGCGGTGCTGGCAAAAAAGGAAGGTTTTGATGTGTTCGTCAGCGATATGTCAACCATCAAGGAAAAATATAAGAAACTCCTTAATGATCATGAGATTGTTTGGGAAGAGGGACATCATACGGAAGAATTGATTCTCAATGCGGACGAAATCATTAAGAGCCCTGGTATTCCTGAGAATGCGTCCATGATTTTGAAGATCAAGGCAAGGAATATCCCCATTATTTCAGAGATTGAATTTGCGGGTCGCTACACTCATGCCAAAATGATATGTATCACAGGTAGTAATGGTAAGACAACCACAACGTCGCTCATTTACCACATCTTGAAGAATGCGGGCTATAATGTGGGTTTGGCAGGTAACATCGGCAGGAGTCTTGCACTTCAGGTGGCTGAGGAGCAACATGATTACTATGTGATTGAATTGAGCAGTTTCCAATTGGACAACATGTATGATTTTAAGGCAGACATTGCCGTCTTAATGAATATCACGCCAGACCACCTTGATCGCTACGATTTCAAGATGCAGAATTATGTTGATGCGAAGATGCGTATCATTCAGAATCAGACACCAAATGATGCTTTCGTCTTTTGGAATGATGACCCGATTGTGGCGGAGGAACTGAAGAAATATAACATCAAGGCACGTCTTTGTCCATTCAGCGAGTTCAAGAGTAACAGTGTGATAGGTTATGTGGATAAGGATGAATATGTGATTGAAGGTCCTACTCCTTTCAATATGGAGCAGGAAGAGTTGGCTCTACGTGGGAAACATAATCTCTATAATTCTCTTGCGGCAGGTATCACTGCTGATTTGGCTGGTGTAAGTAAGGAGCAGATTCGTGAAGGATTGAAGACTTTTGAGGGTGTGGAGCATCGTTTGGAGAAAGCCGGCCGAGTGCGCGGTGTAGAGTTTATCAATGATTCAAAAGCAACCAATGTCAATGCTTGTTGGTATGCGTTGGACAGTATGCGTACACCAGTTGTCCTTATTCTTGGTGGTAAGGACAAGGGTAATGATTATTCGGAGATTTTTGACCTGGTGAGAGAGAAGTGCATAGGACTTGTCTTCCTTGGCGTTGACAACTCGAAACTGCATGCGGCATTCGATGGTTTTGGCATTCCGATTGCTGATGTGAAGAGCATGAAAGATTGTGTGGACGAGTGTTATAAGATGGCAAAACCTGGCAGTACTGTGTTGTTGAGTCCTTGTTGTGCAAGTTTCGATTTATTCAAGAATATGGAAGATCGTGGCGAGCAGTTCAAGGAGTGCGTGAAGAATTTGTAGAAAGTCGTTGTAATATATGGGAAAGTTTGTGAATGCTTTATTTGCGGGTAACCTTTTCAAGGGTGACAAAGGGGTGTGGATGATATACTTCTTCCTCTGCATGATTTCATTGGTGGAAGTGTATAGCGCATCGAGTCGTCTGACATTCGAAGGTGGGCATCACTGGGGACCGATGGTCAGTCAGGCAGGATTTCTGTTGTTGGGTCTGGTCATCATTCTCTTCGTGCATCGCATCCCCTGCAAATGGTTCATGCTGTTCCCGTTCATTTTATTGCCCGTTGTCATTTTGTTGCTATTCTATACGGCTGTGCTTGGTGGTGGTAGTACGGTGAATGATACCAATCGATGGGTGGAATTCCTCGGCATCCGTTTCCAACCGTCAGAGTTGGCAAAAGCGGCTCTCCTGATGACTGCTGCCATGGTGCTTGCCAAGACGCAGACAGAGAAAGAGGTATGGGTGCGTGGACGTAAACGTAAAGTGGTGGGTGCCATCAAGGGACGCCGCTATCTGGCGTTTGCCATTGTGGGTGGTGCGGCATTGTTGGTTTGTGGTCTCATCATGATGGACAACATGTCAACGGGTTTGATGCTTTTCTTTGTTGTGTTTGTGATGATGTTTATCGGTCATGTACCCCGCGATTTGATGTTTAAGGGGATATTGGCTTTGATAGCATTGGGATTTCTGGTGGGTACTGTTGTGATGGTTACACCAGAAAAAGTGCTCAATGAGATATCGATGACAAAGCGTTTGGTGACCGTGAAACACCGTGTGATGCGTAAGATCAATCTTGATGAAGATGATAACAAGAAGAAGGTCAGCAAGAGCGAAGTGGAGAATCTGCTCAGTGACGAGAATTCGCAGACAACCTATGCTTCTATTGCGATAGCCAATTCCGATGTGATTGGCTTAGGTCCTGGAAATTCCATTCAACGTGACTTTCTGCAACATGCGGAATCAGACTTCATTTATGCCATTATTGTGGAGGAATTAGGCATTGGCGGTGCCTTTTTTGTGGCGTTTCTCTATTTGGCATTGCTTATCCGTGTCGGGCGTATAGCACAACGATGCACCAGTTTCTTCCCAGCCTATTTGGTGTTGGGATTTGGCATCATGATGGTGTTGCAAGCGTTTGTCAATATGAGTGTGGCGGTAGGTTTGATACCTGTGACGGGACAAACATTGCCGCTCATCAGTAAGGGTGGAACTTCTATTCTCATCACAAGTTTCTACCTAGGTGTGATATTGAGCGTGAGCCGTTATGCTGAGAAAAAGGAGATGAATGTACCCTTGGTGGAGGCTACTACAGATGGGGAAACGAGTGAGTATTACACTGACGGAGCGATGTCTTAAAGTCAAAAGGACATCAGGAGGGCATATTTTGTGTGGTAATTGAATAATTTTCGGGTGTTTATGTTTGTTCATCCGTCGTTTTTTTGTATCTTTGCCCAATATAAATACCATCTTCTAAGAGAGTAGCAAAAAATGGAGCAGAAAAACCTTTAAGAGTGATTGTAAGTGGTGGTGGAACGGGAGGACACATCTTCCCGGCGGTGTCGATTGCAAATGCCATCAAGAAGCAGCATCCTGAGGCAGAAATCTTGTTTGTGGGTGCGTTGGGACGTATGGAAATGCAACGTGTGCCAGCAGCAGGATATAAGATTGAGGGACTTCCAGTTCGTGGTTTGGTGCGTCCTCTTTGGAGCCCTAAGAACATCGGTGTGATGATGGATTTTTTGAAGAGCAAGAAGATGGTGAAGCAGATCATTCGTGACTTTAAGCCTCAAGTGGCAGTCGGCGTGGGCGGTTATGCTTCGGCACCAACCTTAAATGCTGCCTATTCCATGGGTATTCCTTGCTTGATTCAAGAACAGAACTCCTATGCAGGCGTGACGAACAAGTCGTTGGCAAAGAAAGCAAAGGTCGTTTGTGTGGCATATAGTGGCATGTCTCGATTCTTTCCTGCTGAGAAGATTATTCTGACAGGTAATCCGGTTCGTCAGAATCTCTTGGAGAACAAGATTCCGAAAGAAGAGGCTCGTGAGAGTTTTGGGCTGTCTCCCGATAAAAAGACTGTGCTGATTGTAGGGGGAAGTTTGGGAGCCAGAACCATGAACGAGAGTGTGCTTGCCCATTTGGAAGATATTCGCAAGAGCGATGTTCAGTTCATTTGGCAAACGGGTAAGTATTACAGTCAACAGATTGCAGAGGAACTCGCCAAGACTGAACCTGTTAAGAACTTGAAGGTGTTGGACTTCATCAGCAGTATGGACAATGCTTATTCTGCAGCCGATGTTGTGGTAAGCCGTGCAGGAGCAAGTTCCATTTCGGAATTGTGTTTGTTGGGCAAGCCGTGCATTTTGGTTCCTTCACCGAATGTGGCAGAAGACCATCAAACAAAAAATGCACAGGCACTTTCGAACAGAGGTGCGGCAATTCTTGTGAAGGATAAAGATGCGAAAGAACAATTGATTGGCATAGCACTGGAAACAGTGGCAGATGACATGAAATTGAGTTCATTGAGTGAAAACGTGAAAATGCTTGCTTTGCACAATTCTGCAGATACAATAGCAGAAGAAGTGTATAAGTTAGCGGTTGAATATAAAAATAAGAGAAATTGATGCAGACGAAGGAGATTAAATCAGTGTATTTTGTAGGTGCTGGTGGCATTGGCATGAGCGCTTTGGTTCGTTATTTCCAGACGAAAGGGTATAACGTAGGTGGCTATGACAAGACACCCAGTGAGTTGACGGAGAAACTGATAGAAGAGGGAGCAATGATTCACTACGAAGAGAATGTAGAAGAGATTGATTCTTGTTTCAAGCAGAAAGATAGCACATTGGTTGTTTACACTCCTGCGATTCCAGCCGAACACAAGGAAATGGTCTATTTCCGCGAGAACGGATTTGAAATACAGAAGCGTGCACAGGTGTTGGGCTTTCTCACGCAGTCACACAAGGGACTTTGTGTAGCAGGTACGCACGGAAAGACAACCACTTCCACCATGGCAGCCCATCTTTTACATCAGAGCAAGGTGGATTGCAATGCTTTTCTCGGTGGAATTTCGAAGAATTATGGGACTAATTATATTCTCAGTGACAGCGACTATGTGGTCATTGAAGCCGATGAATTTGACCGTTCATTCCATTGGTTACGCCCATACATGACAGTCATCACGGCTACCGATCCAGACCATCTGGACATCTACGGAACGAAAGAAGCCTATTTGGAGAGTTTCCGTCATTACACGACACTCATCCAGCCAGGTGGTGCACTGATTATCCACAAGGGGCTGGAGATGAAACCCAATGTGCAGGAGGGTGTGAAAGTGTATGAGTATGCACGTGAGGAAGGCGATTTTCATGCTGAGAACATTCGCATCGGTGGTGGCGAAATTGTGTTTGACTTCGTGCATCCTGATGGCGTGGTGAGAGACATACAACTTGGAGTGCCTGTTAGCATCAACATCGAAAACGGCATTGCAGCGATGGCTTTGGCGGTACTGAATGGTGTGAGTGAGGAAGAACTGCGCGAGGGTATGAAGAGTTTTAGAGGTGTTGACCGTCGTTTTGACTTCAAAGTAAAGACAGACAAGATGGTGTTCCTCAGCGATTATGCTCATCATCCCAACGAGATAGAGCAGAGTGTGAAGTCTGTGAGGGAATTGTATCAAGACAAGAAGATTGCAGCCATTTTCCAGCCGCATCTCTACACGCGTACCCGTGACTTCTACAAAGAGTTTGCATCAGCCTTGTCTCTCCTTGATTGTGTATATCTCTGCGACATCTATCCGGCACGCGAATTGCCGATTGAGGGTGTGACAAGCAAACTCATCTATGACAATCTGCGTCCAGGCATAGAGAAACATCTAATTCATAAGGAAGATATTCTTGACGTGGCTCGTGCAAAGAATTTTGATGTGCTCATGTCATTGGGAGCAGGGGATATAGAAAATTTTGTTCCTCAGATCACTGAGATTCTCTCAAAATAGGAAGAATAATTATTTAAGACAGAAGAATATGAAGATGTCAAAGTTCGCAAAATTCACCGTGCTGTCATTGCTCTCGTTGGGGTTGATGGCATACGTGGTTTATGCCATGTTCTTCTTGTCTAGTCCAGACGATGAGGAACGGTGCTCCGTGGTGGAATTGACCGTGGAGAAAGCCGATGGGGCGTTAGTGTTCATGGATGGGACGGATATTGAGAAGATGTTGAAGAATGCCAATGTGTACCCCAAAGGAATGTTGATGAAAGATGTTGATACGGAGAAGATAGAGGAAATCATCAAAGGTAATGAATTCATCTCGAAGGTAGAGTGTTACAAGTCTGCAAATGGGAAACTGTGTGTGAATGTGGAGCAGCGAATCCCTGTCATCTTTGTGATACCAGATGGAAAAGATGGTTATTTTGTGGATGCGCAGGGTAATATCATCCCCAACAAAAACAGTGGTACGAATTTGATGGTGGCTTCAGGTGCCATAGATGAGAAGTATGCTCGCAAAGAGTTGGCTGACTTTGGTCAGTTTTTACAGCAAGATGATTTTTGGAACAATCAGATAGAGCAGATATACGTGATGAAGGACAGGAAGGGGAAGCCAGTGGTGGAGTTGGTACCGCGAGTGGGTGACCAGATCATCTTTTTAGGTGTGCTGGATGACTATCAGAAGAAACTTCAAAAACTCAAGACTTTCTATGAGAAGGCTGTTGAAACTGTGGGTTGGAGAAAATATGCGAGGGTGAATCTTGAGTATGATAATCAGATTATCTGTACGAAAAGGAAATAAAGAGAAACGAGATAGACAAATTAGATAACTTCAAAGTTTTAAATGATATGATAAATTCTGATAAAGATTTCATCGTTGCCATCGAACTTGGTTCATCCAGGATCTCTGGCATTGCAGGTAAGAAGAAAGATGGAACGATGCAGATTCTCGCATACGCTGAAGAGAAAACAGTGGGATGTGTGAAAAGGGGCATTGTGTATAACATTGAGAAGACCTATCAGAGTGTGAATACCATCATTGCGAAGTTGGAGGCGGTGCTCAAGACGAAAATAACTCGCGCTTATATAGGTCTGGGTGGACAGTCGATGCGTTCTTACAAGTGCATCATCAAGCGCAATCTGCTAACTCAGAGTTATATTACCAATGAAGTCATTGATGCCATTCGTCAAGAAAGTTATGAGATTCCTTTCAACGACTATGAGGTGTTGGAGAATTTCCCTCAGGAATATGTTGTTGATTCCAGTGCGATTGCTGATCCTGTAGGTGTCATGGGAACGAACGTGGAAGGAGAGTTTCTGGATGTGATTGCGAAGAATAGTCTCCGTTCCAATATAGAAACGGTGTTTGCCAATGTGGGTGTGGATATTGTGGAAGGGTTGATTTCTCCGCTTCAGTTGGCAAACAATGTGCTCAGCGATGCAGAGAAGCGTTCTGGTTGTGCTTTAGTTGACTTAGGTGCTGAAACCACCACATTGGTGGTATATAAGAACAACATCGTTCGATATTTGGTGACGATTCCGCTGGGATGTAACAATATCAACAAAGACCTTTCCACCTTACCGATTGATGAAGCCGAGACGGAAGATCTTAAGTTGAAGTATGGTGATGCTTGTCAGGAATTTGAAGCATCAGAGGAGTCTGAGACGCAGTATTATACGACTTCGGATGGCCGTCAGATAGATATTCCTACCATCAAGAGTGTGATAGAAGCACGTATTGGTGAAATCATTGCAAATGTCAGCAACCAGATCATCAATTCTGATTACAGCGGTAAATTGTTGGCGGGTCTTGTCATCACAGGTGGTGGTGGCAATATGAAGAATATCGTGAAGGCATTTACGAAAGTGACCAAGATTGATAAGGTGCGTGTTGCCAACAAGGTGAATCAGATGGTTGTGAAGACATCCAATGCAACGGGCATTTCACTTGATAGCGCTGAATCAACCACTATTGTTTCCCTTCTTCTTGCAGGTACCGTTCCATGTGGCGGTGAAGATATAGGACGTGTTCCCGATATGTTTGACCAGCAAATGAAAGAAGAGGAGCGTCGTAAACGTGCCGAAGAGGCTGAGGCAGCAGCCAGAGCGGAAGAACAGGATGCGACGGCTTTTGATACTATCAAGTCAGAGATACGGTCTGCTATTGACAAGGTGAGAAAGCAAGACGAGGAACTGAAGAAATATGGTAGTGACAAGAAAGTGCGTCAGAAAGCCAAAGACATGTCTCTTAGCATTCTTGATGAGATTATCGGAGAGAAATATGAGAAAGCAGCCAAGGCTTTGGAAGGGAAGGATAAATTCAAGCAGAGCCTGAAGGAAGGCGGAGAATTGGCTGAGATGCTGAAAAAGGCAGTGGATGAACTGACGGATCATGTAAATAGCGCGAACAAGGAAAACAGTGCGTGGGGACGTTTCAAGCGTACACTCACAGACTTGGTAAGCGATGACGATAATAACTAAGTAAAACCTCGAATAAGATATGGCAGAAGAAGAGAATTTCGGTGTATTCAACTTTGCGAAAGGCGCCTCAAGCATTATCAAGGTGATTGGCGTTGGCGGCGGTGGTAGTAATGCTGTCAACCACATGTATAATGAAGGCATCCATGATGTCACATTTGTAGTATGTAACACGGACAATAAGGCTCTTCAAGACTCTCCTGTGCCAGAGAAGATACAGTTGGGTAGCGAGGGGCTTGGAGCAGGTAACCGCCCAGACAAGGCTCGTAAGGCAACGGAAGAGTCTATCGAGGCCATCAAGAGCATGCTCTCTGATGGTACGAAGATGGCATTCATTACCGCTGGTATGGGTGGTGGTACGGGTACAGGTGCGGCTCCTCTCATTGCCAAGACGGCAAAAGATATGGGCATCCTCACCGTTGGTATCGTGACCATCCCGTTCCGTTGGGAAGGTAACAAGAAGATTGACCAGGCACTTGACGGTGTGGAGGAAATGAACAAGAATGTCGATGCGCTTCTGGTCATCAACAACGAACGTCTGCGTGAGATTTACCAGGATTTCACCGTCATCAAGGCGTTTGCCAAGGCTGACGACACGCTCTGCAATGCGGCACGTTCTATCGCTGAAATCATCACCATGCACGGCATTATCAATCTCGACTTCAACGATGTCAGCACAGTGCTGAAAGATGGAGGTGTAGCCATCATGAGTACGGGATATGGATCAGGTGAGAACCGTGTCACGAAGGGTATCAATGATGCGCTCAATTCTCCATTGCTCAATAACAACGACATCTATCGTGCCACCAAGATACTTCTTCGCCTTTCTGTTCCAGATGAGGCTGGTGAAGGTAATAGCGCATTGATGATGGACGAAATGAATGAAGTGCATGAGTTCATGGCAAAGGTGAAGCGCGAAGATGTTGAAACCAAGTGGGGACTTTCAGTTGACCCGTCCTTGACCGACCAAGTGAAGATCACCATCCTGGCTACAGGCTTTGGCGTTGAGGACATTGACTCAGATGAACTGAACAGCCGATTGCTGGCACGTGACAAGGAGCAGCAGCAGCGTGACGCTGAAAAGGCGGAGCAGGAGGCTGAACGTGCGCATCGCCGTGAGACCATCTATGGTCCCGACAAGAACCACAGCACTATCCGTCGTCCGCTCTATAGTTACATCTTCAAAGAGGAAGACCTCGACAACGAAGATGTCATCAGTATGGTGGAGACATCACCTACTTACAAGCGTTCGAAAGAGACATTGCGTCAACTCACAGACATGGGCTCCAACAAGTCAAATGTGATAGAACCTGGTGCCACCATCCTGTTTAGTTAAATCAGGCTTGATACATATCATTCGACCACGGCGTAATCGGTCCACCGATTACGCCGTGGTCGTTTTTTTATACATTAGATAAAAAGATGTGCCGACTCGGTTAGAATCACTTCTTTTTGGTCGGCACGAGAATATATGTAAGAATTGAATGAAATGTCCTTATGCATCGATATTCGCGTAGGTAGCGTTCTTCTCGATGAACTCACGACGTGGACCCACGTCCTCGCCCATGAGCATGGAGAAGGTGTAGTCAGCCTCTGCTGCATCATCGATGGTCACCTGCTTCAAGAGGCGCGTTTCAGGGTTCATGGTGGTCTCCCAGAGTTGTTCAGGATTCATCTCACCAAGACCTTTGTATCGCTGCACCTTAATCTTGTCCTCTGATCCTTCGCCATAGGTGTCAATGAAACGCTGGAGAGCAGCCTCGTCGTAGCAATACTCGCTAATCTTACCCTTTGTACACTTGTAGAGTGGGGGAGTGGCGATGTATAGACGTCCGTCACGAATCAGTTGTGGCAGGAAGCGGAAGAAGAGCGTCATCAGAAGGGTGTCGATGTGAGAACCATCGACATCGGCATCGGTCATGATGATGGTCTTATAGTAGCGCAGTTTATCGTAGTTGGCTTCTTTCTGGTCTTCAGGGTTCAGTCCGAACTTCACGCCCAGTGCCTGAAAGATGTTGTTCACCTCCTCATGTTCGAAAGCCTGATGCCATTTTACGCGCTCCACGTTGAAAATCTTACCACGGATGGGGAGGATGGCTTGGAAGTGACGGTCACGTCCCTGCTTGGCAGAACCGCCTGCCGAATCACCCTCGACAATGAACATCTCGCAGTTGGCAGCATCCTTGTCGGAGCAGTCAGCCAGTTTGCCTGGCAGACCACCACCCGTCATCGGGTTCTTGCGTTGCACCTTTTCGCGGGCAGTGCGGGCTGCCACACGTGCTTCGGCGGCAAGCACCACCTTGTCGATGATCATCTTTGCCTCCTTGGGGTGCTCCTCCAGATAGTAAGCCAGTGCCTCGCCTACAGCCTGCTGCACAGCACCTGCCACTTCACTGTTACCCAGTTTCGTCTTGGTCTGTCCCTCAAACTGTGGTTCAGCCACCTTCACGCTGATGACGGCAGTGAGACCCTCGCGGAAGTCTTCACCGCTGATTTCGATTTTCTGCTTCTCCAGTTTCTCCGTAATCTTGTTGTCATCGGCATACTTCTTCAGCACACGGGTCAATGCCGTGCGGAAACCCTGCAGGTGTGTACCACCCTCGATGGTGTTGATATTGTTGACGTAAGAGTGGATATTCTCATTGTAAGAGGTGTTATACATGATAGCCACCTCGATAGGTGTGTTCTGCTTCTCCGTGTTCAGATAAATCACGTCGTCGAACAGACAGACACGGGTTGAATCAATGTAACGAACGAAATCCTTCAAACCGCCTTCGCTGTAGAACACCTCCTGACGCACACCTTCGATGCCCACCTCTGCGTTCTTGTCCAGACGCATATCGGTCAGCGTGATTTTGATGCCGGCATTCAGATAGGCGAGTTCACGCATTCGGTTAGCAAGGATGTCATACTTGTATGTGGTGGTGATGAAGATGGTCTTGTCTGGCCAGAACTGCTGACGAGTGCCTCGCAATTCCGTTTCGCCCACCACCTTCACATCGTACAGTGGCTTTCCCTTCTCGTATTCCTGCTGATACACTTTGCCATCGCGGAACACCTGTGAGGTCATGTGGAAAGAAAGTGCATTCACACAACTCACACCCACACCGTGCAAACCGCCAGACACCTTGTAGGAACCTTTGTCGAACTTACCACCGGCATGCAGCACGGTCATGACCACTTCAAGGGCACTGCGGTGCTCTTTTTCGTGCATATCGACAGGAATACCACGTCCGTTGTCCTGTACAGTGATGGAATTGTCTTCGTTGATTGTTACTTCGATGTGCGTACAGAAGCCTGCCAACGCTTCATCGATTGAGTTATCGACGGTCTCATAGACGAGATGGTGGAGTCCCTTCTCGCTGATGTCGCCGATGTACATGGCGGGGCGTTTTCTTACAGCCTCCAAGCCTTCGAGGACTTGAATGTTACTGGCGGAATAGTTCGCCCCGTTCATCTGTGTTTCATCCATTTTCTTGCCGTTCTTTTGTATTCTCTTTTTACGTTACAAAGTTACGAATTTTTCCTGACATGGCGAAACAAAAAGTGGAAAACTTTCCCTTTTAGGGAAAAATAGTTCGAATCTCTGTTTTTCGTACCCGAGGGGTACACTTTGCCGTACCCGAGGGGTACGCCTCATTGTACCCCTCGGGTACGCCCTGCTATGAAAGAGAAAAGGGGAGAAGACTCTGATGAATCTTCTCCCCTTTCGTATTCTCTAATGAATAATTTTGCTATGCGGTCTTATGCAAGTTTCGCGATCAACTTGGCTGTGTTGGACTTGAGGTTGGCAGCCTTCTTCCAGTGGATGATGTTCTGCTTAGCCAACTTGTCAAGCATCTTCTGGAGTTTTGGGAACATTTCCTGTGCGGTTGCCTTATCCTTCTCGTTGCGGATGTCGCGGAGGAAGTTACGCATGGTCTTTGCGTAGTAACGGTTGTGGAGTCTGCGCTTCTCGTTCTGACGGATGCGCTTCAAACATGACTTGTGATGTGCCATTTGTTTAGTTGTTTTTGGGGGTTGTTTGTAATTGTTTTGAAATTCGCCCAACGCGCGGGCTGGTGGAGTCCGATGTGGTATGGCGCTGTGACCTCGCACCCATCTCCATGTTTGTTTTTGGCTTGTTTCGATTGTGAAACAAAAAATGCCCAGTGCTTGGGCTGGTAGCCCGTAGGAGAGTCGAACTCCTCTTTAGAGAATGAAAATCTCTCGTCCTAGCCGATAGACGAACGGGCCAACCTGAGCAACTTTTTCAAATTGCGAGTGCAAAGGTAGTGCAAATTTTAGACACTGCAAAATAAAAGAGGACTTTTTTTACTTTCTCCTGCAAAAAACTCCAGACTCCTGACTTCCAACTCCCAACTTTTCATTATTTTTGCACGTTAATTATGCAAGAAAACATTCGTGGCATAGTATTGAGGACGGTGAAATATGGTGATACCTCCATGATTGTTGACCTCTTCACGGAGAGTCATGGACGCATGTCGTTCATGGCATCCACTTCGCGTGCCAAACGCGCTGTACGAAGTGTGTCCTTCTGGCAACCCCTGTCAATGGTGGAGTTTCATACAGAAATCCGTCCCAACGGCACATCTTCCCCCCTTGGGGGAATAAGAGGGGGGCTGCCTCGTCCTACCGATGTGCGTACCTATTATAATTATATAGACCTTCCCTTCTCGCCTGTCAAATCGACATTGGCTCTTTTTCTTGCGGAATTCCTTTCTGCAGCCCTGCGTGAGGAGAAGGAGAATGCACCTCTTTATCGTTACATCGAATCTTCCCTTCAGTGGCTCGACTTGGCAGAGGCTCCCGCTTCAATCGCCAATTTCCATCTCGCCTTCCTCATGCACCTCAGTCGCTTTATCGGGATATATCCTAACCTTGACCCCAACTCATCTCTCCCCCTTGGGGGAGTTGGAGGGGGCTCTAACTCTCCACTTTACTTCGACCTTCTCGCTGGCACTTATTGTGACCGCCAACCTCCTCATGCTCATTTTCTGCGATATGAAGAGGCGCGTGCCCTTCCCGTGCTGTTCCGTATGGATTATGCGACCTTGCATCTTTTTCGCCTGTCGCGTAAGGAACGGATGCGCATTCTTCAGGTGCTCAACGAATATTACCGTTTGCACGTGCCCAACTTTCCAGAACTGAAATCCTTGGAGGTTTTGCAGGAGTTCTATTCGTGAAATCTCCCACGCTCAGTCTTGTGGTGTGCTCTCTTTCTTGTAGGTCAGGGGAGGATGGTCTTTGTATGCCTTGAAATTGCGGTAGAAAGAGGCGAGGGAAGAAAAGCCGGAACGGAAAGCCACTTCGTTGGTGGGCATCTTCGGATTTTTCGCCATCAATTGAGCGGCATAGTCCACACGCAGACGATTGATATATTCAGAGAAAGACACTCCCATCCTGATGTTGATCGCTTTATAGATGTAGTCGCGGTTGGTGTGGAGCAACTTCGAGATGTCATTGATTTTCAGGTCTTGTTGCAGGAAAAGACGTTCCGTCTCTATCGCTCCTATGATATTTTTTCGGAGTCTTTCGATGCAGTCTCCCTGTTCTGCTTCAGTCGTCTCGTTTGTGTCAGTAGCCGCTTCCGTCACCCCTTCTTCCTTCACCTCTTCTTGTGCTTCCTCAGGAGAGTCTTCCTTGCTGGTTGGGAGTTCGATGTCACAGGTGTTTTCCATCATCAGGCACTGGATGGTGAAGTTCTGCCTGTGTCCTGCATAGCCCAAAAGGAAAAGCAGGGTGAGGAACGTTGCGGCAGGGATGAGCACGAGCCAAGGGGTAGTGTCGAAATATTCCTTGCCTATGATGTTGGCGGTGAAACTGATGACGGACGTCACGATGAACAGCACCAAAATGGACTTTGCCATATACATCTTGCGAAGATCCGTGTCGGCATAGTTCGTCTCCACCATCTGGTCGTAGCGTTTGATTTTCTGGATTCCCTTCACCAGAATGGGTGGAATTTGGAGTGCGAAAATGATTTTGACGCAGATGTGTACGATGGCTTGTGTCATGGCAAGGCCGGAAAGCCCGTCAGTCGTGCCTTGATACAGGAATTTCTCGATGAACAGCTGGTCCTCCTGCGTGTTCATGAAGAGGTAGAGTGTTCCTGTTGCCATGCCAGCCAGCAAGGCGGGAATCAGCAGCGTCACTTGCCAATGCTTCCGTTTCTGTTCATCTGTCACCTCCTTGATGTAGAGGTAATAGAGGGGGAACACCGACAGGTTTGCCATGCAGTAGATGGTATCGGTGGCAGGCATCCATCCGTACAGGTGATTGAAAAAGATGAAATGGCAGCCATACAACAGGGAAGCCACCACCATGAAGACAAGCATCTGTGCTTTTGCCCGAGTGCGTTGTTCCCACCAATCCAAAAGCAGCAGAACTGACCAGAAGATGCAAATGAGCATCGGGAGTGAAATGACCAGCGTCTTAATCATGCCACAAAGGTACATTTTTTTATATAATACTCCAATTTATTCTGCCTGAAAGCACGGGAAATCCTTATTTTCTGTGAATTTGAGAATGTTTTTCTTGGATTTTGAGACACCTTTTTTCTTTTTATTGGCTAATTTTGCCCCAAGATTTTTTATTGTACTTTTTTATTAACACTAAAACTAATCAACAAGATGAAAAAATTTTTCCTTTTTGCAGTTGCACTTGTGGGTGCGATAACAATGAAAGCACAAGAAACGGATGCAATTTCCGCTACGTTGCAGAGTGGTGAAACAACCACCATTTATTCTGGCGCTGATGCATTTAAGAACGCTTTAGCCGCTGCGGGTGATGGTAGTATTATTACGTTATCTTCAGGTACTTTTAATGATCCAGGTGCTTTTACTAAGTCTGTAAAGGTTTATGGAGCAGGATTTCAAGATGACGAAGCGGCAGGCGTGAAGTGTACTCGCGTGTTAAGTGGTGTTTCTGTTCGCAGGGATGGAGAAGACAAAATCCATGATAATCTCTATTTGGAGGGTATATGGTTCACTGGTGGCGTGTATATTGATAATGTAGATGGAGAAGTCCTTGAAGGATTACAATTGGTTAAATGTCATACAGGAGGTATTGACTTTTATGGAGCCACCCAATCGACCTTGTTGCTTCAGTCCTATATTGAAGGAGCTCTTAATGGCCGTGATCAAACCGCATCGAATTTGTTGGTTCAGAATTGTTATGTGACGCAACACGTCAGTGGTTTCGGGGGTGCAAGTGATGTTTTAATTGATCACTGTATTTTGTCAAGACCTAATACAGGGACTTATGACCAATATCATGGTCCATATACTTATCGATATACGATTATTGACATATATCTTCCTGTTGGAGCTACGGCGAAATATTGCCTTGGCTATGCTGGATATTTTACTTATAAAGCAAGTGCAAGTTCTTCTAATTGCTATTATCCCAGTGTTTATCAAAATTGGGAAACTTTGTTTAAAGATGGACAAAACAACCTTAGTTACACGCTGAAAGAAACTGGTACTCCGAGAACATGGGAGTTTGCCGAACCCGAAAAGTATTTGGGTGATGATGGGACTCCTGTGGGTGTGACTGGCGGCGAATTCCCTTGGAATCCGATTCCATCCACTCCTCGTATTGTCAGCAGCACTATTGACTCAAAGTCTGTGGCTGGCAAGTTGAAGGTGAATATCAAGGCAGAGGCAAGACCTGCTAATAAATAATCATAAAACAGAGACAGACAATGAACAGAACGAAAAAAATAGGACTGTCCTTGTTGGCATTGCTCTGTTGCATCCTTGCGACGGCTCAAACTGCCGTTACAAAAGGTGAATACTGGTTTGACCAGCAGTTTGACAGTCGACAAATGGTAACCTTGACAGAAGGCGTTTGGAATCAGCAGATAGATGTTTCCACATTGGGTGCTGGTATTCATACGTTGGCAATCCGTGTTGGTACTGACGATAATCGGTGGGGCTCGGTGCTTTCTAAATATTTTATTGTACCTCAATACGATGGAACTTCGGGTGAAAGTTCGCTTGTCCGATATGAGTATTGGATTGACAGGCAATTTGACCAAAGGGTTTCTGGCACATTTGCAGAAGGGGGCATCATTGATTGCGACCTTGACTTACCAACTTTGGTCTCAGGTCTTCATGCCATATCATTTAGAGCAATTGATAGCTATGGACAAGCCAGTCCTGTTGTGACGCAGTATTTCATCGTGCCACAAATTGAATCTGTAGAAGAAAATGCAGTGGTGGCTTATCGTTATTGGATTGACGATGATGATGCGAAAGAAGGGACGATGGATGCAGGGGGTATTGCAAATATTGAAATAGATATCGATAATCTCTCCAAAGGTCTGCATCGAATTAACTATCAGGTGAAAGATAAGTTTGAGCGATATAGTCCTGTATGCACATCTTTCTTTATGGTAGGGCTTGATGCAGCAGAGACCAACCAGATAGTCGCTTACGAGTATTGGTTCAATGACCAGCCTCATACGCGTGTGGCGGTAGATGCAGCCAATGTTGTGACGATTGATGAAGAAATCAGCATTGAGGGTGTAGCACCTGAAACAGTGCTTGCTGACTACCAGTTTGATGTGGAGAATAAGCAAGTAATCTTTACTCATGATGTACTGTTTAGTTTCCTCGCTTTCAATAATGCAGGTATAAGCACTGAAGCGGTCACTGAAATAATTAAAGACCATAAGAGTGCAATGGATATTCCATTCACAAAGCTCTCGCTCGAAAAAGAGACAGAGATAGAAGCTCCTGTGGGCAATCAGATTCAAGGTTATGAGTTCAATTGCCAAATAGGAGACAAGGTCTATTGGTTTGTGAAGGCAGAGAGTCAGCACATTGATTTCTATGATGCCGAGGGTAATTTGCTCACAGTGGAGACAGAAACGATTGGTGACGAGCAGGCTCTTGTCATTATGGCTCCAACTTCAACAATCTATGTCTTGACCTATGGTGCAGAGGGGGAGAACGCAAAGGATGTTATCAGGGTGGCACAGCCGATAGAGATTGCCTTTGAGAATACTGAACGTGCTTATGGTGATGAGAATCAGACATTTACTTATGTAACGGAAAGACCTGATTTGTTGGTTGGCATTCCTGTCGGTGTGACGGAAGCAACAGCCACTTCTGGAATTGGTGACTACACCATCACTCTTGATCCGACTAGCATCAGCAATAGTCTTGTGACAGTGACCGATGCTACCCTCACCATCACCAAGGCGAAGTTGACCATCACGGCGGACGACATCGAAGTGTATCAGGACGAAGTGATGCCGACGCTGACATGGAAGGCTGAGGGTTGGAAGAACGACGAGGATGAGAGCGTGCTCACCGTGCAACCTGTCTGCACGACAGAGGGTACACCGACCTCGCCTCTTGGCGACTACACCATCACGGTCAGTGGCGCTGAAGCTGCCAACTACGACATCACCTATGTGGATGGCAAGTTGACTGTTTCCATACCTGTAGGCATCTCATCCATCGACGCGAACGTGGCACCTGCCGACATCTACACCCTGCAGGGCATCAAGGTGCGCAGCAAGTCGGAAAGTCTGGATGGCTTGGCAGATGGCTACTACATCGTGAACCGTCGCAAGGTCTTCATCAGAAGAAGATAAGCATTTCTCACGAAACAAGAAAGATGTTCACCACTTGGTTTTACACCATCTGGTGAACATTTTTTAGGGCAACCGAAATCAGTGGGCAAAAAAATACATCCGAAAGTTGAGTTTGAGGGAGTAAAAGGAGTTATAGGAGTTATCGCTCCGCTCAGGAGTTAAAAGCCGATACTCTGACATTAACCCTAACCCTAACCCTAACCTTAACTTTAACCCTAAAAACTCTCCCCTAAACAGGGGAGTCGGAGGGGTCTTCAACAGGGGAGTTGGAGGGGTCTATGACATTTGGCTTTAACTCCTTTAACTCCAAAGAAGTTGAGCACATCCGAAACTTCTATATTATATAAAGGATGCACCTCGGAGAGGGAGAATTAACCCAATTAACCTGTTAACCGTTAACCTTGTTAACCTTCGATGGCGGAGCGGCATGGCGAAGGATGGAGATGTTGAACCGTTGATGGCGGATGTGTGTATGGGCATACGATGGCTGCTTTTTGCCTTGACGTTTCATCATGGTAAAAAAATGAGGGGAAAACAAAAAAAAGTGGCGCAAAGATTTGACATCCTTTTTTCTATGTCGTAACTTTGCAACGTGAAAAGCAGGGAAGCCCCCTCCAACTCCCACAAGGGGGAGAGAGGAAATAGGAATGTGTTAAATGAGGAATGACACCGGAACTCAGACAAAAAGAGAAAAAACATACTAATACTACAACAATGAAAAAAATTCTTACTTGGGTGCTTGCCGCCACCCTGATTTGCGGCACTACCGTGTTCACTTCGTGTTCGAAAGACGATGACGACGTCGTGAAGACTGTCAAGAAGGAGTATTTCACACAATGGAATTCTTGCGAGGCTCTGACCGCGTTGAAAGCATACGTGGAAGATGTGACCAATCCGAACTCCCCGAATTTCATCAAGGAAGAAGACCGCATCGCCACATTCGACATGGACGGCACTTTCGTTGGTGAACTCTATCCCACTTATTTCGAGTATAACATGTTGGAGTATCGTGTGCTGGAAGATGCAGCCTATAAAGACATCGCCCCAGAAGACGTGAAGGAGACGGCACAGGAAATTCGTGACTTCGTTAGGGAAGGCAAGAAACTGCCCGATCATTTCGACATGAAACATGCCCAGGCAGCGGCAAAGGCGTATGCAGGCATGACACTCGCCGAGTTTGATGCCTACGTCAAGGCATATGCCACCCAGCAAGCAAACGGATTCACGGGGATGACTTATGGACAGAGTTTCTACAAGCCTATGCTGCAAGTGTTTGAATATCTGGAGGCAAATGGCTTCACCTATTATGTTGTTTCAGGTTCCGACCGCTTCATCTGCCGTGCATTGGTTGAACCTATCGGCATCAAGCCCAACCGTGTGATTGGCATGGACGTGAAACTGCGTTCCACCAGTCAGGGCACTGAAGCTGGTGTCAACTACACGATGGGCAAGGAAGAAGATATTGTCCGCACGGACGAACTCATCATCAAGAACCTGAAGACCAACAAAGTCCTTCAAATCAGTCAGGAGATAGGCAAAGTGCCTGTCCTCTCATTTGGAAACAGCGGCGGCGATTGTGCCATGCATAACTATTGCCTGAGCAACACCCTCAAGTCTGCAGCCTTCATGCTGATTGCCGACGACGATGCAAGAGACCATGCCAACCGTGACAAAGCACTCTCGTTGGGAGAGCAGTGGCGCGAAGCAGGCTACCATGTCATCTCCATGCGCGACGACTTCCGAACCATCTATGGAGACGGAGTGCAGAAAACCGACTTTACGTTTTTGAACGAATAAGGTATCCGTGAATTAGATAAAACACATGAATGTATATACTAATACAACAATGAAAAAGATTCTCATCGGGGGGCTTGCTGCCACCCTTGTCTGTTGTATAACAGTATTTACCTCTTGTTCGAATGACGACGAATCGGCACCGTTGCCGAAAGATGTGGTGGAGGAACAACTTCAGAAGATGACCCTGCGCGAAAAAGTGGGGCAACTATTCTATGTGCGTCCCGAATGTCTTGACACCACCATCCACTTCAACCTGCCCAGCGGCATCGATGGCAGCGCGGATGACATCAAGGCCATCAAACTACAGGCCGTGAACGCCACGATGAAGGGAGTGAACGAGAAGTACCCCGTGGGCGGCATCATCCTCTATGCCCACAACATCGAGGATGAGGCACAACTCACGACTTTCATCTCTCAGATACGTGCCCTGAAAGGCTCGCCGTTGCTCTGTATTGACGAGGAGGGTGGTCGCGTGGCTCGCATCGCCAACAATGCAAACTTCGATGTGGAGAAGTTTGAATCGATGGGTGCCATCGGTGCCACGGGCGATGCGCAGAATGCCTACCACTGCGGCAACGCCATCGGCGCCTACCTGCGCCGTTACGGCTTCGACATCGACTTTGCCCCTGTGGCCGACGTGAACACCAATCCCGAGAATATCGTCATCGGTGCCCGCGCCTTCAGTGATGACCCGCAGGTGGCTGCACCGATGGTGACCAACTATCTGCAGGGACTGAAGGATGCCGGCGTCACGGGCTGCATTAAGCACTTCCCGGGTCACGGCGACACCAAGGCCGACACACATTACGGATATGCTCAGAGCATGAAGACATGGGAGGAGATGAAGGATTGCGAGATGGTGACCTTCAAGGCTGGCATCCAGTGGGGTGTGCAGTTGATTATGACAGCCCATATCGCTACACCTAACGTCACAGGCTCGGACATTCCCGCCACCATGTCGTCATTCATCCTGCAGGACAAACTGCGCGGCGAACTGGGCTACCAGAACATCGTCATCACCGACGCCATGGAGATGGAAGCCATCACCCAGCAATACAGTAATGCTGAGACTACCGTGGGCTGCATTTTGGCAGGTGTTGACATCGTGCTTGGACCCCAGAATTTTGTCGAGGCATTCGATGCCGTTATGGATGCCGTCCAGCAAGGCACCATCAGCGAGGCACGTATTGACCAAAGTGTACGTCGGATACTGAAATTGAAGCGAGGTATCTATAAATAGTCCAAGTTTCGCAGGTGCTCAACTTGTTTAACTCCAATAAACTGACATCCCCGGCATCGGCGCACCGATGTCGGGGATGTTGGTTGATTGATATTGGCGCATTATCGTGCAGCCACGTACTTGTGCAAAGTCTTGCGCACGGCACCATTGCCAGCGTAGAGTTCCCTCACCATGCCTTCAATCTGTTCACCCAAACCTGCGTCGTAGAGGTTGACACCGAACACGTCGGAACGGTTGTAGAGTTGTTTCAGACAACTGTAATCTTGGTCTGCTTTGCCCACTTCAAGAGGAGCCACGATGGCTTGCAACTCAGAGAGCAGGGGGTCAGAAGAAGGTTCGAAAGGTGTGCCGTCATCCTTGATGCCTTTGAGGTAGCGGGCATAGCCTGCCAGCGTGAGCGGAATGAGGACGAGGTTGGACTTGTCGAGCCCACGTGCCAGATACTTCTTGATGGTCTCACCGAAACGGATGGGGAGTTTCTGACTGGTGTCGGTGGCGATGCGCTGTGGGGCATCGGGCATGAACGGATTAGGCAATCTTCGGTTGATGACTGCACCGATGAACTCGTAAGGGTTCAGCACACCAGGGTCGGTCACTACAGGCATGGCTTCGATGTAGCCAAGTTTCTGCACGAACGGACGGAGGTCTTCGTCTGCCATCTCTGCGGAGATAAGGGTGTAACCCAACATGCAGCCATAGATGGACATGGCGGTGTGGAGTGGATTGAGACAGGTTGTCACCTTCATGGTTTCCACCTTATCCACTGTCTCACGGGTGGTGTAGAGCGCACCGCCAAGGTCGAGTGGGGGACGGCCGTTGGTGTAGTTGTCCTCGATGACGAGGTACTGCACCTCCTCAGCATTCACGAAAGGAGCCGTAAAGGTATGTTTCTCTGTTTCAATATAGTCGTTGTCCTCAAAACCATCGGCAGCCAGCATCTCCTTCACCTTCTCGTGGGGACGAGGAGTGATCTTGTCAATCATCGACCAAGGGAAGGTAATCTTCGTCTCATCTTTCAAGTAGTCAAGGAAGGCCTTGTCCACTAATCCGTCAGCCACCCAGCGTTCAGCGTAAGCGAAGACACCAGCCTTCACCTTGTCGCCATTGTGGGAGCAGTTGTCCATGCTCTGCACGGTCAGAGGAAGTTGTCCTGCTTTCCAGCGTTCGAGGAGTAAGGCACACACCTTGCCCATGGCGAATTTGGGACCGTCATTGGGTTTCTCCCCCTGGGGGAACGGAATGGGGGCTTGCAGGTCTGCCTCGTTGTAGGTGTAGCCCTTCTCCGTGATGGTGAAGGAAATCATCTGAAGAGATGGATTCTTGAAGATCTCGACCAATCGCTGCCAGTCGCTGAATTGGTAGTCGGCTTTAAGCGATTCTGTCACTGAGGCAATGACTTTCTTCTCGATGGTGCCGTTGCTGCAAAGTGATACGGCAAGGGAGAGGTTGCCAAAAGGTGCGTATGCCTTGTCAATTACTTCGAAGTCAAATGTTTCTGCCACGATGACACCACGGTCATACTTGCCTGTGTTCAGTGCATCGTTGAGGATGGCGGCAGGGAAAGCGCGGAAGATGTTGCCACCACCGAAGTGTACCCATGTGGGTTCCTTGGCGGTCTTCTCACGCACAGCCTTGATGTCAAACTTGGGAAGTTCGTAGCCTTTGGCTTCCCACTCAGCAGCGTTGAAGTTGCCGCTCATTATATCGTTCAGTTTCATGCTTTCAAAAAAGTTTTTGAAGTGAAAAGTGAAGAGTGAAAAGTGAAAAATTTAAGTATCCAGCCATGCAGATTATTCCCTCATTGGCAAAAGTAATTTAGATTTTTCACTTTTCGTTTTTCACTTTTTACTTAGTCAAAGAATCCGGGTTGTTTGTACTCGATGCCTAACTCTCTATCCACAGTGGCGAGGATGCCCTGCACCTGTCCCATTGCGAACATACGGCCTAAGAGTGTGTAGCCAGAATTGTGACCATGGTTACTCTCGTCCATGACGCCTCCCTTTTCATCGGTGAAGGTCATGCCGTGGTCCACACGCATGGGCAGTTGTGGATTTTCCTTCTCGAAGATGCGGCACAGTTCGATGAGGTCGGCACGTCCGCCCAAGTGAGAGGCTTCGGTGAAGTCGCCATTGGGGAAGATGTGACAGGAACGCAGATGTACGAAGTGGGTGCGTGAAGCAAACTTCTTCGCCATCTCCACCACGTTGTTGTAGGCACCTGCTGAGAGGGAACCTGCGCAGAAGGTGAGACCATTGTGCTTGTTGGGCACGGCATTGAGGAACCATTCGATGTCCTCTTCTGTGCGCACGATGCGAGGCAATCCGAGCACTTCGATTGGTGGGTCATCGGGGTGAACGCACATGTTCATGCCATACTCTTCGCAAGTTGGCATGATGGCTTCGAGGAAGTATTTCATGTTGGCACGGAGTTGCGCCTTGTCAATGCCCTTATAGAGGTTGAGGAAGTCACGGAACTTCTGGATAGGAGCCTCGTCGTTCTCGCTGAAGTTGCCAGACACGAAACCTTGTGTCTTGATGATGATGGTTTCCACCAATTTGTGGTCTTTCTCTGGAGTCATCGTCTTGGCGAGTTCGTCAGCCTCTGCCAATACATTGCGACCGGCTCCAACACCTTCGGGGAATTGGAACTTAGCCCACTCCTCACGGGCGCCTTCACGCTTCAGAATGTAGATGTCGAAATAGGCAAACTCGGCATAGTTGAAGTAGAGGTTGGTGGAACCGTTGGGGTTCTCATGCAGCAGGTCAGTACGTGCCCAGTCGAGCACAGGCATGAAGTTGTAGCAGATGCAGTGAATGCCTTCTGCCGCAAGGTTGCGCAGGCTCTCTTTATAGACTTCAATCTGGTGGTCACGGTCAGGACCGCCATATTTGATGGTCTCCACTACGGGCAGACTCTCCACCACGCTCCAGCGCATGCCATAACTTTCGATGTACATCTTCAAATCGTGAATCTTTTCTCGTGTCCACACCTCGCCAAGAGGTACGTCGTGCAGAGCGGTCACGATGCCCTCCACACCGATTTGTTTCAGTTGGGCAAGAGTGATTTTGTCTTTCTTGCCAAACCAACGCCATGTTCTTTCCATATTGCTTCGGTTAATGATATGATGTTGTGGTGCAAAGTTAGTCAAAAAACAGCATTGTTATTTGTTTTTCCGTATCATTTTTGTTTGAAGATGTATCAAAAAGTGCGTTTTCAGACCTAATTGGGGGTACTGTTGTAACATATGTGAAAGAATGTGTAACAATCCTGTCATTTTGTTTCATGAATATTGCTTACCTTTGTACTTCGAAAAAGGAAATAACTAATTATATACCGATTAATATGAAGAAATTTATTTTGGGAGTGCTTGCGTTGGCAAGCGCATGGTCGTCGGCATGGGCGGCAGAGAAGTCTTTTACGAGTCCTGATGGAAAACTGACTGTAGTGGTCGATGATGCTAATGGTGCTGCCACCTATCGTGTCAATTTGGGGACAACCGAGTTTCTCGGTCGTTCACCACTGGGGTTGAAAACGAATATGGGTGATTATACTCAAGGATTGACCTTGGCAGGATGCGAGGTGAAAGAGGTGAAAGAGTCTTATGACTTGCGAAATATCAAGCAGAGTCATGTCGATTATGAGGCAACTGAAGCCGTGTGCAGTTTCGAGCAGCAGGGCAGAAAGGTGATAGACGTTATCTTCCGTGTGAGCAACCGCGATGTGGCATACCGCTATCGTATCTTGCCTCAGCGCGACACGAAGGTATGTGTGGTGAACGAGGAAGCCAGTGGTTTCCAACTGCCTGAGGGAACCACTACTTTCATGTGTCCTCAATCTCGCCCGATGGGCGGTTTCGCACGCACATCACCCAGTTATGAAACGTCCTATACAGATGATGACCAAATGGGTAAGAACGGTTATGGCGAGGGCTATTCCTTCCCATGTCTCTTCCACTTGGGTGATAAGGGATGGGTGCTCATCAGCGAGACTGGTGTGGATGGCAGTTATGTTGCCAGCCGACTCCTCAATGTGAATGGCGGGCTCTATAAGATTGGCTTTCCACAGCAGGGAGAATGCAACGGATGGGGCTCCACTTCTGCATCGGTGGGACTGCCAAGCGAAACTCCTTGGCGCACCATCACTTTGGGCACCACATTGGCTCCGATTGTAGAGACCACCGTGCCTTTCGACCTCGTGGAACAGAAATATAAGGCTTCGCAGGAATACATCTATGGCAAAGGCTCTTGGAGTTGGATTATCGGCATGGACAACAGTTGCAACTTCGATGAGCAGAAGCGTTACATCGATTTCTCGGCAGCAATGGGTTATCAGACAGTGCTCATCGATGCTTTCTGGGACAAGCAGATTGGTTATGAAAAGATTGCGGAACTGGCAGCCTATGGTAAGACGAAAGGTGTGGGACTTTTCCTTTGGTACAACTCTAATGGAACCTGGAACGATGCTCCTCAGACTCCTATTGGCAAGATGGACAAGAGCCGTGAACGCCGTGCTGAGATGGCATGGATGAAAAGTGTCGGTATTCGAGGCATCAA
Organism: uncultured Bacteroidaceae bacterium; assembly: GCA_905235525.1. Lineage (GTDB taxonomy): Bacteria > Bacteroidota > Bacteroidia > Bacteroidales > Bacteroidaceae > Minthosoma. Next base: position 46,033 of record CAJOLW010000013.1, read on the forward strand.
GGTCGATTTCTTCGGTGGCGATAAACAAAACATGATGCAACTCTACGAGGACATCCTTTCAGATGCTAACGACTTCGGCATTCTTTGTATCTTCCACGGTTGCACCCTGCCACGTGGTTGGGAGAAGATGTATCCCAACTATGCTGCCAGCGAGGCTGTCCTTGCTTCTGAAAACCTCCACTTCGGACAGGGCTCTTGTGATGCAGAGGCACACAATGCCACACTCCATGCTTTCATCCGCAATACGGTCGGTTCCATGGACTTCGGTGGTTCTACGCTGAACAAATATTATGATGCCAACAACAGGCGTGGCACGCATCGCGTCACTTCCGATGTTTATGCGCTTGCTACAGCCGTTCTCTTCCAGAGCGCAGTGCAGCACTTCGCCCTCGCACCCAACAACCTCACCGATGCACCGGCTTGGGCGATTGACTTCATGAAGAACGTGCCCACCACATGGGATGAGGTGAAGTTCATCGACGGCTACCCCGGCAAGTATGTCATCATGGCGCGCCGCACAGGTAACAAGTGGTTCATCGTGGGTGTCAATGCTCAAGATGAGACCCTGAAGAAGAACATCGACCTCAGCATGTTCGACAAGAACGCTGAACTGCAGGTGTATAGCGACGATGCTGAACTCAACGGCAGCGTCAGCACAGTCAAGGCAAAGAAGCAAATCACCGTGACCATCCCCAAGAATGGTGGTCTGGTGATTGTGAACAAATAGGCTTACTCAAGTTTATTGGAGTTAAAGCGAAACTAAAAGGGGGCGTGTCTGTTCTTTTGACACGACCCCTTTTGTGGAAGTTGAGCATTTGCGAACTTTTGCTTCGATGAAGTCAACTTGAGTCACATCATCTTTTTACTAAACCACACTTTGAAAAGCGGGTCAGCAATATAAAGTCTCAGGCTCTCCGCCTTCAGCAGTCGCGGTCTGCACATGTGTACATACCTCAAGACGTATTAGTTTGCTCTTATTTATCCCTTTCGAGGTGCTGATTCGGCAGGAATTTGAGCAAAAAAGATTTGTGCTCATTCAGAACACTTCGCAAAGATACAGATTCTTATCAAATCAAAGGAACAAAATTTTTTGAAACAAATTATCATAATTTAATTAATTCCATCCATAAATTCTTATAACTCAACCTTCGGAAGCGGAATTATCAAAAACGCAGAAAGTTTTATGAGTGAGACCTCGTTGAGTGTATGAGTGAGATACCTCAACATATGTGGGGAAGCAAACTGGGAAGCACAAAAATGGTTTAGTGTTAAACAAAACGGTGCCATAATGAGGCTTTGGATGACAAACTGTCCTCTCTTTCTGCCTTTTTTTGCTCTTTTCCACAAATAATTCCTAATTTCTAATTCCTAATTCCCAATTTATTCTTACCTTTGCATCCGCTTTTGTGGCGAAGCCGCTGTCTGATAGGGAGAGAGCCCAAGGAGTTGAGACATAGGGTTTCAATGTTCTGAAAAGGAGAATGCTTCGCTGTAACTCTTTAATTAATTAATAAATCAACTCATCATGGCAGTAGATTTAATTAAAGTGGCTGAGGAGGCTATGAAGCCTGCTGAGTCAAAGCAGTTCCCTGATTTCAAGGCAGGTGACACTGTAACAGTTGCTTACAAAATTGTCGAAGGTACAAAGGAGCGTATCCAGTTGTATCGTGGTGTGGTCATCAAGATTGCAGGTCACGAGGACAAGAAGCGCTTTACCGTTCGCAAGATGTCTGGTACCGTAGGTGTGGAGCGTATCTTCCCTCTCAACTCACCTAACATCGATTCTATCGAGGTGAACAAGGTTGGTAAGGTGCGTCGCGCTAAACTTTACTATCTGCGCAACCTTACTGGTAAGAAGGCTCGTATCAAGGAGAAACTCTCCATCAAGAAGAAAGAGGATTAACCCTCTTCCAACCTTACGAGAAATAGAGAGAATTGCTATTTGCAGTTCCCTCTTTTTTTGTTCATTATATACGAAAAAGAATATTTTTGTCCTAATCGTGCGGAAATACTTGGCTGATATAAAAAAAAGGTGTACCTTTGTGCCCAAATTTATACATATTTTCAAACTATGGGAAAGTTGATTGTAAATTCATACGATGAGTTTGCTTCTCACTTGGGCGAAGTGATTGGCACGAGCGAGTGGCTTGAAGTGTCGCAGGAGCGCATCAACCTTTTTGCTGATGCTACCCTCGACCATCAGTGGATACACGTGGATTCTGAGCGTGCTAAGGTGGAGAGCCCATACAAAACAACGATTGCGCATGGTTATTTGACACTATCTCTCCTTCCGCACCTTTGGCAGGAACTGATACAGGTGAACAATGTGAAGATGTTGGTCAACTATGGCATGGACCAGATGAAGTTTGGGCAGCCTGTCCTTTCGGGGCTGCGTGTCCGTCTCACGGCTTCACTGCACGACATTGCCAACATCCGTGGTATCTGCAAGGCGCAGATTAAGTTCAAACTGGAAATTGAAAACCAGAAGAAGCAGGCATTGGAAGGATTGGCCACGTTCTTGTATTATTTCGAATAGGGATATAAAAAGAATAAAATAAAACAGGGTGGAAACTTCGTTTTTTGAGGTTTCCACCCTGTTCCTTTTATTGCTGTCATTTTACCACATGAGAGCATATAGTAGGAGGGAGAGGGCGCATACGATGAGTGCTCCCCAAGTATATCCCCTTGTGGTGGCGAAAAGAGCCAGATTGACGGGAAGAGCCCTGACGTCTTGCTTGGGACTTCTTGCATTGGAGAGCAAGAGCACGGAGCAGGCACCCGTAAAGAAACCAAAGAAGTAGAATGCCTGGAAACCGATGTCTTGGAGATAAGCAATGACATTGTTGTCAGGTGTTGCATCTGTTGGCAGCAACATGTAACTTATGCTGACGATGGTTGCTGCCAGAATGGAAACAATGGCAATGCCTCCCATGATGTATCCCCATCTTCTCAATAAATCGCGCCCCAGTTTGGGGATGCTTTGGCTCGGGATGGTTTTCTTGCTGCACAAAGAGATTGTGACGAAGAGAATGAGTAGGATGATGAATACGTAACCTGCACGGAAATGGAAGGGGACATGGGGGAAGACTAACTTAAAGAGTATGCCGAGCGGGATGGTGAGTATGGTGACCCAGATAGAGGCTGTGTTGGAAGCCCGCTTCCAGAGGAGTCCGAATCCAAAGACAATCGTGATTCCAGGATAGATGAAACCAGAATACTCTTGAATGTACTGGAATGCTTGATCAAGTTCACCGAGAAGCGGATTAGCAGCTAGGAGCGCAATGACAAGTGCGATGATGGCAGACATTCGTCCTATCGTTACTAACTTCTTGTCAGAAGCATCAGGATTGATGTATTTGCGGTAGATGTCAATGGTGAAAAGGGTGGAGGTACTGTTGAGCATGGATCCCAAAGAGGAAATGACTGCAGCAGTTAGGGCGACGAGCGAAAGTCCTTTTATACCAGTGGGGATGAAGTTCTTGATGAACCAAGGGTAGGCTTCATCAGATACACGGATGGTATTATGTAATTCCGTGTTGCCATATTGTGTGATGTAGAAAGCACAAATACCAGGGATGAGGACGATGATAGGGATCAGGAGTTTCAGGAAAGCGGCAAAAAGGAATCCCTTTTGTGCCTCGTGTGTGCTATAAGCAGCAAGTCCTTTCTGTGTGATGTATTGGTTGAATCCCCAATATGCGATGTTGGTGAGCCAAAGACCGCCTATGATAGCCGCAATGCCTGGCACGTTGTCGAATGCTGAAGGATTGTGGCTTTCCTGAATGATGAGATGAAAATGGGTGTCTTTGGCGTATTCTCTGTCAATGGCGAAATTGGCAAGTCTTTCAAGCCCTTCGGTGATGCTGCCTCCTTCTCCTGCTACAGCCACTAAGGCATAGTATGCAGTGGCAAGTCCACCTCCAATAATGAAGATGATTTGCATGACATCGCTCCATGCCACAGAGGTCATACCGCCATGAATTGAGTAGATGCCTGCTATGGTGAAAAGGGAGAGAATAATGATGCTGCGTAGAGATACTGTGATTCCTCCGGTGGCGATACTTAATCCTTGGAATCCCAGGATTTGTTCGATGGCAAGGGCGCCCAGCCATGCCACCGTGGTGAGGTTGATGAAGATGTAGAGGAAAAGCCATAAGATGGAGAATGGAAGTCCGACACCATCCGTGTAACGGTTGCGTAAGAATTGGGGCATGGTGAAAAACCTCTGCTCCATCATGATCGGTAGCAGGAATTTACCTATAATGACAAGGGTGACGGCAGCCATGATTTCATAGGCAGCAATCGCAATGCCGTCAGCATATCCTGTACCACACATACCAATAAACTGCTCGGCTGAGATATTGGCTGCAATAAGTGACATGCCGACTGCCCACCATGTCAGTGTGTTGCCTGCGAGGAAATAGTCGTTGGAATTTTTGGTTTCGGTTATAACTGAGAAAGACTCCAAGGCATATAAGCATAACAAGATAGGTGAATAGTATGACGTAGTCGATAGATTCAAGTCCGCTTTGACCTAACGCCTCTGTAAGACTCATTTGTGTGTTCATAATGATAGATGTATTAGTTTTGATATATGTCTGATTGTACTGATAATTTGCAAAAGTAGTAATAATAGTTTGAATCAAAAATTTTTTTGACACATTTTTTTTGAAAGAATAAAAAAAAGGACTTCCGACAAAGAATATTTTGTCAGAAGTCCTTTTTATAGTGGTACCACCAGGATTCGAACCGGGGACACACGGATTTTCAGTCCGATGCTCTACCAACTGAGCTATGGCACCAATTGCTTTTGTTAAGCGAGTGCAAAGGTAGGGCTTTTTTTGTTACTGACCAAACTTTTCGGCACTTTTTTCGTTGGTTGCGCGAAAAAAGTGCCGAAATCCCTTGTTTGATAGGGACTATAGTAACTGTCAATACAATCAAATCGTAGTTTTACATCAGTTGCTCGAAAGGAAAATCTTTCTTCATTCGATAGGCAAGACCTGTCATCACGGCAATGAGTTCACCCTGCTGATTGGTCACCTTAATGTCGCAGTAGGGCAGTCTGTGGTGGTCAAGCAGTTCTGTGCATTCAGCGGTGAGGTGGTCGCCAAGTTGGGCTGACTTGAGGAACGTGATGGTGTTGTTGATGCCGAGGGTGAGGATGCCATGACAATTACCGACACCTGCAAAGGCAAGATCGGCAAGGGTGTAGATGACTCCTCCTTGGCATACGCCTGCACCATTCAGGTGCTGTTCTGCAACCGTCAGTTCTGCCTTGGCATGACCTTCTCTGATTTCCGTCAGTTGTGCGCCAATACTGGCGGCAAAGCGGTCGTTCTTGTTGAGCGTGTCGAGCAGTGTCATGCGCGGAAGTTGTCTTCGGTGAGGAATGTTAACTTGTTCAGCATGGCCTCTTTCGCTTTCTCACTCTGGTCTGCGCGAAAGACAAGCACGCCTTTGCCTTGCCAAAGGAAGGAGTAGAGGTAGAGGATGTTGACCCCTGCGGCTGAAATCTCTTTGATGACTTCTGTCGCACGACCGGGTTGGTCATCAATGCTAAGGGCGAACACATCGGAGAGTTGCACGTTGATGCCTTCTTCTTTCAGGATGAGGTATGCCTGTGCTGCATTGTTGCACAGCACTCGGTAGATGCCATAATCCTTCGTGTCAGCCACTGTTGAGGCAATAATCTGTATGCCTGTCTTGCTCAGCAGGTCGAGAACTTTGATAAGTGTCCCTCCCTTGTTCTCGATAAAGATGGATAGTTGCTTGATAGTCATCTTGAGGTGAATTTTTCGCTTTTTTATTTTATTGATATACTTTTCTCTTATCTACTACACGGACAGCCTTGCCTTCGCTGACGGGCAGAGTGCCTTTGGGCACAAGTTTGACGTGTGGAGTGAGGAGAATCTCGTCCTTCAGGCGGCGTTTCACCTCTTTCTCCAAAGCAAGGAGGCGGGGGTAATCGTCGGTGAAGAGTTCTTCGAGTTCCACCTCTACGGTCATGTTGTCGTTGTCTTCGTCGGTGGTGAGGGTGATGAGGTAGTTGCTGGCGAGTTCCTTGAACTGCATGAGAATCTTCTCAATCTGGATAGGGAAGATGTTCACGCCACGCAGCACCATCATGTCGTCTGAACGTCCGCGCATGCGGTCAAGACGGATGTGGTTGCGTCCGCACGGACAGGTGTGACCGAGGACACGGGTCAAATCTCTTGTGCGGTAACGCAGCAGTGGCATGGCTTCGCGGCAAAGGGTGGTGAGCACCAGTTCTCCAATCTCACCGTCAGGCACAGGCTCCAGAGTTTCTGGGTCAACAATTTCAACGATGTAGTAGTCTTCCCAGAAGTGGAGACCGTTCTGCTCCTGACACTCAAAGCCCACACCAGGGCCGCACATCTCACTCATGCCGAACGAGTTGTATGCCTTCACGCCCATCATCTGCTCGATGCGTTGGCGCTGTTCCTCCGAGTGAGGTTCAGCACCGATGGCAAGCACTCTCAGTTTTGTGTCCTTGCGAGGATCCACACCTTCTTGCTGCATCACCTCATAGAGACGGGTCACGTAACTGGGCACGGCATGGATGGCAGTGGTGCCAAAGTCTTTGATGAATTTAATCTGGCGCAGCGAGTTGCCCGCAGCGGCTGGTACGGTGAGCATGCCGAGTTTCTCGGCTCCATACTGGAAGCCAAGGCCTCCTGTAAACATGCCATAACCTGAGGAGTTCTGGAACACGTCATCAGGGCGCAGTCCCACCATCCAAAGGTTACGTGCCACTTGGTTGGCCCACTCGTCAAGGTCCTTCTGTGTGTGCAGAATGACCGTCGGATTGCCCGTTGTGCCCGATGATGAGTGCAGACGCACACATTGGCGCAGTGGCACGCTGGCGATGCCGAAGGGGTAGGTGTCGCGCAAGTCTTGCTTGGTGGTGAAAGGAATCTTGCGTACATCGTCGAGGCTCTTGATGTCCTCGGGCTTCAACCCGATCTCCTCGAAACGCTTTTTGTAGAACGGTGAGTTCATGCAGTGCTTCACCGTTGCCTGCAAGCGTTCTAACTGTAACTTGCTTAGTTCTTCACGAGACAGCGTCTCGTACTGTGGGTGAAGGTAAGGTGATTTATCGTCCATGATTAATTCACTTTTCATTATTTTGTTGATTTTTGTTGAATAGTTCTATACGTTCCTTGAAAAGTGGTTCTTGTTCTTTACTGAAGAACGAGGTGCAGATGCGCACTCCCTGCTCGTTGCTACCCATGGTGTCGAGCGGGAACACAGCGATACCATAAAACATGAGTTCACGGGTCAGTTCGAGGTCGTTCATGCCTGGGTACTGCACCGTGAAGTAGAAACCGTCTGCCAATGGAGCACCGAGGTCATTGTCATAGACCAGATAGAAACCGTTGGCCAAAAGCACGTCCTTCATGAACTTGGCTCTGCGACCATACTCCTTCACGTCATTCAGGAAGTTGTAACTTCCGTCGCAAGCCGCCTCCATCAGAGCAGCCATCGCATGCTGCACACTGTGGGTGGTACCGCTGGAGAGTGTGTACATCAGTCGGTTGCAGAAGAAGTTACCAAACTCGCCCACACCGAAGTTCTTCTCCAAGGCGGGGAAAACACGGTGGTAGAGCGCATTGCTGATACATGCCACACCAATGCGCTGACCAGCATACGAGAATGCCTTTGAGCCAGATACCGCCAGGATGTACTTGTCTGTGTATCGTGCCACCGTTGCCTGATAGGGTGCTTCAAACGGATGGCTCAAGTCTCTGCGGAAGTCCATGGCGAAGTAAGCCAAGTCTTCCAGAATGATACAATCGTGTTTGTCTGCCAGTCCTGCAATGCCCTTCAACTCTTCTTCATTGAAGCATACCCATGAGGGGTTGTTAGGGTTAGAATACACAATACCACAGATATTACCAGCCGATAGAATCTCTTCCAACTTCTGAATCAGTGCGGCACCACGATAGTCATGGATGTCCAGTCCGATGTGTTTCAGGCCAATCACGTCGCATTGGGTTGTCTGCACAGGGAATCCTGGATGGATGAACAGCACCGTGTCCTTCTCTGGCATGGCATGGTGCCAAGCCGTGAAGGTGGCGAAAGTGCCTTGCATCGAACCTGTGGTTGGGATGCAGCACAACGGGGCGATGTCCACACCGATAAATGCCTTCACGAACCTCGAAGCCGCCTCCTTGATGCGTGGTATACCCCCGTTGGGAGGATAAATCGTGGCACAACCCTTGCGGAGTGCCTCTTGTTCAGCCTTCAACGCAATCTCCGACGGTTGCAGCCCTGGCACACCCATCTCAAGGTGTATCACCTGCTGACCCGTCTTTTCTTCCAGCACACGCGACAACGACTGGATGTCCCGAATCGTGGCTTGTGAGAAGTCACCGAGTCCCATCCCTTCGATGGCCTCGGTGACTATTTGGTAATCTAATGGTGTATTCATATATAAAAAGATAATAGAATGGACTTATTTCCAATCCGTCAGGAGTGTTCTCTTGTCGAGCACATGCTTTGCCTTGCCCGTAGAACGCTCGATGTTACCCGGCTCCTTGATGTGGATGTTAGGCTTGATGCCCACCATGCTGACGATGCGGTCGTAGAGTGGCTTGATGAACGGCATCTGCTTGGCTGGGTTGGGTGAGAAGTATTCGGCACGGAGTTCGACATCGAGGTCGAAGGTGTCCTCGTTGTTCTTGCGGTCCACGGTGATGAAGTACTGTGGAGTGAAGACGGGGAACTCGGTGAGGGCTGTCTCAATCTGAGATGGGAAGACGTTGACGCCACGGACGATGAGCATGTCGTCGCTGCGGCCTAAGATCTTTCCGATTCGGACGGAGGTACGTCCGCATTCACAAGGCTCATAGATGAGGTTCGTGAGGTCACGTGTGCGGTAACGGAGAATAGGCTTCCTTGCAGAGGGAAGTGAAGACCAACTCGCCCTGTTCGCCTGGTGCCACAGGCTCCAGCGTTTCGGGGTTGATGATTTCAGGGTAGAACAAATCTTCGGCAATGTGGGTGCCGTTCTGGTACTGACATTCGCCGCCCACACCAGGACCGCACATCTCGGTGAGTCCGTAGATGTCAATGGCTTTGATATGCAGTTTCTTCTCCAATTCGCGACGGATGCCCCATGTCCAAGGCTCGGCTCCGAAGAAGCCGACGCGGAGTTTCAGGTCTTCCACCTTGATGTCGGGGTGATTTTCGATGACTTCTGCCAGATGCAGAGCGTAGGAGGGAGTGCAGCAGAGTGCAGTAGAGCCGAAGTCTTTCATCAGCATCACCTGCTTCTCAGAGTTGCCTGCTGAGGTGGGCAATTGCACGGCACCACGAAGGGCTGCACCGTCGTGGGCACCGAGTCCTCCAGTGAAGAGTCCGTAGCCATAGGATACCTGCACGATGTCGCCAGGACCGACGTCGCCCACCGCCATGACACGGGCAACACCCTCTGCCCACATCTTCAGGTCGTTCTCTGTATAGGTATCCACCACAGGCTTTCCTGTTGTACCAGATGAAGCATGGATGCGTCGGATTTCACTCTGAGGCACTGCCTGCAGCCCGAAGGGGTATTCATCACGCAAGTCGTGCTTGGTGGTGAAGGGCAGTTTGTGGATGTCGTCGATGCTGCGAATGTCTTCAGGTTTGACACCCATGCGGTCCATCTTCTTCTTGTAGAATGGAACCTTTTCGTAACAGGTTTTTACGGTCTTGATCAGTCGTTCTGACTGCAACTTGCGCATGGACTCCCTGTCCATGCACTCCATTTGAGGATTGTGAATCATTTTGGTTTGGTTTTAGGGGATTGTTATTTTTTACTTGCTGCCACACCCATGTCAAAGGCTTTCAAGTTGGCTTCGACGATGGCTTCACCCTTACGGGCAAAGATGACGGAGATGGCTTTACGGAGTTGTTCCACCGTGAGAATCTCGATGAATGGTGCAGCCATGCCAAGCAGCACCATGTTGGCACCACGGGCATTGCCTGCATCCTTAGCGACAGTCTCGATGTCGAGTTTCACTACAGAGGGTAGTGCGTCGAGTTCGGCTTGCAGGGCTGCTTCGTCAGGATAGTTGGGTATGTTGACGAATTGTTTGCTGCTGGTTACGATAGTGCCCGTTTTGGCAAGATAAGGCAGATAGCGCAGAGACTCCATGGGTTCCATGGAAATGACCACGTCGGCACCGCCTTGTGGAATCAGGTCTGAATAGATGTTCTCTGTGGAGAGGCGCAGATTCGACTGCACGTCACCGCCACGCTGGCTCATTCCGTGTACTTCTGCTTGTTTCAGGTTGATGCCAGCCTCTGTGGCTGCTTCTCCAATGATGGTTGCGATGGAGAGGATGCCTTGTCCACCCACACCGCAGAGTATGATGTCTTTCTTCATTTTTTTGCCTCCTTTGCTCTTTCCCTTGCATGACGCGCAGCCGTCTGGATGCACTCACGACGAGGAATAATCACTGAAACTCCTTTATATTCAATCTCTTCTTTCAAGATGCGGGTGATTTCGGGCATGTTCTTGGGAAGTGGAACAACCACACGCACATGCTCAGGCTCTACACCGAGACCGAGACAGATGGCCTCGAACTTGTTCGTGCCGGCAGAATCCTGTCCACCTGTCATACCTGTGGTCAGGTTGTCAGAGATGACGACGGTGATGTTCGACTTGTCGTTCACGGCATCCAGCAGACCCGTCATGCCTGAGTGTGTGAAAGTGGAGTCACCGATGATTGCCACAGCAGGGAACAAGCCTGCATCAGCCGCACCCTTCGCCATGGTGATGGAAGCACCCATGTCCACGCAGGAAGAAAGGCTCTTGAATGGTGGCAATGCCCCCAGCGTGTAGCAACCGATGTCACCAAACACGCGGTAATCGGGATATTCAGCCAGCACCTGGTTCAGTGCGGTATATACATCGCGGTGTCCGCAACCCTGGCAGAGTTGTGGAGGGCGACCAGCAAGGTTCTTCGCATTGTCAAATGCAGGACCTGAGGGCTTGCTAAGTGCCTTGGCCACACTGTCAGGTGTCAATTCGCCTGTGCGTGGCAGGTCACCTGTCAATCGTCCCTTGATGGGGTAGTCAGCACCCACCATGCCGGCGATGGCCTCTTCCACCACGGGTTGACCGTCTTCCACCACCAAGATGGATTCATGTTCAGCGGCAAATGCCTTGATAGCCTTTGGAGAGAGAGGGTATTGCGAAACCTTCAGGATGTCAGCATTGTCACCCACGTTCTCCTTCACATAGTTGTAACCGATACCACAGGCAACGATGCCCAATTTCTGACCGACTGATTCTTTCTTGTTATAGGCAGAAGTCTCGCTGGCTTTCTGGAATGCTTCTTGCTTCTCCAGCAGATCCACATACTTCTTTCTTGCGATGCCGGGCAGCAGCACCCACTGGTCGGTGCTGGGGTTGAGTGTGTTTTCTGCTTGAAGTTCACCCACCTCCACGGCAGCGCGGCTGTGTGCCAGACGAGTCACGATGCGCAGCAGCACAGGCACTTTCAGACTCTCTGACATCTCAAATGCTGAAGCCACCATATCGTATGCCTCCTGCTGGTTCGATGGCTCAAACACAGGGATGAGTGCGAACTTTCCATAGAAACGGCTGTCCTGCTCATTCTGTGAAGAGTGCATGGAAGGGTCGTCGGCTGCCAACACGATGAGACCGCCGTTCACACCTGTGATGGCGCTGTTCACAAAAGCGTCTGCACACACATTCATGCCCACATGCTTCATGCACACCAAAGCACGCTTACCTGCATACGACATACCGAGAGCGGCTTCCATCGCCGTCTTCTCATTGGTACACCAACGGCTGTGGATGCCACGTTCGCATGCCACTTTGTTGGTCTGAATAAATTCAGTGATTTCGGTGGACGGAGTGCCTGGATAAGCATATACGCCAGAGAGTCCGGCGTTAATTGCTCCCAAGGCGATGGCTTCGTCGCCTAACAGTAATTGTTTCATATAATCGAAGTTTTGTTGTGATTACGTAAAAGACATAAAAAACATGTTTCTCAAGCAGGTAAAGCCCGAAAAACATGCAAAGATACAAAAAAAAGTGAAAAGTGAAAAGTGAAAAGTGAAAAATCTCTGTTGCTCGTCATTCAGGCCGTTGGAAACATTGATTTTTCACTTTTCACTTTTCACTTTTCATTCGATTTTCTCGATGTCCACTGATACACCTACCATTAGGTTGATACCATCGGTGAGGGGACTGTTGAAATAGTGATACTTGGGCTTGTAATTGAGCAGGTTGTCAAGGGCTGCTGTCACCTTGAATGCCTTGCCGATGCGTTGGACGGCTGAGAGTTTCCAAAGGGTGTAGGCAGGGTAGTGGATGGTGCTGGTGCCTTTAGATATATCGTAGTAGTCAACGAACTCCACGTTCTTTACGGCTGAGAGGAAACGCCCGTTGAGCGAGAGACGGAGACCGTAGTTGCGGGTGATTTGCTTGTCCCAGTCGATGCGGGCTGTGAGGGAGTGGTGACGGGCAGGAATGTACTGGTTGTTGATGGTATGCCCTTCTTTGTCCTTGGGAAATCGCTCGTTGGTGTAAGCATAGGAGAGTTTGGCATTGAGTCCGTTGTTCCACCGGGCTTGTATGGTTGCTTCGCCGCCATAGACGGAATAGTTGGCAAGGTTGGTGTAGTCGAGATAGAGTTGCTTGTCGTCGCCAGGCAGATAGTGGGGAACGCCCGTGGCGAGTTTGTTATGCACATTGTTATAGTAGGCAGCGAGGGTGAAGTTGTAATGTCCCTTGGTGTAGTCGGCGGAGGCGTTGAGGTTGTGGCTCACCTCCGACTTGAGGTTGGGATTGCCTTGAATGATCCAGATGCCCTCCATGTCGAAGTTGTAGTAGCGTTCCTTCAGGGCAGGCGAACGGAAGCCCATGCCGTAGCCGATGCGTAGGTTGAGGTTGTCGATGGGTTGGTAACGTACGGAAAGTTTTGGCGTGAAATGCGAGTCCTTGCTGTCGGAGAAGTAATCATAACGCACAGCACCCACCACCTCCCATTGAGTGTTGACGAGCCAATCGTATTGGGCATAGGCATTGAAGGTATTCTGACTTTCCGTTCGGTTGCCCAGGTTCTTGTTCATCAGGTAGTCATGCATGAAGTCTGCCCCGGCAGTCAAGACGCTACCACTATTCCAATAGTGATTGTAGAGCCCTTTGAAGATGTTCTGTACATTGCGGTAGTCACGCACATCAAGACGTGTGATTTTTTGGTAGTCGGACTTGTCGTATTGGTCGAAGGAGTAGGAGAGTTCAATGTTGTCGTCTTTACTGATGTTCCACAGTCCTTTGAGCCCGGCACTGAAATCTCTGAATCGTTCAGGGGCATCGGCGACACGGGTTTGTTCACGGTAGAAATAACCTGCCCTGCCAATGAGTTTCAGTTGATCATTCACGATGTATGTGAGTCTGTCCTTCACGTTCCATGTGCAGTCGCCATAGATGGTGGTCACCACTTGCGTGGCGGGGTTCTCAGCATTGTTTACATGGATGTTGTCAATGGAGGTGTGATTCACATTCAGCATGTTGTGCAACCGCTTTCTGTTCACTCCAAACGAGCCTCCCAATCTCCGTTCGTTATAACGTGCCAAGCGTCCATTCAGATTCAGTGTCCATGGTTCTGTACCTTCCTTTGTGATGATGTTGATGACACCCCCTCCTGCATTGCTCCCATAGAGGGCTGAAGCGGCACCCTTCACAATTTCAATACGTTGTACGTTTGCCATGTTTAGACGGGTGAAATCAACGTCATCCATCGTTTCGCCAGCCAGCCGTTCTCCATCCATGAGGAAGAGGATGCCCTGACCGCCAAAGCCGCACAGGTTCATGTGCTTCAACTGATTCATGGCATAAGAGAACTCCACACCTGGCATTTCCTGCTGAAGCAGGTCTTCCACGTTGGTGGCATCCACCTTCTCTATGTCAGCGGCCGTGATGAGGCGTGTTTGGATAGGAGCATCCTTCAGCAGTTTCGGTGTGCGTGTGCCCGTGATAACCACGTCGTTGAGAAGCAATGTGGAGTCTTGCTGTTGTGCATGAGAGAGGAGGGGGAAAGTGAAAAGTGAAAAGTGAAAAGTGAACAATAAAAGTATCCTCCATACGGATGGTTGGTGGAACCGATTTTTCATTTTTAACTTTTTACTTTTCACTTTATAATCGGTTGCAGTCATCTCAGTATGGGTATTTGTAATTGATGGTGAGGCAACACTTCACACCTGCCGCATTCTGGTAGTTCTCCAGTTGGATGGCTGCATAGGTGTCATCGGCAAAACGAACGATGAACACGTGATTGTTGAGCGTGAAGGTAGGAGGTACAGGAGGAATTTCCAGTTTGAGCCACGAGGAGAGCACGGGGTTCACTTCGATGCCCTGATTGCCTACGAACCCTTGCAGCATCTGTTCACGGATGGTCCATACGTCCAACTCGTTCCATTCGTCTTCTGTGAAGGTTGCATTGACAAATGCATCACTGCTTTCGGGCAGGTCACTCATAGAGGTGTAGGGCGTCTCATACGCTGCTCCACCGTTGGTGCGCACGTTATTGCGATGCACAGCGATGTGCCATGTGTCAGGCTCAGGTTGTGCTTCGGTTGGAGTGAAACTCTGGAACTCGTGGTTGGAAAGACCGGCCCCGAACACATCATACCAATAGGTATAGATGCCGGGTTTAGGGTTTAGGGCTGAGGGTTGGGTGTTGAGGCTTGGGAGTTCTTCGGTGGGGATGTTCATTTGAACAAAGCCCTCCTTCGTGTTCAGCAGGTCGATATAGTACCATGCTGTCCAACTGGAGGCATCCACATACAATTGCCCCTCTCTCATCGTCATGTCCCCCGACGGTTCATCATAGATGTCGTCGAGGATACCATGACAGGCTGATAGAGCGGAAAGCATCACGGTGATTCCGATAATATGCAGTGGTTTATTTAGCATTCAGTTGATGATTTGGATGCCAGTTTCAGTGGCTTTCACCTCAATCTCGCTGTTCTCATCGAAAGTGTAGTCGCCGTCCATCGTGACTGCACCATTTCTTTCTGCCTTGAAGTGCATGGTCTGTTCCTTGTCCAGTTTGCCGTATTCCTTATAAAAGCGGTTGTTTGCCTCGTCGAAATACAGACCTTCGATGGTCACCTTGCCCAAAGTCAGGTTGCCGATGGCTGTCTCCATGAGCATGTGCTCTGGAATTGTCACATTGATGGTTCCGTCGGGATTGGGAGTCACCTTGCAAGTGATGTCTGCGTCATAAGGACCATAGGTGTCACCCACCTTTACGGAGTTGGTACCAGCGTAGTTGCCATTCAGTTGGCAAGCCTTTGATGCTTCACCTGCAAAGAATGAGATGGTGGTAACGCCCATCTTGCCGAGTTGGATGGTGATGGTTGGGTTTGTCACGTCACCGTTGATGGTGGCATCATAAGTGTTGGCGTTGCCGCTGTGAATATCAGTCATG
>CAJOLW010000014.1 GCA_905235525.1 uncultured Bacteroidaceae bacterium
TCGTGATGACGCATGCCTACTCCAACGCCGTGATGGACAAGATTCAGGAAGCGGTGAAGAACGGGCTTGTAGGCAACGAGGATGACGATTGGTGAAAAATATCCATCTGTTTCCCCCCTTCCACCTTCTGCCTATGGAAAACTATCGAAAAGACTCTTCAAGACCCATGAAAAAAGACTTTACAGGGCATTGCTAAAAGGTTTTATCTTTTCTTGTTCTTCTTGTCTTTCTTACTCTTCTTGTCTGACGCTTTGGATACGCCTTTCAAATCGCGGTTAATCAACTGTGGCACCTGGATGCGCTTAGGCAGTTCTATCGCGGGCTTTTCTTCCTGCACGGCACGGCTCTCGTTGCCCAGACGGTCGATGGCAGTGACGGCATAGTGGCGCACCTTTTGTGCGCGGGCATTGAGTTGCCAATGGGTGTCTCGTACTTTGGCAGCAAGGAGATTTTCAGCCTTGGTCACATCGACGGGGTAGGTGTTGGAGCCATATACATTATATAAAATATAGGTGGAAAGGGTGGTTTGGGGTATGAAGGATGGCTGCCAATGGAGTGTGCCGCTTTCATATTTTATATATGTGGGGGCAGAGGGAGCCAGTGTGTCGCCCATCCAAGTCATGCGGGCTGTGAGGGCGGGATAGGGGAAGAATTCTTCGCAGGTGGTGTCGTAGATGCCCTTGGTGTTGTTAGTGAGGAACTCACCACGATAGAAAGCGATGCCGCCGATGCCGGAGTTACGGGCTGTATGCATCTCGGCACGTACCTCGTTGAGTGTCCATCTACCTTCGCGAGGGTCGAGGAAGTAGATGCCGAGTCCTGGGCAGATGGGGTGTCCATTTGCCATTTCAGCCCATTGGAAGAGGAAGGGGTAGTAGTTGTTGCCTGTGAAGTACATCATGGGGAAGAGAAGATCCTGCCAGTCCTCTTTTAGCCACAAGATGGGGTCTTGCCACACCGCATTGTAACCGTTCCATCCGCCTGCACTGTAGCGGCTTGTATCTCTGTATTTCCCGATGGGTGAACTACTCAGTTTCACCCATGGTTTGATAGGCTTGACCACATCGTGAACACGGCGAACAATACGGGTGATATTCTCCCGTTTCCAGTCTGCCTTGCTCTGAGATGAAGCACGTGGGTAGAGGTTTTCGTCGGAAAAATTATAGATGGATTCAGGATAGCGGATATAGTCGAGCGAGATGCCATCCACATCGTAGTTCTCCACGATTTCCTTGCAGATACTGGCTATGTAGTCAGCCGTTTCGGGTTTGCCGGGAATCATGAACATCTCACCTCCCTTGGCTGTCTTCACCAGTTCTGGACGCTTTCTTGTGAGGGAGGCTGCACCGTATTTGGCTTGCCTGTCCTTAGTGCCGATGGGAATGCACACCACCCATGCATGCAGTTCCATGCCGCGCTTGTGACACTCGTCGATGCAGAATGCCAAAGGGTCATAACCAGGATCCTTCCCCGCCACTCCTGTGAGGCTCAGTTCCCAAGGCTCAATCTTGGAAGGGTAGAGGAGGGCAGCACGCACACGGGTCTGGAAGATGACCGTGTTGATGTTGGCGCGCTGATATTGGTCGAGAATGCGGGTGAGTTCCTGCTTTTGTCGCTCACGGCTGGAGGCATCGGTGGCTTGAATGCGAGGCCAGTCGAGTCCTCCGATGGTGGTGAGCCAGACAGCGCGGGTTTCGCGTAGCGGATGCTCTTTTTCGTAGAGATATTCGGCACGGGTGTTGTCTGCTGTTTGTGCAAAAAGTGTTGTCATCACAAAGTGCAAAAACATCCATAAAAGAAATGCTTTATGTTGATTAGTCATTATTAACATTAAATTTTTTGCAAAGGTAAGGATTATTGGTCTATTTGCAATAATTTAAAAAAAATGGTTACTTTTATTGCTTCTTTATTGCTCCTCGTTTTGGGCTACGTTCTTTATGGAGCATTTGTCGATAGAGTGTTTGGTTCAGACGCTCAGCGGCCGACTCCTTGTTACGCTTTGCAGGATGGTGTTGACTATATGCCGATGCCGACCTGGAAGGTTTTCCTTATTCAGTTTCTCAACATTGCAGGCACGGGACCCATCTTCGGAGCCATTCAGGGCATCCTGTTCGGTCCGAGTGCCTACCTTTGGATTGTGCTGGGTTGCATCTTTGGCGGTGCGGTGCACGACTATATGTCGGGCATGATCAGCCTGCGGAAGAATGGTGCCAGTTTGCCTGAGATTGTGGGCGACGAACTGGGCTCGGTGGCGCGTCTCTCCCTGCGCATCCTTTCGTTGGTGCTGATGATTCTGGTGGGAGCCGTGTTTGCCACCACTCCAGCCGACATCCTCGATGGTTTGGTGGCCGACCAAGGGTTCTTGTGGTCGAAATACTTCTGGGTGGTCATCATCATCGCTTACTACATTCTCGCCACGTTGCTGCCTGTCGATAAGTTGATCGGTCGCATTTACCCAATCTTTGGCTTGGCATTGCTTATCATGGCAGTGGGACTTTGCTATGGCATCTTCGCCTACGGAGGTTCGATACCTGAAATCACGGAGGCATTCTCCAATCACCATCCTGCTTCCACGATGCCCATCTTCCCGGGTCTTTGTATCACCATCGCCTGTGGGGCGGTGAGCGGATTCCATGCCACCCAAAGCCCCATGATGGCTCGTTGTCTGAAGAATGAGAAGTATGGACGTCCCATCTTCTATGGAGCCATGATCACAGAAGGTGTTGTAGCTTTGATATGGGCAGCGGCATCCATCAAGTTTGCCGACAGCCTTGATGTGGCAGGCGATACGCCCTACGAGAAGTTGCTGGCGGCAATGGTGAACCCCGAGACAGGCAAACCCTCTCCTGCGGTGCTGGTCAATGCCATCTGCCACAATTGGCTTGGCAGTGTGGGTGCTGTGCTGGCGGTGCTGGGTGTGGTGGCTGCCCCCATCACAAGTGGCGACACAGCCTTCCGCAGTGCCCGACTCATTGCGGCAGACTTCATGCACTATAAGCAGAACAAGATTTACAAGCGCATAATCCTCTCACTGCCTATTTTTGCGGTGAGCGTTGTACTCATGTTCATCAACTTCGACATCCTGTGGCGTTACTTTGCGTGGTTCAATCAGACGCTGGCAGCCCTCACCCTATGGGCCATTACGGTGTGGCTCACCAAACGTAGTACATCCGAGCACACTAAAAAATATGCCTTTCTTATATCCTTGGTGCCAGCCTTGTGGATGACCATCGTATGCTCCACCTATATACTCATTGCCCCAGAAGGCTTCCGACTCAATCACATTGTCGCTTATGTGCTGGGTGGGCTTGTTACATTGGGCATACTTGTGTGGTACATCCTGTGGGCTAAAAAGCAATATGCACGATGAAACGGTACGTGTGGCAACCCATTGCCTTCTTCGCTGTCGGTGTCGGCTTCTATCTCTACAATGGCATTACGTGGAACACTTGGCTCACCTATCTGCCCCACATTCTTGGTTATGCAGCCATTTGTGGAGCCTTGGCATGGGCACTCTATAAGAAAGAACAATATCAATCCAACTCATAATTCACAATTGATAAATCATAATGGTATGAAGAAAATCGTTTTAACATTCATCTTTACCCTCGTTGGCATGAGCAGTGCTTTCGCACAGTTTGAAAAGGGTAAGTGGTATCTTGGGGCTACGACCAATGCTGCAGGACTTTCTTACAATAAAAACGAAAAGGTGGGTCTCAACTTTGGCATCAATGGAGGCTACATGTTCGAGGAGGCATGGATGCTCATTGCCGATATCGGTTTCGACTACCGTCACAAGGATCTCCAGTCACTCTACGCAGGAATGAAGTGCCGCTACCTCATTGAACAGAATGGACTCTTCTTACAAGGTGGAGCTAAATATGTGCATGGTGCCCCCAACTACAACGACTTGATGGTCACACCAGAACTTGGCTACTGCTTCTTCCTTAACCACCATCTCACCATAGAGCCATCGCTCTACTGTGACATCTCCACTAACAACTTTTCAGAATACACCAAAGCAGGTGTGAAGATAGGTCTCGCTTGGTATTTCGAAAACAACAAAAAGCCATCTGACTATGTTAAGCGTAGAAGAACTAAATGATAAACTCATCGACCTCGCCTTTGCTGAAGACATAGGCGATGGCGACCATACCACCCTCTGTTGTATCCCTGCCGATGCCTACGGCGAAAGCAAACTCCTCATCAAGGAGGAGGGCATCTTTGCTGGCGTGGAGATAGCCAAAGAGGTGTTTCGCCGCTTCGACCCCACGATGGAGGTGGAAGTGTATATTCAGGATGGTGCTCATGTCAAGCCCGGCGACATCGTCATGTCCGTGAAGGGCAAGGAGCAGAGTCTTCTCCAGACCGAACGCCTCATGCTCAACATCCTCCAGCGCATGAGCGGTATTGCCACCATGACTCACAAGTATCAGCAGGCCCTCATCGATGCGGGCACCAAGACCCGTGTGCTCGACACCCGCAAGACCACGCCCGGTATGCGTATGTTGGAGAAGGAGGCTGTCAAGATTGGTGGCGGCATGAATCACCGCATCGGACTCTTCGACATGATTCTGCTGAAGGACAACCATATCGACTTCTGCGGCGGAGTCCACAACGCCATTTCTCGTGCCAAGCAATACTGCAAGGATCATGAGAAAGACCTCAAGATTGAGTGTGAGGTGCGCAACTTCAAGGAACTCGATGAGGCTCTTGCCGAGGGTTGCGACCGCATCATGTTCGACAACTTCACCCCCGAAGACACAGAAAAGGCAGTCAAAATCGTGGCAGGACGTGCTGAGACCGAATCCTCTGGCGGCATCACCTTCGACACCATGATTCCCTATGCCAAGGCTGGGGTCGATTTCATCTCCTTCGGTGCCCTGACCCACTCGGTCAAAGGCCTCGACATGAGTTTCAAGGCTGCAGGCAGTGATAAACTTGTCATTAAGTGAAACAATAACGAAAACGAAAACTAAAACTAAAACGCCATGCGGACAGTTTAACGTACATCCCGCATGGCGTTTTTGTTTTTGTTAATAGTTTCTACTCATTCACCGTTTCCATATCCTCAAAGTCCATCCTCTTCAGCGTCTCCTGAAACTCCTTGTGAGGATAGAAACGCAATTTCACTGTATGTACACTATGGCTTCCCAACTCGTCGGGGTTCTCGGCACTCGACGCATTGAACACAGGACGAAGTGTGCCAATGCCACCGATCTGCACACTGTGCCCCAAGGTCAGATAGTGGCGCAGACGGTCAGACATGGCGCAGGCGATGCCTTTCACCTGTGCTTGAGCCACTCCTTGCGACCGCATGCACTCTTTCACGAATTCTTCAAACGAGACAGGTTTCGGACATACCTGTTGCATCAGCCATGCCTCATGCGTCGTGTGGTCAGGGTTGATAATCTTTCTCTTCACTTTACGGTAAGCGATACTCATGGTAATAAATGTTTTTTTAAGGGTTGATAATAAGGGTTAACGAAAACTTTCAACTGTGTTTTTCTTCCGTTTTCCGCTGCAAAGATACAACATTTTTTCGTATAAGTCAATACCTTTTCGCAAGTGGTTCATACAGAGCGTTTTGCGAATCGCTCCTTAAATAGTGGATTCCTCTGCCACCATGTTTGTGTCCTCTTCTTCCGTCACTTTGGTTAAATAATCGATTTCGTAGTAGATGGAATCTTCAGTATCTGTACGTTCACACAAACCAGCACGGGCAAACATACCCTCGAAACTGAGGTCTTCGTCAATGAGGGACCAATGGATGCCTGTGTGGGAGAGATAGAAGTTCTGGCGTTGCTCAGGTGTAGCATTGGCAAGGCGTGGCCACATGGAGAAAGGGTAACTTGCTTGCAAGCCATCCTTCGTGAGTGCATACACGTTTGTGTCATCTACCCATACTCTTTGTATTCTATGCTTTCTCTCCATACTTGTTTTCCTTGTCAAAAAAAGACTTCCACCGGTCAACTATCACTTCCACGTTTTCTTCAATCACTCCTTCGATAATAGATATTTCATGTTTCTTAAACCCATGATTGAATACTTGGACAACCTCTGGCGACACGTTGTATTTGGCTTCTTTGTTGTCTTTTATCACATGAACATGAATTGGCTCATGGTCATCGGAATAGAATTTGAAGATGTAACCGAAAAGGATGAAGATTGTTGGCATATATAGTCTGAAATTGTAATGCGACACAAAAGTACGGATTCTTTT
The DNA here is from genome assembly GCA_905235525.1 of uncultured Bacteroidaceae bacterium. GTDB lineage: Bacteria > Bacteroidota > Bacteroidia > Bacteroidales > Bacteroidaceae > Minthosoma. The sequence continues at coordinate 6,224 of CAJOLW010000014.1, forward strand.
TGAAAGAACCAAATCTTTCTTCGTGTTTTATTCGTTCTTCTATGTTCTCCTTCTTTGCTCCACTATTTTCCCCGTCCACGAAATCGTACCCCTCGACTACACCACATCGTACCCCTCGGGTACGGCATGGCGTAGTCGAGGGGTACGATGTGGTTCCTCATGTAGTGAAGTTATTATTTCATTCTCTCCAACAATCCAGCCAGTACGTCAAGGTCTATCGGGTCGGCATTCACGTCGAGCAGTGTGCCGTCGCGGTCGATGAGTTTGTAGGTGGGGTAACCATTCACGCCGATATAGTTTTCTACGGCACTCTGCTGCTCGTCGGGCAGGTTGTAGTGAACCACGTTTTTGCCCTCCACCTTGTACTCCCTGATGACGTTTTCCCACGACTCGTCGCTGCTGCGGTTGCAGAGGTAGAGATAGACGATGTCGAAGTCCTTCAGCCGCTCGTATTCTTCTTGAGAGTGGGAGAGGCGCATCTTGCAAGGAGCGCACCATGTGCCCCAGACATCGACGAGGATGATTTTGCCCTTGTACGGCTCAATGATTTTGCGGAGAATCTTCTCGCCGTCGCTCATGTCCTTCACGGCATCGTTCGACTTGATGTTGTCCTCGTTCGAGAGTTTGCTTTTGCCTATCTGCTCATACTTGTCGTTGATGGTATGCACGGCGTGGAGGGCTGCGGGTGTATGGATGTGCTCGTCGGCAAAGGCGAGAATCTCCTTGCTGAGCGGCTTGCAGGTCCAGTCAATGTCTTGGCGGAGGAGTCGGCAGAGCATGATGTCTTGCGCCGTCACTGACCATTCGCGCTCGTTCATTTCTTTCACCATCTGCTCCAGTTCGCGTTTCCTGAACTTTTGGCGTGAGTAGTCTTCGTATTTGGGGCTTCGGTCCTGTATGGCGACCACGGCTTTCACAAAGTCGTTCTTGCCAAATTCATCGTCAATCAACTTCTCTTGCACGCTGTCGGGAGCGTTCTGCCTCTTCTCCCAATAGGCAGGAAATGCCTCGTCGTACTGCCTGATGGCTTCCCTGTCCTTGGCTGACAAGTTGACGATGCCGTCCTTCTCGGCTTGGTCCATAATCCATTTCATTGAAAAGTCAATCCTGTCCTGAGCCGCATTGTTCAAACGGAAAGCATAATCTCTGAAGAACCACGTAAATTCGTAGGCATCCATCGTGTAAGGCTCGGCAAATTGCTTCCAGTATTCCTCTTCCACCGCCTTGCTGTATGCCTCGGGCACCTTGTCGTTGGGCGCAAGATACATGCCCTGTGTCAAGATGCGGGCATAGTTGGTCAATATCTCGTTGCGATAGAAAATACGATACCGTTCTGAGAGTGTGGGATGCTGGCGGCACACTTCCTCCAGTTCCTGCATGCTTTCCTTTGTCTGCATCTTGACACTGTCGAGAATGTCCATGACACTTCCCATCTTCCTTAATGTCTCCATGCCGTATTTGTTGATGGAGATGTCGTGGGCATTGACCTCGTTCTGCAGTCGGGCATTCTTGCCCATGAAGAGTTTTTTCCTGTTCAGTAGGTCAATCCAAAGGAAATACGTCTCGTTGGGTTCCGCCACCACTCTCGCTGACCATCCGTTGCCATCAAGATAGAACGATGTTGTGTTCTCTATCGGTATCCGCAGTTCGAAATGGTTGTAGGAATCTATCGGTGCTATGAACGATGGCTCTTCGTCTGTCAGGATGTTGGCCATCATCTTGACGGACACCTCGTTGTTCTTCCCCTCTTTCCCCTCAGCCTTGTTCTTCAGCCAGTTAATGACTGTAGGAAGAGGACGTACCCATCCGATGATGGTCACGCTGTCGCCTTCACGATAGTTATTGTTGGCAATTGTGTCGCAAATGTCCTTCTCGGGATAGTCAGGCAGATACCAGCCATTGTCGATGAGGCTGCAATCATGTTGCTTGCCGCCAATGGTGATGCTTCGCTTGCCGTCCTGATTGCTGCCGATGCTGATGTCGATGCTGTTCATGCCATAGTTTGCCTGTATGGTGTGTGTCCCATCGCGCTCTTCCGTCTTCGAGATGCCCCACACTTTGCAGTCGTAGATTACTTTGTCCTCGGTCAGTCCTATCAGCCACTCGCCTGTCTTGTCGTTGCGCCAATAGGTGTCCGTGATGTCGTTGCCGCTGCATGCACTCAACAGAAAGAGCATCATGGCAGATAAAAAGCAATGTAGTTTCTTTACAATAGAAAGGTTCATGTTTGTTGGAATTTTGAATAATGTATAGTTTTTGAATGGAAAAGGTAAGTGTCTTATTTCGACGCCACTTTCAGCCTCACCCACAACCAGCGGGGCACGAGTCGCCAGAAGAAGACGAGGAGGCGGTAGCGCCAGTCGATGGTGATGATGGAACGGTTGGTGCAGATGCCCTTGGCGATAGAGAGGGCAACTCGGTGCGGGTCGAGTTGGAGAGGGTAATGGTGCCCGTCGGCAAGGAGAGGGGTGCGGACAAAGCCTGGGCGGATGTCGTGGAGATGGATGTGATGGATGCCTCGGATGTGGCAGAGTTGAGTGAGGCATTCCATGTAGTGGTTGATGTAGCGTTTGGTGGAGGAATAGGCAGGGGCGGCACCCAACCCTCGTGTGCCGGCAATGCTGCTGATGACGGCGAGGTGGGCTTCCTGTTCTGGATGCTCCATGAAGTAGTGGAAGGCGGTATCGACCATCTGCGTGAAGCCTGTCACGTTGGTGGCTACGGTTGCCATCTCCTTTTCGATGTCGAGCATAGGGTTCTGATAGCCAATGCCGGCACTATGAAAGTAGAGATCCATACCGCCCGTCTTGCCGATGAGGGTGAGCAGACGTTTCGGGGCATCTTCCTTTGTGATGTCGATGCACTCAGTGGCAACCACATCGAGGTTCTTGCTCTGAATCTGTTGCAGTCGCTCTTGCCGACGCCCCGCAATGCCGACTTGCCAACCTTGTGCAGTCAGCACTTTCACCATTTCAAGCCCTATGCCAGAGGTGGCTCCGATGATGATGGCTCTTCTTGTTGTCATGTATTGAGCACAAGAATCTGATAATAATGGAAGGTGTCTATTTGATGAGTTTCTTTACTTTTTTCAGCAGTGCCTTGGAAGGTGCATCGCCTGTATAGGGAGTCAGATACCATTTGACGGTCCACGTGAGCGATTCGCCAGCCTTCAGTTCAGTGTAGGCACCTTGGCTTTCCAGTTCGATGTAACTTTTTCCTCTGTTCACATACACCTGTATTTCGGCTTCTTCTGGAGCGGGTTGTGATGCGTCAAGGTCTTGGAATTTCTTCACCATCAGCAGTCCGTTGTTGAGATAGGCGAGCCAGCCTTTGCCGTCAGCATTGATTTTGCGGTTTTGGTTGGCTTCATCTGTCTGATACCAAGAAGCATTGAATGCCGACTGAAAAGGCATAAGGTTTGCCGGAGTGATTTGGTCTGTGGGGGCATCGAAGAAAATCATACCGTCGTTGGGCACACGTGTGATTTCCCATGGTGCCACCTTGCGTGTTTCACCCGATTCGTTGATGATGGAGTAGGCAACTACAATCGCATTAGATTTGGCGTCCACACTGAACTCCTTGCGGATTCTGTATTTCAGTCTTGCTGACACGTTACTGGTCATTATGAGTGATGAGCCTTTTTGCTCTACCGTGTAGGGCTGCTTGTCAAATTCCTGCACGGGAGGCCAATTCCATTCCTTCTGAGGACTGGTCCAGAAGGTGCTGCCGAAACTCTCAGGGAATGTCGATTGTGAGATGACTTCCGTACCTTTATATTGATAGGAAAGGATTTTGCCACCTCCGGCACCGTTGATGGTCATGGAAATGTCGCCAGCCTCAATGCTGTACTTGTCTTCCCCGAGATTCTTGATGACGGGTTCTGCTGCTGTGGCAAATGCCATGCAGGCAGTTGCCACTAACAATGTTGCAAACTTTTTCATAAATGGTTTGATTCTTTTGTTTGGAAATGGTTGGATTGTTATTTGGGTTGCGAATATCGCAAAAAAACGTGTATTGGACAAATAAAATCATTTATTTGTAAAAAAAATGATGTTTGTTTGAGATATTCTTCCTAACTTTGCCCTCGAATGTTACTATCTAAAATTATTATATCTATTCTTATTTTTACAACCTAATCAATTTTTTTGAACATGAAAAAACTTCTTTTAGGTCTGTCGCTATTGCTTGCATGCGTAGCAGGAAAAGCGCAGAAGAATCCAGTGCTGACCATTGAAGGTGGTCAGGTTCAGGGTGTGTTGGCTGACGATCATCCTGATGTGTACGTGTATCGTGGTATTCCTTACGCTGCACCTCCTATCAGAGAAAACCGTTGGAAAGCCCCACAGCCTGTTTTGCCATGGAAGGGTGTGAAGATTTGTGACACCTTTGGCCGTCCAAGTTATCAGGCTATTCAGTACCCTGGTGGTTATTACACAGAATGGGGTTATGGTAAGGAAGCTGCCTTCAGCGAGGACTGTCTGTATCTGAACGTATGGACAAAGGCTCCAGGCAATGCCAGCAAGAAACTCCCTGTTGCTTTGTGGATTCATGGTGGTGGCTATCGCGAGGGTTTCGGTTCTGAGCCAGAGTTCGATGGTCAGGAATGGGGTGCTAAAGACGTGGTGCTCGTTTCTATCAACTATCGTCTTGGCATCTTCGGATTCCTCACTCACCCTGCTCTTGCAGAGGAAAGTCCCAACAAGGTATCTGGCAACTATGGTATCCTTGACCAGATTGAGGCTTTGAAGTGGATTAAGAAGAACATCGCTCAGTTTGGTGGTGACCCCAACAATGTGACCATCTTCGGACAGAGTGCAGGTGGTGGCAGTGTACGCACGCTCTGCGAATCTCCATTGGCTCGCGGTTTGTTCCACAAGGCAGTTATCATGAGTGCTCAAGGACTTAGCATCCCAAATCCTAACGGTGGTGGCATGATGGGTGCCCGTTACAGCGGTGGTTCCATTGAAGATGCAGCCAACAACGCCAAGAAGATGTTTGACTGGGCTGGTCTAACCGACTTGCAGAAGATGCGTCAGGCATCTACAGAGACAGTCTTTGCCCTTCCGACCATCTATGGTCAGGTGAACAGCGCAGGCCAGCAGGGTGGTGGCATGATGCGCATGGGTATGGGCTACATGCCTATGATTGACGGCTATGTCAGCGTGAAGAGTTTTGATGACGCTACTCGGGAAGGCACATTGGCTGATGTTCCCTATATGATTGGCTACACTCTCAACGATATGGGCGACATGGCTCCCAACATTGCCGAGTTCTGTAAGGTTCGTGCGCAGAAGGGTGGCAAGGCATGGGCATACGAGTTTGCACGTCCATTGCCAGATGACGGTTCACACCCAGAGGTGACTCAGCGCTTGAAAGGTGCGTTCCACTCCTCTGACCTTTGGTTTGTGTTCAAGTCGCTCAAGCACTGCTGGCGTCCTTGGACGAAGGGTGACTGGGATCTCTCCGAGAAGATGCTTACCGCATGGACCAATTTCGCCAAGTACAGCGATCCTAACGGACCTAAGGGTGGCGAATGGGCTCCTTGTACAGAGCAGAATCCTAAGTTTATGGTGTTCAAACTCAACGACAAGGATGCTGAGGCTTCTTACTTCGGTGAGACAGAGAAAGCGCCTCAAGGTCAGGGCTTCGGCTTTGGCGGTTTTGGTCGTTAAGCCATGAGGATTGCATGATTAAGATTCAAGTTGCCTTATGCACGTAAGGCAACTTGAATCTTTAAACCTTTTGGTGTACATAATGTCAATATAGTATTATCATTATACATTATTTATTATTAATTTTTTTACTAATCCAATGAAAAAAGTTATTCTATCGTTGATGACGCTCGTAAGTTTGACAGCGTCAGCACAGTTTGGTGGTTTTGGCGGCCGTCCTCAGGGCAATCCAACAGTTCCTTCTGAAGCAGCCATTGCTGAGGACTTCAAACCAGCATTGAGCAATCAGGACAACAAACAGTATCCGATGGTGAACTCCGCACGTCAGGTACGTGCCCAGATTTCGGCACCTAATGCTACATCCGTAGGTCTTGACATTGCAGGAAAGATCTATTCCATGACTAAAGATGAAAATGGCGTGTGGACAGGTACTTCTGCTCCCCAGGATCCGGGTTTCCACTACTATCAGTTGAACATCGACGGAGCAAGTGTTCCAGATCCAGGAAGCCTCTACTACTATGGTGCAAGTCGCTGGGGTAGTGGTATCGAAGTTCCATCCGATGACCAGGATTTCTGGCAGGTGAAGAATGTGCCACAGGGTTCCATGAGCGAGGTCTATTACTATTCAAGTTACACACAGAAGATGCGTCGTTGCTTCGTATATCTGCCCAACGAGTATTTCACCAATCCTACCAAGAAGTTCCCAGTTCTGTATCTGCAGCACGGTATGGGTGAAAACGAGTACAGTTGGCCATATCAGGGTCATGTTGCTTCCATTATGGACAACCTCATCGCAGAGAAGAAAGCCGTTCCATTCATCGTTGTGATGGATAACGGTCTGAACGCAAATGCCCCACGTCCAGCAGGTCAGGCTCCTCAGGGTGGTCAGGCTCCTCAAGGTGGTCAGCGTCCACAGGGTCAGCGTCCACAGGGCGGTTTCGGTGGCTTTGGTGGTGGTTTCGCTGATGGCTTCAAGAATGTGCTTTTCAATGATATCATCCCAATGATTGAGAAGAACTACCGTGTGATTGCCGACCCAGAACATCGTGCATACTCTGGTCTCTCAATGGGTGGTATGCAGGCACGTGAAATCACACTGGCTAATCCTGGTAAGTTCGCTTATGTAGGTTCATTCAGCAGTGGTGCATGGAGTGTTGACCAGGTGAAGAATTCTGAAGGTTTCACTCAGAAGACCAAGTTGCTCTTCATGAGCGGTGGTGGCAAGGAGAATATGGGTTGTGTTGAGGCTGCCAAGAACATTAAGGAACAACTCGGTATGAATGCTGTTGGTTATGAGTCAGAAGGCACAGCACATGAGTTCCACACTTGGCGTCGTAGTCTCCATGAGTTCGCTCAGTTGCTTTTCAAATAAGAAGTGACAATTTACTCCAGATATCAATAAAAAGGGCAGATTGCAAATGACCGTTAAATGCGGATTTGCAATCTGCTTTTTTATGCTTTAAAATCAAGAATGTCTTCCCCCTACAATTGGCTTACAGCATTTCCTCCAGTATGTTTACGGCATGTGTGATGTCCTTTTGAAACTGTTTATGGTCTCTCAGGAAATCCTTCCGGCCATCCGATATAAGTCCATACAATTCGGGGTTCATGCTATCCACATACGACTCAATTGCATACTCGATGTCATCTCGCTGCCAATCCAACGTGGAGTGTGTGTATATCCGTTCCTTCTGATGGAAGAAACTGTATGCCGTTTCAATGCAGTCCTTCGTTACCATGTTCATTATTCATTATAGCCAGCAGGACGCATCTGTTTCTGTTCCTCGCTATACACATAACCATGTTTCAGCAGTTCTGCCTTCACCTCGTCGGGTTCGCGGTCAAAACTGTGGCACAGTTCCTCCAACGAATCAAATTCTTCATCTCTCAGCAGCATGTTGATGCTCGACACCAACATGAACGGGTCTTTCGGTAATCTTTCCATTTTTCTTCTTTTTAGAAACGTTAGCAATCGTTCCTTCCTAATTTCGTTGCAAAATTACGTCTTTTTTTCACAAGTTTATCTTGCCATTATGGGAAAATCAATGTTTTCTTTGTAACTTTGCACTCTAAAATGAAAAAGAAGCAATGAGAAAGTATTTCTTATGGATGCTGGCCTCCATCTTGAGTTGCGGTCTTGCGATTACTTCCTGTTCGGAAGATGATGGTTCTGGTATTCGGACAGATGAGGTAGAGGTGCAATTGCAAAAGATGACCCTGTGCGAGAAAGTGTACGCCGTATCCTGAAACTGAAGGGAGTTGGCTGGTAAACGTGAATGAGAGGAAGCGTGTAAAGAATGAATCGTTTGTCTTTCTTCGGTTGTGTGGTGGGTTGTGTGATGCAACTGGTGGGGTGCTCGATGGGAGCACCCTCGCATGTTGTGGTTGAGGAAGATAGTGTACATCAAAAGAAAATGGAAGAATACAAATATCATTATAAGTATCCGCATCCGAGTGTGACAACGGATAACGTGATTTTCGGGTTTGACGGCAGCACGGTGAAGGTGCTGCTGATTGAACGTAGTGGCGAACCTTACAAGGGCTGTTGGGCGTTCCCTGGCGGCTTTTTAGAGATGGATGAGTCGGCAGATGAAGGGGCAAAACGTGAACTGATGGAGGAGACTGGGTTGGCGACGCCGTTTGTGAAGCAGTTCCATACGTTTTCTGCTCCAGACAGAGATCCGCGTGAACGGGTGTTGACGATTGCCTACTACTCATTAGTACATACGAGTGAGGTCAAAGGGATGGATGATGCTGCTCGGGCGGAATGGTTCTCGTTGGATGATGTACCGAAACTGGCATTTGACCATGCAGAGATTTTGCGTATGGCAAGGGAAGAACTGAACAAAGACTTCCGATTGGGAGGGAAGGACTTGGAGAGTTTGACGGAAGATTTTACAAAAGAGGAACTGTTGAAGATTGAGAAAGCGATTCAATCAAAATAAAAAGAGGTGAAAAGAGATGGATAAGAAGTTGGTGAAACAAGCGGTTGAGGGGTATTTACAGAAAACAGGATATGGGCAGATGTCCTTGAATGCCGCCATGTTTGACATGGATGGTGTTTTGTTTGACTCCATGAAAAATCATGCGAAGAGTTGGCATCAGACAATGGCGCATTTTGGTTTGGATTTGCCAGAATGGGAGGCATACATGCATGAGGGACGCACGGGTGCTGGCACTATCAATATTGTTTCTATGCGTGAGCGCGGCCATGAGGCAACCGAAGAAGAAATTGAGCGAATCTATCGTTATAAAAGCGATTTGTTCAATCAATGTCCTAAGGCTGAGCGGATGCTTGGTGCGTATGAGTTGCTTGTGAAGGTGAAGGCGAGTGGGGTGGTGCCGATGGTTGTGACGGGTAGTGGCCAGAAAACGCTGTTGGAAAGATTGAACAGGAACTTTCCCAATATCTTTCAAGAAGAACTGATGGTGACGGCTTTTGATGTAAAATATGGGAAACCCAATCCAGAGCCTTATTTGATGGGGATGGAGAAATTTAATAAGGTTTTTACATCCGCACAAGTTTCTCCAAATAATTTCATTGTTGTGGAAAATGCGCCTCTTGGGGTACAAGCAGGTGTGGCGGCTGGAGTGTTCACCATTGCTGTAAACACGGGGCCACTACCTGACGATGCATTGTTGAGTCAGGGGGCAAATCTGCTATTCCACTCGATGCAGGAGTTTTGTGACGAGTGGCAAATAGTCTTTAGTTATTTAGCATAATACCGTTGATGATTCTGCCATCAATGTGGCGACGAGCAGAGAAGAAACGGTCATAGTTAGTATAGGTGTCAATGCCTGAAACGTGGATGTTTTGGGGATTGACACCTTTTTCGATGAGTTGTAAGCGGTTACATTCCCAGAGGTCAATGTGCCAACGGAAACCCTCTCCAACTTCCTCAAGGGGGAGAGAACCATGCGGATTGTTGGGGTGCATGAGAGGGTATTTCTTGGCGAGTCTCTCCATCGGGAAACCTGCTTGGGTAAAGAGGTCATAAACTTCGTCACCCACTTCGAAACTTTCAGGACCTATGCCTGGACCAATGATGGCATGTAGATGTTCGGGAGAGGTGCCATAAGTGGAGCAAAGCACATCGATGTTGGCTTCGACGATGCGTTTCTGTGTACCTTTCCAACCTGCATGCACAGCAGAAACGACGTGAGTCGCATCGTCCCACAAGAGAACGGGGATGCAGTCGGCTGTCTTCACACAAACAAAGACGTTGGAAAGTTGGGTGGAGAGGGCATCTACTCCATCGAGTACCAATACTTGCTCAAGCGGATTCTTAGCGAGGAATTCCTCGTCGATAATGACAGTCTTGGTGCCATGCACCTGATGGTGAGGCATGAAAAGTCGTGAAACCGAGATGGAAACATCGCCATCTCGTGTGGTGGAGAAGGCGGTGATATGGGAAGGAGTTGGGTGGATCAACATGGGAGGAATAAAAAATGCTGTACAGTTTAGAGTTTAATGTTTAGGGTTTACAGAGGGCTGATGCGGTGTTGTTAACTTGCAGCATGGTCTTAACCCTTATACTTTATAGAGTTTACTCCTCGTACTCGAAGTCTTCTAGGTCTTCAATCTCGTCTTCATCAAGATACTCAATGTCCTCTTCCTCGGGAATGTCATCGTCGCCCCAGCCTTCATCGTCATCGGCAATATCGTCCATATATGCAAAGGTTTTGGCGGAATGGATGATGGACTCTTGGGTATTGATCGCAGCGATTTTGTTGCTCTCGCTGTTCATCTCTTGCCAAAGGATATCCTTGAGTTCTTGAAGCCCTTGTTGGGCAACGGAACTGATGAAGACTACAGGGATGTCGTCGGGCAGCCCTTCTTTGAGCATCTCCTTGAGTTCCTCGTCTTGTCCAAGGAGGTCACACTTGGTGATGGCAAGCACTCGTCCCTTGTCGAGCAGGTCTGGGTTGAATTGTGCCAACTCGTTGAGCAGCACATCGTATTCATGGCGAATATCCTCAGTGTCGGCTGGCACCATGAAGAGCAACAGAGAGTTGCGTTCGATGTGGCGAAGAAAACGAAGTCCTAAACCACGTCCCTCACTGGCACCTTCGATGATGCCCGGGATGTCGGCAATGACGAAGGAACGTCCGTCACGATAGGAAACGATACCGAGCGAAGGTTCGAGTGTGGTGAAGGGGTAGTTGTCAATCTTCGGTTTGGCTGAAGAAATGGCATTGACAAGGGTGGACTTGCCGGCATTGGGGAAACCGACGAGACCTACATCTGCCAAGAGTTTCAGTTCGAGGATGAAGGTGCGTTCCTGCATCGGCTCACCAGGTTGTGCATAGCGTGGTGCCTTGTTGGTAGGTGTGGCAAAGTTGAAATTGCCCAAACCACCGCGACCTCCTTTCAAGAGAATCACCTCCTGTTCATGCTCCGTCACATCACAGATGTATTCACCTGTTTCCGCATCATACACCGCTGTACCGCAAGGCACTTCGATGTAAGCATTTGCTCCTTGTTTACCTGTCGATTTGTTCTTGGAACCATTACCGCCATGCTCTGCTTGAATGTGGCGGTCATAGCGCAGATGGAGCAATGTCCAATAGTTGCGGTTACCACGCAGAATAACGTGTCCACCACGACCACCATTGCCTCCATCGGGACCTCCCTTCGGCAGGTATTTCGCACGATGCATATGTGTGGAACCGCGTCCACCACGACCAGAACGGCAATAGATTTTTACGTAATCAATGAAATTGGAATCCATAGAAGAAGTTAAAAACTAAAAACTAAAAACTAAAAGTGGAAGTTACCTATCCGTCAGGACTAAAGAAACTTCGACTTTTAGTTTTTAGTTTTTAACTTTTAGTTTATACTATCGAGGAAAGCGAAAATCTCACCCAGCATTTCCTTGGAACCTTTCCATGTGAAAGTGTTGCGGATGCCTTCCTGTTCGAACCACTTAGAGAGGGGTTCGGTCTGTTTGTGATATACTTCGAAACGCTTCTTGATGGTCTCTTCGTTGTCGTCAGCACGTCCTTGTTCGATAGCACGGTTGAGCAGACGAGCCAAAAGGGTTTCTTCATCAACGATGAGTTCGATCATGACACCCATGTCGTGCTTACGTTCAGCGAGCATCTTCTTGAGTGCCTCCGCCTGTGCGATGGTGCGTGGGAAGCCGTCGAAGATGACGCCTTTGCCGGCAGGGAGTGCATCGTAGGTCTTGGCGAGGATGTCAATCATCAGTTCATCGGGAATCAGTTGCCCGTTGTCGATGTATCCTTTGGCAATCTTTCCGAGTTCAGTACCGTTTTTAATTTCACTGCGGAGCACATCGCCAGTGGAGATGTGTCCCATACCATAGCGTGCGACGATTTCGTCGCTGTAGGTGCCTTTGCCAGAACCTGGGGCACCGAAAATGATAATATTCTTCATTTGTTGTTTATGTTAGGAAATTTGGTTTTAATAGTTTTAATGGGTGTGATGAGTTGAATGAGGATGGGTTACCCCTCTTTTACCACATAGATACTCTTGTAGTTGCGTCCGACGCCATCATAGTCAAGACCATAGCCAACGATGAACTCGTTTGGAATTTCCATGGCGCAATATTTCACATCGAGTGGTACTCTCAGTTTTCCGGGTTTCATGAGTAGAACTGCAATTTCCACAGACTTCGCTTCCTTTTCTTTCAGTTTCGGGAGAATGTTGTACATGGTGGTTCCAGTGTCGATGATATCTTCGACAATGATGACGTCGCGGTCTTTGATGTCGATGGAAAGGCCAATGAGTTCCTTCACCTTGCCTGTGGTGTCCATGCCATCATAAGAGGAGAATTTAGCAAACTGAATTTCGTGGTCAAAATTGAGTTCACGCACAAGATCAGCAGCAAACATGAAAGCACCATTTAGGATGACAATGAGGATTGGGTTCTTCCCTTTGTAGTCGGCATTGAGTTTTTCAGCCATAATTGCAACCCTTTCTGCAATTTGTGTATGATGGATGAATGGCTCAAATTGTTTGTCTTTAATCGTTATCATTGTTGATGTATGAAATCCTGATTTGACTGCAAAGTTACATAGAAAATCCCTATTTTAGGGTAAATTTGGCGATAATAACGTAAAAAACGTCACTTCAAGTGTTATTTTATCTGTTTTTAGTCGTTTTTTTATTATCAATTCACTATTTTTGCACAATCAAGAAGCTTATCTCCATTAAGCAAATCATCAGAACTTTGAATTATGAAGATTCTTTCCTCTACACAGTTAAAGATTGTAGATGCATATACCATAGAGCATGAGCCAGTCAGTTCCACCAACTTGATGGAACGTGCTTCTCGTGCTGTTGCAGACAAGATACGTTCACGGTGGTCTATTGACACTCCCATCAAGATATTTGCAGGCCCTGGCAATAACGGTGGTGATGCCTTGGCAATTGCCCGTATGTTGGGTGAGACGAATTATAAGGTGTATGTTTATCTTTTCAATACGGCTGACAACCTTTCCCCCGATTGCCAAATCAATAAGCAGCGGTTGATCGACTTTCAGAATGTGAAGCAGAATATGTTGGGGGTGCGCAATGTCGAGTTGGTGGAGGTGACATCTCAGTTCACCCCTCCCAAGTTGGAGGAAGGAGATTTGGTGGTTGACGGCTTGTTTGGCACAGGACTTTCCCGTCCACTAAATGGCGGATTTGCATCGGTGGTGAAATATATCAACGCATCGCCAGCCACGGTGGTTTCCATTGATGTGCCATCAGGCTTGATGTGTGAAGACAACACCTACAATGTAATGAACCACATTGTCAAGGCTAATTTCACTTATACGATTCAATATCCGAAGTTGGCGTTTTTCTTTGCAGAGAATGAACAATATGTGGGAGAATGGGAGGTGCTGGACATTGGCATAGTCGATCCTGGCACGGAAGAAACGCAGACGCCTTATCACTTCACGGCGCGGAAAGACATTCTGCCGATGCTCAAGATGCGTTCTAAGTTTGCCCATAAGGGTTCGGTGGGGCATGCCTTGCTTATTGCCGGAAAAAAAGGTATGGCTGGCGCAGCCATCTTGGGTGCGAGGGCATGTATGCGTAGTGGAGTGGGGAAGTTGACCATTCGCACCCCTGAGTGTAATGTCCGTAGTTTGCATACAGCAGTTCCTGAGGCAATACTTAACATTGATGTGGATGCCAACTGTTTTAGCCAGTCTTTTGATACAAGTGAATATGATGCCATGGCAATAGGTCCGGGCATTGGCACCTCCTCTTATACAGTGCAGGCATTCATTGAACAGGTCAGCATGACGAAGTGCCCTATGGTGATTGATGCCGATGCACTCAGAATCATCGGTTCTCATCGTGGTTGGATTTCTCAATTGCCACGTCACTGCATCTTGACGCCTCACAAGAAGGAATTGTTTGGTTTGATTAGCACGACACGCAATTCATATGAAGAATTGGAGCGGACACGTGAGTTGGCTGTACGTCAGCAGATTTATATTTTGATTAAGGGGGCTTACTCAGCCATTGTCACTCCTGAAGGTAATGTGTTCTTCAATTCGACAGGTAATCCGGGCATGGCGACAGCAGGTGCTGGCGATGTGTTGACAGGTATCATTCTTGCGTTGCTTGCCCAATCCTATGTGCCAGAAGTGGCAGTGCGAATGGGTGTTTATCTGCATGGATTAGCAGGTGACTTGGCAGCGGAAGACCTCTGTTATGAAGGAATGATTTCGTCAGATCTTGTGGATTATCTGCCCAAGGCTTATAAAGTGCTGTGGGAAGATCGATGTCCGGTGAGAAAATAATTAGAAAGGAATGAAAAAAAACATTATCATCGCCTTGACTTGGTGTATGTCGCTTGTGGCTGTTGCTCAAACGCAGGTGACGGATTTTAATCCAGGCATTGCAGCCAATGGTGTGAATTACGCGTTGCCTAAGACTTTGCTGAAAGTGGATGCTTCTGCCACAAAAGTCGTTTATACGCCTGGCGAATTTGCCAAATATGCAGAACGCTATCTTCATATCGGTGGGGTGAATGTTGAGCCTTCCACAACATGGAATGTGACATCTCTGACGGTCTATCAGGAGGGTGTGCCCGACACGGCTAAAATTTACACGGTGAAGTTGAAGGACAAGACGATAGCACCGATGGTACAATTGACCAATAGTGGTATTTTGTTGGCGGTGAACACTCATTCAGAGCAGGAAGAGTGTGTTTTTCCAGACACACGAACAACCCGACATAAACTGGAAGCGCGTCAGTATCTTACGGAGGAAATTTTGTCAGCCACATCTACTGCAAAGATGGCGGAACTAACTGCACAGGAGATTCTTGATATTCGTGAGAGCAAGAATGCCATCAAACGGGGGCAGGTGGAATCTATGCCCAAGGATGGTGCATCGCTCAAGATTGTGCTGGATGAATTGAATACCCAGGAGGAGGCACTCACGCAACTCTTCACAGGTTATGTTGATACCACTTTTGTGACAAAATCCTTTGCTGTCATGCCGGACGGGGATCTTGACAAGCACGTGCTGTTCAGATTTTCTCGGAAGTTAGGATTTGTAGATGCTGATGACTTGGCTGGCGACCCCTATTCCCTCTCAGTGAAAGACTTGCATACGGTTGTTTTTCCTGATGAGAAGGAGGCTGCAAAAAGAAAAATTGACGGATTAGTGTACAATATGCCCAGCATGGCAAACGTTATTATTAGTACGATACAAGGTACGGTGTATGAACAAGATATGCCCTTTGCGCAGTTCGGCACCATCGATACGCTCAGCCCCACACTTTTCAACAAGGGGGCGACCACTAAGTTGACACTTCATCCGGCCACGGGTGGTATCTTGCATTTGGAACAATAGAGGAGTAAACTTCTACAATTTAATAACTTTTTTATAAACCCTAAAAACATCAAAAACATGAAAAAGTATTTAGCAGAAATGGTGGGAACGATGGTTCTTACACTTCTTGGTTGCGGTACAGCCGTATCGCTTAATTGTGGTTCTGACACAGCATCAGTAGTTGGTACAGCAGTTGCTTTTGGTTTGGCTGTTGTGGCAATGGCTTACACCATTGGAGGTATCTCAGGTTGCCATATCAATCCAGCCATCACACTGGGGTGTCTTATCTCAAAGCGTATCAGTGGTAAGGATGCTGGTATGTACATCATCTTCCAAGTAATTGGTGCCATCATTGGTGCTGCCATTCTGTTTGCCTTGACTTCTAACGATATGGCTCAGGCTGGCGGTACACTTACGGGTGCTAACAGTTGTGGTGACCACGGCGTAGTGGTAGGTCTCATTGCTGAAATAGTCCTCACTTGCATCTTCGTGCTTGTAGTGCTTGGCACCACTGATGCCAAGAAAGGTGCAGGCAACTTTGCAGGTCTTGCCATTGGTCTCTCACTTATTCTCATCCATCTTGTAGGCATTCACTACACTGGCACTTCTGTGAACCCTGCACGTTCTATCGGTCCTGCTATTTTCGAAGGTGGTCAGGCACTTAGCGACCTTTGGGTGTTCATCGTTGGTCCATTCGTAGGCGCAGCCATCGCTGCTGGAATCTGGAAGATTATCGGTGAAGAGAAATAAGGTTAAAAATTGAAAGTTAAAAACTAAAAGTGAAAGTTACTTGCCATTTGATGGTCGGTAACTTTCACTTTTAGTTTTTAAATGATAATTTTAGACTTTATTTCTTGAAGAAATCGAAGAAGAAGAATACGAGCGAACGGGAACGCCTTTGGCGTATCCGATGCACGAGTTGCTGCTGTTCCTTACGGTTCCGTCAGATTCAATCTTCCCAATTGTAGAGTTGCTTCCGTTTCTTACAGTTCCATTGCTTTCCACTTTCCCGATGCTGGAATTGCTGGCATTGCGGATGGTGCCGTCAGACTCAATCTTGCCAATGCTGGCGTTGCTTGAGTTGCGGATGGTGCCGTCGCGCTCAATCTTACCAATGCATGAGTTGCTGCTGTTTCTTACCGTGCCATCCGACTCAATCTTTCCAATGGCCGAATTGCTGCTGTTTCTTAAGTCTTGAGCATTCATTGACAATGTGGTCATGCCCAATGCCAATAACAAAAGTAATTTTTTCATAAACAATCCTTCTTTTTAGGTTTTGATGCGGCAAAGGTAAGAAAAAAGCCGTAACTTTGCAAAGATTTATGGAAAAAGATAAACTTTGGAATGCAAATTATGTGAAAGTATGGTGTGCTAACTTCATGATATTCTTTTCGTTCATGGTGGTCACACCCTTGCTTCCGCTATATCTGAGTGAAACTTATCAGGCTGATAAAGACACGATTGGATTTGTGCTGTCAGGCTATACATTGACGGCTTTGTTGGCACGTCCTATCGCAGGGTATTTAGTGGATAGTTTTTCTCGGAAAGTGGTGTTGCTGACATGCTATTTCTTGTTCTTTGCTTTGTTTGCAGGGTATCTGATTGCAGGTACGATGACGCTTTTTGCCATCATCAGAACAGCACATGGAGCACCGATGGGAGCGGTCACTGTGGCAAATAGCACAAGTGCGATTGATGTGCTGCCATCGTCAAGAAGGGCGGAGGGCATCGGGTACTATGGTTTGTCGAACAACCTCGCCACCAGCATGGCGCCTACGGTGGGATTGATGATTTATGATTCCATCGGTGACTACAATATCATTTTCTTGATAGCCTTGTGTGCGGCGGGTGTCGGACTTGCCATCAATGCAACGGTGCATTTTCCAACCAAGGAGATAGTGCCGAACAAAGACCCGCTTTCCTTTGATCGCTTCTTCCTCGTGAAAGGTTGGAGCGAAGGCTTGGTGATGGTGTGTGTCGGTTTGTCATACGGAGTACTTGCCACTTATCTTGCCATTTATGGAAAGGAAGAATTGGGCATGACGGCTGGTACGGGCGCATGGTTCGCCGTGTTGTGTACGGGTTTGATTCTCTCGCGTCTGATTGGTGCTCGTTCTTTACGGAAAGGGAAGGTGGTGGAGAATGTGAATCATGGCATCCTCATCAGTGTATTTGGCTATCTACTTTTTGCTTTGTTGAAGAATCCGATAGGGTATTATGGTGCAGCCATTATCATCGGATTGGGTAATGGTCACATTTGGCCAGGCATGCAGACGATGTTTATTAATTTGGCACCTAATAACAAGCGGGGTACGGCTAACTCCTCACAACTGACATGTTGGGACATCGGCACGGGATTGGGTGTCGTGTTTGGCGGTATGGCGATTCATCATACAGGCTACTCGGCTGCTTTCTGGTTCGCATTTGTGGTCAATCTTTTGGGTGTCCTCTTCTATTTTATATATGTGAAGAATCACTTCAAGAGAAACCGGTTGCGCTGACCATCTGGGAGGGTAATAAAGAACCGTACCCCTCGACTACGACAAGCCGTACCCCTCGGGTACGCCCCATCGTAGTCGAGGGGTACGGTTCTTGTTGTATAGGAGTGGAGATATTTAGTAATTCTCCTTCTTCAGTTCAAAGTAAGCCTGTGGGTGGTTGCATACAGGGCAAACCTCTGGCGCTTCTTTGCCGACGTGGATGTGTCCACAATTGCGGCACTGCCAGATGCAGTCCCCATCGCGCGAGAAGACAATCTTCTGCTCGATGTTCTCGAAGAGTTTCTTATACTTCTCCTCATGCACTTTCTCGATGGCAGCAACGCCTTCGAAGAGGTCGGCAATCTCGTCGAACCCTTCTTCGCGGGCTTCTTTTGCCATGCGTGGATACATGTCAGTCCATTCGTCGTTTTCACCTTGTGCTGCATCCTTCAAGTTGTCGAGTGTAGAACTGATGCCGTGGATGAGTTTGAACCAGAGTTTGGCATGCTCTTTCTCCTGATTGGCTGTTTCGGTGAAGAGTTCGGAAATCTGTTCAAATCCCTCCTTCTTAGCCTTGGATGCGTAGTAGGTGTACTTGTTGCGTGCTTGTGATTCGCCAGCGAACGCTGCCCATAGGTTCGCTTCTGTCTTTGTGCCTTTCAAATCTTTACTCATAGTTTTTCTTTTGTTGTTTGGTTGATAAAAAAACACCATGCATCATGCTATTGGGCTTGCGGTTTAGCGTTCGCCTCGTGATACATGATGCATGGTGTATCGAATTGTATTTTACTTTTTCTTGGACTTCTTTGCCTTCTTGCCACCAGTCAATGCGTCGCTGATTTTCTCTGCTCTGAGCATTACCTCAGCATAGCGGCGACCCAATTCACGGTAACCTTCAGCGGTGAAATGCAGGTGGTCGAAGTTGCCTTTGCAACCCAGTGAAGGAACTACGTAGGCTGTTGGAATGACGAGTGGCATGGTGGCAATCACGGTGTTGTGAAGTTCGCATGCACCATTCTCCTGCTGTGACATCAGTTCACCGACGAGCAATGGGCACGCTTCAGCCTCCAGATTGAGGTCTTTCAGCATACGCTCATAAATCAGTTTCACGCGCTCTGGCCAGTCTTGCTGTCCATTGTCGGTGCATCCCTGATGGAGGAGGATTCCCTTGATGACACCATGTTTCTGTGCCAACTTAGCCATCTCGATGAGGCGCTGGTAGGGGTGGTTGTCATACTCCTTGCAGAAGTTCTGAAGCCAGTTGGCCGATTTGGCGATATATGCCTGTGACTTGTCTTCATCGAAGAGGTCTATGCTACATCCGCCAATAGCCACATTGATGACACCAATAGAGATATTTTCAGGTGTTTTCTCCACCATCGTGCGGCCGAAATAGTCAGCGGGAGTCAGACCGTTGTTTTCACGGCAGAGTGGGGGAACAGCCACGTACCATTTGCCTTTCTCGCGCCCCGTGCGCTTGAAGTCAACCGCTGCCATCATCTTGAAACGGGTGTTGAGATTCTCACGGTCTTGTGGTTCAATACGGGCATTGCCCTCCATGTTCGACTGTCCGAAGCAGAGGTAGATGTGGAAGTTGGGGTCAAACTTGGTGGGTTGCTGAATCTCTCCGGCAAGGCTCGCACCGTCGTTGAAGTTCAGAACGGTGTTCTTCTCATAGAAACTGGTAAGTGCTCCTTTTTCGTCCTGAGCATAACCAAGACACGCAACAAGAGCAAGCGCAACTGTTAAACAGATTGTTCTCATAATTGATAACGATATTAAAAAAATAGGTTCAGAATATTTGTGCAAAGATAGAGAAAAGTTGGGAGTTAGGAGTTAGGAGTTGGAAGTTTTTTTATCGGGTTAGGTTGATTATTTTCTTTTTTTTGCCCTTTTTGAGGGCAGAGGTAACGAAAACGAAAGCATAGGTAACATACTATAAAGGTTTTTCGGCTAAAAAGCGATACCTTTGCAGACAAAATAAAACATAAAACCAAGACCAAAACTAATCCAAAACTATCAATGAGAAAAATCTTTCGTTTTTTAGGTGCTGTATGTGGAGCGTCACTTGTGGCTCTGCAAGCATCGGCACAAAATCCTTTTGTGCAAACATGGTTTACCAGCGATCCGGCACCAATGGTGCATGGTGACAAAATCTATGTCTATACAGGTCATGATGAGGACAAGGCAGACTTCTTCTGGATGCAGGAGTGGCGTGTCTATAGTTCTGCTGACATGGTGAACTGGACTGATCATGGCAGTCCTTTGGCTCTGGAAAGTTTCAGTTGGGCAGACGACCGTGCTTGGGCAGGGCAGTGCATTGAGCGCAATGGCAAATTCTATTGGTACATCTGTGCCCATTCCCGTTTATCGGGTGGTATGGCAATTGGGGTGGCTGTGGGTGATTCACCAACGGGACCTTTCCGTGATGCCATTGGAAAGCCACTCTATGAGAATGGCAGTTGGGACCACATCGACCCCACCGTGTTCATCGACGATGATGGTCAGGCATGGCTCTATTGGGGCAATCCTCGCATCTACTACCTGAAGTTGAACGAGGACATGATCAGCATCAATGGTGAGGTGAAGCAGATGGAGATGACGGAAGAGGGTTTCGGTGCTCCCGATATGGCAAAGCGTGACAGGGAGAAGAAATATAAGGACACCTACACCGAAGGTCCTTGGATTATGAAGAAGCCGCAAATGGGTGAAGCGAAGAAGGGCACAAAGGCAACCAAGGGATATTACCTTCTCTATGCAGCAGGTGGTGTGCCTGAGCATATTGCTTATTCAGAGGCACTTACTCCAGAAGGTCCTTGGACATACAAGGGAACCATCATGCCGGAGGGCGGAACGGGTTCGTTCACTAATCACTGCGGTTACGAGCGTTTCAAAGGGCACGATTACTTCTTCTATCATACAGGGAAACTCCCAGGCGGTGGTGGTTTCGGCCGTAGTGTGGCTGTGGAGGAGTTCAAGTTCAATCCTGACGGCACATTCCCAACCATCCAACCCACAGATAAAGGCGTCGAGCCTGTCGGCACACTGAATCCATACGAACGTGTGGAAGCGGAGACAATGGCATTCTCGAAAGGTGTGAAGAGTGAATGGAACGATGAAACAGGTGTGTATATTTCTGAGATACACAATGGTGACTACATCAAGTTGCAGGCTGTGAACTTTGGAAAGAAAGTGCCTCGCACTTTCACTGCCAGCGTGGCAAGTGCCCTCAGAGGTGGTTCTATTGAAGTGCGTATCGACAGTCTTGAAGGTAAAGTGATTGCGCGCCTTGAAGTGGGTCACACTGGCGGCTGGGAAAAATGGAAAGAGGAAGTCATTGACATCCGTACTCCCGTGGCAGGTGTTCACGACCTCTACTTTGTGTTTAAAGGCAGAAAGGGTGTGAAGGTTTGCAATTTCGATTGGTGGCAGTTCCGTGGCATCGAGGAGTGCAATATGCCGCTCTTCACCACGAAATATACTGCAGACCCCTCTCCATTGGTGGTAGGCGACACGTTGTTCCTTTACACTTCCCATGATGCCCATCCTGAAGACATTCCAGATGAGAATGAGAAGAACTCTGCAGGTTTCTTCATGTATGATTGGCTGCTTTGGTCAACGACCGATATGGTCAACTGGACTGAGCATGGTGCCGTTGCATCGCTCCGTGACTTTGAGTGGCGTAGTCGTGAGAATGGTGGTTGGGCTATTCAGACGGTGGAACGTAACGGTAAGTTCTACCTTTATGCTCCGTTGCATGGACATGGTATTGGCGTGCTGGTGGCAGACTCTCCTTACGGACCATTCAAAGACCCACTTGGCAAGCCACTTGTGTGGCAACAGGAACATTGGGATGACATCGACCCATCAGTTTTTATTGATGATGATGGCCAAGCCTATATGTATTGGGGCAATCCCCATGTCTATTACGTCAAACTCAATGAGGACATGATCTCTACCAGTGGCGACATCCATGTGCTTAATCAGCAGGACGGTGTGATGCGTCCTGTTAAAGAGGAAGGCTCAAAGATTAATCTAAGGGTGTCTTGGCAACAGAAGTCTAACTGGGCTATTCAGCACTACCAGGAAGGTCCTTGGTTCTACAAGCGTAACGGACATTATTATATGGCATTCGCTTCTACCTGCTGTCCCGAGGCCCTCGGTTATGCTATGAGCGATGGTCCTACAGGTAAATGGACTGAGATGGGTTACATTATGCGTCCAACAGAGCGTGACCGTGGCAACCATCCTGGCATCTGTGACTACAAGGGTAAGAGTTATGTGTTCGGTCAGAACTACGACATCATGCACATTGACACCTGGGAACATCACGAGCGCCGTTCTGTCAGTGGGCAGGAAATCACTTACAATGCTGACGGCACTATTCAGGAAATTCCTTATTGGCTCGATCAGGAACCGATGAAACAAATCGAATACCTCAATCCTTACAAGCGTGTGGAGGCTGAGACCATGGCTTGGGGTAAGGGCTTGAAGAGTTCGAAGATGGGCATCAAGAACACAGGTGTTGTGAAAGATATGCCTTACTCGACAGGTCGTGTGAACATGTACATCACTGATATTGACGAAGGTGAATATATCCGTGTGCGTGGTGTTGACTTCGGCAGTGAAGGTGCCAAGAAATTCTTGGCAAGCGTTGCATCAGCCACGGGAAACGGAAATATCGTCCTGCGTATTGACGAAATCGAAGGACAGGAAATTGGTCGTGTGGCTGTGAAGGCAACTGGCGCTGATGAAAAATTCAGTACGATCACTACGAAAGTGGAGAATGTGAAGGGTGTTCACGACCTTTATCTGCACTTCGAGAACTTGAACGGCACGTTCAATTTCGACTGGTGGCAATTCCAATAATCGTTTAGAGAAAAACTTGTAAATCATCCCAATTAACGGTAGGTTGATTGGGATGATTTTTAATGAAGTAAATTGTCGATGGTCGTTGTCCAATCCGTAGAAGGTGGGGCGACGACTATCCCATTTTCGGTTTTCGATGTCTCGGCATGAAGTGTGTGGAACCCTAAATCCCTTGCTGCCTCCACATTGGGTGTCGAATCATCAATGAAGAGGCATTCTTCTGCTTGTGCGCTGATGTCCTCCAATACTTTCAGGTAGATGTCATCGTTTGGCTTCGCCATGTGCATCTCTTGGGAAAGGAAAGTGTGGTCGAAGAGTTCATCTACCACCTTCTGACCGCCAAAACAATTTTTCATGATTTTCAGCCAATGAGCCTCATTGGTGTTGGATAGCATGCAGATGGTGTACCCCCGCTGCTTCAATTTTTTCAACTTGTCCAAGCGGTAGGGTGGAATGGCGATACAGCAAGAGTTCCACGCCTCCAGCACCTGCTCTCTTGTTGTCCCCTCTTTGCAATGTCTTCTTACTCCCTCCAGAAAATCTTCAGTCGTGATGTCACCTGTCTGATAGAGGTGCATGGCTCCGTTGGCAACGATGCCTTCTCCCAACACTGCGGCTTTGGTGCCTGTTGGGGTCTGCATGCCCTTTTTTTCAAAAGCGTTGAAGTCTATGCCCAATGCCAGCATCTGTTGCAGGCAGTAATTCAGGTCAATGTCAAGTAACACACCTCCCAAATCAAAAATAATAATCTTAATCATTTCCTCGGTGTATAGCAAATAGTAAATGGCTAAATCCGCACATCATTTGATGTGTACATCCATCTGTTGGAATGGAATCTCGATGCCTGCTTTGCCCAATTCTCGATAAACCTTTTCAGTTGTCTCAAATTTCACGTTCCAGAAGTCGGATGCCTTCACCCATATACGCATTTGGAAGGTAATGCTGCTACTGCCCATACTGGTCATGGGAATGAAAGGGGCAAACACGCCACTCTGCAGGATACGCTCATCTGCATCAATGATGTTCATCAACACTTTGCGCACATCATCAGGATTAGTACCGTAAGCCACTTCTACATCTATGTCCACACGACGAGTGGGTGCCTTTGTTGAGTTCTTCAGGCTTCCTGTTGCCAAAGGTCCATTGGGAATAATGACGGTTTGATTGTCGGGAGTGCCCAGTATAGTGCTGAATATTTGTATTTCTCTCACGGTTCCTGCGAATCCCTGTGCCTCAATGAAATCCCCCACTTTATAGGGCTTTAGTAATAGAATCAGCACACCACCTGCAAAGTTTTGCAAAGTGCCACTTAACGCCATACCTACAGCAATACCAGCCGAAGCAAACACTGCCAAGAAGGAACTGGTGTCAATACCCAAAATGCCAATAATGATGATGGCAAGCAACACGTTGAGAGAAATGGACACAAGACTGTTTAGGAACGAAGTCAGCGATGCTTCCACTTTTCGCTTTTGTGTGATAGTTCGCAATGCCTTGGTAGCATATTTGATGATGAATCGCCCCACAAAATAGACGATGAGTGCTAATAGCACATTCTTCCCGAACTGTACGATATAATTGATCACATCGTTTAGGGCAATCTTGCTGAAATCCAAGTTGCTCAATTCTGACACGATGTCATTACCTGTTCCTATACTGTTTCCTTCCATTTGATGAAATCTTTTATTAATCTTGTTTGAAATCGAGTGCAAAGGTACGAAAATATATTCAAACTTTTTACGTTTTCCTTCTCTTCATTTGTTTCAGGGGGATTTTTTGTGTACCTTTGTAGCCGATATCGTGAACGTGTGAAAAGGCTGATGAATTACGTAAAATGGATATGGATTAACATGCAGGGTATCCGCTGGAATACAGCGGTGCGTGTCGTGGTGGGAGTAGGGCAAGTGATGCTTGGCTTGCTGATGGTGTGGCTCAGCCGCCGATTTATAGATGAAACGATTCGCACAGGAACGATGGAAGATGTGTTGATGATGGTCGGATGGTTGATCTTGACCATTTTGGGTGGTGTGGCATTACGGCAAGTGGGTTATTGGATGTCTGTTACTACCAATGTTCGACAAACCAATGTTCTCCGATTGCGTATTTTTAGTAGTTTGTTTCGCCGTCAACTCTACAATGGGCAAGAAATCCATTCAGGCGATGTAACCTCACGACTGGCAAAGGATATAGAGCAAGTGAGTGCTATTTGTACTGACACTTTGCCCCAGATGGTCATTACCTTGATACAGCTCTGTGGTGCATTCTTGTTGATGCGGTGGTTTGATGAATGGTTGGCATGGGCTTTGCTGTTAATCACGCCTTTGGCTCTCATGTTCAGTAAACTTGTTGCCAGAAAATTGCGACAAATGACACTTGATATTCGACAGGATGAAAGCCGGATTCAGATGCACGTGCAAGAGGGGGTGGAACATAATGCAGTGCTACGTTCCTTGAACAGTGAACAATGGGTGACGGAACGACTTGACATCATGCAACAGAAATTGCAGGGCAATGTGATGCGGCGTACTCATTTCACGATTGCGGCTCGCCTTGTCCTCGGATGTGTTTTCAGCCTTGGCTACCTTCTGGCTTTCGTATGGGGTGGCATAGGACTTCGTAACGGAACGATAACCTTTGGTGTAATGACATCGTTTTTGCAACTTGTCGGTATGATTCAGCATCCGATATTGCAGTTGCTGAATATGGCGCCAGGAGTGATACATGCTACCGCCAGCATCGACAGATTGATAGATTTGGAAGAGAATGATTCGCCGACTCTGATACGGAATGTGAATGATAAACGTCCTGCAGGCATACGTTTCAATGATGTAAGTTTTCAGTATGCCACAGGCGAAAAAAAGGTTCTGGAGTGTTTCACCCACGACTTCAGACCGGGCTCAAAAACGGCTATCATGGGTGAGACAGGAATTGGTAAAACCACGTTGTTTCGTTTGATTCTAGGTTTTATTGCACCGACAGAAGGAACACTTGAAACGGGCGGTAATATCTGTTTTGTGCCTCAAGGCAATACATTGATGAGTGGAACCATCCGCTATAATTTGCTGTTGGGTAATCCCAAAGCCACAGATGAGGAACTGAAGGAGGTGTTACATACCGCCTGCGCTGATTTTGTGTATAATCTGCCAGAAGGAGTTGAAACAGAACTTGGTGAACGTGGAGGTGGATTGAGTGAGGGGCAGGCACAGCGGATAGCCATTGCTCGTGGATTGCTTCATGGTGGAGATATTCTTTTGCTTGATGAAATAAGTAGTTCACTTGATGAACCTACAGAAAAAGAATTGTATCACCGCTTGTTTAGGGCGTTTCCACAAAAAACAATGCTTTTCATTACTCATCGCTCGTCTATCACAGCCATTTGTGATGAAGTGATTTATCTGTAATGTTTTTTATTGCTTCTAAGAGTGGAAGAAAAGGAATGTGGAGTGGATGTTTTTGTGGAGAGCGTGTGAAATATGTCGTTAGAATGTGTTTTTCTGAATTTTATTTTGTAACTTTGCACCATAAACTATATATAGTAGATTAGAAAAATGAATGTACTCGAACTTTCAGAGCAGGAGATTAACAGAAGAAATAATCTTCAAACCTTGAAGGAAATGGGCATAGACCCATATCCGGCAGCAGAATATCCAACTGACGCTTTTTCAACAGAAATCATAGCCAATTTCAAAGACCCAGCAGTGGATGCTGACGGAAAACCAACAGAGCCACTTCGTGAGGTGCGTATTGCAGGTCGCATGATGAGCCGTCGTGTGATGGGTAAGGCAAGTTTTGTAGAGTTGCAGGACTCGAAAGGAAGGATTCAGGTGTATGTAACCCGTGACGATATTTGTCCAGAAGAGAATAAAGACCTGTATAATGTGGTGTTCAAGAAATTGCTGGATTTGGGTGATTTCATTGGTGTGAAAGGTTTTGTGTTCCGTACGCAGACGGGTGAAATCAGTGTGCATGCGCAGTCGCTCACCGTTTTGGCAAAGAGTTTGAAGCCGTTGCCTATCGTGAAAGAGAAAGATGGTCAGGTGTTTGATGCATTTGAAGACCCCGAATTGCGATACCGCCAGCGTTATGTGGATTTGATTGTAAACAACGGCGTGAAGGACACGTTCCTAAAGCGTGCCACGATTCTGCGTACGATGCGTCATGTATTTGATGAAGCGGGCTTTACAGAAGTGGAAACTCCTATCCTTCAGCAGATTGCGGGCGGTGCGTCGGCTCGTCCGTTTATCACGCACCACAATGCGCTCAATGTGGATTTGTATCTTCGTATTGCAACAGAACTCTATTTGAAGCGTCTGATTGTGGGTGGTTTTGAGGGTGTGTATGAGATTGGTCGCAACTTCCGCAACGAGGGTATGGACAGAAGCCACAACCCTGAGTTCACTTGCATGGAGTTGTATGTGGCTTATAAGGACTATAACTGGATGATGTCGTTCACAGAGCAGTTGCTGGAGAAAATTTGCGTGGCTGTGAACGGAACGACAGATGTGAAGATTGGCGACAATGTGGTGAGTTTCAAGGCTCCATATCGTCGCCTGCCTATCTTGGATGCCATCAAGGAGAAGACAGGTTTCGACTGCGAAGGCAAGTCGGAGGAGGAGATTCGTGCGTTCTGTTTGCAGAAAGGCATGGAGGTAGATGAGACGATGGGTAAGGGAAAACTGATTGACGAACTCTTTGGCGAGTTCTGTGAAGGTTCTTTCATTCAGCCAACTTTCATCACTGATTATCCTGTGGAAATGTCGCCGCTGACGAAGATGCACCGTTCGAAGGCGGGTCTGACCGAACGCTTCGAACTGATGGTGAATGGGAGGGAGTTGGCAAACGCTTACTCAGAGTTGAACGACCCGATTGACCAAGAGGAACGTTTCGTGGAGCAGATGAAACTGGCTGACAAGGGTGACGACGAGGCGATGGTGATTGACCACGACTTCCTGCGCGCCTTGCAGTATGGCATGCCTCCCACATCGGGCATCGGCATCGGCATTGACCGTTTGGCCATCTTGATGACGGGTCAGCCCACCATTCAGGAAGTGCTTTTGTTCCCCACCATGAAGCCTGAGAAGAAGGCACCGCGCGACAGTGTGGAGAAGTTTGTGGAACTCGGTTTCTCTGAGGACATCGTGCCTGTTTTGTATAAGGTGGGTTACAATCTGGTGAGCGACCTCGAAGGTGGCAATGCTCAGAAGATTCAGCAACAGATTGGTGAGGTGCTGAAGAAGTACAAACTCGACATTCAGAAACCGAGTGTGGACGAAATCAGCAACATTGTTTCTAAAGTTAAAAACTAAAAACTAAAAGTTAAAAGTGAAAGAATCCACCATCCGGATGGCTGGTAACTATTACTTTTAGTTTTCCACTTTTAGTTTTTCACTTAAATTTTTGTAATATGCAGTTTCAGTCTTGTGGTAGAGTGGCAGTTTTGGGTGGCGGTAGTTGGGCTACAGCCATCGCGAAAATTGTCATGCACCATGAAGAAAAGATAACGTGGTATATGCGACGTGATGACCGCATTGAGGACTTCAAGCGCATGCACCATAATCCGGCTTATCTGACGGGGGTTCACTTCGATGTGGAGCGAATCAATTTCTCCAGTGACATCAACGAGGTGGTGAAGAATAATGACACACTCATTTTTGTCATCCCTTCGCCCTATATCAAGAGCCACCTGAAAAAATTGAAGGCGAACATGAGGGAGAAGATGGTGGTGACGGCGATTAAGGGTATTGTGCCTGACGAAAGTTTGACGGTGAGCCGCTATTTTGAGCGTCAGTACAACGTGCCGGAAGAGCAGGTGGCTTGTATTGGAGGACCCAGTCATGCAGAAGAAGTGGCTTTGGATCGCCTATGCTATTTGACAGTAGGATGTCGTGACCTTGACAATGCTCAGGTGGTGGCAGATTTGTTTGCCAACAAATATGTGAAAACGAATGTGTCACTTGATATAGAAGGCATTGAGTATTCATCGGTTCTGAAGAACGTGTATGCTATCGCGGCAGGTATTTGTCATGGCTTGAAATGGGGTGACAACTTTCAGGCAGTGTTGGTGTCGAATGCATTGCAGGAGATGAAACGTTTCCTCCGGGCGGTACAACCCGAAGAGCGTCATGTGAGTGACTCTGCTTATTTGGGCGACTTGCTGGTGACGATGTACTCGAACTTCTCCCGTAACCGTGTGTTTGGTACGATGATAGGGCAGGGGTACTCGGTCAAGACGGCGCAGTTGGAAATGGAAATGATTGCAGAGGGTTATTACGGCACTAACTGCATGAAGATTCTCAACAAACGCTATCATGTGAATATGCCGATTTTGGACGCAGTTTATAACATCCTCTACGAAAAGATTTCACCGAGTGTAGAAATAAAGATATTAAGTGACTCACTGAGATAAAGAATATAGTAACAGAGATTTTTTAAATAACATTCTTAACTTAAATAAATCCTATTATGAAAATTGACATGAGTAAGGCGGCGTCGTTTGTGAATGCCGATTTGTTGAAGGCTTTTAAGCCAAAAGTGAGAGAAGCACAGGAGGCTCTTGAGCAGGGCACATGTGCAGGTAACGACTTCCTCGGATGGCTCCATCTGCCCAGTTCCATCACCCCTGAGTTCATTGCTGAACTGAACGCAACAGCCAAGGTGCTGCAGGAGAACTGCGAGGCTGTTGTGGTGGCAGGTATCGGTGGTTCATATCTCGGTGCCCGCATGGTGATTGACGCACTCTCCGATTCGTTTGGCTGGTTGCAACCGTCGAAGGCTCCACGCATCCTTTTTGCTGGCAACAATATAGGCGAGGATTACCTCTCTGAATTGATTGGTTATTTAAGGGGCGTGAAGTTCGGTGTCATCAACATCTCCAAGTCTGGCACTACAACGGAAACTGCTATCACGTTCCGTCTGCTGAAGAAAATGTGTGAGGACCAGCGTGGAAAGGAAGAGGCGAAGAAAGTGATTGTAGCGATTACGGATGCTAAGAAGGGTGCTGCTCGTACTACGGCAGACAAGGAAGGTTATAAGTCGTTCATCATCCCCGACAATGTGGGTGGACGTTTCTCGGTGCTCACTCCAGTGGGTCTGCTCCCCATCGCTGTGGCAGGTTTCGACATTGCAGCCCTCGTGAAAGGTGCGCAGGAAATGGAGAAGCAGTGTGGCCTCGATATACCATGTCAAGAGAATCCCGCTGCCATCTATGCAGCCATCCGTAATGCGCTCTATAAGAGTGGCAAGAAGATCGAGATTATGGCTAACTATCAACCTAAACTCCATAATCTTGGCGAATGGTGGAAGCAACTCTACGGCGAGAGTGAGGGTAAGGACAAGAAGGGTATCTTCCCTGCATCGGTGGATCTCACGACCGATCTCCATTCGATGGGACAGTGGATTCAGGATGGCGAACGCACCATCTTTGAGACCGTGATTTCTGTAGAGAAGCCCAATAGATGTCTGGCTGTGCCTTCTGACGAGGAGAACCTTGACGGTCTGAACTTCCTTGCAGGCAAGCGCATCGACGAGGTGAACAAGATGGCTGAACTTGGCACTCAACTCGCTCACGTTGATGGTGGTGTGCCCAACATCAAGATTAGTATTGAGAAACTCGATGAGTACAACATAGGTCAACTCATCTACTTCTTCGAGAAAGGTTGCGGCATCTCAGGTCTCATCCTCGGTGTCAATCCGTTCAACCAGCCTGGTGTAGAGGCTTATAAGAAGAACATGTTCGCCCTCCTCAATAAGCCTGGTTACGAGGCTGAGAGCAAAGCCATTCAGGAACGCTTAAAGTAATGTGCAATTTGACAAATTGTACATTGTAAATAGTAAAATAGACAATAAAACGATGAAATACGATTTAATTGCTTCAGATGTGAAATACATCGGTGTGGATGACCTTGACATAGACCTCTTCGAGGGACAGTACGAAGTGCCGCTTGGTGTTTCCTATAACTCCTATCTGATTCTCGATGAAAAGATTGCCATCATGGATACGGTGGATGCCACAAAGACTGCTGAATGGGAGAAGAACCTCGAAACAGCACTTGGTGGCAAGACCCCCGACTACCTGATTGTGCAGCACTTGGAGCCAGATCATGGAGGCAGTGTGCAGTTCATCATGGAGAAATATCCCAACATGACGGCTGTGTGTTCGCAAAAGGCGGTGGCGATGTTCAAACGCTTCTTCGAGGTGGATTTCAGCGACCGCATTCAGGTAGTGAAGGAAGGGGAAACCCTCTCGCTGGGACAGCACACCCTGCAGTTCTTCATGGCTCCGATGGTGCATTGGCCCGAAGTGATGGTCACCTACGACCAGCAGAGCAAGATTCTCTTCTCTGCCGATGGCTTCGGCAAGTTCGGTGCCCTTTGCAAAGAGGAGGAAGATGACGAAGGATGGGCTTGCGAGGCTCGCCGCTACTACTTCAACATCGTGGGCAAGTATGGCGCGATGGTGCAGAACCTCTTGAAGAAGGCTGCCACGCTCGACATCCAGAAGATTTGTCCGCTGCATGGCCCTGTGCTTGAGGAAGACCTCGGCTACTACATTGGCCTTTACGACACATGGAGCAAGTATGCGCCTGAGACGGTGGGCATTTTCATTGCCTACTGCTCTCTGCATGGCAACACCGCCAAGGCTGCTCAGGCACTCGCCGACATCATTAAGGAGAAGAGCGACGTGAAGGTGTCCATTGCCGACATCGCCCGCGACGACCTGCATGAGTGTGTGGAAGATGCCTTCCGCTACGACCGCATGGTGCTTTGTGCTCCTACCTACGATGGTGGCATCATGCCCATCATGGAAGACTTCATCAACCACCTCCGCATCAAGACCTACCAGAACCGCAAGGTCGCTTTTGTCGAGAACGGCACTTGGGCACCTGCATCAGGCAAGAAGATGCGCGAGCAGATGGAGGCGATGAAGAACATCACCATCATCGAGCCTATCGTTACTGTCGAATCAACCGTCAAGGCCAAGACCCTTGAAGACCTCAAGGTGCTGGCCGACGCATTGCTGGCATAAGAATATAGCAGAAAAGAATGCTCCAAGGCACACACGGCTTTGGAGCATTTTTTTGTCCCAATATTCGCCACTTTGCAAAATGCGTGGTGAGGTGAACTTGGGTGATTAAAGTACTTTGCTGATAAGGGGCACAATTTGCTTGCGTGACAGGTTCTCAATGGTATTGCATACGCCTTCACGTAGCGACGCACCGAACACTGCCTCTGCCACCTCTTTACCACCCTCGCCATAGTAGATGAAATAAGTCCCCTCCTCAATATATGGCTTCACGTCCTTGTCGTTTCCTGTATTGGGCACAAGGTTGTCAATCTTGGCAAAGAGCATCTGGCGACCTTTCTGCTTCATGACCTCAGGCATAGCAGTCAACATTCGCGTGATGAAGTCATCCATTTCAGCCTGCTTGCAGACAAGACTCCCGATGCCAATCAGGTGGCTGTTAATTTCATAGTCTTTATAGTCAGACAACAATATTTCTTCATCGGTCATGCCTGAATAATCATAGGCAGCATTTTCCATATTGTGGTTAATGACAGCCATTGAGTCTCTTGAGATGCCTAATTGTATGGAGAGTGCCCACCAAGCCGTTGAGTCGATGCCACAAGTGGTGGTCTTCGTAAGGTTGCGTGTGTCACTGATGATACCAGCGAGCATGATACGTGCCGTCTCGTCGTCGATATTGACTCCCAACTCCTTATAGCACTCATAAATGATGGTGTTAGTCGAGCCTACCATTTCACGACGAACATAAGGAATGGTGGCATCGGCAATATCACCCTCAACGTGGTGGTCAATCTTTTGGAGGATAATGGCTTCGCGAGCACCATCCACACATTGTGCATAGTCTGTGTGGTCGGTCAGCAGGAGCCGTGTCTGGGGCACCACCGAGGTCTTCAATTCAGGCAGGGCAAAACCGAAAAGTTGGGCAATGTACTGCGTCTCACGATTCATGGGGCTCGACACCTTTGCCTTGCAATTGTAGCCGAGAATATTCATCAGTTTTGCATAAGAAAGCGCAGAGGTGACTGCATCCACATCGGGCGTCTTGTGACCATAGACGAAACAAGTGTCTTCACCCCAGTTCAAAGACTGTAACATGGCCTTGAACTTTACTCCTGGGTCAGGATTCACAATATTGTCATCCTTGGAACACGACATAACCGTCATTACAAGGATACAAAACACGATGGCTGTCAACAGCCAAAGATGATTCTTTTTCATAATCATAATTGTAAATGACTTTCTTGGGGACAAAGATATAAAAAAGCCACGGATGTGACAAATAAATGCAAAAAAATACGCTAAGGATTTTTCAAATTGAATAATAATTTGAGACTAATTGATAATAAGAAAGAACAAAGATGAACACCCTTGTTTTTTCGGTTGGGTCACAATTTCCGTAATTCGTTGGCCTTCAAATACGATCTTTCAGCACGAAATATGATGCGCTGGAAGAATGAAATGTTTTGCGCAGGGTACGTGAGATGCGATGCGCACCGTGCCGACGTAGGGCATCGTGTGAATTCCATGACCATGTGTTATGATACAAAAGTGCTGTAAATCCTTTGAAGGGTAAAATAGATTTAGTAAATTTGCGCAGAAAAACTCTCATCAGGCATTTGCAACAATGAAAACTCCTACATTATTTAGAGAATACATCTGGCTGGTCAACACCATCTACCGTGCCGGAAAGATTTCGCTGGCGGACATCAACACCCGATGGATGCGGACCGACATGAGCGACGGTCTGCCGTTGAGCCGCACAACATTTAACCGCCACAAGGATGCCATTGAGGACATCTTCGGTATCTACATCGACTGTGACCGCAGGGATGGCTATCGCTACTACATCGGCAACGAGGAGGTGTTGCGTGAGGACACTGTGCAAAATTGGATGCTCTCCACGTTGACCGTCAGCAACCTCGTGAGCGAGAGCATGAGTCTTCAGCATCGCATCATGCTCGAAAACATTCCTTCTGATGGAGAGTTTCTGGAAACGGTGATTCATGCCATGCGGGAGAACAAACAAATCTCTGTGAAGTACCGACGTTATCAGTCAGTGGAGGCAAAGACGTTCACGCTCTCACCCTATTGTATCAAACTGTTCCGCCAACGCTGGTATCTGTTGGGCAGATTTGAGGATGGTGGTTTTGCGGTTTTCTCTTTCGACCGCATGGAAGACATCACCCTGACGGATGAGACCTTCAAGATAGAAAAGGACTTTCAGGCAGGCGACTTCTTCAGTGAGTGCTACGGGGTAGTAATTGGCGACGGCACACAACCCGAACGTGTGGTGCTCCGTGCCTTTGGCCGTGAAAAATACTATCTTCGCGACCTTCCTCTGCACCACACCCAAAAGGAACTGACCCCCAGAACTGCCGAAGAGCGTCAGCAACAGAAAGCCTCTGATTATGTGGATTTTGAACTCTTCATCCGTCCCACAGCCGACCTCAAAGGTCAACTCCTTTCCCGTGGTGCATGGCTCAAAGTCCTTTCCCCCCAATGGTTGGCTGACGAGATTCGCCAATGGCATGAGGCAGCCATGAAGATGTATGCGGAAGACCGAAAAACTTAAAACTCTTGTCACACAGAAATCGCAGAAATTCACAGAAATTTTTCAAGCCTGTACCGTGATTTGAAACAACATCCCCCTAACTTTGCATCGGAAATCAAAAAAACTAACAATCAAAACCGAACAAAGTGATGGGAACGATCAGAAAAATCATCATCGAAGCAGCCCTCGGCGCATTAGTGGAAGCGTTCATCCTCTTCTGGGTATTTGCAGGTATGGGCATGCAGGAAATCTCCCTCTGCACCGCCTTCCTCGTCTATGTCTTTGCTGTCGTCTTCTTGTTTTTGGGGCGGCAGGAAAAGCAGGAGGAAAAGGCTGTGGGGGTGTCTGAGATAAGACTGTTTACGCAGAATTATGGGCAAAATTGGTCTTTTGTAGGTCAAATTGACTTGAAACAATCAAAATTCTTATGTTTTTTCAACTGAATTCTTGCGAAAAATCTCAAAAAGGTGTATATTTGCGCTGTCAAAAATCTCAAAAAGGTGTAAAATGTGACTGAGCAGAAATCTCAAAAAGGTGCAGACGGCATCATTATGAAGCGCAAAATATATCAGCAACTCCTTGATTGGAAGGAGAAAAGAAACGGTGAGGTGGCACTACTCATAGAGGGAGCGCGACGCATCGGAAAGAGTTATATCGTAGAGGAGTTCGCTAAAAATGAGTATGAGTCATATATCCTCATCGACTTCAATAAGGCTCCCCAGATAGTCAGAGATTGGTTTGACCTCTATCTGGAAGACCTTGACATGCTTTTCCTCTATCTGAGTCAGCACTACAAAGTGAGGCTCCATGAGCGCAAGTCGCTCATCATCCTTGATGAGGTACAACTGTGCCCCAGAGCAAGAGCGGCTATCAAGTTTCTGGTGGCTGACAGAAGGTATGACTATATTGAGACAGGATCTTTGGTGAGCATCAAGAAAAATACACAAGGCATTGTGCTCCCCTCTGAAGAACGTCCCATTCAGATGTACCCGATGGACTTTGAAGAGTTTCTTTGGGCTATGGGTAACGATATGCTGATGGACTTGATACGGAAAATGTATGCAGAGAGAAAGCCGATGGGACCAGCCTTCCATCGTCAGGCTATGGATGCTTTCCGTCTTTACATGATAGTTGGAGGGATGCCGCAGGCTGTCAAAAAGTATGTTGAGACCAAAGACTTTGATGCCGTAGATGCAGCAAAGCGCGATGTGCTGACTATCTATCGTAATGACATCTTCAATTATGCAGGTGAGATAGCAGACAAGGTGGTGTCCATCTTCGACCAGATTCCTCCTCAGCTCTCCAAGCACGAAAAGAAGTTTCGGTTGTCAGCCCTGAAACCAGGTGCGAAATACCGCGATTGGGATGATGCTTTCTTCTGGCTGAAGGATGCGAGAGTTGTCAACATCTGCTACAATTCGACAGAGCCGAACATCGGACTGAAGATGAACGAAGACCGCACGACATTAAAGTGTTATATGAACGATACAGGCTTGTTAATCAGCCTTGCTTTCGATGAAAAGGGTATCGTCTCGTCTGAGATTTACCAGAAACTGCTCTTTGGGAAACTGGAGGTGAATGAAGGAATGCTTATTGAGAATATCGTGGCTCAGATGCTGACAGCCAGTGGTAACAACCTATTTTTCTACAGTAAGTCATCTGAGGAAGCCGAGGAACGAATGGAAATAGACTTCTTGCTTCAAAAAGACAAAGTGACCAACCGCCACAATATCCGTCCAATAGAAGTCAAAAGTGGGAAAAATTACACGTTATCTTCCCTGACGAAGTGCATGAAGAAGTTTGGAGAGTATATGGCCACTCCTACTGTTTTGCATGCAGCCGACTATGAGGTAGAGGATGGTGTCACCTATCTTCCGCTTTATATGACACCCTTATTGTAAGTACAGAGAGTGTAAGTTTCATGTAGTTGCCATTAGTTTGATGATAGTATGTCCTTACAATGGTATCAGGAATTCATAGCAGAACAGCACTTGGCGCCTTAGTGGCAGCGTTCATTCTCTTCTGGGTATTTGCTGGAATCGGCATGCAGGAAATCTCCCTCTGCACCGCCTTCCTCGTCTATGTCTTTGCCTCCGTCTTCCTTTTTGTGGGGTGGCAGGAAAAGCAGGAGAAAAGGCAGTTGGATGTCTGAGGTAGGAAAAATGAGAAGATAAGTGATTGAGAAACATAAAAAGTCAGCAGATTTTTGGGTGCATCAAAAATTTTTAGTACATTTGCAACATAAACAACTCACATTACTATGTGGGGCGTACAACGTGGAAATGACTAAAACATGAAACATCATGAAATATTATCTGGTAAGTCCAAGAGTTGATGGGGAAAGTCCGATTGATGGGTTTCTAAAGACGATGTTTGCTCGGCAAATTGTCATGATGGGATGGGGTACAGATAATAAGATAGGTGCAGATTTCCACGATATTCGCAGAGGCGATTTTGTGCTTGTGGCTCAGAGAATAAACTGGCAGTTCAAATACTTTTTTGCGGGAATTGTAGCCGATTCAAATACGTATGAAGAAGACGGCTTTCAATATAAGAAACTGATTCACTTTGTTGATTTAAGAAACAGCAAGATAGACTTCCTTGCTGATGCGAGTTTCGCAGAGATGAGGGTGGTGAAAGCAATGATGGCTATTAACAAGTATAATAACAGTAAGTGTGTCAAACGTTTTGACGAGATTATTCAACAGCAAAAAAACATCGAAATCATGAACAATTATATTAATCTGATAAAAACCAATCACAACCTTATATTGACGGGTGCCCCGGGTACTGGAAAAACGTATTTGGCAAAGGAAATTGCAAAGGAAATGGGGTGTGCAGAAGACGAAATCGGCTTCGTGCAGTTCCATCCCTCGTATGATTACACGGATTTCGTGGAAGGATTGAGGCCTGTCACCGATAGAAATGGGAATGTTGGGTTTGAAAGAAAAGACGGAGTGTTTAAGGAGTTTTGTGGAAATGTGTTAAGTAGGGTTCTCTCTCAAAAGTACACATTTGACCCTTCATCTTTGCAGGATGGAAACTACACTATAAACGGAGAATCTCCGTCTTCCAACTTTGAGTTGATATATACATCTATCGAGAACGATATAAAATCTGGCAGAATAAAAGCACTCGCTATCAATAGGAGTCTGATTCCCGTGACCTATAGAAATTATCGGATGGAATTCGGTCAGGCAAGGCCTC
The DNA here is from genome assembly GCA_905235525.1 of uncultured Bacteroidaceae bacterium. GTDB lineage: Bacteria > Bacteroidota > Bacteroidia > Bacteroidales > Bacteroidaceae > Minthosoma. The sequence goes on from CAJOLW010000014.1 coordinate 43,833, forward strand.
ATACGATAAAACGGGCAAATTTGGAACTTATGTTTGATTATTATACAAGGCATAACATTCAAGATTTGTCAAGGTATTCACGTGATGACTATTTTGATTTAATTTCTCAATTGACTGATGGGGCAACGAAAACTATTGATTACATTTATTATGCGGCTTTTTTGCAGGAAATGTTGAATCGGGCTTCTATGCTTCCTCAGAAATCGTTGAATGAAGAGGATGTTATATTGGATGAGGAAAAAACAGAACCTGTTGAAGGGAAAATCGAAACGCCATCCCTTGATGAGGCTTATTTGTTACTTGTTGAAGATCTGAAAAGCAATAACAAATCGCTTCGTTTTGAGACACCAACAGGTATTCCTTTCAGTATTAAGGTCGATGCTCAATCAAGACTGATAATAGGTGATGGACAATATGCGGGAACTCACCTGTCGCTAAAAATGATAAAAGGGTATTATGAAGGAACCAAGTCTGGGTCGTTTTATAAGAGTCACTGTAAAGCAGTGATTAACTATAAAACATACCATTTTCATGACGATGATTATGTAACCTCATTGTTGAAAAATAAGGCAAACACCCCTCCAGACCCCAATAAGCCTTTTGTCTTCATCATCGACGAAATCAATCGCGGCGAAATATCGAAAATCTTTGGTGAGTTGTTCTTTTCGATAGACCCTGGGTATAGGGGAGAGAAAGGAAAGGTACAGACGCAATATCAGAACATGGTGGAAGAGGGGGATGTGTTCAAGGGTGGATTTTATGTTCCAGAGAATGTGTATATTATAGGTACAATGAACGACATCGACAGGAGCGTGGAGAGTATGGATTTTGCCATGCGGAGGAGGTTCGCGTGGGCGGAAGTGACGGCTGAGGAAAGTTATACAAACATGATTGCAAATGATGCTGAGTTTGTGGAGGTGAAAGATGAAATTAAGCAACGGATGGAGAGCCTGAATCGGGCAATCTTGGATAAGAAGTTGGGATTGGGAGAGGCATACCAAATTGGTGCAGCATATTTCAGAAAAGTGAAGACGTATCAAGAAGAGTGTGGACGGGAAGTGGCTTTCAAGATGCTGTGGGAGAACCATCTGAAAGGTTTGCTGTATGAATATCTGAGAGGCAATCAGAATGCCAAAGAACAATTGGAAATACTGAAGAAAGCATACGACTTGAATGGCAATCATCACGACGGAGGACAATCGGAGGAAGACGCTGACGAGTGAAGAGGCGAAAGGGCATCTTGACCATCTGAAATGGATGGCAAAACCGACCATAGCCCAACTATGCAGTAGCGAACTCCAGAATTTGTTGATTTTTCCTCCGAGTTTGAGAGAATCGGAGGACAAGATTGGTAACGAGCATATCTTCACCTTGGAAGACCATGTGCTCGTGACAGGCAATGTGATGGGGTTTGTAGGGTGTGGTGACACAAAGATGCAGATTCGGTCTCGCTTTGCCGACGGAGAAGATGATTATTTTCTGCATTATATGCTGCAAAAAGTGTTCTCCATCAATCTGTTCGACTTGAAACATTCTTCGGATAAAGAGAGCATCTTCGACTTTCTGATTTACTTGTTCCCAACCTTCTTGAAACGTGCCATGCGTCAAGGATTGTACAAAGAATATCAGACAAGAAGATATAACGATGCAAACGTGAAAGGGCGGATTGATGTGGGGAGACATATTCGGCAGAATATCCCTTTTGTTGGCAAAGTGGCATATACCACAAGAGAATATGCGACGGACAATCATGTGACACAACTGATTCGCCACACGATTGAGTATATTGCAGGACATCCTTTCTGTGGGAATATCTTGAACAACGATGATGAGACGAGAGACGCTGTGGGACTAATCAACCTTGCAACAGGAACTTACAACAAAAACGACCGCCGACAAATCATCCATCAGAATCTACGGCCTGTGCATCATCCTTATTTTAATGAATATAGGGGTTTGCAGAAACTGTGTTTGCAGATTCTTCGTCATGAGGAAATAAAATATGGGCATGATGAAGATGAAATCTATGGTGTCTTGTTTGATGGTGCATGGTTGTGGGAAGAATATCTTAACACATTCTTGAAAGAGAAAGGCTATAAGCATCCTCAAAACAGAATTGGTAAAGGTGGACGTCGCATCTTTACGGATGGTTACGAAAAAGTAATGCCTGACTTCTACAGAGAACATGAAATTGTATTGGATGCCAAATATAAAGGTTACAAGGAGTGGAGTCATGTGCAACGAGATGATAGATTCCAACTTATCTCATACATGCATATCTATGATGTGGGAAGGAGTGGCTTTGTCGTACCTGTCAAAGGAACATCAGACTTCTCATTATCAAGGACATTGAATGGTCGTGGAGGCACGATGTCTATCTATGGGATGAATGTGGAACATGATTGTACCTCTTATTTGGAGTATGCTGAAAGAATGATGGCGGAGGAGAATATATTGGTTGAACAGGTGCAATAATCATGGTAGAAGTTAATGTCTTAATTTTATACATAATGTTCGAATGAAAAACTGTTTTTTATTTGTAATGTGACAAAAGTTTGTTATCTTTGCAAAAAATATCATAGTATGGAATACAATTTCGACACAAATGAGGAACTTTCACAGGTGAATGAACCTGCTTTGGCGTATGAGGGATGCTACTCTTCTGTGGAGGAACGTGTTGCCTATATGAAGAAGAATCTGCATCCTGCAACTGTGGAGTTTCTTGAGCAACATGACTTCATGGTGGACAAACCATTTCCTTATGATGAGGTTGATGAGCGTTGGTTTGATGAAGCAGACCACGAGAATCCTGCTGTATCGAACGACATCGTCTTGCATGACAAGGAGGTATGGCTGCACGCATAATCATCATTCATGAGAAGGCGGAGAATTCTTTCCGAAAGAAGGCCGCGTGGTACTACATTCATCGCGGAACAGATTTTGTCGTTTCTTTTACGAAAGACCTATGGAATACCTATGAAACACTTGCACTAATGCCTTCTGTCGGACAGATAAAAAAGACAACTACAACTCGAATCTATGCGGAATTTGTTTCTCATCCACAGGTGGTGGTGCAATATTGGTATAACTCAGAAGAGTTGCACATCCTCAATTTGCGATACACTCGCATGATGTCAATATCTTCCCATACATAGACGGATTAGGTTTGTGAGTATTCCAAATTCCTTAACGGTTCTTCATTTTGCAGAGCTTTATCAAGAGCAGTATGGTGAAAGAGGTCTATGTCTTTCTCCCGAACAGAACGAGGCCTCCTTCCGTGATTTTTGTGGCTCAATACTATTCTGCTCAGTCTTGGGGAACAGGAGCCACTCCCGTCATCAATACGGATGTCCTGCTCTTTTGACTTGTGTGAAGGAGATGGAGGCATCAAGAAGAGTGTGATGGAGGTGTTTCTGGATGGGAGGATGAGAGTGCGGAAAACAGAAAAAGCAGTGGATAGGAGTGTTTTTTTATGAAATGTGTACCAGTATGAATGCTTTTTTGTATCTTTGCAAACAAGAAAAAGAAGGGGCGTTTTGTGGGTGGAAGAGATAGCATCAGACTTTTCAATTTGTGCACATATATGCAGTACATCAGTTTTTATAAAAACCGACTTCCTTTCAAGCCCAAGACGAATGTGGTCATCTATTTTGATGTGATGCACCTTGGAGCGAAAGAGTATGGTCGGATTCTCTACGAAGATTACGACATGCTTGTGGAGGAATTCCGATGTGGCGGGCTGGAATTCTGCTTCCTGCCGAAGATTGCGCACGACATGGATCTTGTCAAGATTTACCGCTATTTTAATCCCGATGCTGATGAGAATGCCGTCATCCCTTATGCCAGCCATCACCACGATAGTGACTTGTTGGAATATGTCGTTGCCGGTTTCGATGCAAGTCGCCTTGAACCTGGACTGATTCAATACAAGGGTGAGGACTTTGACAGGGAGGACACCTACACCTATGCGTTCACGCCTATGACGGATGTTTACTCACTGTCACCCTATAAAATGGCGGAGAACTACATACGCATGCATGGGGTCAGTGGCGATTTCTTCGGCAGGAGTCATGATAGGCAATTAGACCGTCTGAGGTACGAAGAGGAAAACCTCCAGCAGATGCGGCTTGAAGAAGCATCTTGCGAAGAATTATGTTCGGAACCTCCTTCCAGCCCATCTCTGTTCGGCAGGCTGAGGTCGGCTTTCAGGAGAAGAAGGGAGGCTGACGGGGAAGAATGCAGGGTGCAGCCGCAGGAGGAGGATGTGGAAGCCATGATGAGCGAGGTGCAGATGCTCGTGGAGCGTCTTCGCCAGAGTGGGGTGGGCGAATGGGCGCTTCAGGCGCTTTTCCAACCCACACAGAAACTGAGTCGCCTGCATGTGCGCTACGGACGCATCTTCCTGCCCGACTACAACAACGTGGAAATCAATATGCCCCCGCTCTCGAAAGCCATCTACCTGCTCTACCTGCACCATCCCGAAGGTATCAAGTTCTCCTATCTTCCCGACTACCGCAGGGAACTCCTCTCCATATATGAACTGATTTCGGGACGTGACAACCGTGAGGACATCCGCAGGAGCATCGACGATGTGACTGACCCCACACGTAACTCCATCAACGAGAAATGTTCCCGAATCAAACAGGCATTCCTGAGGGTTTTCGACGACAGCATCGCACGCAACTACTACATCACGGGCGAAAGGGGAGAAGCCAAGAAAATCCTCTTGCCTCAAGACATGATTGTCTGGGAAAATTATCGTTAATCCATTCATCCATAATAAAATAAGCAGTATCCCTGCAAGGCTTGCGACGTTTGCAAGGCTTGCAGGGATTTGTATGTGCTATATATTATAGAGTAACTTTGCATCGTCAAAAGTTTTTGTCAAACCTCTAAAAATTGTTTTAATTATGGATTATTCATTGAAAGATTTGAAGAACGCAGCAGTTTTGATTCAGAAAAGCGTATTCGGCAAGAAACGCGAGTATGACCTGAAGTTCAACCACGAGGCAGACGGATGCTGGTATGTGGACTTCCCAGGCTGGCCCTTCGAACATCACAACCTGATGATGGTGGCTGGAGCCGACCTGCTCTGTGCTTACCTTTCGGACGATGATGTGGAAACACGCGTCAAGGTGATTCCCACCTCCAAGCCGGAAAAACTTCAAGGCTATGCCGAACTGCGCCGACTTGACCACTCGCTCACAGGTGGAGCACACTATGAGGTGAGAGGTCTGGACGGATTCAACCGCAAGATTTGGCTCTGCCCCGTCACCCTCTTCGTGCTGGGGAAATACCCTGCCTGCATCTATGTGAAGAAAGCATAGTGTCCGCTTCTGCATCTTCAATTCAACAAACTATTACATTAACCACTTAAAACATCAATCGACATGACACAGAAAGTTTACAACCTCATCGTTCTGGACGCCTCCGGCTCCATGTATTCCATCCGCAAAGAAGCCATTGCAGGTGTGGTGGAAACCATTCAAACCATTCGCACAGCCCAAACCGAAAACCCTAATCAGGAACAGTTGTTTAGTCTGGTGGTCTTCAACGGATATCGTATTGCTACAGTCTATGACCGCATGCCCATCGCCAAGGTACCCGACCTGAACGAGAACGATTACCAACCCACCGACAACACGCCCCTCTACGATGCGATGGGAAATTCCATCACCCACCTGCGCCAATATATTGACAAGGGCGACAACGTGCTGGTGACCATCATCACCGACGGCTACGAAAACTCTTCCATGGAGTGGAACCACCAACGTGTCTTTCAACTGGTGGAGGAACTGAAAAAGGGCAACTGGCTCTTCACCTACATCGGAGCCAACCAAGACGCCATGGTGGTTGCCAAGGGCATGGGCATCGACCATAGCCTGAACTTTGAAGCCGATATGGAAGGCACCAAGGAAATGTTCTTGAAAGAGAAAAAGGCTCGTTCTGCCTTCTACAACAAACTCAGCGAATGCTGCGATTTTTCCCGCCTGAAATCCGATAAGTTCTTCGATGACGAAGAAGAGCGTGACAAATGACAGATGGCAGTTTAATAAAAGAGAGTGGGGGTTACTTCGTGTGGCTTCCACTCTTGTTTGGCACAAAATTTGTCTCACCGAGCAAAATATTTTGGAATTTATTTGTGAGGTTCGGAGAAAAAGCGTACCTTTGCATCCGCAAATTGCGTGGGCGCGTGTCCGTGCATGATGTTTTGTGTGGCTGAGCCATACGTAAAACTCCGAGTGGATGAGGCCTGAGAGAAGGACGGAAAATCCATGAGAGGATGGTCCGGTAGCTCAGCTGGATAGAGCAACAGCCTTCTAAGCTGTGGGTCTTGGGTTCGAATCCCAACCGGATCACAAAGCTTTTCCTCAATGAGCGGATGAAAGCTTGTTTGCAAGACGGGAGATGAGGGAAAGATTTGGTTGATAGCCCGTGGCAGGGCAAGGGATATCTAATCCCAACGAAGGGTGGCTAAAGAAGGCCAATCCCAACGAGGGGTTGATAAAACGGAGGGCTGATAAGAATGTAAATAAAGAAACACCCCTAATTTTCAAAAACAAAAAGGGTTGAGCGTTCCAAATTTCGCGAGGTGGGCATTGCGGGCCTGCCGGAACTGTGAAGACCTGTACTTCTCCAAGTAAAATCAGATTTGAAAATTAACAAAAGAATATAAGAAAATGTCAAAAATTTGTCAGATTACAGGTAAGAAGTCTGTGGTGGGTAACAACGTGTCTCACTCACTTCGCAGAACAAAGAGACGTTTCGATGTCAACTTGTTCACTAAGAAATTCTACTATGTAGAGGAAGATTGCTGGATTGTGCTCAAGGTGAGTGCAGCAGGTTTGCGTATCATCAACCGCATCGGTCTTGACGCTGCTCTGAAGCAGGCTGTTGCTAAGGGTCACTGCGAGTGGAAGGACATTCAGGTTATTGGCTAATCACATTAAAGTAAGGAGAAAAAAACTATGGCAAAGAAAGCTAAAGGTAATCGTGTGCAGGTCATCCTCGAATGCACAGAAATGAAGGATAGCGGTCTTCCAGGCACATCAAGATACATCACAACAAAGAACCGCAAGAACACTCCAGACCGTTTGGAGTTGAAGAAGTATAACCCCATCCTGAAGCGCATGACTGTGCACAAGGAAATCAAATAAGTTTAGACTATGGCAAAAAAAACCGTCGCAACCCTTCAGAATAAGGACGGACGTTCTTACACTAAGGTCATCAAGATGTTCAAGTCTCCCAAGACTGGTGCATACGCATTTGATGAGAAGATGATTCCAGCAGAACTTGTGAAGGATTACCTGAAGAAGTAATTGGACGTTAGGCGAATTTGTCAGCCCGACGTGACTAAAACATAGGCTTTGAGTGCGCTTTTGAGGTGTTCTCTGGCATGAAATCGACAAACCTCTCCATTTTTTGGAGGGGTTTTTTGTTTTTTCGCCCACTTATTCGTACCTTTGGCGGCATCGAAGGTGCTATTATGGGGAAAAATCCAATTTTATTTGGTCATTCTCTCACTTATTCGTACCTTTGTAACTTTAACTGGAGAAATTCCATTATCTTTGAAGGTAATTTATTTAATTATATTACAAGTATGATGAAAAAAAATTATCTATGGTTGTTGGCCACCGCCCTGACACTTTACGGCGCTAGTGTATTCACTGCATGCATGTCGAACGAAGATAATCCCCTTGATCCTGCGGTGAAAGCCGATATCAACGAAGCGAACTTCCCTGATGCTAACTTCCGCCATTTCCTCCTTGAGCAGGACTACGGCAAGGACGGCATCCTGACTGCCGAAGAGATCAGGGAGATACATGTCATGGATGTCAGCGATATGGATATCTGTAGCCTGAAAGGCATTGAATTTTTCATCGCTCTCGACACCCTCGACTGCAGCGGCAACGATATCGCTACACTTGACCTTTCGCGGAATACGGCATTAAGAGATTTGGACTGCAGTTTCTCTGACATGGCTTCACTTGACGTTTCCGGCAATAAGGAATTAAGGAGGCTGAGATGCTGTTTCAATCAGTTGACAGTGCTCGACGTCACCAGAAATGAGTTGCTGGTGGATCTGGATTGCGGCTTCAACGAACTGACCGAACTCGACGTCTCAAAGAACACGGCATTAACAGAACTGGGATGCCATTCGAATAAACTGACATCAATCGACGTTTCCAGGAACCTGGAATTAGACCACCTGCAATGCTCAGACAATAAGATGCCCGCCATCGACGTCTCCATGCTTACGGCATTGACAAAGTTGTATTGCGGAGACAATCAACTGACCGCCATCGATATTTCCAGGAATACGGCACTGACAGAGTTGTATTGCGGTGGTAATGCGCTGACATCCATCGATGTATCCAAGCATACAGCCCTGACATTCCTATCTTGTGATAACAATCGACTGACCGCGCTCGACGTTTCCAGGAATACAGCCTTGACATACCTATCTTGTGATAAAAATCGACTGACCGCCCTCGATGTTTCCAAGAATACGGTCCTGACCAGCCTGTATTGTGAGGACAATCAACTGACCGCCCTCGACGTTTCCAAGAATACAGCCCTGACAATTCTGGATTGCGGGGGCAATCAACTGACCGCCCTCGACGTTTCCAAGAATACGGCCATGACAGACCTTTTCTTCTTCAGAAACAATATCAGCGGCAAAAGCATGGACGACCTCATCAACAGCCTGCCGCAGAACACATCTTCCGAATCATTCATGTTTGGTGCTATCGACAACCGTGAAGACGACGAGAAGAACATCGTCACCTCTAGTCAGGCTGCGGCAGTCAGGCAGAAAGGCTGGTCGCCCGTGTATTGGGACGGCGATGAAGAGGAGTGGATAGAGATTGAATAGTCACAAATTGATAAAACAAACCAAAAAATAATGATGAAACAGATGAGAAGAATAATGCAAGGGGTGGCCGCTGCCCTTATTATCTGCGGCACGACAACCGTATTCACATCGTGTTCAGCCAACGATGACAATCCTGCCAATGGCGATGGCCTGGCAGAAAAGATTACAGGCAAGTGGATCCAAGTGGACTCCGACGGGGAGCCTATGGTAACAGACAGGGTGTCTGTCTACACTTTCGTCAAGGAGGGTGCTGGCCTGAAAGCCTATTTCAGTATGACGATGGCCGAAAGCCAGACATGGCTGTTCAGGCAGCAGGTCGATGTCGCTGTCGACGCTGGCAGCCTCACACTGACATCCCCTCTGGCCAATGGTTCCACTGCGGTAGTCCGAATGACAGACGTAAGCGTCAGCGGCAGCGACCTCAGTCTCACTGCCAAGACCACCATCTGCGTAGATGGTAGGGAGACGGCCACCTACGGGCCACATCGGGAGCACTTCACCAGTGTCAGTACAAACTACAGTGCTGAGGACATCATAGGCACCTGGGACGGATACTACGCTTGCGACGACCCCGCATACAGCAAGCCCGACCCTCATCGCGCCGTATTCCGCGCCGACGGCTCCTGCAACTACTACTATGCCGATGAGGGTGGAGAGTTCAAGGTCGATCCTACGGTCTATTCCAAGTATTTCGTGGATGGTTCACTGCTCTCCCTGTGCTGGCTTGACTATGGCGACGATCAGAGAGAACAGTACGAGAACTGGGAAATCCTGTCGGCCTCCAAGGAGAAGATAACGGCTCGGTCCTTCCACAAGCGCCCGGACGGCACCATCTACACCGAGACCTACCATCTGTCGAAGGTGGATGAGGACTAGTGCCACGAAAGAAGCGCCATACAAAGAAGGAACTAATGGACAAAGAGTAAGAGTATAAGAAAGGAAAAAGATATGGGATTTTTTGATATGTTCTCCAAGAAAAAGAAGGAGACGCTGGATAACGGACTTGCCAAGACGAAGGAGAGCGTGTTTGGCAAGATTGCCCGTGCCGTGGCTGGAAAGTCGAAGGTGGATGATGATGTGCTGGACAATCTGGAGGAAGTGCTGATTACAAGCGATGTGGGTGTGGACACGACGTTGGAGATTATCCGCAGGATTGAGGAGCGTGTGGCGCGTGACAAGTATGTGGGTACGGACGAACTGAACAGAATATTGCGTGAGGAGATTGCCGGGTTGCTGACCGAGAACAATACGGATGACACGGAGGGTTTCCAGATACCCGACGGGGCGCACAAGCCTTACATCGTCCTGGTGGTGGGTGTGAACGGAGTGGGCAAGACGACCACCATCGGCAAACTGGCTTATCAGTTCAAACAGGCAGGTCTGAAAGTCTATCTCGGTGCTGCTGACACCTTCCGTGCTGCTGCCGTGGAGCAGATTTGCATCTGGGGCGAACGGGTGGGCGTGCCTGTGGTGAAGCAGCAGATGGGCAGTGACCCTGCCGCTGTGGCTTTCGATGCGGTCAGTTCTGCCAAGGCGAACGGTGCCGACGTGGTGCTGATTGACACGGCTGGTCGTCTGCATAATAAGGTGGGACTGATGAATGAGTTGACGAAGATAAAGAATGCCGTGAAGAAAGCCGCTGGCTATGAGGCGGATGACGTGATGCTGGTGTTGGACGGCTCGACAGGACAGAATGCCTTTGAACAGGCAAAGCAGTTCACGAAAGCGACGGAGGTGACTTCAATGGCTATCACGAAACTGGACGGAACGGCAAAGGGTGGTGTGGTCATTGGCATCAGTGACCAGTTTAAGATTCCTGTGCGCTACATCGGACTGGGCGAGGGTATGGAAGACTTGCAGGCTTTCAACCGTAAGGCATTTGTGGAGAGTCTGTTCGGAGAGTGAAGAGAATGGAAGAGTTGAGAAAAATAGAATTGCAGAATTGAGAAAGAATACGATAGATATCATCACGCTGGGGTGCTCGAAGAATTTGGTGGATTCGGAGCGGCTGATTCGTCAGTTGGAACTGAACGGCTATCGTGTGACACATGATAGTGAGAACCCGCAGGGTGAGATTGTGGTGGTGAACACGTGTGGCTTCATTGCCGATGCGCAGGAAGAGAGCGTGAACATGATTCTCGAACTGTGTCAGGCAAAGGAAGAGGGGCGTGTGAAGCAGGTGTATGTGATGGGGTGTCTGTCCCAGCGCTTCATGAAGGAGTTGGGGCATGAGATTCCGCAGGTGGACAAATTCTACGGAAAATTCAACTGGACGGAATTGCTCAACGACTTGGGCAAGACCTACCAGAAGGAACGCCAGTATGAACGCCGCCTGACCACCCCCAAGCACTATGCCTACCTGAAGATTTCGGAGGGATGTGACCGTCATTGCGCCTATTGCGCCATCCCCATCATCACGGGGCGCCATCAGAGCCGTCCGATGGAGGACATCGTGGCAGAAGTGGAGCACTTGGTGAGTGAGGGCGTGAAGGAATTTCAGGTGATTGCGCAGGAGTTGACCTACTATGGCTTAGACCTTTATGGCGAACAGAAGGTAGCGGAACTGGTGGAGCGGATCAGTGATGTGAAGGGCGTGAAGTGGATTCGCCTGCATTATGCTTACCCGATGAATTTCCCTTGGGAACTGCTGAAGGTGATTCGTGAACGGAAGAACGTGTGCAAGTATCTCGACATCGCTTTGCAACATGTCAGCACGAAGGTGCTCACCAATATGCAGCGCCATGTGAACAAGGAAGATACCTACGCCTTGATTGAGCGTATCAGAAGGGAAGTGCCGGACATTGCACTCCGCACCACCTTGATGGTCGGTTTTCCTGGTGAGGGAGAGGCTGAGTTTGAGGAACTGAAAGAATTTGTGCGTTGGGCACGATTCGACAGAATGGGTGCCTTCGCCTATTCAGAAGAGGAGGGGACCCCCGCCCAGAAGAACTTCACGGACGAAGTGTCTGATGAGGTGAAGCAACGCAGATTGAGCGAGTTGATGGACTTGCAACAGGGCATTTCCGCAGAGGTGCAGGCAGAGAAAGTGGGGCACACACTCAAGGTGATGATCGATAGGAAAGAAGGCGAGTATTACGTGGGAAGAACTGAATTTGATTCGCCAGAAGTGGATCCCGAGGTGCTCATTCCTGTGGCAGACGGGGCATTAAGAAAAGGAAGTTTCTACAATGTTCATATCGTTGATTCCGACGATTTTGACTTATATGGTAAAGTGAAAAAATGACGAACAAGGAATTTTTAGAGAAAATCTCGCAGAAGACCCGCCTCGATATGGGCGACGTGAAGGAACTGTCTTCTTTGCTGATTGGTACTGTACTGGAGGAAATAGCCGATGGCAACAGCGTGACCATTCAAGGCTTTGGTTCGTTTGAGCCTCGCGAGAAAGCCAGTCGCAGAATCTACAACCCAACCTCCAAAACCTACATGGTGGTGCCGTCGAAGACCACACTCAACTACAAGATGAGTGCGGCGCTGAAGACGCAACTTAACAAGGAATAGCCTATGAACGAGAAACTTTCATTCCAAAGTATCGTCGACGCCCTGGCACGGAAGTCTGATGTGTCGAAAAAGGTGGCAGAGACGTTCTCCAAGACATTCTTTGATACCATTGTCGAGGCAGTGTCGGCAGGGGAGATTGTCAAGATCAAAGGTCTGGGCACATTCAAACTGGTTGAGGTTGATGACCGGGAAAGTGTGAATGTCTCGACAGGCATGCGTTTCGTTATTCCTGGCTATAAAAAAGTGGCTTTTACAGCCGAAGACCATGTGGCGGAGGTGCTGAATCCCCAGACAAAAAATGAGGAAGATTTGACTTTGCCAGAAGATGCCCATACGGAAAATGTGGCTGTTGAAGAACCCGCAAAGGCTACTGAACCTGTAATGGTTGCAGAACCTGTAAAAGCAGATGCGCTCATACAGGTGGAAGAGCCAAAGAAAGAGGAAGATATAGAAACCCTCATCCAAGTGCCGGAACCTGAACAGGTGGAGACTCCACAGAATGCTTTTGCCGGCATCGACATGCTCATCTCCACTCCTGAAAGTGTGGACGACATCCGTCAGCAATACGAAGAGGCGAAGGCAAAGATGGAAACCGCGGTAGAAGAAGCGCGCAAGGCAAATGCTGAGAAGGTGCGCTTGGAGAAACTGCTGGAAAGGTTGGAGAAGAATGTGGAACCAGAGGTTGTGGCTCACACCGAAAGCACAGAAAAAGAAGCACTCGTGGAAACAGCAGAGGACACCAAGCCGGTATCCACGGTTCCTGTGACTCTTGTGAGCGAAAAAGCCAATCCTTCTGTAGAACCTTCTGAAGAGGAGAAGCGTCAGGAAGCCTTCAACCGTGTGATGACAGAACCATCGCATGCACAAGAGGAAGAACCTCAATCAAAGCCATCAAGCAACAAGCGCTTCTGGTTGACCGCCCTCATCATCCTGCTTTTGGCAGTACTGGGTGTCTTCATCTATCTGATTCATCGAAACATCGAGGCTGTGGAGAAGGTGCAGACAACGGAGCAGACAACCAAGCCTGCCAAGACAGGCAAGTCTGCTCAATCAGCTAAGCCCGCCAAACCAACTGCTGCACCTAAGGTGGACAAGGATTCGCTTGCCAAGGCACAAAAGACTGATAGCGTGAAAGTGGCTTCCAAACCACAAAAAGACGCTTCCAAGGATACTAAGGAGGCAGCCAAACCTGATGCTCAGAAACCAGATGTCAAGAAGACCGATGCTTCTAAGGACAAGCAAGTCAAACCTGACACTAAGAAGCCTGACACTAAGAAGCCTGATGCAAAGAAGCAGGACACCAAGAAGCCTGATGCTCAAAAACCAGCCAAGGAGGAACGTCCCAAGACACACCGCATGCAACGTGGTGAGTCCTTGACCCGTATCTCTCAGAAGTATTATGGCACCAAGGATTCCGTGCGTGCAATCCTCCGCGTCAACACCTTCGCCAATCCCGACAACATTCCAGTCGGCGCTGTGGTGAAACTGCCGTAAAAATGTTTCACGTCATTCATCATAAAAGCCAGCCGTAACCTTCGTGTTGCGGCTGGCTTTCTTTTGATGTCTATATTCTTATGCCTTTATCGGTTAACTATTCTTAAATGCAAGGTTTTTTAATACTTGGGAGGGCGAAGATGTGAGTAGAATAGTGTATCTTTGCATTGTAATTGATGAAGTTAACGAAGTTGTAGAAGTTATCGCTTCGCTCGAAGTTAAAGACATGTGTCATACTGTAGGCAAAGTTCCGTCGATAACTTCTCAAAATTCTTTAACTTCTCTAACTTCTAATAAATGAATTATGGCAGAAGCTATTGACATTAGAGAATTGAACGAGAAAATTGAGCGCCACTCGGCGTTTGTGACAAACCTGATGACGGGCATGGATCAAGCCATCATCGGACAGAAACATTTGGTGGAGTCTCTCTTGTTGGGACTTCTTTCTGATGGACACGTGTTGCTCGAAGGTGTTCCTGGTCTTGCTAAAACAAAGGCGATCAAGACCTTGGCATCGCTGATTGATGCGCAGTTCTCACGCATCCAGTTCACGCCCGACTTGTTGCCTGCCGATGTCATCGGTACCATGATTTATTCGCAGAAGGATGGTGAGTTCAAGGCAAAGAAGGGTCCTGTCTTCGCCAACTTCATCTTGGCAGATGAGATTAACCGTGCTCCAGCCAAGGTGCAGAGTGCATTGCTCGAAGCCATGCAGGAACGTCAGGTGACCATCTCCACCAACACTTACGAACTGCCCAAGCCATTCCTTGTGTTGGCTACGCAGAACCCCATCGAGCAGGAGGGCACTTATCCGCTGCCTGAGGCTCAGGTGGACCGTTTCATGTTGAAGGTGGTGATTGACTATCCGAAACTGGAGGAGGAAAAAGCCATCATCCGCCAGAACATCAAGCAGGAGAAACTGGACATCCGTCCCGTGATGGGCACTCAAGAGATTGAGGAGGCTCGCAAGGTGGTGCGTGAAGTCTATCTCGACGAGAAGATTGAGCAGTACATTGCCGACATCGTGTTTGCCACCCGTTATCCAGACAAGTACAACCTCAAGGAACTGAAAGGCTTGATTGGCTTTGGCGGTTCTCCTCGTGCATCCATCAATTTGGCTTTGGCAGCCCGCAGTTTCGCTTTCATCAAGCATCGTGGCTATGTCATCCCAGAGGATGTGCGTGCAGTGGCTCAGGATGTGCTCCGTCACCGTATCGGTCTCACCTACGAGGCAGAGGCAAGCAACGTGACCAGCGAGGAAATCATCAGTAAGATTTTGAATAAGGTTGAAGTTCCATAATGGAAACCGAAGAACTGTTACAGAAGGTCAGGAAAATCGAGATTAAGACCAAAGGGCTCTCGAACAATATCTTTGCAGGCGAGTATCACTCCGCCTTCAAGGGTAGGGGTATGGCATTCAGTGAGGTGCGTGAATATCAGTATGGTGACGATGTTCGCGACATCGACTGGAATGTGACAGCCCGTTTCGGCAAACCTTTCGTGAAGGTCTTTGAGGAAGAGCGTGAACTGACAGTGATGCTGCTGGTCGATGTGTCGGGTTCGTTGGATTTCGGTACACAGACACAGTCCAAGCGTCAGTTGCTCACCGAGATTGCTGCCACCTTGGCGTTTTCTGCCATTCAGAACAACGATAAGATTGGTGTGATTTTCTTCTCTGACAAGGTCGAGAAGTTCATTCCTCCGAAGAAGGGCAGAAAACACATTCTCTTCATCATCAGAGAACTGCTCACCTTCCAGCCTGAGAGTCAGAAGACCGATGTGGGGCAGGCGGTGGAGTTTATGACCAACGCCATCAAGAAGCGTTGTACGGTGTTCCTTTTGAGCGACTTCTTCGACACGAAGGATTATAAGAATCAACTGACCATCGCCAATAGCCGTCACGATGTGGTGGCTTTGCAGATTTACGACCGCCGCATGGTGGAACTGCCTGATGTCGGTATCGTGAAGATGCTGGATGCGGAGACGGGAGGGGAAACCTTCATCGACACCTCCTCCAGCGCAGTCCGTCGTGCTCACCATGAGTGGTGGGTCAGCCATCAGTCTTGGTTGAAGAACGCTTTTACAAAATCGAATATCGACAACATCTCTGTCAGGACAGACGAAGACTATGTGAAGGCATTGATGAATCTGTTCAGGAGAAGAAGTTAGCGTTGTTCGGAGTAGAGAGGTTAGAGTTTAAGGATGAGAATATTGAATATATATAGGATATTGACAATCTGTTGCTTGATGTGTTTTGTGAAAGCAAATGCTCAAGTGACGGTAGATGCCAAATTAGACTCAGCGGGCATCTATATTGGTCAGCGTATCGGCATGACTTTGGAAGTGAGTGCCAGTGCCAAGTCGAACGTGGAACTGCCTGAATGGGATTCCTTGCAGCAGGTGGTTCCAGGCATTGAGTTTGTTCGTGCCGAGAAGACGGACACCAGTTTTTTGAACGACGGCAAACAGATGGTTCTATCCCGTCGCTATTATTTTACGTCATTTGATTCAGCACTCTATCTGATGCCAGTCATGGACGTGAAGGTGGACGGCAAGGACTATCAGTCGAAAAAGTTGGCACTGAAGGTGTTGACCTTTGAGATTGACACCATTCATGGTGACAGCATCTTCGGTATCAAAGAGGAGTTGGCTCCTCCTTTCGATTGGGCAGAGTGGCGCGAAATCATGTGGTTCTGTATTTTGGCACTGCTGATAGGCGGTCTGTTGGGTTATGTGATTTATCGTCTGAAGACCAACAAACCCATCATCCGGCGTATCCGCAACAAGAAGCGTCAACCTCCTCACAAGGTGGCGATGCAGAAGATTGAGCAAATCAAGGAAGAGAAGATTTGGCAGAGTGAGGACTCGAAGGAGTACTACACGCAACTGACTGATACTCTGCGTAACTACATCAAGGAACGCTATGGCTTCAATGCGATGGAGATGACCTCTTACGAGATTATTCAGCATTTGCAGGAGGTGAACGACGAAGATGCCATCAACGAGTTGCGCGAACTCTTCCAGACAGCAGACCTTGTGAAGTTTGCGAAGTACAGCACCCTCATCAACGAGAATGACCGCAATCTGGTGAATGCGATTGAGTACATCAACCAGACCAAGTTGGAAGAGCCCGAACAGAAGCCACAACCCGAAGTGATTGTGGTCGAGGAAAAGCGTTCGAAGATAGCCAAGTGGACGCTCATCGGAAGCATCGTCGTGGCAAGTCTTGTACTACTCGGTGTGCTAATCTTTGTAGGGTATAGAATTTATATGTTGACGTTGTAGGGGTGGAATTCAGGGTTAAGGTTAAAGTTAGTGTTTAGAAATAATTAGAGTATAGAGATCATATAAGATGGAGTTTAAGAATCCTTTATTCTTCTTATTGCTGTTGGTGCTCGTGCCATACATCGTGTGGTATGTCCTGCGGTTTAAGCAGAGCCTGCCATCGCTGAAGGTGCCTGACACGACTAAATATGTGAAGGTGCCCAAGACATTCCGTCTTTATCTGATGCACATGCCCTTCTTGTTGCGGCTTATTCTGATGTCGCTGGTGGTGTGCATCTTGGCGCGTCCGCAGAGCAGGCATTCGTGGAGCAACACCGATGTGGAGGGCATTGACATCATGTTGGCAGTCGATGTGTCCACGTCCATGTTGGCGCAAGACTTCAAGCCCAACCGTGTGGAGGCACTGAAGGAAATAGCACAGAGGTTCATCGAGAAACGTCCGAACGACAATATGGGTCTCACCATGTTTGCAGGTGAGGCTTACACCCAGTGTCCACTTACGACCGACCACACGGTGTTGATGAATCTCTACAACAGCGTGGATTGCAACATGGCAGCCCGTGGCATCATCGACGATGGTACAGCCATTGGCGATGGCATCATGAACGCCATTCTCCGTTTGAAAGAGAGTCAGGCGAAGTCGAAGGTCATCATCCTTCTGACTGATGGTGTGAACAACTCCGGCAACATCTCTCCGCAGACCGCTGCAGAGATTGCCAAGAAATACGGCATCCGTATCTATACCATTGGCATCGGACGGAACGGTATGGCTCCTTATCCGCTGCCAACAGGTGGTACGGCGATGCTGCCTGTGGAGATAGATGAGCAGACCATGACGAAAATCTCCACAGAGACAGGAGGTCAGTATTTCCGTGCACAGAAGAATGCGGAACTGGATGCCATCTATCAAGACATCGACAAGATGGAACGAACAAAGTTCAACGTCAAGCAGTTCAGCCGCCGCGGAGAACTCTATCAACCTTTCGCCATCGCCGCTTTGGTGGTGCTTCTATTGGAAATTCTGCTGAGGACTGTGGTGCTGAAGCGTTTGCCGTAAAAAACTCGTGATTAGTAAATAAAACAGTAAATTGTCAAATAGTAAATTACCAAGGTGTTTAGATTTGCAAGTCCCATATATTTTTATCTGTTGATTCTCATCCCTCTGCTCACAGCCGTGTATGTGCTGGTGCAATATAGGATGAAGAAGCAAATCAAGGTGTTTGGCGACCCCGAACTGATGCGTAGCCTCATGCCCGATGTGTCACCTGTGCGCCGTCACGTTAAGTTTACCTTGCTGATGGTGGCATTGGGATTGCTGGTAGTGGTGTTGGCACGTCCTCAGTTTGGCACGCGGAATGAAGAAGTGAAGCGTTCGGGCATTGAAGTGGCGATTGCTGTCGATGTGTCTAACTCGATGCTCTGTCAGGATGTGAGTCCCAGCCGATTGGACAAGTCGAAGATGATTGTCAGCAAACTCATCGAGCAGTTCGACGAGGATAAAGTGGGCTTGGTGGCATTTGCAGGCAGTGCCATCACTCTGTTGCCCATGACCAGTGACTATGTGTCTGCCAAGATGTTTCTCGACCAACTCAATCCCGCCACCATCTCCATTCAGGGAACCAATGTGGCAGAGGCAATCACCCGTGCCACAGCAGGCTTCTCCAAGAAATCCGATGTCAATGTGGGACGGGCGTTGATTCTCATCACCGATGCCGAAGACAATGAAGACGGCGCCATCGAGGCAGCCAAAGAGGCGCGTAAGGAGGGCATTCAGATATTTGTCCTTTCGGTCGGAACAGAGCAGGGCGGTCCCATCCAGATGAGCGATGGTTCTTTCAAGAAAGACCTTTCGGGCAATGTGGTGACCACCAAACTGAACGAGCAGATAGGCAAGAACATCGCACAGGCAGGTGGTGGCATGTACATCCATGTCGATCAGACCAATCTGGCGCAGTCACTCTTGGAGAAAGAGATAGAGAAGATGCAGAAGGAAGACATTTCGCAGTCGATGTACTCCGAATACGACGAGCAGTTCGTGGCAGTTGCCTTGCTGCTGTTCATCGTGCTGATGGTGGAGTTCTGTATCATGGAGAGAAAGAATCATGTGTTTACAAAATTCAAACTTTTCAAGTGAGATGAAGAGACTGATTTTTAGCATATTATTGATGATATTCGTGCTGCCGATGATGGCACAGAGTGCCCGCGACTTCATTCGCATGGGCAACAAGGCTTATCGTGAGAAACAATACGACAAAGCGGAGACGATGTATCTGAAGTCCATTGCCAAAGCCCCCACTTTCGAGGCATATTACAATCTGGGCAATGCCTACGTGATGCAGATGAAAGACTCCACCGCATTTGACAACTACAAAAAGGCCGACTCTATCGGCACCAACGACCCGCTGCGTAAGGCTCGTAACTTCCATAACATGGGCAATATCTGGTATGCACAAGGCATGGCGGCATCCCGTCAGCAGGGTGGCAATGCCGTGTCTGCCTTCCAACGTGCTGTTGACTTCTATAAGAGTTCCTTGCGTTGCAATCCTGAAGATGACCAAACCCGCTACAACTTAGCGATGGCTCAGCATCAGTTGAAGAAGAACCAAGACCAGCAGAACCAGAACGGAGGGGGCGGTAACGACGACAAGAACAAGGACAAGCAGGATCAAGACAAGCAACAGCAGAAACAAGACCAGCAAAAGCAAGACCAGCAGAAGAAGGAAGAGGACAAGCAGCAACAACAGCAGCAACCTCAACAGCAGCAGAAGAAAGATGAAATGAGTGACCAAGCCGCCGAACAACTCCTCAACTCTGCCCAGCAGGACGAGAAGGGTGTGCAGCGCAAAGTCAATAAGAACCAGAATAATAGGCGTCGTAGTTTAGAGAAGGATTGGTAACAATGAAACGACTTATACATATCATTATATTGGTGTTCCTCTCCGTCAGCGCATGGGCTGACGAAGTGTCCTTCCGTGCCTCTGCACCGTCCACCGTCGAGGCAGGTGGCAAGTTTCGGGTGCAGTTCACGGTCAACACACAGAATGTGTCAGGTTTCAATGCACCCGACTTTAAGGGCTTCGAAATCATTTACGGACCAGCCACCTCATCGCAGAGCAGTTTCCAGATGATTAACGGACGCACCTCGCAAAGCAGTAGCATCATCTATACCTATGTGCTCCTTGCCGAAAATCCCGGCACATACACCATCGGGAGTGCCAGTGTGCATGTAGATGGCAAGGTGGTGAAGTCCCAACCGGTGCAGGTGAGGGTGCTGTCTGGCGGTGCAGGCGGTTCCTCCAATGGCGGAGGTTCCAATGGCGGAGGTAACAGCAATTATGGCGGAGGGCGTCAGTCCTCAGCACCGGCTGCATCCTCCTCGTCCAACATCTCAGCCAAAGACCTGTTCATGACGGCAACAGCCTCACGCACCTCTGTCCATGAGCAGGAGGCCATCTTGTTGACTTACAAAATCTACACCTTGGTCGATTTGACCCAGTTGGACGGAAAACTCCCCACGCTCGACGGCTTCCAGATTCAGGAAATACCCCTTCCGCGCACCAAGGAGTTCTCCCTTGAGCAATATAATGGCAGAAACTACCGCACAGTGGTGTGGAGTCAGTACCTCCTGTTCCCTCAGAAGTCAGGCAAACTCACCATCCCCTCCATCACCTACGAAGGAGTGGTCGTCACCCGCAACCGCAACCTCGATCCCATCGAGGCTTTCTTCAACGGACAGAGCGGCTACACAGAGGTGAAACGTAAAATCACCACACCGACCCTCACCATCAATGTATCTCCGTTGCCCAATAAACCCGAAGGTTTCTCGGGAGCGGTAGGAAACTTCTCCGTCTCTTCCAGCATCAGCACGAAAGAGGTGGATGCCAATGAGGCAGTCACCCTGAAAATCAGTGTGAAGGGCAGTGGTAACATGAAACTCATCTCCACTCCAGATGTGCAGTTCCCCAAAGACTTTGAGACCTACGATGCCAAGGTGAACGACAACTTCCAACTCACCCGCTCGGGTTTGGCTGGAGCGAAAGATTTTGAGTACCTGTTTGTTCCTCGTCATGCAGGCACCTACGAAATTCCTGCTGCCGACTTCATCTATTTCGACACCGAGTCACGTTCTTACAAGACACTCAAGACCGAGGCATACACCTTGAAGGTGAACAAAGGAAAGGGTGGGGCTGGTCAGAGCGTATCCAACTACAGCGGTCAGCAGCAGGATGTGCAGCAGTTGAACCAAGACATCCGCTTCATCAAGCAGGGTGAGGTGGAACTGCATCAATCTGGTGACACATTCTTCGGCACATGGAAATACCTTGCAGCCTATCTCTTGCCGTTGCTTCTGTTCGTGATGGTGATAGTGCTGGGACGCAAGCAGATGAAAGCCAACGCCAACGTGGCACTCTCCCGCGGCAGGAAAGCCAACAAGGTGGCACTCCGCAAGATGAAGACCGCCAAGACACTCCTTGACAATCACGATGCGGGCAAGTTCTACGATGAAGTGCTCCGAGCCCTCTGGGGCTATGTGGGCGACAAGTTCAATATGTCGCAGGAGTCGCTGAACAAAGAGAACATCGAGCAATCCCTCACCTCCCGGCAAGTGCCCCGCGAACAGATACAGCAATTCATGAAAGTGCTCAACGACTGTGAGTTTGCACGTTATGCGCCAGGCGATGTGAATGAGACCATGGAGAACGTCTATAATAGCGCCATCAGCGCCATCAGCAAAATGGAGGACAACCTGTGATGATTTATCATTTGACAATTTACAATTTACGATTTGCCATGCAGAAAATTCAAAAGATATTCACACTTTTTGTTTTTAGTTTATCGTTCTTAGCGTCTTTGGCTGCCACCAAAACGGAAGCAGATGCCCTTTACGAGAAAGAGCAGTACCGCGATGCAGCAGCAGCCTACGAGACACTGCTGAAGAACGAAGGTGTGGCGGCAGAGGTCTATTACAACCTCGGCAACTGCTACTATAAGATGGACGAGATACCCTTGGCGGTGCTCAACTACGAACGTGCCATCCTGCTCGACCCAGGCGATGCCGACATCCGCGCCAACCTCGCATTGGCACGTGGAAAGACCATCGACAAGGTAGTGCCTCCCTCCGAGATGTTCTTCGTCACTTGGTGGCGCGACCTGACCAACTGCATGAGCATCAACGCATGGATCATATTGGGCATCACGGCATTCGTCCTCATGCTCATCGGTGTGCTCCTTTATATGTTCATGCCGCAACTGACAGTGCGCAAGATAGGCGTTTATGGTGCCATGATTCTATTGGTCATCGTCATCGTCGCCAATCTGGCAGCCGTGTCCCAACATGCCGACTTGACCCATCGCAACACAGCCATCATCCTTGCACCCTCAGTCACCGTGAAGAGTTCACCCAGCGAGACCAGCACCGACCTCTTCCTCATTCACGAAGGCTCCAAAGTCGAGATTCTCGATGGCTCCATGAAAGACTGGAAGGAAGTGAAGTTTGAAGAAGGCAAACAGGGATGGATCCCCGTCAACGCTCTCGAAATCATATAAAGTTAAAAACTAAAAGTAATTCAAGTTTCGTATGTTTTATTTCTTTGGAGTTAAAGGAGTTATAAGGAGTTGTCGCTCCGCTCAGGAGTTAAAAGCCGACGCTATGACACCAGCATCACATTTGGCTTTAACTCCTCTAACTCCTTTAACTCCAAAGAAGTTGAGCACTTTCGAAACTTAAATTCTTCACTTTTCACTTAAATTTCATGCACGACCTCAACGAACTTGACCATCAACTCACGCTTGCCATCAACGGCAGCGACAGCCTCTTCTGGGACAATGTGATGTACACCGTCACCAACACCTTCTCATGGACAGTGGTGATCCTCACATTGCTCATCATCATCTTCAAGAACAACACTTGGAGAGAAGCCGTGATGGTCTATGTCACCATTGCCCTGCTCATCTTTGTGGCAGACCGCATCTGTTCAGGACTGGTCAAACCAATGGTGGCACGTTGGCGTCCCACGCAAGACCCTCAACTCATGTATTTGGTCGATGTGGTGCGTGACTATCGAGGCGGACGCTTCGGTTTCTTCTCTGGCCATGCCTGCAACACCATGTGCGTTGCCGTCTTTCTCTCGTGGCTCTTCCGTAGTCCCAAAGTGACAGTCACCCTCATCTTCTGGTCGCTCACCACCACCTTCACCCGTCTCTATCTCGGTGTCCACTATTTGGGCGACGTTTGTGTGGGCTTCACGATAGGCATCATCCTTGGCTGCCTGTTCTATTGGCTCATGGAGCGTTTTGTGCATCCGCACATTAACAAGAAAAACTATATCTCTGAGCAGTTCACCTCCACTGGCTACATGAAGAGCGACATGGACACCTTCATGACCATCATCTTCTTCAACTACATCTGCGTCATCATCTTCTCCCTCACATTGGGGATAGGGTAGAGTGCATTAACTCTCCCCTGGTGTTGAGGTTTCTCACCCCATACATCCAACGGTTTCTCACCCATACACCTTTCTGTTTTCTAATCTTTCTGTGAGAGATAACAAAAGAAGACGCAGAAAACACCACAAGGTGAAATCGAAAAAGCATTAAAAATAAAGGAGGCATATTATGCAGACAAACAATCACAAAATCATTGACTACGATGCCGTGCTTGATGCCAAGTTCGGCAAGGAGGGTACTCCTGAGCGTGCTCGTGCGGAAGAGGCTGCTTACTCGTTCTATTCAGGTCAGATACTACAAGATGCTCGTAAGAATGCGAAGGTGACTCAGGCAGAATTGGCTGAACGCACCCAAACCACCAAGTCATACATCTCCAAGATAGAAAACGGTATCATCACGCCAAGCGTTGGTATGTTCTATCGTATCATCGCCGCTCTTGGAATGAGGGTGGAAGTGGTGCAACCTGTCTATTAAAAGAGACAGTCGCGCTTTTTTCTTACCTCCTAATCACAAGAGGCGTAAACGGAACTTTTCGTTTACGCCTTTCTTCTTCCCTTTCATTTCCCTCCACTCCCAACTCCTAACTCTTTAAGTTCATATTCAAGTTTTTCACATTTTCTAAAGAAAAAGCAGAACAACCCCTAAAAGGGTTATCTCATAGCCTCCGAATCGACATCGTCGACGTCGATCGGTCGATGTCGTCGATATCGGTTAACCGACATCGACGATGTCGATTCAGAGGCTTTGTGGGAGTCATAAACGAAGAGATTTGTTTACGCCTTTCTTTTGCTGTAGTGACAAGTTTTTTCAAAAACAAATTGTCTTTTTCTGAAATCGTTGACATATTTACTGGACGTGCTTTGCACAACCTTTTGTTCGACGGAGTCAAATGGAACGAATTCGTTTTCTTTGTTTCATTTGCCCGTCAAGGGAGATGCTATTTATCTCAACAAGTTCCTGCGGAACGATGGAAGGGATGGAGCGGATTTGTCATTTTTTCATTCACTCACGCTCAACTACCTTCATTCGGCGAAACCAATAAAAATGAAAAAAATGTTTTTATTCATTTTGTATTGTCCTCGCTTAATCGTAACTTTGCAAGCAGAAAAAAGAAGTATGGCAGAACGCGTTGATTTCATAAAGGGCAGAAAACCCGTCACATTCGTGGACTTGTTCGCTGGTGCTGGTGGCATCAGCGAGGGGTTCTTGCAGGCCTACACGGACAGCAAGTATTATGATTTTATACTTGCAAGCGACATCAATGAGAATTGTGAGTTGACGCACAGGGTGAGGTATAATGAGCAGTTGGGACTTGCAACAAAGTTTGTGACAAAGGATATTATGTCACCTACCTTTGTGGCTGATTTGAAGAAAGCGTTGAGGGGGAAAGATGTGGATGTGGTGACCGGAGGCCCCAGTTGCCAATCGTTCAGTTTGTCTGGAAGAAGAAAACGTTTTGATAAGCGTGACGGGTTGTTCAATCATTATCTGAAAGTAATTCGTGCCTTACATCCCAAGTATTTTGTGATGGAGAATGTGAAGGGGCTTTTGACGAAAGACAAAGGAAGATTCAAAGAGGAAATCATGCGTGAAATGCGTTCCATCATTGACAACAAAGGTGTGCCTGCTTTCATCGGCTTTTCGGAGAATTTGCTGAAAACATCTGTGTCACCATTTTTTGCAGAGGTATTTGTGCAAAAGTTGATGATGGAGATTTCAGAGGATGATGAAGATGCTGTCATATGGAAAGAAAGGTTTTTCGATTCACTGGATACTCAATTGAAGAAAGTGACAAGAGAGATTGAGTATCGTGTGAGCAAGTCAAACAAATACATCAACACGATTAGACAGACTCACCCTTCTACGCCACAATGAGGTGCGTGAGGGTATCATGGCGGACATCATCAATGAAAAGACTACAGCAAACATTGACAATGACTGGTTTGTGGATAAGATTAATGAGTTCTTAACTGCCATGTCTGATGAGGAGATCACGATGAGAATCATCTATTCGTTTGAACTCGTTGAGAATTTGAAGAAGGAAGATCGAGATATTGAGGATCTGAAAAATGCGATACGTTTGTATTCACTATCTTTGGATGAATGTCTGGACGAGTTGGAACGTATGGCTAAGGAGAAGAGAAAGAAAAAAGAGTTTGACAATATCATAAAATCTCTTCGCCTATACAATGTAGAGCAAATGGTTTTGCTTTCTTCTGACTATGGTGTACCTCAAAATCGTGAGCGAGTTGTTTTCATTGGAAGTCGGAATGACCAAGAACCAATAAAGGAGATTCCTGCTACGGTGAGAAAGGAAGAAAAAGTAACAGTCTATGAAGCCATTTCAGACCTCGACTTCATCGGCAATGGTGAAGTGCGTACCTCATACGCGCCCACCAAACCTCATGCCGAGTGGGATGGATTGATAAGAAGTCGCAAAGTAGATGGAGAGATTTCGAAGGGAAGGGATGCTAAAACCTTTGCTGAATGGTCACGCGAAGGAAGATTGTCTCATCGCTTCACTTTTGATAGAGAGCCTTTCTACGTGAAGAGCATGGAAGATCTGACCGGCAAAATAAACTTGAAAACGGCAGAACTTTTCAACCATCAGACAAGTGCCCAAAACGACAAGGTGCAGCAACGGCTGAAAATAATTGCTGAATATGGTGGCTACACGGACGAATGCAAGGGAAAACTTAAAACCCTCGGACTTGAATCGAACAAGCGAAATTATTTTGTGCTAAAAGCGGACGGGCAAAGCCCTACTGTAGTGACAATGCCAGACGATTTCATCCACTATTCCAGCCATAGAGCCATGACTGTGAGAGAAATGGCACGTTTGCAGTCGTTTGATGATTCCTTTGTTTTTCAAGGAAAACGTCAAACAGGAGGCGATAAGCGCAAGAGCGAGATACCTCAATATACATTGGTGGGGAATGCTGTTCCTCCACTGATGTCGAGAGCAATTGGGAATGAAATACTAAAAAATATTGTTTAGCCTTATGATACACATGCGAGCCTTTAATACGTTTGAAGCACGAAATGTCAAGTTCCTTGTGAATAAACAAATTGAGTATGCGACTATTCAGATAACGGTTACGGGATTAAAAAAGGGTATCCTTGATGCTACTGCACCTGTTCGCACTTATTTTGTAGAGAAGGGAATCCATAATTATGACGAGCAAAAGCAAGGAGAAGAACATAAAAGATTAGTACAGTCATATGTGTTGACTGAAATGGAGATGTTTGACACCCAATCTTCCCTTTACCGTCCCGTGACAAAAAAGGGAGACCCTCGAATGTGGGTGTACAATTTGAAAAAGTTCGTTAATCCTGACGACATCTTTGCTATTATTGCCTACAAGGAAGCATTGTACATCATAAACCTAACCCAGACAGACATCGAGCAGGCATATAATTCCGTACTGGTGAACCCCATTAAAGACCTAATCGGCAGTTTGTATGGCTTTGCCACAAGCGTGTCAGAAGAGTTGTTGGGTTTGATACGTGACCGCATGAGTGACTGGCTTCCTTCAGAAATTCTTGCAGATACAGGCATTGGAAGGACGGTGGAATCTGTGCTTGGCATTCAGATGAACGATTCTAAACTACCAGACTATAAGGGTATTGAATTGAAGAGCAAGCGATTGAAATCTACAACGAAAAGTGCCCTTTTCACCAATACGCCAGATTGGAATCTCAGTAAGTGCAAGAGTGGCAGGGAAATAGTAGACAAGTATGGGTATTGGGTTCCAGATGCTCTTCGTAAAACGCTACAAGTGACGTTATCTGCTTTAAAGCCCAATCCACAGGGACTTGCTCTTAATGTGAACTGGAATGAAGGTTGGAAGCAAATGCCTATGAAACCTTTGTAAGAGACGATGGCACATACAAGAAAATTGACGATATGGCTGTATGGACATTGTTGCATTTACATGAACGTCTTGCAGAGAAACACCATGAAACATTCTGGATTGATGTGGAAACACGAATAAGACAAAATACGGAAGAGTTTCGTGTAGCAACTATTGAGCATACGAAGAACCCTATTGTGTCTCAGTTTGATGTTCTTCTTGAACAGGGCAAGATAAAACTTGACATGATGCTCTCTCGTCCTAGCGGACACGGTGACACCTATTCTTTCAAGATGGCGAAGAAAGATCGCCCACTGCTGTTCCCTGAAAGCGAGACGTATGTCATTAATGGATAATAAAAACACGAACCCCGAAGTGTGCCGAAGCAGGGAAACGGTGTATTACGCAACAAAAGGTGGGAACTAATTCTCTATAAGACATTCCGTTTTTTCGTTGCTGTCAAGTGGCACAACGTAGGACGTGTGTTTCTTTCCCGGCATTGTTGCGGTCTTTCATTCTGAAAAAAGTTGTAGCACTCGTTTTGTGTGCCCGTCCACTCGGTAGAGGTCGGAACAGCGTCTGCCAACGACCCATGCAATTTCGTCGCCGTCCATGAGGAGGGGTTGGTGCTCTTTCTCGAAGAGGGTGAGTTTCTGGTCGGTGAGGAAGTCGCTGAGGAGTTTGCGCTTGCCGCCCATGCCGAAGGGGGCGAAGGTGTCGCCTGTCCGGGGAGTGCGGAGGGTGAGTTCGCCGTGCAGTTTGTCGGCGTCGAGATAGGCATGGCGGGGGTCTTTCTCGATGCGGAGGTCTTGGACGGACGCTGCCTTCTGGTGAATGGTGGGCATGGGGTAGTGTGCTGCTTCTATGATGAGGTGCTGTCTGTCAATCAGCAGGCGCCGGTTTTCTGCCGCAAAGATTTTGCCGCTCTGGTGCAGGGCTGTGAGGATGTCTTTCAGTTGTGCCTTGTTGAAGCCTATGGGTGAAAGCACTTCGTGCAGTACGGAGATGGGGGAGGACTGGCTTTGCAGTTGGGGAATATGGATGAGTGTCTCTCCGTTTGTTTTGTTCTCCACGCATTCGGCAAGGGCTTGCTGCATGGCTTGCTGATAGACTTTCTGCACTTCCGTCAGGTTCTCTTGGGTGGAGGTGATGTTTTTCATGGCTCCGGGATTGATGCGCTCTAAGAGGGGCAGCACATCGAGCCGCACTTTGTTGCGGGCATAGGCGTCTTCCTGGTTGGTGTGGTCGGTCACGTAGTCTTGCCCGATGCTTTGCAGATAGGTGAGTATGTCTTGTCTGGTCAGGCAGAGCAGGGGACGCACCACTTCTCCGTTCTTGGGCTGCATGCCGCAGAGTCCCTTGATGCCTGTGCCTCTCACGGCATTGAGCAACAGGGTTTCCACATTGTCGTCCTGATGGTGTCCCACGGCTATGGCTTCTGCTTGGGTCTCCTTCATGAGTTGGCGGAAGTGCTCATACCTGAGTTCTCTCGCTGCCATCTCAATGCTCATCTTTTGTGTTTGGGCATATTCTTCGGTGTTAAAGTCTGTTTTGTGGAGTTTCCATCCCATCCGTTGACAGAGTGCTGCCACGAATTGCTCGTCACGCAGGCTTTCCTCTCCTCGAAGATGGAAGTTGCAGTGTACTGCCACGACTTGATAGCCGATGCTGTCCAGCATCCTTGCAAGGCACACGGAGTCGGGGCCGCCACTCAAGCCGACCACAACTCGCGCACCGTCGTTCAGAAGGGTGTTGGTGCGGATGAAACGCATGACTTTCTCTTGCAATTCCTTCATAAAGTGGCACAAAATTAGAAAAAAATCCTTTCTCTTGCAAAAAAACTGTCCGAAAACTTTGCTGATTGCACATTTTGCACTACCTTTGCACTCGCTAAAACAAAGACAACGATATCTGGTGCGTTGGATGAGTGGCTTAGTCAACGGTCTGCAAAACCGTGTACACCCGTTCGAATCGGGTACGCACCTCCAAAGAACGAGAAAAAGAAGAGAGGCTCAATTGGCAACGCTGGTTGAGCCCTACTTATCACCAAAAGGCTCGGCGAAGTGACGCGGAGTGCTGCAAGTGACAGTCGGGGATGACTGGATTTGACAGCAAGATGAGGTGGTACGTAAGCATGCAGAGAGTCGATGCCCCTCTCTCAAATCTCAGACATCAAAGAATTAATTGGCGAAACTCGTTACGCTCTCGCTGCTTGATCGAAGTTTAGTAAATCGAGCCTAATTCCCTTGTCAGACAGGGGAACGAGACATCGCCCGGAAAGCTACCTGTCCTGAAGCGTTCCGACCAGCGGTGCTATAAAATCGGGAATAGCCGGCAGGTGCCTCGCCCTGTTGGTGAAAATTTAGAGGATAAGGGTGCAGTTGGTGGTCTTGGTCTTGCTGCATCACGAAAACTGAAGGCAAGAATAAGCATGTAGAAAGCGTATGGCTTCCTTGTTTGGACGAGGGTTCAATCCCCTCCATCTCCACACGTTATTGAAATCAACACGTTATCGTTGTTTGTATCTTGATAACGGGACAAAATCGGGGCAAAACCTTTGAGTATCAATATGACATTGTATGCGAGACAAACAATGTCAAAAAAAATGTGCTCATTACAAAAGAAAAGACAACAATTTAAAGCAGGCCTCTTGAGATATAAACCAGCGGTTTATGCAAAAAGGCCAAAAGTTAAATATGTGTATTTTTATGTCCTAGACCCTCAAAGCGTTCTCGATGGAGATCCGAAGTTGAAGAGGATTCGGACGAAGTTTAATTGTTATGCGTCAGCTCGAGAACGAGATGCCGCTGCATTACGTTATTGTGAAGAGATAAACAAAAAACTTGCAGAGGGCTGGAATCCGTTGATAGAAAGTTCATCAAGGAAATCTTTTACACCGACAAAAGAAGTACTGGATGCATATATGAGAATGATTGCAAAAAGGTTTAAGGACGACGTCTTGAAAAAGAATACGTACATGGATTATTGTAAGCGGTTAAATCGGCTTCAAAAATACATAGAGAACCACCCAGTGCCATACGTGTATATGATTGATAGGCAATGGGTGGAGAATTATCTTGACCATATTTATGTGGATGGTGATTGTACCCCTAGGACTCGGAACAACCATCTTTCCTGGTTATCATCACTATGTACCTATTTCGTTGATTATGGATATATTGCCGTCAATCCTTGCATTGGCATCAAACCCTTACGAAACACAGAAAAGTTTCGCAAGGCTTTAGACACGACTGACAGGAAGAAGTTATTTGCATGGTTGGAAGAAAATGATCCTTATTTCTTCTTGGCTTGTATGTTTCAGTATTACACTCTAATTCGCCCGGGGGAACTTAGTAATGTGAAAATTAAAGATATCTCTCTGAAGGAGCAGACTGTGTTCGTGTCACATGAATATAGTAAAAATCGCAGAGATGGCGTTGCCACTCTACCCAAAGTCCTGGCTGAGTTGCTCATTAAATTAGGAACTTTCAACAGCCCTGGAGATTATTATCTGTTTGGCAAGAATTTCATGCCAACGAAAAGAAAGAGTTCTGCCAATCATTTTGCCAAGAGATGGGCAGAAGTACGCAAAAAACTGAAATTCCCTCGGAACTACCAATTTTATTCATTGAAGGATACTGGCATAACGGACATCATCAATCAAGTAGGGTTGAATATAGCAAAAGATCAGGCACGTCACTCGTCGGTGGCGGTGACCAATCACTATGCAAGCAAAAATCAATTGCGTGCCCAACCAGAACTGAAGAATTTTGAATAGATGAAACGATTATATTTTTCCTGCTGTCCTACAATCCTACAACAATTGTTCATTCACAAATGAGATCCTTCAATTATCTCACTTGCAAGTTCTTTGCTGTATGCTCTCCATGCTTGCATGTTAAGATACTCTTCTGTGTACTCTTCAGTCTTATCGCCTGCGGTACCATCTTTTACTAATTCATAATTATTACGAATGGCATCCATTCTATCCGCTGGATAATTAGCCTTAATTAGTGAACTGATGAGAACATCCTTGTTATAGCAAGGAATCATAAGTTCGTCACAAGTTATAAAATCTCCATCTTCTTGCTCATTGATGTGAACAAGAACTCTATTTCCAAAAATTCTGAACTTCTGGAACTTTTGTTTGGGTTTCGTTATCTTTATCATAGTCCATCAACATTAAATTCATAACATGGAATAAAGTACCTTTTTGATCCTTGGTCTATTGATGCGCCATTAGGATCGGATGAATTTGCGTTCCAATACAGTTTTGCTTGATCTCCTCCTGTAGAACTCCATATACCCTCATATCTCCAAGGAAAATATGTCGAAAAACCACAATACGCATTGATAAAATTGTTCAAAATTGAAACATTTGAATTTATAAGACCAAGTTGTCCCAGTGCTGGTATAAATCCATAATAGGTACGGTTTCCGTATGTTACACTCTTTTCACGAACAAAAGGAATACAACCATCATCATCTATCAGTTCTGAATGTTCTGTGAAATAATTTGCAATCACAATGGTGTTTTTCTCACCATCAAAATCGGTGAATGCAATTCTATTAGAAGAACTATATGTTCTGCTAACATTTCCAACAATCATAGGGCAAGGTGAAGTACTGCTTATGAGTTTTCTTGTGTATGTTGGACCATGCATAACCTCATTATCACGGACAGCAATTAAAAAAGCTGTGTCCTCAGTCACAATGCCTACACCGACCAAATTAGTCAGTGGTTGTGACAACCTCCCATTTTCCTCTACTTGTGTGAATGTTTCATAACTTCCATCCCTATATACAACATATAGACCAGGTCTCATAACAATATACTGAACTGCAATCTCTGTAATAACTTGATTAGGGATAATTGTCATTTGCTGAATATTTCTATACCCTTCTGGTGCTTCACCAAATGTCACTTGATATGTTTCTGTTCCATCACCTGCAATATTACCATTTCCATAAGTATAAACCAAAGAACTTCCACTCACAGTTCCTGTAAGAACAACAGGCTCTCCAATAGGATTGTCTTGCGAATCTACTTTCTGAAGAGTAATCTTTGGATTTGCTGTAGAAATATCGCTGAAAGTTCCATCTGTTGTTACAGTAAAGATTATGCTTGGTATTGCTGACTGAATACCACTTTGTGTACTTGAAAAAACAATCGTCTCCAAGTCATTGAAAAGATAGGCGTTAACCGTCAAGGTAAGATTACACTGTTCGGCGGGTGCCTGTGTGTAGATGAATACACCTTGCGCCGTCGGCTTTCGTACTTGTATCGTTCCATCGGATATACAAGACGCATCAAGCGTAACAAAATTCTTCTTAGTATTTGAACTGGGGACAAGCGTCACCTCCGACTGGAATGTTTCACCATACACAGCCATTGATGGTGCTATAAGAGCGATGCCAGTTATTTCTTTTGCCGTTACAGTCACCGTACATGAAGCGATGCTGCTGGGGTCAACGGTACTCCAGTCTTCGTACAACGGGATTGCTTGAACCGTCACCTCATCAGTCCAAGACGCATTTTCCTCTGGTTGGTTTACTACAAGCGTGTTACCTTCCATGTGGATTCTGGCTTGTGCTGCATCCTGACTGATGCCATATACATTCCTGAACGAATGCAAGAGTCTGAACTTGACGGATGACGCACTCATTCCAGTAACCGTGATGACCGTACTCTCGCCTTCATTGATTGCGTTTCTGACAGGGATAAGTGAAAACACATCGGCATCTTCCTCCGCATGAATGACAAGGTTCTCTCCGTATTTCTGGTTGAGTTGCCATTTGGTGTATTTGGCAATTCTTCCGGACGATGTTTTGATATGTCCACGCACATCGGATTGAACACTTGTGTCAAGTGCCAATTTGAGGAGGAGTGACATCTGTGCCGGATTCAACTCGACAGGATGTTCATCCGTTCCATTTTTCCAAGTGAATGTCTGCAGTGCCATAGTTATGATAATAAAGCGTTTAACATGTTGATACATTCAACCGCAGCCACATCGGAACATTCCACGCAGGTGATGGTTGCAAGGTTGCCTGCACCTTGGTACGAGAATGTGGTGATGTTCGGCTTGTTGGTAAGATTGAGAGAAACCAGATTTGCCGGCAATCTCAATGTTGTCATAGCGTTGCCAGAAGGAAACTCATAGGATGTCACCCTATACTGGCCCCGTCCGTCAAACTCTCTCAGCACGGGGAACTTGGTCAGTGACACGCTGCCGCTGAATCCCGTGCAGTTTGCCAGGACAAGTTTCTTGCAAGAACCGAACATGCCATTAGTCGGGAGGTTGAGTTGGGAAAGCAGGGCATTCTCGTAAGGGTAATCCACGCCATTGACGGTGAAGACCTCCGTGCTGCCAAGAATCAGTTCCTGGACATTGAGCAGTTCACCCCAGTTCTGGACTTGGGAAATGTAGTGGTGGGAAAGGTCACCAATGGAACGGATGTTGCGAGACCCGTACAGATAGAAGCGTCTGTCGTTTGCACCTTGAACATGAACATCCGGGTTCAAGGTCACCTCACGCCCGATTCCGCTTGCCACATCAATCATTGCCTGTTCGGAATAATCGTCATAACCCACCATTTCCTTGCCGTCGTGAATGCGTGTGTCGATACGGAGATAGGCAAAGTTACGGACATAGGAACTGACCGTCACGAAGAAGTTCTTCGCATCGGAGTTTGCCTTGTTGCCGGCATCAAGATTGGTGTAGTTCGACACATTCCAGGATGTCACCGTGTTGCCGATGTATTCCGAACCATCCTCCTGACTCTGGAAAGTCTTGCCACCGAAGAAGAAGAGGCGTTCACGCACCAGCCACTCCAAATCCTCCTTGGCAGAGCCGTGTGACTTCGCGTAGTCCGTTGTCTGCTTGGTGTAGGAATATTCGGAATTAGCATTGTAGGTAATGGCGTTGTAGGTGTCCATCTGCTGTGTAAAAAAGTATCTTCCGAGACCTTCACGGGTGAGCAGATTGCCCTTCGCCAGCAGACGTGCCATTTCCTTCATTTCCGTCTGGAAGCAAGCAAAGACAAGTTCCCACAGGTCGGAACCGCGACCGCCTTCCTTACCTGTAAATAGTAATTGAAAAGTATACCACCATAATAATTGAAAAGTATACCATGTAGGTCAGTTGATTTACGTTATTATAGTAGCTCGCATGAGTGCTG
>CAJOLW010000015.1 GCA_905235525.1 uncultured Bacteroidaceae bacterium
GTCGCTGTTGGATGTGACAGTCAGGTTCCTGAGCGTATTGTGTGATAACGGCTCTCCACTGGCTGTTACGCACAATGAAGCAAAACGACGTTCGATATAACAGGCGCAATCATCGTTGCTGTAAACCTTGCCTTTACCAAGTCCCAATCTCGTGGCAATATTCCATACTAGATGACGGATATCAAAGCTGCTCAGCTTGACCTAATCCACCATGTCATGAACTTCTCCGTCCTGAAGAGTTTCAACTTTTCCTCGTCCGTTTTCTTGGAATGGACGCTGGCGATTTTTATCAGGTCAGTCCTGGCAAGCCTCCACGCCCCCAGAGGTTCTTCCATATCCGATATGAAGCCACACTTTTTGGCTCCGACAACCTCTCCTTGCCGATAAGTAGGCACAAGGAGCGTGGGGACGGGCAATCCTAATGGATAAGTAGGCACGCGGAGCGGATAGTCCCTACTTATTGAAAGAAATCCACCCTCAGAGCGCACGGAGGACGGATTCATCGGTTATGAGAGGTTCACGGAGCGCGCCGTGGTGCTACTTATCGGTTATGTGTAGTTCGCGGAGCGGAAAGTGCTGCTGCTTATCAATGACGAAACACCCACAGAGCACGACAACTTCACCAGATAACTTGTTGTTAACGTCTTCTTTGCCATATTCTTTGCTCCTTTCTGTTATTATTGTTAATACTCGTGATTGTTGGTCTCAAAATCTGACCACAAAATTATTCAAAAGATTCCTACTTGCAACTATCAAAGCCCATTTTCTTTCAAAAACCATATCCTTTTAGTACTTTTTCATAGAAATCGGCTTCTAATCGGAGAAAAATAACTACTTTTACAATGTCTTTTAATAAGTATGTACACCCTCACCTCCTTTAGTTATTAGAAGAAATATAACAATACATTTGAATATAATGGAATCTAACGTAAATAAATTAATACTATTGGGACTGCTTGTTAGTCCCTTTATATTAGCCGCATTATTAGGTCTGTTTGGTGGAACCTACTTCATATTAGTTTTCTATCTAATAGTACTGATTGTTGTGTGTGGTTATTACGTATATACTTTTATAAAAGGCGATGTAAGAAAGAAACGTACTATACTGCAAACATTAGATCTCGATTTCTCCAAGATGAAGTATATAGAGTTAAGACGTAATGAAATAAGGGAGAATGTTATATCTTTTTTTATTAATTCAATCGAGGTTTCTTCGTGGAATAGCAGAATGTATGTAGAATGGGGACAACGGTGGCAAATAGATCATTGGCACCTCGTTGATGGAATGAGAATCTATTTGGAAGAATTGGACAGGAGAGAGCCATCCCATCAAGCTCTGATTTATACAAAAGAGCCTGAATGGGAAGAACTCTTGAATTCAAATTGATAATGCAACAAATGTGTCAAATCACCGTGAGCAAAAGGTTGAGGAATCAGCCATTGAGCCAACTGACTGAAACGATATGCCAACACTTCAAGAGCATACTGATCACCCAAATTCTTACGCAGATATTTGTCAAGTGTCTTTCCTTCCACCCAATCCATCAACAAAATAGGGAACTCGTTCTCGTCTGAGTTTTTTGTGTCAACAAACAATTCTTTTTCCAAATATTTTATCGGAGTAAGAAAGTTCGACGAAACAAACTCCAACTCATCTGCAATCAGTTTGTAACTCTCAGATCTTCCTTCTTGCTCTTTCAAAAAACACTTCACTGCATATAACTTTCCATCCCGTTCATCCTTCATCTTGAACACCACAGCAAAGTTACCGCTTGACATCACAGGTTGCCCATCCGCATCCAACACAGGACCGCAGATAACTTAACTCATCAAAGTTGTCCTCAGCCAACTTGATAGATTCAATATATTCAGATATTGGTGAGTATATACTAAAATACCCTAAACTATATTTACAAGGCACAAAATCAAGTTTCGTGGCAAAATAAAGCGGACAACCGAATAACAAGGTTGTCCGTTTTTTGTTTTATCCCAAAGTTTATAAACATAGTATTATCTTATGTTGAACGTAAAACGAAAGAACATGGAAAGAATTCAAGTAACAATCACCCAAGAGAAAAACGAAACTGACGGAACTATCAGTGTCACAGCGAGCAGAAACGGACAGAACTGCTTTAATGAGACATTCCTCAGTAGTAATCTCAGCGAACATCCGCTTCATACTTTATCGGCTGAGGAGATAGAAGGCACGGAAGGTGCTGAAAACTGCGTTTCTGCCAACCTTCTATGGAATATGCTAACGGATATGATGAGGGGAGAAAAAACTGGCAGTAAGGCATTGTACGGGCAGAACGAAAGCAAGTTTGAACTTACTGACCTTATAGACATAAAGCGGTTTGAGCGGTTGGCTAATGTTAAGTTCGATTATACCAAGTTCCATTCGTTAAGGGAGTTTCAAATGTACTTTAAGGGGTTGATGAAATGAAGAAGAATATATATAACTCGTTGAAAGAGTTGCTTCTTGAAGCAGATAAAGACAAAAAACAAAGAGAAGCAAAATTGCCTGTTGGAACATTTGATGCGGCAGATAGTTTGATAATGTCAATATTGTTTATGCAAAATAAGAAATAGTTTATTGAAATGATGTGGCTAAGAGACTTGTTTGATTACACTCTCAGTATTCCGCTATGGGATTTCTGCTTGCTATCGGTATGTTTATGGGGTTCAAAGGAGATAAAGAACATACTGAGAAATAAGATGGGTGACAATCTGAAAAATCGGTTGTCGCTTTTATTTTGTGCGGAGTTTTTGATGCCGTAGTTATTCAGTTATAAAGTTTTCAAAATGTTCAATAATTTGTAAACGTAGAATAATATGACAGAAACATTAGATGGAATAGTCATCGGTGGTACTGAATATGACATCGGTGGAGGTGGTGGCGTTGCTTTCACAAATATGGTAGTAAACTGCTTGGGAGATAGTATCACACATGGATATATCGGTGGTGGTCAACAATGGGCAAACCCAACATGGTGTCAGCAGGTTGCTACCAATCTTAGATGTTCTGTAAACAATTATGGGGTTTCTGCAACAAGTATTTGTAATGGTTCCAGTGAATCATTTGTTGCACGATTGAATAATATGTCCCAATCGAAAATAGATTTGCTAATTATATTTGGAGGCACGAATGACTATGGAGATAAGAGGGCGACAACATTAGGTACTATTAGTGATACAGCAGCGCAAGGCACAAATTTCTATACAAGTTTCAAATATCTTATTGAAACCGCAATTAACAAATATCCTTCTGCTCAGATTGGTATAATAACACCAATGCGTAGAAGTACATATTCAGTAAATTCATACGGAATAAGTATTGAAGATATTGTTAATGCTGAGGTTGCTGTTGCCAAATACTATGGTGTGCCATGCTATGACTTTTTCCATGAAGGTGGAGTAAACCCACAAATCAATATTCATAGGACAACTTGGACATCAGATGGATTACATCCAAATCAGGCTGGTATTAACAAATGGCTTGCTCCTCAGTTTACAAAGTTCATAGCAGATTTATTGTCATACAAAAAATCAAATAATTAAGTATAATGGGAAAAATTTTAGTTATCAAAGGCGCAGACTTTTCTGCGGTCGCAGTCGGAAGGGTTGAACCTATTGACCCAACAGGGTCACCAGTCATCACGATTTCAACGAGTGGTAGTGTGACTATCGCATGTGTGAATGCTACTGCTATCTATTACACCACGAATGGTTCTACCCCTACCACAAGTTCAACTAAGTACACTGGAGCATCCAACGTTTCAAGTGGTACTACTGTGAAGGCAATCGCAGAGTTCGCAAGCGGTACTACATCGAGTGTTGTGTCTAAAACATACTCAGGCTCATGTCCAGCAGAAAAGACTTATACACGCTCTGAGTTGGACGCATTATCAGGTGAAAATGGAAAGTACACATCAGGAGGAAGTATCACTGTTCTAAGTAATTTTAATTACAGAGTAATTCCAGCGAGTGGCTATTCAAAGATAACCATTTCGGGTAATTGGGCTATGTATGTTATGAGTTTCCTATATGGCAGTACACCTTCTTCTTCAACCTATATTAGTGAGGAAAAAATTGCAAAAGATGCAGTTCTATCAAACCAAGAGTTTAGCATTCCATCTGGAACAACTTATATCGCGGTAAACTTATTTACAGTTTCAAGTAAGATGGACCAGGTTGTAAAGATGTCATAAACTTGTTTCCTTCATGCTCAGAGAGCAGAACATTAATAATGTCCTGCTCTCTTTTTTGCAAGTTGTTGAATTGTGGTATGTAAATATGGCAGTCCTAAACTCAGTATAAAACTAATAATAGGATTGATAATTCCATGAAGTGTTATATCATTCGGTTCAAGGTAATAATGTTTTATATTGTGCATTATGAAAAAAGCAAGAGTGTGATAGCAAAGTATCAATAAAGTGTTTTGACCAATCCATATGAAAATTGGCTGTATAAAAGAAGGGACTTTCTTTGAAATTAAGTAGGTAAAATATGTACCAACGAAAGCAGCGAACATTGAAATTGGGTACAAATTACAATCAAAGGATGCTAATTCAAGATGTGCCTTCCGTATGCATCCCAACCACACAATTAGTCCAAAAATAAGAAAGGGAGTCTTGAAAGGTTCGTTCATTTTGTTTTTCCAATAGTCACCCATGCAATAAAACACCATTCCGCAAAAACCTGTA
This sequence comes from uncultured Bacteroidaceae bacterium, assembly GCA_905235525.1. Taxonomy (GTDB): domain Bacteria; phylum Bacteroidota; class Bacteroidia; order Bacteroidales; family Bacteroidaceae; genus Minthosoma. The sequence goes on from CAJOLW010000015.1 coordinate 4,704, forward strand.
AGAATACCAAGTGGTAAATTGACAATATACTTACCAATCACTAATGCTAATGTTGAGATAATGAATGAGAACCACAAACATTTATCTGTCTTTTGGTTCAAAAAAGTATAAAAAATTTTACACCAGTACAAAGCCAAGAAAAACCATATTGGTCCAATAAAAGGCAGATTTGCCCCAAACATTTCATATGACCATCCCCCATTGGACATTATCGTGCCTATGATTTTTGCCTTTGCTAAATTCCAATCACATGCTGTTATGCAAAGGAGTATGCAGAAGAATGATGTTATAAGATAAGGTTTAACTAAATGTTTATATCCACTTGTAACGACATCTTTAAGTTTTTTAGGCTTGTAAAAATAACCTGATAGAATAAAGAACAAGGGCATATGGAAACTAAATATGAAATTACGAACAATATGAGGCAAACCATCACAATGCCCTAAAATCATCAGAAGAATGCCAATGGCTTTTGTGATATCTATTGCAGTATCACGCTTAATCATTTTGCTTTTTTGAAAATTTTGCTTGCAAAATTACACTTTTTTACTGATATATGCAATTTTTCAGTAAGATTAAAGTGGACAATCTTAACAAACGTGCCCTTTTTCTTAATTTCTGCCCACTAAGAATGCCGTTTAATCGGTTTAAGGTACGTTTACCCATCCCGAAATAAACGGCATTGCGTAGGGCATTTTTTAGTGGTTCTTAAATAAAGGTCTGTCTGCCTCATCGTAACATGAGTCATAGTAAGGACACGTGTTACATCGTTCCCTTTGTTCAACGCTGAACAGCCCGTCCACTCCTTCCTCGGCTATCAAATCACCAACCTCACAGACTTCTTCGCTCTCTTCGCTATCATGGCAGGAGTTGCGGCAATCCTCCTCTTCTGCCTCTGCCCATTGCTGAAGAAGATGATGAAAAAAAAAAGATTACCAAAAAAGACCAGTACGACTGACTTCGTAATCCAACCTTCACTAAAAGGGAAGCCTTTTCAGGCTTCCCTTTTTTAGTCATTTATTTTCACTGTCATTGTCGAAAATGCTCACGCACGACATGGTTCAAACTGAAAAACAAAAAAATAACAATCAAACACCTGATTTCGCAAGTGTGTAAAGTGAAACAGTTGAATCAAACCATCATTCCTGATTCTCTGCCCGTTGTTCGCACTGCTTCAGCACCACGTTCATGGCATCACCCGTTTCTTCTAGTGTGTACTTGTACTTTTTCAGCAATCGTTTCACCAGTCGGCGCATATTCGCACGTTCAGCCTCTCTGCGATTCCAATCGATGGCGCGGTTCTTTCTGAGCATATCTGTCAGTTCCTTCGTCATCTCCGCCAACTGGTCATTGGAATAGAAAGTCCTTCACAGCCTACAGAGGAGTCAAGGCATCATTGGATGAGCGAGTCTGAGATTGGACATGTTCGGAGTGTTCATTCCCAAACCGAGAAATACTATCAAAGCCCTCTACAAAGAGGAACTGGTAAGGCCATACGAGGCAGAACGGAAAATCAAGAAGAGAGATAACCAATATATCATCGAATATAATATGGAGATGATCCTTCTACTTGCGTTTCGACTTAACTCCTATCAAACAAGGGCAGTACGCAGGGAACTGATGAGCATATCGGACGTCACCATAAGCCGTTTGAATCATTTTAACCCCAATCAATTGTATATGACCTCAATCAATTGTATATGAAGTTAGTCATGCGGTTTATCCATCAATGAATCAGTTTGTCAATAGATGGTATGATGGAACAATCTAACAATCCATCGTACCATCTATCGATTGCATGATAGACAAAATACTGATTAACTGATTTGTTGATTTGTTGATTTATTGATTAAGCAATATCTGCCTTACAACATGTATAACTAAGGGCTTCTTCTCTCTATGGCAAACTTATGTTCAAATGAACATAGCAAGATGTCTTTTTAGTTACTCGAAACGATCCAAGTAACTCAACATGCACTGCCTCCGAAGTTGGCAAGTGGAATATTAAAAGGGAAAAGAACTGATTCGAAGAAATGCGCTGACAGGAGGTGGCAACTTCAAGCGCATCATCAGCTTATCTTCAGTTTAATCATTATGGCATTTTTATCTTCTTCTCTTCTATCTCATTAAGAATCATATTGAATCTCTCAATAATATAGTTAACAACCTCCATATTTACAATCTCCTTAGTTATTGAAGGACCCCAATTGCGAATATTTTCTCGCAGATATTCCCATCCATATGGACATCCAGCTGTCGTTTCTTCTATTAGACAATCTAATTTCTGATGTTCTTGCTTTGTTATCAAATTGCTCCGATTCGGTTTATTATAATAACTAATGCAGATATACATATCGTCCCAATAACGTTTACTATTAGTCCATACAAATATTCCATAATATTTCCATTCCTCTTTATAAACCCATGCACCAGTCTCATCGCCCGACCCTGTGTCTATACCAATATGCATGTTCTTTGATGTTGCATATTCCTTGAGTGGTAGATGTCCATGATGCGTGAAAACCAGTCCTCTTCAACGGCCAACAATTCACCCATTGCAATAGCATTGTCTGGTTTTACCATTGTCTCCAGTAGTTGCTCTTTATAGTTTGTGTCCATATCAGTATTCGTTAATTGTTTAACAAGGTCTCTATATTGTATAATAACGGCTTGTGCTAAGGGCTTCTTTTGGGCAATTTTAACACATTTCTTAAGCCATTCTACAATATCATCCTTATATGACATATAGTTGATGGGGAAATCTTTTTTCCCTAATGACTTCTCATTAGGGTCAACTCCATCAAGCGTTAAATACACAAGTTCAAAACCTTTGGGGAATTGCTTTTTTCCATAGTTATTATAACGCAGAAGTTGGTTTTCTTGATCCTCTGCATATATCTTATTTTCTATAATAATAGCGTGGTTTCCGTCTTCTATAATAATGTCAATACGCCCTCCTTCAGTTTTTGTTTTTTGTCCGATATATCTTTCTTTTATAATCCCTTTTGCATCCGTTACATAATCGTAAGGTAATTCCATTTGTTTGAGAAAAGATTGAAGAAATAGATTGGACAATCCATGAGAACCTTGAGGATTCAACAACTCTGCAATAAAAGCAGAATGCAATCTGACTTCTTCCGTACGTAATCCTATAGTGTTGAATACGTTGAAGAACTCGCCTTGTTTTGTTCTTTCTTGTTTGTCCTTTTCTGCCAACTTATAGAATTTTGTTATTTCAGACAGAAGACTTTCAATTCTCATTATATTCATAGTTTATTGTTCCAAATATTAGAGACGGTTTTGATTATCTTTCTATCCTCTGTTCGTCAATGAATATCTGCATCTCACCCAAAGCGCCAATTTCTTTGGGGAGTACGAACATATTACGAGGATTAGCATATTTTCTGAAATGCTCCTGAATGTCTATGATGTCAAGCTCTTCTATGGACTTGCTGCTATTGAACCCAACTGGATCAACATGACATAACTTCCATTCTGGCAGTGAGTAAGCGCCTAATGGTCTTGTGTATTTGGCACTTTTCGGGATATCTTTCGAATTCATGAAAACTATTGGTATTTCAATGCCAACTTCTCCTTGAGCTGACTTAGGGTATAGGTCTTGCCATTCATCACGCAATAATAGACCCAAATTGCGAATGTATTGTCACTCACGATTATTTCACGACCGCTTGGATGGCTGAATGCCTGTCCCCTCTTTTTAATGTCCTTTCTTATGATCAGTGGTATGTCCTTGTCTGCAATCCATTCTCCAATTACATGCTCCCAATTCATAAGAACATCATTATCTATATGTGGATTATGCTCTGATTCTCTCCACAGACAACCAATTTCTCTAATCTTTTCCCGAATATCATTTCCTATTAAGTCCCTTATTGACTTATAAACCTTTGACTTTATATTCATATTAGGAGGAACATCTGTTATGAACTGCATGGCTTTTCTCGTTGGATTCTTCATGCTATACATCCTTCCTTTCTGATAACTCTCCGTCTTTACGATGTTGGGAAAGCTTTTGTAGAACTCAACCTTAGACATCTGAAATACGCCAACAGGTGTATGTACGGCGAAAATGCTATCATCGCTTAATGGTTCAATTATATCAGCTTTGAAGCACAATCCACTAGATGAATACTGGATCATTCAATTATGTATAATTATTATTTCAATAGATTCCTATTGTTATTCTCCTCCAATACCTGCATTTGCTGGATAGCAATCTGATTGAGCTTTACAAGCCTTTCACCCTGTGGTACTCCATCATTGATAAGCACAGCATTGATATTCTCCATATTCGACAGGCATATCAGTTCGTTGATGGTGGCATAGTCGCGTATATTGCCTTTCATGTCGGGATTTGCTTCTCGCCATTGCTTGGCAGTCATTCCAAACATGGCCACGTTTAGCACATCTGCCTCTTCTGCATAGATAATGCTTGCCTGTGCAGAAGTAATCTCTTCTGGTATCAAATGGCTTTTGATGGCATCCGTATGGATGCGATAGTTGATTTTGGATAGTTCTCTCTTGGCTGTCCACCCCAATTGCTTCAATTCCTCCTCTTTCAGTCTTTGGAACTCGTCAATCAGGTAGAGTTTGAAGGTAACACTAATGGCGGTTCCAAACTCGAAAGCAATGTCCTTGAATGCGTAAGTGCCACCATATCGTCCTTTCTTTACAATGATACCAATAGCATTTGTTTTCTCAACCCATTCACTCACGCTCATCACGAAACTTGGCAAACCTGCCTGCATTCTAAAGTGGTCAAATTCGACCACTTTAAAACTGGGGTTATGAATTATCTCCCAAGTACCAAGAAACTCAATAGTGTATCTTGTGCGAATCCAATTCTTGATAATGTCGGCAGCACGGCTTTCGCTTTGTTTGCCGTTAGCCATATCTGTAAGTGATATATAATCCTTATCGTTATAAGACAAGACTGTTATTTCCGTGTTCTGAACCGTTATCTTTGCCATAAGGTAGTGCTATTATATGTTTATGTGTACAAAGGTAGCACAAAAACATGAGACGAAAGAAGAAAGAGTGAAAAATCCTTCAAAAGTTCTGTAATCTCGGATATTCTGTATACCTTTGCCCCTGACAACAAGCCATTGATAAAGGCTGGTGGCTCAGCGTCAGGAGTTCTTTAATAGGAAAATCACAGCAGAATGAGCAAATGAGTAATCGGCTTGCCGCTTGCTATTGAAAGGAAGCAAGAACCGTTGCCAGTTTGTAACCCAGATTTTTCTCAATCTTTGGAACTGCCTTTATTTACAAAAGTTTTGCGATTTTATCCAAAATTGCAAAATAAATTGAAAGACAACATGTATCATACTTTTTTTCAAAAGGCAGAAAAAAGTTTTCTCGTGAATATGTTTTTCAGGAAATTCTTCATCTCAATCTTGAGTGTACGGTCTTTTTTCGTTATGTTTCTCTTTTCATTTGCAAATATACATCCTCTCCAAATCATCCCCATACTTTTTTACTTATGCTTATATAATAATATTATGTATGAGCCGCCATTTCTTTCCTTTAATTATGCACTGTCGTAGCCTCGTTTGACTCTTCGACATTAAATCTGATGACTCTACTACAAAGGCTCTAAATCGACATCGTCGATGTCGGTTGACCGATGTCGACGACATCGACTTGTCGACGTCGACGATGTCGATTCAGAGGTTATGAAATAACCTTTTCAGGGGTTGAACTACAGATGGGTTTACGACATCACTTGCGATCTATAAATGAGAGAATGAAAAAATGAGAGAATGGTTTAGCGTTAAACAAAAAAGAACGGCATTCGATTGAACGCCGTCCTTTTTTGTATGTAATTACCTTCTTGCCCTTTAAAAGAACACCCGAATATTGATTTAGCGCATGCGATTGTGACGACGGATGTCCATCAACTTCTCCAGGCTCTGGAATGTGTCACCTGGCAACTGATAACGTGCGTTGCCATAAGGATCGACTTTGAAAAGCATGAGGGATTCTTCGCCTTTGTCAACAAAAGTCACCTTACCCCGTGGAGACATATTATACTGACAATCACCCATCACTGCATTCACAAGGCAGTTGGTGTCCCACATGCGCTGACCTGTGTCGCAAGTGTAATTGGTATAAACTGCCTTGATGGGATTCACCTCCACACCAGAGAGGTCTGCGATTACATCTTCTGGCAGATAGTTCATGCGGTCTCCGACATTGCTGGGCGACATGATAATGTCAACACTCTCAGGCAACTTGTCAAAGAAGACAGCGGACTGCTTGGATGCGGCACGCATGTTATAGCCAGACAAACTGTCTTCCTCCTCGAAACGACCAGCCTGAATATACACAGCCTTCACCTTCTGAGCAAAGAGGTCTGAACCAGCAAGTTTAGAATATTCGTCAGCCTTTGACTCCATCAACTGCGACAATGTGGTGGCAAAACCGATAGCCACAATGACAACAGACTTGTCTTCAGCCTTAGCAAGAATCTTGCGGTAGAGTTTGTAGCCGTCCATGCACTTGCTGGCATCGAAAGTACGTTTGAAGAGTGGTTTCCCCTGCGCATCCTTTATGTCACAAATGCCATTGTAGGGAATAAAGCAACGAGGATTCTTCACGCCGTTACGCTCCAGACCTACTGGAATGTAAGGATGACCATAATAAGTGTTGAAGATGTCCACCACTCCAGCATTGTTCTCGCCTTCACGATCCACAACGATACCCTGAAGGTCCACAAGACCCTCGTCAATGTAATGATTCAGCATCATCAAAGCGAACAAGTCGTCTGTTGAACTACCGAAGTCTGCGTCAAGAATCATCTTGACTGGTTCGCGCTTCATGCCTCCATTAGCACAGCATGAGCACTGAGCGCTTGTTTCCATTGAGAAAAGAAACAAAGACGCCACAAGCATAAAGAAAATCTTTTTCATTTTTCTTATCATTAAGTTTTGTGAGATTAATTATTTTGCTCGGCAAAGGTAAACATTTTAAGTGAAAAGTGAAGAGTTAAAAGTGAAAAATCTGATTTACTTGCCTCCAGAATGGTTGGCAATTTAGATTTTTCACTTTTAACTCTTCACTTTTCACTTTATTTCTTACCTTTGCAAAAATAATATTTCCAAATATTGACGAGATTATGAAGGCAAAACGAACTTTAACACTAATAACTTTAACCATGATGATGGTATCATGCTTTGCCCAAGAAACCTTGACCGAAGAGGAAATCAAGAGTACAGCACAGAAAATAGAAAATGATTGGCAATTTGGTTCCAATCATGTCATCTGGATGGAAAATCAAAATACACTGTCACGCTATCTTGAGACCGCCCCACTCCGCTGTCTCGACGAACTTGAGGAAGTTGTAGGGTGGTCACAAGAACCACATGAAGCGAATCTGCGTATTTTGCAACTGAAACAGCAAATCTATCCGAATCCTGGTTCAAAAAAATCTGAACGTAGCCTTGCCCATTATTTCACAGACACCGAGAAGGCTAAGCAGAAGTTCATTGCTGCAGAAGAGTCTGAACGGATGTATCAGCAACTCACCAAAGAAGTGCTGCCACTCATCGAAGCGAAAAAGAGACAGACCTTCGTCGCTCCACAGGGTGAACTCACCTACTTCTACTATCATCTGGGTGGAGGCATGGTGAACCGTCCCGCCTATCAAGCCAACCTCGAACGTCGAAAAGACGGCACATACATCGTGGCACTTGACACTGACGATTTTCACAAACTCGACACGATTCCCCTCACACAAGCACAGGTGGATACGATTCGCCAGATGCTCATAGAGGGTGAAGTCTATAAGATGCCTCGCTTCTACGACGAACCTATCCGTATCCTTGATGCCCCAAGTGGTTCTGTGTCAGTGAAATTTTCCGATGCCTCCTACAGTTGTAACAATCTTCCGCCATCTGACTGGGGCGGGAAAAACATCTATAGAGCATATCAATTCCTCAAGGCGCTCCAATCTAAACACGAGACGAAAGAGTAATAACAGACAAAAAGAGAAGCATGCCCACAAGGACATGCTTCTCTTTTTGTCTGTTATTTCAGTGTCAGTTTATGCTGTAATTGAACCTGCAATGAGGATAAGCACAAGAAGACCGAGGATGGCGTAAAGTTCTGGGAACACGGCAAGCACCATGGTCGTACCGAAGGCGTTGTGACCGCCACCAATAGCAGAGATACCATTAGCACAAACCTTTGCCTGACGGATGGCAGAGAAGAGAGCCACTGCCCCGAGTGCAAGACCTGCACCAAGCACGGCGCAAGCAGCAAACATGCTGATGTCAGCCGTCACAAGGGGATTGAGGATGAAGAAACCCACGAAGCCATACAGACCCTGTGATGAAGGGAGGGCTGCAAGACCAATGTAGGAACCACTGGCTGAGGGGTTCTTCTTGAATGCGCCGATAGCGGCGTTACCACAGATGGTCACGCCATAGGCGGAACCGATGCCGGAGAGTCCTACTGCGAGGGCTACACCGATGTACGCTAAAAGTACTGGAGACATAATGTTTAATTGTTTTTGTGGGTTAACTCTGTCGCCCATGAGAAGGGTTGTTTGACACGGAGAACCCGGATTTATAAATTTAATAATGTGTTAAACTTTCACTTGAAAGGGGTTGTATTCTTTTCCATTTCCTTCGAAGTCAGCATTCTTGAAGTACTCCACGAAGGTGAGTCGCATCGGGTGCACGAAGGAAGAAATCATACAGAGACCGAAGTTGATGCCATGACCGAAGAGCAGGATGATGAGCATAACCAGTTCGTGCACAACAGGCACGTCTGGGCTCATCTCCATTGCCAACTGGTTGAACACCGAACCGAGCACACCACCTGTCAATCCGAGTGCAAAGAGGCGGATGTAACTGAGGAGATCACCAAGCAAACCTGTGGACATGCCGTAGGTTGCCCAGATGCCACCGCCAAGGTTGCTTCCTACACCGAGTGCCTTGCCCACAACAGAATCCTTCTTGTAGGCATTTGGATTGTTGAGGAAGAAGATACCCAATGCGGACAGGGCGATGAGTGCATAGAACACATATTGCACGGGCTGTGACCACTCAACTCCAAAGAGCGGGAAGCCGAAGAGGAGCGTGGCACTGAGCAGTGCGACCACCCATGAGAACTTGCCCACACCATAAACGAAGCCGTAGTTCTTCACCGCCTTGCAACCTGCCAACGTCATACCGAGCAGCACCTGGATAAGACCGATGATGACGGAGATGACCATCATGGGCGAGTAGCCGAAGAAACTGTCCTTCATGGAGTCGTTGATGAAGTAAGGTTGCATAGGCTTGATGAACTCCCAATCAACCGTAGCAAGGTCGATGCCAAAGAAGGTGCCTGTGATGAAACCGCAGATGCAGGTCATTCCACCGAGCAATGCGCCGAGTTTGCCGTATTTTGCCAAATCGGGCTTGGCAAAGATGATGGCAATGCTGGCAGCAAGAATCAGTAAGCCGTAGCCCATGTCGCCCATGCAGAGTCCGAAGAAGAGCATGAAGAAGGGGGCAAAGAACGGCAACGGGTCAATGTCGTGGTAGTTAGGCAGCGAGTACATGCGCAGGATTGGTTCGAAGAGCGACGAAAACTTGTCGTTCTTGATTTGGATAGGCACGTTGTCGTCGAAGGCAGGATTTTCCAGTTCGTAGAAGATGTGTTCCCTTTCGAGGTAGTCCACCACCCCGTCTGCTTTTTCCTTCAAGGTCCAGCCAACCATCAATTTCACAGCACCGCCAGCAATGTCTTCATTACTGAGGTGTACCTTCGAAAGTTGTATGTCGTTTTCGTTTGCCACTTGTCCGGCTTCAATAGAAGCACGGTCAACAGCATTCACCTGAAGCATCTGTTCATGGATGCTGTTCAACTGTTCCTCAAGCACCTTTCGCTTCTCCTGATATACCGAAAGTGACTCGTTTGGCAAGAACAGGCGTTCAGCCGTGATGTCAGGCTCGTAATCTTCGTTGGAGAAGGCTATGAAGTAGGTCTTCTTGTTGATTTCGTTAACAGGAGTGGCAAAATACTTCTCCCCCCACTCTGCCTTATACATTTTATTATTAACAGCATAGAAGTAAGGCTTGTAGCCCGATTGCTCTAATTGGCGGATGCTTTCCCAACTGAACTCGCCAAAAGGTTCGAGTTGCAGGATGGCATCGTCTGTAGCGTCAATGCTGTGCTTCACGCTGTTTTCTTCTTTGAGCAGACGCTCCACAGTGTCAACCAATGAAATAGCCCTCGAAGCATCGGCAGGCTGAGGCGTATAGGTGGCTGATGGCTCGTAACTCTCAGCGGCATAGTCGAGTGCCTTGAGCGCCTCCTTGTAGCGAACAGCGAGGTCAAGACCTGCCTGCAACTCATCGCTGGTGGCACCTTGCTGAAGTTCCTCCACATGGATGACACCCAACTCACGGATATCGGCGATGAACTTTTCATATTCCCCATTGGTGACGAGGAACGTGAGTTTCTTCATGTCTTGTATCATACCGCAACACCCTCCTTTCTTTCAGAAGAGGCGTCATTTTCCTCCTCTTCCTTTTTCTTCCGTGCCTCTTGCAGCGACTTCAGAATCTTTTGTGATGACTTGGAGAGGTTCTCCTCGTCTTCCATGAATCGCTTAATCTTACGGATTGCCTCTTGATAACCAGGTATCTGGACTTTCTCGAAGAGGTTGACCTTCTGCGTAGTCTTCCGCCTTGCATGATCGAGCAGTCCCAATTTGGCAAGCACAAACTCACGTTCCACAGCGGTTTTGGCAAGTCCCTGCAAGAGATTGATGCCATCGAAGTACCACTTCGGTGCCGAGAACAGTCCAAAGGGTTTTACGTCCAACTCGATGTTGAGCAGCACAGGCACACGCACACCTGCCACCTTCTTCACATCCAGTTGTACATCCTTCAGGCTGACCAGCGACGTGTCGAACTCACCCCACAGGGCATACATCGACTCGTAACCGCCAATCTGACTTTGCAGTTTCTTCTCCAAGTCCTCCGCTTCCTGCTTGCTCTTCTTCACCTCCAGACGCAACGCTGTCTCCTTATTCTTGATGATAGGGAGTGTGCGCTGTCGCATCTTGAGGTTCTTCTCAATCTGCTGCAATGAAGTTTTATTATACTGAAAACGAATTGCCATTCTTTATTTCCAATAAATATCTGTGAATTCCTTCTTGATATTGACCTCTTCAAGTTTGAAGTACTTCTTGAAGAGAGACCACGTAACATCCAGCATTTCAGTCGTATCGAGATTGACGTCAATAGCCAGAAGTTTGCTGGCATATTCCTTGGCAAAATCAAGGCAACGGTTGTCGTAGTCGGTCAGGTCGAAGCCGTTCTCCATCTTGGTCTTGGCATTGGCGGCATCGGAGTAAAGACGGATGGCAGCGTTCATCACTTGTGAGTGATCCTTACGGGTCTTCTTACCAGATACTAACTGCTTCAGACGAGACAGCGAACGGAATGGGTCAACGATGACCTTACCGATGTCGGAGTCGCGACGCAAGTACAACTGACCCTCGGTGATGTAACCTGTGTTGTCAGGCACAGCATGTGTGATGTCACCACCCGACAGCGTGGTCACGGCAATAATGGTGATGGAACCGCCACCAGCACTCTCGGGGAACTGCACCGCCTTCTCGTAAATCTTTGCCAAGTCAGAATAAAGTGAACCTGGCATGGAGTCTTTCGAAGGAATTTGATCCATACGGTTGCTCACAATGGAGAGTGAGTCTGCGTATGAAGTCATGTCCGTCAGGAGCACCAGCACCGTCTCGTGCTTCTCCACGGCGAAGTATTCGGCAGCCGTCAGTGCCATGTCGGGCACAAGCAGACGCTCTACGGCAGGGTCCTCGGTCGTGTTCATGAAAGCGATGATGCGGTCAAGCGCACCAGCGTTGGAGAAGGTGTTCTTGAAGAAATAGTAGTCATCGTTGGTCATACCCATACCGCCGAGGATAATCTTATCTACTTTCGCACGGAGGGCTACCAATGCCATCACCTCGTTGAACGGTTGGTCGGGGTCAGCAAAGAATGGAATCTTCTGACCAGACACCAACGTATTGTTCAAGTCGATACCAGCAATACCTGTGGCTATTAACTCTGATGGCTGCTTACGGCGAACAGGGTTCACCGAAGGACCACCAATCTCCACATCTTTTCCTTCTATTTCCGGTCCTCCATCGATAGGATTACCATAAGCATTGAAGAAACGACCCGCCAACTGTTCGCTCACCTTCAGCGAGGGAGCCTTGCCGAGGAACACAACCTCAGCATTCGTCGGGATGCCACCCGTACCTTCAAACACCTGCAAAGTCACATTGTCACCTGCAATTTTCACAACCTGAGCCAACTTGCCGTTGATGGTAGCAAGCTCATCATATCCCACTCCCTTCGCTTTGAGGGAGACTGTGGCCTTTGTTATCTGACCAACCTTTGTGTATATCTTCTGAAAAGCTGTAGCCATAACATTTTATGCGGCAAGCATTGCCTTAATTTGTGATACAAAATTATTATACTGTTCGCTCTTGAACTCCGAGTAGTTCATCTGCTTGCAGAGGTTGATGAGTTTGCGGAAGAAATCCACACACTCCTCGAAATGGTCGAAGTGGAAGTCTGTCTCACAGATTTCCGTCACCAGATTGAGGATAGCCTCCTGACGTTCTAACGACGTCACGGCATCCACTTCGTCGAAAGCATCCTGCTGCAAGAGGACGAAGTCAATGATTTCCGACTTCCAGAACACCACGTGGTAATCCACTGGCACACCGTCATCACCCAGGATGTTGATCTGCTCGGCAATCTCCTTACCACGCTGCATGCGGGTCTTCAAATCCAACACTTTGGGAATCCATTTGTCGTTGATTTTCTTTGAGATGTAGTCAGCAAATTCTGGATATTCAAGATACTTGGAATAAGAATCGATAGGATTGACGGCTGGATAACGCTTCTTGTCCGCACGGTCTTGTTCCAAGCCATAGAAGCAACGAGCCACCTTTTTCGTGTTCTCAGTCACTGGCTCCTTCAGGTTACCACCGGCAGGCGACACTGTACCGATGAACGTGATGGAACCAATCTCACCATTGTTCAGATACACATAACCTGCACGACCGTAGAAGTTAGAAATGAGGGCACCCAAGTCCATCGGGAAAGCATCGGGACCAGGCAGTTCCTCCATTCGGTTCGACATCTCACGCAGTGCCTGTGCCCAGCGCGAAGTAGAGTCAGCCATCAACAGCACACGCAGTCCCATGGAACGATAGTACTCTGCCATCGTCATCGCTGTATAGACAGAAGCCTCACGCGCTGCCACAGGCATGTTTGACGTGTTGGCGATGATGATGGTACGCTCCATCAGTTTACGTCCTGTGTGAGGGTCAATCAGTTCTGGAAACTCCGTGAAGATTTCCACCACCTCATTGGCACGTTCACCACAGGCAGCGATAATCACGATATCTGCCTCTGCCTGCTTCGAGATGGCATGCTGAAGCACCGTCTTTCCTGTACCGAAAGGACCGGGGATGAAACCCGTTCCGCCTTCCACAATAGGATTGAAAGTATCGATGGTACGCACACCCGTCTCCAACAACTTGAAGGGGCGTGGTTTTTCCTTATAGTTTGTCATGGCAAACTTCACTGGCCAGTGTTGCACCATGTCCACCTTCACTTCGGTGCCGTCTGCCTTTTCAAGCACAGCCACCACGTCGTGAATCTTGTACTTGCCAGCGGAAACAATGCTCTTCACTTTCGCTTTACCCTCCATCTGGAAAGGTGCCATGATCTTCAGTTTCTGTGAGTTCTCTTCCACCTCGCCAAGCCATGCAGAGCCTTCCACCTCGTCGCCGACCTTGGCGAGAGGCTCGAAGTCCCACTCGCGCTCGGCATCGAGCGGTTCGGTATATTGACCGCGTTTCAGGAAGACACCTTCCATCTTGTCGAGGTCGTTCTGCAGACCGTCATAGTTCTTCGACAACATACCTGGACCCAATTGCACTTCCAGCATGTGTCCTGTAAATTCGGCAGGTGCACCGACCCTCAGTCCACGTGTCGATTCAAACACCTGCACATACACGTCGTTGCCCACCACCTTGATGACCTCGCTCATCAGTTTGTCGCCACCTGTCTCGATGTAACAGATTTCCCCCTGCTTCACAGGGCCATCGACAGCCAGTGTCACCATGTTGGCAATCACGCCACTAACAGTTCCTTTTGTCATATCTTGTTGCTTTTTGTTTTAAATTCTTGCTATTGAAGGGATTGAGATGTCGTTATCCCGCCATCAAGTCCCTCACGCGCGGTGCTTTGGCTTGAAATTCCTCGGGCACACGAGCCTCACCTCTCAGATTCTCAATAATCTGGCGGAAAGTCTCCTTGCCTGTTTCCACATCCAGTTTGTCCCAACGTGCCAGCATGTCGAGTTTACAGAGATAGGCAAACACCGCTTCAATGGAGAACATATCGAAGAAAGTCCTATCTTCCAGCCAAATCCATTTGAACGCATCCATCTTCCTCTCTTTCTCCACGGGGTCTTCACACTCCACAATCTTCATCAGGTCTGCCACATAGTCATATTCAGCAGTCAAATTGAAGTCCTTCGTGTTGTTTGAGAGAATCATCTCCGTCACCTCATCCTCACCTTGAATGTAGTCAGCCACGTTCCATCCGTTCTTGCGTGCCAGAAATGCAGTGAGAATATTGGTGATGTCAAGGTTGAGTTTATACCACTGGCGTACCATCTTGTTGGGGCACGTCTCAATGGCATACTGATAGAACTTGTAGAGCATGTCATCTTCCGGGAAATAGCCCTCTTTGTCCTTGTTATACGCATACTCGCGAGCAAAGATGCTCATAAAGGCAGGATAGCGGTGGACATTGAAGTTCATTTCCCTTGCCGAAGTCATCAAATCGACATACTGTTCCATGCCCAGATTGCCATTGTCATCAATTTCCGCTTTCGGATTCTTCAACAGCCTGACAAGGTTCATGCAGTCCTTCTGAAGAAAGAAATAATAGAGCACCTTCTTGTCCTTCTCAGACAAGACCGCCTCCAGTTCTTCCCTCAAGTCGGGCATGCTCACCTCCTGCTTCGTGTTCTCCAGCGTGATGTCAGGCAAGCCAGCCATTAAACAATAGTAATTTCCCATAACTTAGAATATCATTTCCACCAATTGCGGACGCAAGAAATTCTTGAAGTATTCTTCAAACTCTGCTTCGCCAAAGTTCACTTTGTAGGCACCGTCAGCAGGCTGCACCGTGAACAACGTTTTCTTGCCGTTCACCTCCTCAATGGTCACTCCGTTGTCAAGCAGAGCCTTTGCCTTCTTTGCAAAAACAGCCTTCAAGCCTGCTGCATCCTCTGTGCTGATGATGATGTCCTCTTGCGCGCCCCACTTTTCAGCCAGTTTCAGGACGAACTCATTCATGAAATCCTTGTTGCCTGTGATGTCGGCAGTGGTTTCCTTCACCACCTTATCGCCCACCACGTTGGCAATCTCACTCTTCAAGGCATTCAAGGCTTGAGCGGCATACATCTTGATTTCACTCTTCATGTTCTCCTCCATGCTCTGCGTATTCTTCTGGGCAGCAGCAGCAATCTCTTCAGCCTGTGCCTTGGCATCAGCCACTATCTGAGCAGCCTTCTCATTGGCGGCTGCAATGATTTTCTCAGCCTCGGCATTGCCTTTCTCCACTCCGTCCTTCAGGAGTTTCTCAGTCAGTTCTTGAATTTTATTTTCCATACCATTATAATTTTAACATATTTCGGGACAAATTTAAGAAAAAAAATCCATATATTTCCATAAGCACTTGTGTAAAATCGTTCTTTTTCCGTAAATTTGCCACATAAATACATAAAAAGAGTCAAAATGAACATTATATACTTCATATACTTCACACTTATCTTTACACTCCTCAGTTCCTTCGCCACTCCCGATGAACAAAAAACACTTCACGACTGGACACCTGCCGCGGTTGTGAGCGACGAGGCTGTGAAGGCATACAGCCTTGATTCCTGCTTCAAAGCCTACCCCATCAATGATGCCATCTTCAAGCGTATGCAGGGCAAATCCTTCAAGCAGAACTGCACCATGCCACGTGCCTCGCTGCGTTATCTCCGTGTGCTTCACCGCAACACCGAGGGTAAAACGCAACTCGGCGAAATCGTCTGCAATCAATCCATTGCTAATGACCTCCTTGACATCTTCCGAAAACTTTATGAGGCGAACTATAAGATTGAGCGCATGGTGCTGATTGACGAATATGGTGCCGACGATGAGACCTCCATGCGAGCCAACAACACCTCTTGCTTCAATTTCCGTGTCGTCTCCGGCACCACCAAACTCTCCAAACATTCGCAAGGACTTGCCATTGACATCAATCCTCTTTACAACCCTTACATTCATCTCAACAATGGTAAAGTGGAACCCTCTACTGGTAAGCCATACGCCTATAACAGAGCCAACCTCCGCAATGTGAAAGTGCCCATCATCGACACGAAAGACCTATGCTACCGCCTTTTCATCCAACATGGTTTCCATTGGGGAGGGGCTTGGAAGACTGTTAAAGACTACCAACACTTTGAGAAATAACGTATGATGAATCAGCAGATAGAGACTGAAGTTCTCTGCCAACACGGCATACGGCCAACAGCCGTTCGCATCCTTGTCTATCGAGCGGTGTGCCATCGCTCCGAAGCCTTCTCATTGGCAGACGTGGAAGAGTGGCTACCCGAGATGGACCGCTCCAGCATCTTCCGTGCTCTTCGGCTTTTTACCGAACATGACATTCTTCACCAGATAGACGACGGTTCAGGCATCGAGAAATACTGCGTGTGCCGTTGTGAAGGCAGCCATCATCTCAACCACGTTCACTTTGCCTGCACCCGTTGCGGTCGCACCTATTGCCTCGAAGACCACACGATTCCCCTCGTCACCCTCCCCGATGGTTTTGAAACGCACGAGGTGGAATACATCGTGAAAGGCCTCTGCCCCAAATGTCAGCGTAGATAGCCAAAGTAACGAAAACGAACATAAAAGAAAGACTATGATGGTTCTTTCCCATAAAGTGCCTGAAGATTAAATCAAAAAGAAGAATCCCCTCTGTCCTCAACGAAGACAAAGGGGATTCTTTTATCAGCCGCAAGCCGAAAAGGATTTCTTGTTGCATTCCATTTACTTGTTCCGAGCAGGCTGGTGCACGGCAAGAATATCATACTTGTTGAATCGGCCAAAGCAAGTTCACGATGAAAAGATTGGCGATGAGAATGATGATGTTCATCCAGAAGCCGATACGCATGAAGTCGGTGAAACGGTATCCACCCGGACCATAAACCAACATGTGGGTGGGTGATCCAATGGGTGTAGCGAAACTGCTGGAAACGGATATCATCAGTGCTATGAGGAACGGAAAGGGATCGCATCCCATTGACACGGCTGCCTGATAGACAATGGGATAGAACATGGCACCAGTAGCAGCATTGGAGATGAACTCGGTGATGAACGTGCCCACCACGCAGACTGCACACATTACTAACAGCGGATGGGGACCACACACGCTCACGACTCCCTGTGCCAATATCTCAGCAAGCCCAGTCTTCTGAATGGCTGTGCCAAGCACAACACTTCCAGCAAAAACCATCAGTATGTTCCAATTGATGCTCTTCATGGCTTGCAGAGGAGTGCAGCAACGGAAAAGCAACATGCAGATGGCAGCCAGGAAGGCACTCTGCAACAATGGCATCACATCAAGCGATGACAACAGAATCATGCCCAACATAATGAGTGAGGAAACAAGCGTAGGCATGCCACTCTTGACAGGCATCTCATCAGAGTCGAGAAACTCCAGCGCTTTCTCCACCTCAACACCAATAGACTTTGCCTTGGGGGCGCACTCCAACAGCAACGTGTCGCCTGCTTGCAGAACCACCTCATGGGGCACTTCATTGATACGTTGTCCATATCGGCTCACAGCCACCAGCGTCATCTCGTCATGTCCTTTCAACAGGACATCGTCCCAACTTTTGTCTATTATCGGGCTACCAAAACGTACGTGGGCGGTTCGTAACTGACGTTTTTTATTGTCTTGGCTGAATGCGAATATCTTGTTGTCAGCAGCCATCAACCCATGACTGTGGCGCAGCCGCAGCAACTCTTCAATCCGTCCACAATAGACAAGACGGTCGCCACCAATAAGCAGCATATCCTTATCCACAGGCGATACAACCTCCTTGTCAAAACCTATCACCTCCAACAGTTGTCCGCCCTCTACCGTCATCAGCCCTGCCTCGCCGAGGGTTTGACCTATATGCTTGTTATCCGAGGGCACGAGAAATTCCATGGTGTACTCCTTCGCATTGGCAAAGGCATCCTCTGGAGCCTGGCAATCAGGCAACAGGCGTCGCATTGCCAAAATGCTCAATATACCGACAACGAGACAGAACAAACCTGGCAAGGTAGTGGTAAAAAAGTTCATCTGTACACCTGTATCCTCTGCATACATTCCACTGATGATGAGGTTTGGCGGTGTACCGATAAGCGTACAAACACCACCCATACCTGAGGCATAACTAAGAGGAATGAGCAAGCGTGATGGAGAAATGCCCAACTTCTTGCCCCACATTTTCACAACATTCACAAACAGGGCTACCACCGTCGTGTTACTCAACACAGAACTTAACACCGCAACAGGCACCATTAACCTGACGATGGCCTTTGCCCACGACGAAGGCGAGCCAAGCAAATGTCGCATAATCCATTGTAACACGCCTGTACGCTCCATGCCTGCGACAACGACGAACAAGACAGCAATCAGTACGACCGATGTGTTACTGAAGCCTGCAAAAGCCTCCTTTGCATCAAGTACCCCCGACACAAACAACACACAAATGCCGCCTAAGAATACAAACTCTGTAGGCAGTTTTGTGAAAATCATAATACTGAACATTGTCAATACGACAATGATGGTCACCCATGCATAAATGCTTAATCCAAGAATTAACATCGCTTTTTACTCAAGTTTCACAAGTGCTCAACTTCTTTGAAGTTAAAGTAGTCAGAGGAGTTAAAGTAGTTAAAGCCAAATGTTATGCTGGTGTCAGACTATCGGCTTTTAACTCATGAACGGAGCGATAACTCCTTATAACTCCTTTTACTCCAAAGAAATAAAACATACGGTATTTGATTTTTTTTATATTTTAATTCCCTACCCAATATACACAGAGGTGTCAATGTCCCCTTTTCGCCCCTTACGAAATTAGAGAATTTCAGCATTTGATGTTCAATTCCCTTACAATCGCCGATATCTTCTCCATCGTGGAGATGCGTGATGGAACAAGAGGAAGACGAAGTTCGTTCTCAATGAGTCCCATGGAATTGAGCATCGCCTTGACACCTGCAGGGTTGCCATCCACAAAGAGAAGTTTGAAAAGTTCGGTGAACTTATGATGGATGGTCAAGGCATTGTTGTAGTCGCCATTGAGAGCAAGACGAACCATACGGCTGAACTCTTTGGGCAGTGCATTACCAATCACAGAGATGACCCCCACTGCTCCAAGGGTGATAAGCGGAAAGGTGATACCGTCATCGCCTGAAATCACATCGAAATTAGCGGGTTTGTTCTTGATGATGTCGTCTATCTGCGTGAAGTTGCCCGATGCCTCCTTGATGGCAACAATATTTTCGCATTCATTGGCAAGACGAAGTGTCGTCTCAGCCGTCATGTTCACTCCCACACGCCCTGGCACATTGTAAAGAACAACCGAGAGATTGCGTGTTGCTGCAGCGGCAGAAATAGCCTTGAAGTGCTGATAAAGTCCCTCCTGTGATGGTTTGTTATAGTATGGGCAAACACTGAGAATTCCTTCGATTCCCTTGAAGTCTCCAGTTTGTATTTGCTCCACAATGGCTGCAGTGTTGTTACCTCCGCATCCCATAAGGATCGGCACTTGTCCATTCACTTTCTCAACCACAAGGTCTTTCACCTGTTGACGTTCTTCGGCTGAGAGTGTCGGAGTCTCGGCTGTAGTGCCTAACAGGCAGATAAAGTCAATGCCGTTTGAGAGTTGATAGTCAAGCAAACGGTGGAGAGCGGTGAAATCAACCATGCCCTCTTTGGTAAAAGGAGTGACAAGCGCGATGCCTAATCCTTTGAATTTGTTGTGTATCATATATTATAATTGTTTGTTATCGTTATGAGAATCCATTTAACTGAATATTCTCACCCTTGAATTTTTTTATCAGTCTGTCAATGTTTTTTGCAGCATAATCGCTCCATTGAGTAATGGGGATATTGGTGGGGAAATATCCATCATAGACCTTCCTCACCAGTTCTGGCGTCTCTTGGCATGCCACCTTGAAATACTTTAAGAACTGGTCTTTATGTCCTATCTTCAAATAAGTCAAAGACTTTGCCGCAGATATGTTTTTGACGAATGGGCTGCTGCTGTGAGATGCTATTTTGCTGACGGCATCCAACACTTCGAGCGCGAAGTTGTCAAAATTGTTGAGTACAAAAGTAAGTGCTATGTCAACCCCCATCATCACCTGGTCTTCTGCCCATTGCAAAGCAAAGGCAAAATTTCTTGATGCTTCTTCGTAGCGGCACAGTGCCAAATTGTTGATGCCCAACATGAAATATGCCTCAGAATCGTGCTTGTCCACCTCTGTCAAACGGTTGTTGACAAGAATACCCTCCTCATAATATTCGTTATGATGATAGAGGTCACTTATATCAGTCATGATCCTCTTGTAGAGATCGATGAAATCATCGTACAAAGCCTGTTCTTTCTTCATTATCTCTTTATCAGAAGGAAGAGCCGCTTTCGCCTTTTCTAATCTTGATAATGCTTCCTGCTTTTTTTGTTCAAAATGGTTGCACAACCATTCCAGTTGGGAAAGGGCCATCTCCTTTTCTCCATCCAGAAAAAGGGCATCTGCATAAGGAATAATCTGAACGGCTTCCCCACCTTTCTCAAGATATTCTTTAAAGATAGGCTTGGATGCGCTTTTTTCACCCATAGAGTGAAGCGAGTGCGCTTTCGTCAACAACGCCTCAAGGTCGTTGGGATTGATGGCTAAAGCAAAATCGCATGATTCTATTGCCTGTTCGTAACGTTGCAACAGATATTGTGCCAATGCAAGGTTAGACCATCCCTTAGGTAGATAAGGTTGCTCATCCAACACCTGAGTAAGAACGTCGCACATCAAATCCGCCAAATCATTATCTCTACAGATGTCTGCCAATTGAACATCCTCGTCATACTTGCCCAATGGTTGGAAAGTGTCAACATATTCTTGCACCCATCGACGTACCGCTTCCACATCATACCCTTTCTCACCTCTGTCATTGCCTCTTAATTCAATCAATGAAGAAATAATATGTATGTAACATTCGCGTCGCTGGTCTTCGGAAGGCTCTTGTCCATTTTCAAGTTTCATCCACTCGCGCCACATCTTTTCCGCCTTCTTCACATGCCCATATTTGGCATACTCCAACTGTGCCAATTGATACTTCACGTCAGAATTTTCATCATCCAGTTTACCCAACACCTCTTCCGCTTTATCATATTGACGCTGATAGATATAGGCGGCACTCAACACAATCAGCAAAACCTCATCGTTGGGATGCAAAGAAAGCCCCGTGACAAGTGTTTTCATCGAGGAAGATGGTTGGTCTATGCTGAGATAATAATCAGCAATGTCGGCAAAGTCATCCGCATCCAGATAGATGCTTCCCCCTGCCGTTTGCTGATTTTCATATGACTTCAGCAAATCCTTAAACTCCTTTGATTGAAAGTAATCTTTTGCCATGAAATCTATTTGTTGATTTTTTTCCACGCATCTGTCAAACCGACTGTGCGATTGAACACAAGGTGCTCTGGTGTAGAGTCAGGATCGACATTGTAGTAGCCAATACGCTGGAACTGAAGATAATCCATCGGCTTACGAGTAGCGAGCCACTCCTCCACGTATGCCTTCTTGATTTCAAGGCTATTGGGATTGAGGAAAGGACGCATTGCTTCAATACCACGCACATCACCATGCTCTTTTGAATAGGCAGCCACTTCATCACGAGGATTCTCCACCATCCACAGACGGTCATAATTGCGCACCTCTGCCTCAAGGCAATGGTTGCAACTCACCCAGTGAATGGTCTTTCCCTTTATCTTCATGTCGCTATGCGCCTGCCCAGTCTTGGTCTCAGGTATCAACTCTGCATGAATCTCCACAATGTTACCATTGGCGTCCTTCACCACACAGTCTTCAAGGCTTTCAGGACATTGGATGATGTATGAGTTTTTCAGACGCACTTGCTTGCCAGGACCAAGACGGAAGAACTTTTTCGGAGCATCTTCCATAAAGTCCTCACGTTCTATCCACAATTCACGGCTGAACACGATTTCGTGTGTACCGTCCACTTCATTCTCAGGGTTGTTGATGGCAGTATAAGTCTCTGTCTCACCTTCGGGGAAGTTGGTGATGACCAACTTGACTGGATTGATGACAGCACTGACACGTTGTGCACGTTTGTTGAGGTCATCACGTACCGCCGACTCAAACAACGACATCTGATTGAGCGCGTCAAATTTCGTGTATCCAATTTTGTTGATGAATGACAGAATGCCTTCAGGGCTGTAACCACGACGACGGAAACCGCAGATAGTGGGCATACGTGGGTCATCCCACCCATTCACCACTTTCTCTTGTACCAATACCAAAAGATTACGTTTGGATAACAAGATATGGGTGAGATTCAGTTTGTTGAATTCTGTCTGACGAGGACGATTGTCATCAATCGGATTGTCCGTTCCATCCACTTCTTTCGCCCAATCGACAAAGAGGTCGTACAAAGGACGGTGGCTCACAAACTCCAGTGTACACCAAGAATGGGTCACGCCTTCCCAATAGTCACACTGTCCATGCGTGAAGTCATACATGGGGTATGCGTTCCATTTGTTGCCAGTACGCCAATGCGGCATATTCAGCACACGGTAGAGGATGGGATCACGGAAGTGCATGTTGGGGCTTGCCATGTCAATCTTGGCACGCAGCACCATCTTGCCCGGTTCCATCTTGCCCGAATTCATTTCCTCGAAAAGACGAAGACTTTCTTCTACGGGTCGGTCACGATACGGCGAATTGGTTCCCGCCTGTGTCGGAGTTCCTTTCTGTTCAGCAATCTGCTCTGCCGTTTGTTCGTCGATGTAGGCTCGACCCTGTTTGATCAGTGCAACGGCAAAGTCCCACAACTTCTGGAAATAGTCACTGGCATAATAGATGTTACCCCATTTGAAGCCCAGCCACTCAATGTCTCGCTTAATCGCCTCCACATATTCCGTGTCTTCCTTCTGTGGATTCGTGTCATCCATACGAAGGTTACATACACCACCATATTTCTGAGCCATTCCAAAATCAAGCGCAATCGCCTTGGCATGTCCTATATGCAGATAGCCATTAGGTTCGGGAGGAAAACGTGTCTGCATCCTTCCGCCATTCTTACCTTCGGCCAAATCCTTCACCAACTGTTCTTCAATAAAGTTGAGAGATTCTTTTTTACTCTCTTCTGCCTTGAGTTCTTCTGCGTTTTCTACACTCATGTCAACTTGTTTCTATTTATCGTGTTCTTGTATAAATCGGGTGAATTTCATTCCTCCCATATACTAATTTGTCCCATATAAAAGATGTGTCATTCACTTCAATATTGGCTGCAAAATTACAAAAGATTTTCCTTGTTTCAAGCATGTTCATCCATAAAAATGAAGAAAAAACGCAATTTATGTTAAAAAACACATTTACTAAAACTTGTTTATTCAAAAATAACCCCTACCTTTGCCATCGTTATCCTGAAAACAATCTTTTTACCTTAGAAACTAGTACCTAAAAAAGGAAAATGGAGGTGCCTCATTGTGAAATGAGACACCTCCAACATTTTTTCACCCCTGTTGTATCAAGCATCATCCCCCAATCGTACCCGAGGGGTACACCCTGCCGTACCCGAGGGGTACGCTATGTTGTACCCGAGGGGTACGCTATGTTGTAGTCGAGGGGTACGATTTCTAAAAAGGGAGGTTCACAGAAAAAATCAGGTAGATTAAGTCCGTTTCTGAAGGTTTTCTCAAGATTTTTTGTATGAAGAAAAAATAATCACTACATTTGCAAAAACAAAATCATTTAATCAAAATCTATCATCTCATGAAACCTTTTATGGACGAGAACTTCTTGTTGCAAAGTGAAACAGCACAGAAGTTATATCACGAACATGCGGCAAAGATGCCGATTATTGACTATCACTGTCATCTTGTTCCTCGGCAAGTGGCTGAAAACAAGCGTTTTGAATCTATTACACAGATTTGGTTGGGTGGTGACCACTATAAGTGGAGAGCCATGCGCAGCAATGGCGTGGCAGAGCGTTTCATCACAGGCAAAGACACTTCTGACTGGGAAAAATTCGAAAAGTGGGCAGAAACCGTCCCATACACTTTCCGCAACCCGCTCTACCACTGGACACACTTGGAACTCAAGACTGCATTCGGCATCAACAAGACGCTGAATCCCGAGAATGCCCGCGAAATTTTCGAAGAATGCAACGATCAAATCAAGAAGGATCCCAAGTTTACGCCACGCGGTTTGATGAAGCACTACAACGTGAAAGTGGTCTGCACCACCGACGACCCTGTGGATTCATTGGAATACCACAAGCAAGTGGCTGACGACCCCACCATGGAGACCAAGATGCTTCCTACCTGGCGTCCCGACAAGGCAATGGCAGTGGAAGTTCCAGCCAACTTCAAGGCATACGTGGATAAACTCTCCGAAGTGAGCGGAAAAGCCATCAACGGCTTCAACGACTATATTGATGCCATTCAGGCACGTCACGATTTCTTTGCTTCAATGGGATGTAAACTCTCCGACCACGGCATCGAGGAGTTCTACGCAGAAGACTACACAGACGAAGAGATTAAAGCCATTTTCAACAAAGTGTACAATGGCAAAGAACTCTGCAAAGAAGAGATTTTGAAGTTCAAGTCCGCCATGATGCACATCTTCGGAGTGCAGGACGCTGAAGCCGGTTGGGCACAGCAATTTCACTATGGTGCTATCCGCGACAATAACTCAAAGATGTTCAAACTGATTGGTCCCGACACGGGTTTTGACTCCATCGGTGAATTCAATACCGCCAAGAAGTGCTCAAAATTCCTTGACCGCTTGAACTCAGAAGGCAAACTGGCAAAGACCATCCTCTACAACCTGAACCCATGTGCCAACGAAGTGCTTGCCACCATGTTGGGCAACTTCCAAGACGGTTCCATCCCTGGCAAGATTCAGTGGGGTTCTGGCTGGTGGTTCCTTGATCAGAAGGACGGCATGACCAAACAGATGAACGCACTTTCATTGCTCGGTCTGCTAAGCCGATTTGTAGGTATGCTCACCGACTCACGTTCCTTCCTCTCCTACCCTCGCCACGAATACTTCCGCCGCATTCTCTGCAACCTCGTTGCCACCGACATCGAAAATGGCGAAGTGCCCTACGTGGGTTATGAGGAGAAGCGTGTCAATCAGATGATTGAGGACATTGCCTACAACAATGCCAAGAACTATTTCCAGTTCTAACCATCTGCCTATCTAAACTCAAAACCCTCAACTCCAAACTCTACACATTGCCCACACCAGATTTTCGTTTCAAACAATTCACCATCCGCCACGACCGTTCAGCCATGAAAGTCGGGACGGATGGTGTGTTGCTTGGAGCATGGGCAAGACTTCCGGAGAACAAGGGGGGGGCTTCTCCTCAAAGGGTGTTGGATGTCGGTACAGGAACAGGGTTGATTGCCCTCATGCTGGCACAGCGATTACCCGATGCCATGATAGATGGAATAGACATTGACGCACCTTCCATTGAACAAGCAAAAGAGAATGTTGACAATTCCATTTTCAGCACTCGAATCAATATGAAAGAATTGGATTTTTCACTCCTTAGTTGTTTCTCGAGTAAATTCGATTTAATCGTTTCAAATCCACCATTTTACAAAGAGGAAACTTTAGGAGGGAAAAAAGCACGAGATGCCGCTCGCCACACATCTTCTCTCCCCTTTGAAAAATTGATTTCCAACGCTGCGAAATTGATGACAGACGATGGTTTCTTCTGTGTCATTATTCCCTTTCAAAGTGCCAACGATTTCATTAGCATTTGTGTGGCAAACAGACTCTACCTGACACGTCGAATGAATATTCGTTCCACAGAACGTAAACCCTTCAATCGTGTCATGCTGGAATTTTGCACATCCATCCAACCAACAGAAAATCTCACGCTGACACTCTATGATACAGACAGACAGCGAACAACTGAATACAAAGAACTCACCAAAGATTTTTATCTATGAACTACCAAGCCATCATTGATAAATACTACCCTGAGGAGAATGAACTGAAACACATTCTCATGGTGCATAGTCGCAGTGTGGCAGACAAGGCACTCGCCATTGTTGACCAGCACCCCGAATTGAATGCAGACCGTCAATTTGTGGAAGAATCTGCCATGCTCCACGACATAGGCATTTTCCGTTGCGATGCAGCAGGTGTTCAATGCTTTGGAACCGAACCGTACATCTGTCATGGCACCATTGGCGCAGAACTGCTTCGCGCAGAGGGATTCCCACGCCATGCCAGAGTGTGCGAACGACATACTGGTGCAGGGCTTTCTCTCCAAGAAATAGAGCAGCAAAATCTGCCCGTTCCTCACCAAGATTTACTGCCCGAAACCATCGAGGAACAAATCATCTGCTATGCTGACAAATTCTTTTCAAAAACCAAACTCACCACAGAAAAGACATTAGAGCAAGCCACCCGTTCACTGTCCAAATTTGGCAACGAAGGAGTGGAACGATTCGTTAAATGGTCTAAAAGGTTCGGGTAAATTAGTATTTATTAAAATAAATATATCTGTTATTTCCCGAAAAAGTCGTACCTTTGCCCCGTTTTATGAGAAGGCAGAGGTTTATTGCGTCATTGCTCGTACTGGTCATGGTGTTATCCATGACGGCTTTCAACAATCCATTGGTCGGCAAATATCCGTTTTTTGTCGGCCATCATGCTGTTGACACTACACATACAGATTCCTCACTGTCAGTTTCCGACACTCTATCACCCAACACAACAGACCGTCAAGACACTGTACAAATGTCTGAATCTGATTCTCTGCTCCTGAACCTTGACTCTCTCAAAGCACGTTTCGACCGTGAACACGGTATTGACGCTAACAAATCAAGAGCCATCCAGTGGAACGATTCTGTGGCTGCGGCTGAAGACTCCATTCAAAAATCGCAGAAAAAAAGTGCGCTTGATGCTCCTGTCGTCTATACTGCCACCGACTCCATGACCTTTTTCATGGACACCAAAACCGCTCACCTTTATGGAAATGCCGATGTGAAATATCAGAACATCGACCTCACGTCTGAAAACATTCGCATGAACATGGACAGTTCCATCGTGCATGCCACCTACGGTCTTGACTCTCTTGGCAACATGTTTGGCAAACCCGTCTTCAAGGAAGGTAGCGACGAATACAAAACCCAGACCATGTCCTACAACTTCAAGACAAAGAAGGGTTTTATCACCAACCTTTACACAACTCAAGAAGAAGGGTTCATCACATCAGAAGAGGCAAAGAAAAGCAAAGATGGAATCTATTATGCAGGAAAAGGTACCTACACTACCTGTGACGAAGAACATCCGCATTTCTACATCCGAATGTCGCGCATGAAAGTTCGTCCGGGCAAGAACGTCTTTTCCGGTCCTGCATGGTTAGTGGTGGAAGATGTACCACTTCCCCTTGCCATTCCTTTCGCCTACTTCCCCATCACCGGCACCTATTCCAGCGGTTTCATCATGCCAACCTATGGTGACGAGTTCACCCGAGGATTCTATCTGCGCGATGGTGGTTACTACTTCGCCATCAGCGACTACATGGACTTGAAAGTGACAGGCGAGATCTTCACAAAAGGTTCATGGGGCGTTGGTGCACAGACCACCTACAAGAAGCGTTATAAATATAGCGGTAATTTTTATTTCAATTACCAAGTGACCAAAGATGGCGAGAAAAACATGCCCGACTATAGTGTACAGAAGAACTTCAAGATACAATGGAGCCACCGCACCGATCCCAAGTCTTCTCCCAACAGCACCTTCTCTGCCAGCGTGAACTTCGCCACACAATCCTACGAGAAGAACAACCTCACCTCGCTCTACAATCCAACATCCTACTCACAGAGCACCCGCACATCTTCTGTGTCCTATTCGCACAACTTCCGCAAAATCGGACTTTCCCTATCCAGTTCTTTCAATATATCGCAAAATATGCGCGATTCCACCATTGCGCTCACACTGCCTTCTATGTCGTGGTCCTTATCGACCGTCTATCCTTTCAAACGTAAGGTGGCAGTGGGTAAAGAACGCTGGTATGAAAAAATTAGCCTGAAATATACAGGAACACTATCCAATTCCATCAGCACCAAAGAAGACAAGTTATTACATTCCTCCCTTGTCAAAGATTGGAAAAACGGCATGCGACACAACATTCCGATTTCAGCCTCCTTCAATATTTTGAAATATATCAACATTACCCCGATGCTCAATTACACAGAGCGGTGGTACACCAACAAAGTCATCCAGAGTTGGGACGAAGGTAGTAACAAAGTGGTACGTGACACCATTTATGGCTTCAACCGTGTGTTCGACTATAACCTCTCTTTGAGTGCCAACACTAAACTTTATGGTTTTTACAAGCCTAATCCCAAAGTGTTCGGGAATAAACTACAAATGGTACGTCATGTCATCACGCCATCCATCAGTTTCAGTTATGCGCCCGACTTTGGCGACAGCAAATGGGGATATTGGAAAACCTACACACGTACAGACGAAGACGGCAATGTAACACAAGTGCCTTATTCTCCATATGCAGGTTCTCTCTATGGAGCCCCTTCTGTCGGGAAAACTGGTGCCGTCAGTTTCAGTCTCTCCAACAATGTGGAGGCAAAAATCAAAGACCGTAACGACTCCATCAAAAAGGTAAGCATCATTGACGAACTCGGAGCGTCCCTGTCCTACAATATGGCAGCCGAGCGCCAGCCGTGGTCCAACCTATCCACTCGTCTGCGTCTGAAATGGGGAAAGACCACTTTCAACATGAGTGCCGTCTTTATGACATACGCTTATGAATTTGACAAGAACGGTAATGTTGTGGTAGGTGACCGTACCGAATGGTCATACGGACGTTGGGGACGTTTCCAAGGCATGTCGAAGAACCTGTCTTACACCTTCAACAACCAGTCCTTCCGACAAATCAAGGAGAAAATCAGAAAACTGTTTGGACGAGGCAAAGACAGTGAAGAAGAAATAGATGACATTGCCTCAGAGGAGGGAAGCGAGGATGTTGACGATTTGGAAACGAACATTGACAATCCCAACAAAACAAAAAGCGAATCCTCTGACGGGTTGGACGCCGATGGTTACATGAAGTTCCAAATCCCCTGGTCCTTCTCCATCTCCTACGGACTCACCATGTACGAAGACCGTAGCAAGGACATCAATGTCAAGACCATGCGCTATCCCTACTCCTTCACCCAGAACCTCAACTTCTCGGGCAACCTGAAACTGGCAAGCAACTGGAACTGCAACTTCGCCTCGGGATGGGACTTCACCACCAAGAAGATTTCCATGACCACAGTCAACATCTCTCGCGACATGCACTGCTTCAACATCTCCTGCGGACTCGTGTTCGGCGTTTACACCAGTTACCACATCTCCCTGCGTGCCAATGCCAGCACCCTTACCGACGCCCTCAAGTACGACAAGAAGTCAAGTTATTCAAGTTCTATCCAATGGTACTAAGATAAATTGTACATTGTACATTGCAAAATTGTAAATAAAATAAGATGTCAAGAATACTCGCTATTGATTATGGACAGAAACGCACAGGCATCGCTGTGACAGACACCCTGCAGATGATCGCCAACGGACTTGCCACCGTCGAGACGAAGGAACTCGAAAAGTTCATCGTTGACTATGTGGCAAGTGAGGATGTATCTACCATTGTTGTGGGCAAGCCCACTCAAATGAATGGTGAGAACAGCGAGAACATGAAGCGCATCGAACCATTCTTCAATCGGTTGAAGCGACTCTTTCCCGACAAGGAAATCACCTACTACGATGAGCGTTTCACCTCTGTACTGGCCCACCAAGCCATGCTACAAAGCGGCATCGGAAAGAAAGCCCGACAGAACAAGGCTCTCGTTGATAAAATCAGCGCCACCATCATCCTCGAGGACTACCTGCAAAGCATCAGATAGATAAATAAATTGTACATAGTAAATTATAAAATTGTAAATAAATAAAAATGGTTCTTCCCATGTACATATTCGGTCAGCCAGTGCTCCGCAAGACTGCCGAAGAGATAGACTTCAACGCCTATCCCAACCTACAAGAACTCATCGTCAACATGTTTGAGACCCTCGAACGCTCTGAAGGCGTCGGACTCGCTGCTCCACAAGTGGGACTGCCTATCCGCCTCTTCATCATCGACCTTGATGTCATCTCTGACGATGAGCCACAGTACAAAGGCTACCGCCACACGTTCATCAACCCCGAAATCATTGAAGAGAGCGAAGAAACCGTTTCCATGTCGGAAGGCTGCCTATCCATCCCTGGCATCAACGAGAGTGTGAAGCGTCCCGCTAAAGTGTTGGTGAACTACTTCGATGAGAACGGCGACGAGCAGGAACGTTGGCTCGAAGGCTTCGAAGCACGTGTGTTCCAACATGAATACGACCACCTCGACGGCAAAATGTTCGTTGACCATCTGTCCCCCTTCCGTAAGCAGATGATTAAGTCTAAACTCATCGCCATGACCAAAGGTAAGTTCTCTGCCCACTACAAGTGCAAACCCAATAGAGGTTGAGGGTTTAGGGGGTAGAGCTGAGGGTTTAGAGTTTAGAGTTTAGAGTTTAGAGTTAGAATCGGGAATGAGGAGATCACGTTTCATAGTGTTCATCACCACGTCTATCCGTGTGGTTGTATTGGTTCTCTCCTTTTTATGGGGAGGAGAACTGATTTGTCATGCCCAAATCAACACCGACCGCATGATGAACATTGGTCGCAATGCCCTTGCGTACGATGATTATGTGCTCTCCATCAGTTACTTCAACCTGGTCATCAACTACAAACCTCACCTCTATGAGCCTTATTTCTATCGGGGGGTGGCAAAGTTCTACCTCGATGATTACTCCGGTGCCGCACTCGATTGTACCCAAGCCATCCAGCGCAACCCTTATTTCCCAAACACCTACGAATTGCGAGGGCTTGCCTACATCAACATGAACCGTTTTCCTGATGCTATCCGAGACTACAGGACCGTTACTGACATGTTGCCCGAAAACCGTTCCCTTTGGCACAACCTCGCTCTCTGCTACATCGAGACCGACAGCCTCGACCAAGCAGACAGCATTACCGACATTATCATCCGCCGATGGGCAAAACAAGCCGACGGATACACTCTCAAAGCGCAAGTCTTTCTCCAAAAAAATGACACCGCTGCTGCCGAGACTTACATTGACAAAGCCATCGAGGCGGACAAATACAACATAGGTGCCCATACAGCTAAAGCCAACATTCTGATGAGCCATGAGCAATACAACGAAGCCATCCAGCACTTTGACGAATCTCTCCGTCTCAACCCCAAACAGGCTAACACACTCATCAACCGTGCCCTCTGCCACTACCACCTCAACCACTATCGCGATGCGATGGCTGACTATGACCGTGCCCTTGACCTTGAGCCCAAGAATTTCATCGGGCACTACAACCGAGGGCTTCTGCGTGCCAATGTGGGAGAAGACAACCTTGCCATCGAAGACTTCAACTTCATCCTTTCCATTGACCCTGACGACATGATGGCGACCTTCAACCGTGCCACCCTGCTGGAGAATATCGGTGACTACCGTGGAGCCATCCGCGACTACACCACCGTCATCAACGAATATCCTAAATTCCTCTATGGCTACGAACGCCGTGCCGCTGCCCGCCGCATGATTGGTGACAATGCAGGAGCCAACCGCGACGAAGAACATGTGCTCAAAGAACAGATTGCTCACCGCTACGGCTACTCTACTCCGACTTCCCGACAGAAGAACAAGACTCGAAAGAAGTCACAGATCAATCTTGACGACTACCAGAAACTCGTCGAAGAAGACACCCAAGAACAAGTGCCCGAATATGAAAGCGAATATAGAGGAAAAGTGCAAAACCGCGAACAGGAAGCCAAACTCATGCTCCCCAGCGAAAACACCTACAAACTTTACAGAGAAGCGGGCAAGGAAGAAATGCTCCACACCTTCGAACAAGCCTTCCAACAGGCACAGGCAGGCAATGTCAACGAAGCCATCGAAGGCTTCACTCGTGTTATCGAACAAAACGACCACTTCGCCGAAGCCTACTTCAACCGAGGCATCCTTCACCTCTTGCTCGACGACACCCCTCACGCCATCCCCGACCTCTCCCAAGCAGGCGAACTTGGCATCTACCAAGCCTACAACATCATCAAGAAAAACCAAAATATCAAAAAAGACCAAAGCGTCAAAAAAAAATAAGACGTGTGAAACTACAAGGTTTCACACGTCTTATTTTTAAAGTGATTGCACGCTTTTCTTTTTGTCCATCTTCTGAGGCTTCTCCAATTCTGTCCACGGCTTATATCCATGCGATATCGAAGTCCATCCAAAACCACCTAAATTCCGTGAATCTTCAGCATTCCTTTTCTCACGGTAAACCACTTTGCCGTTCTTCCAACTTTTCATAATCGGCCACTCCTTCGGCAGCCAAAGGTCTCCCTTCGTATCGAGTACTAAAAGATTGTAGCCCGTATCTGAACTATTCAGGAAAATGGCTATATCCTCGTATAAAGTGGTTTCTTGCCTGATGGTAAAATAATGTTTCAATGTTCCTAAGCGGGCAGGGGCAAAGTTATCATCCAGAACTGAAATATCCGGGTGAAAAGTATAATAGACATGTGGATGAAGGTCAAGATACCGCCAAACAATTTCATTCAGTTGATGTAGCAGTTCTTCCATCGCCACCGCAGAATCGATTGTGTAAATACGTCCCTTTGTTTCTGAAAAAGATTGGTCGAACACGTTACCATCCATTACACCCTGATTTTGATAGCAAAAACTCATATTGGAAAACGAAGGTTTCACAGAACAGTTTGCATCATGACTGATATAGATGTCACGGTGATGTGGCATTTGTTTAAGAACGGGCTTTATCGACCTCAAAAATTCTTTCTTGTTGAGGAGTTCATGTGTCTTATTCTCCACGCTGTCTGGGGTAAACTCGTAGGAGAAACTACCAAACCTTTCGTTTCCTCCTCCTATTTCTCCTCCCAATTTAGAAGAAGAGGTGCTGTAAAATTTGACAATCTCTGGTGCATGACTATAATCGACCACTTTCCTGCCATTCCACCTCTTCAATGTATCTCCCTGCGGATATTCCCTTAAAGCGATATTACAATAAATACTGTCCTGTGACTCCCAAACACTGCTGTTGGATGCATCCACCATGCCAGCCAACGACTTGCTGATATTGGCAAGGGCATCAGCCAGTTGCTGGTCCTGTGCATTCTTCTTCAACTGATTCTTCAATTTTGCCTCATAAATCGAATCCGCTATCGCACTATTCACGATTCCTGCCAGCCTCTGTTTATTATAGAAAACCTCCTTACCATCCACCAATATTCTCTTCACCTTCTTTCCGTTGATGGTCATATTGCCATCCTCATCCATCTCAACATCTGGCAATTCATTAGAAACGAAGGCTGGGGCATCAAACACATCACAACGGATATTAACCCGCTTATGATGTTTCCCATTATAACTATATTCCACATCTGCAATGTCTCCCCCACGGTAATAGAGACCGTCATACTTTGTGTCATAAGACTTCACATACGCAACCAAACTGTCAATATTCAGCACATTCCCTGCTCCGCTATAGATGTCAGCAGAAGAGAGAACGCCTGTATTCTCGGGTGCCAGATTATAGCACGAAACGGCTGTCGCAGTGATGAACAAGACCGTTGCAACATTACATAATAAATTTTTCATGTCTTTCATTTATTTTGATGTGATGATTCTATTGCTTTCATATTGATAAATCGATGTTCAAAAGTGGAAATACCATCTTCCACAGGTTCCGCCACTTTAGGTGTGGCAAACACACTCAACGCAACTATCGCCATAGGAATGACATACAAGACCTTACCACACATCCAAAGATTAGGCCTCCCCTTGTGCATCATCATGACCCGCTGTTTCACAAGACTATGATTGAAATAATTAGCGAAGACATAGGAACCGGTGCCAATAGCTTTGCGAATGAGAAGATTCTGATATTGGGAGAGGCTCACACCCTGCTGCAACACGTAGTGGTCGGCTTCGTATTCATGCACATCACGCATGCTATTGCCCAGCATATACACCAACGGGTTCCACCATTGTACCAGTTGCACCAACGTGAGCAACAGAATATCTGCAGAATGGTGATGAAGAATGTGTCCTTGTTCATGCAACAGAATCTCATTGCGATGCTCAATATAGTCCTTATGACTGATGATGATATTGCCCATCCAACTGCACGGGGCAACATCATCGGCATGACAATAGATGGTAAAGCCATCCTCCTTCCCTTTCCACACACAACCGTGACGCATCAGCATGCCCATGCGGACGAACTGCCACAGACGGAACAACAAGGTTGCCAACATTCCAACACAACAAAAGACGCTCAAAATGTGATGCCACGACCAAGAGTCACTGTAAACAGCAGTAGGAGTCGCTTTCTCGCGCACCTCTGGCGGTACGGGAGTGGTTCCTTTCATCTTATGGGCTATCGGGGTGCAGACTGCTTCAACCTTCTGATGCACTATCTGAGTGACAGGCTGTCCATCATCGACCAATGCCGAGACATTGCATAATGGCAACACCAACGACAGAACCAGGATGGTAAGTAGTGTAAAGCGGTTGAAGCGGAAGAAACTCTCCCGGTGGAGCATCAGCGTGTAGGGCACATAGAGCACTGCCAGCACGAATACAGATTTGATGGAATAGATAAATAATGCAGACATCATCTTTCTTTAAAATACTAACCTTAAATTCTAAACACTAAACTTTTCTCCCTCTTCCATAAGGCTCAACAACTCGCGAATGTCATCAGCCGAAAGATTTTCCTCTTTCACAAAGAAACTGAACATCGACTTGACGCTACCATTGAAGAAACTCTTTTTCACCTCTTGCATGGTCATACGTGTGTATTCGGCACGAGTCACCTTTGCCACATACCTGTGAGTCTTTCCCTCCCCTTTGTGCTTGAAGTAATCCACATAACCCCTTTCGTAGAGCATCTTCAAGTAGGTGGCAATGGTGGTGTAAGCAGGTTTGGGGTCTTCCCATCGCTCAATGATGTCCCAAGCGCAGGCTGAATGGTTGATGTCCCAAAGGATACTCATCACCTGAAACTCCACCTTTGTAAGCGTGTTGTCTTTCTTTTTCATAGAATCTTTGCTTTTTTAGTGATTTGCTGGTGCAAAGTAACACTAAACACTCCAATCTCGCAAAACTTAGAAATCGAAAAGTTACGAGATAGAGCGTTTTTTAACATCTATTCGTAGAAATAGAAGAAAGAGACACTCTAATTCAAGCGTTCCGCAAGTGTGTTGCTTGGTCTTCTTTGTCGTTCGGAAGCCCCAGATTCTCCAGAAAATCCAGAGCACCCCCCAAAAAATAACACTACCCAAAAAACTTATAGGCAGAACTTCACAGCCCTGCCTATAAGAATGAAACTTCTTTGTTTCACCATTTTCAACTAGTTTTACCAATCAAACTACATAAAGATATATTTATTTTCTTATTCTACCACCACCCTTTCTTGATACTCAAATAGTTTTTGGTTCTCGCGAAGTTGTTTGATGTCGAGAGTTTTTACACTGCCAGACCAGTCGGCTCCCCAGGCTTTAAATGGTTCGCCGGCTGGAGCGATATAGGTTATTTTGGTCAGTTCCAGAGGCAATGGGTCGAACACCATCACGTAGGCTATATAGTCGCCTGCCATGCCCTCCATGAAGAAGAGTTCACCCAGGGGGATGCCCTGCACCTCACGAAGTTTATACTGATGCCCAGCCTCGTCCATGAGTTTGGTGTCAGGGGAGAATCCAAAATACTCGCGTGTCCAGTTCTGTTCGCAGCCAAGGGCAAGGTAGGTGGCTTCGGGGGTACGCCACAGTGCCTTCGTTGAGTTTGGCAGCGGTTTGATCAAGTGGGCATCTGTCATCACCTTCCATGTGTCCCAATCCTGACGGTCGTAGGGTTTATCCACGTTGAGGTGCTCTCTCAGCAGACATGGTTTGTGGAACTGCGGAGTGGCATCATAAGATGTGGCTGAGCCCCGAAAATGATTCATGATTTTCACAGGCATTCCCATCATTTCCCAACAGGAGACGCCATAGATTCTTATATCTCTCGTTGTTTCGGGCAGCGGTGCAAAGAAAATCTTCAAGTCGAGCACATCGCCTTTCTTTGCTCGCACCGTGAAGTGTTTATTATAGGTATCAGGTTCCGTACGGCGAATGCGATATTGTACTCCCGTCTCTTGATCCACGAGACTCGTCTCCTCCGAAGCAAGAAACAGGTTGCTCACTTCATCGGCTGGCATGGGGAAATAACAATGAAGTACCGTCTCATTATTTTCTTCTGTCAGTCGCCAACTCATCGGGACATAAGGCTCATCATCCTCGAACATCTCAGACATTTCCGGGAACAATTCCAGATAATCATTCTCAATAGCGACATTCTTTGCCTCGCAATAGTCCTCAACCCAATCCATATTCGACCCATGCCACACAGCAGTAGTTTTCTTCTTATCCTTGTTGATTTCTGGACGAGATTTGAAAACACCAACACTCCGAGCATATTCTTTCACTTCTAACCTATCTGACGAAGAATTGTCTTTTACTTTTAATTTGTTCTGTTGTGCCTGCGAGACAAGAGTTACCAGTGCCAACAGGCTCATCATAAAGAATTTTTTCATGGGGTTTTGCTTTTTAATTATTATGTGATGTACTAAAATTGAAATTTATCAGTTTTTCTCGATATTCTTGATAACAGACCGATGAAACAGTGGCATCTATCGGCATATGGGTACTGAAAAGCAGGATGCGTCCTCCTGGGATTCGGTCTGCTATCCAGAAATATTTTTCGCCTTTGTGCAAATCTTTCAAAGTAAAGAAAAATTGCTGATGGGAAAAATTAAGCAGATAGCCTGGTGCCTTGCTGTCATACCAACATGCTGCCTGCAACAGTCGAGTGAAGACATCAAATTGTTCCTTGTCTTCAAATACATAAGCCGTGCTGACTATCGTACTGTCGCCAGGTTCCGAAGTACAGTCAATAGCAACTGCCTTCACTTGATTGTAATCAGCCATCTTTACAATGAACTCATCCATTCGGCAAGGGGCTTGATAGATGAAATCCGTTTTCTGGTTATAGGCATAGATAGCAGTTGGAGCCACATATTGCTCTCCTTCAGCCACCACGCTCTCTTCCACGCCTCTTTCCACGGTGACAATCTCCTGCTCTTCCACATTCATCTCCACATTCTTTTCAACCATTTTCTTCACCTCTTTCTTTTCCTCTTTCTCAACCACCTTCGGTGTCACCATCTCTTTCACCTCCTTCTTCACCTTCGCTATCATCTTAGGCTCTTCCTTAGGCTTGGAAGTCTGCACTTGAACCGTCAACTCATCCTCCCGAGGTCCAGACATATCATATTTATATAATGTGTAACCAATCAGCGAAACAACCAAGAGGCATGCAGCAGCAATGCTTGTCACTCGCACCCAGAGGGGCATCTTCTTTGTTTCTTGCCTCTTGTCAGATTGCTTTGAGGCAATGGCTGCAAATCCCCTGAACATCTCCTGATATTCTCTCAAATCCGCAGGCACATCTTCCTGCTGGAAGAAAGTGTAGAGCCTCGCCTCTTCCTCTAAGGTCGTCATTCCATCCAGAAAACGCGCCACCAACGTATGTATATCTTCTTGCATCATTGCTAAATCTCAGTTCTTATTTGTCGATATTGTTCCAAAATCTTTCTTCGTGCCCGACTCAGCGACTGCCTCACCATCATCTCCGTCGAGCCAACAAGTTCGGCTATGTCCTTCATCTCCATATCTTCTTCATGACGAAGCCTCAAAACCGCTTGTTGCAGAGTGGACAACTGTCTGACAAACACCATCATCTGCTCTCCCTCATCATCCAGTCCTTCAGACGGAGATTCATCCATCAGGTCAACTTCTTCGATGGCAATCTGCTCATGTCGTCGCCTCACAGCATCATACGCAAGATGCCGAACAACAACCCTCCCCATTGCTTCCACATTCAGAATAGGCTCATCACGCAACTGCCACAATCGCAGCAGCGCATCCTGCACCAAATCCTCCGCTTCCGTCCTGTCACCCACAATCCGCAGTGCGGTGGACATGAGCATTGGTCGCATCGTATGAACTTTTTCCTTAAATATCTCTATCGTCATGGCCTTGGCCTCGCCATCTTTCCCAGAAGGGCTTTCTGATTACATGACGCAGAGGTGCCCCTTTTTGTGACACCTCATCATCATTTTTTTACTTTTTTTTGTTTTTTCTTCTGCGAAGTTAAACAAACTCCCACAAACAACAAAGAAACTACAGATACTTTTCAATGCTCTGTAGCACGAGCCATTCCATTCTTTATTCGAGTAATGGGAAAGCGCCCCATTCCCAACTCTATCCTCCCCCTCTTCCACACCCCCTAAATCGACGTCGTCGACATCGCCTTGCCGACATCGACGACATCGGTCGACCGACCTCGTCGACGTCGGTAAAGGGGATGTGGAAGCCCCAAAAAGAGGTCGTGGAAGAAAACGACTTGAAGATATGGATAAAAGGGGGTTGAACGAAGTATGGAAATTCAAGGAAGTCTTGGGCAAGATGGAGTTCGTGGACATGGATGTTATCAATGAAAATCCAGAAGAGGACGAGGCAAATTGATGGTGTTCGGCTTGAAAAAGTGGGAATAAAGGATGATTTTTGAAGAAAGTTTGCTGACAAACGGATTTTTAGTGCTAAATTTGTGGCGATTTTCTCGCACAGAAAACACAGAAAACGCAGAAAATATAAAATTCATGATAATTCATGATGAATTTATGGTAATTCGTGTAATCAACAAAAACATCAATTATCACCAATTGATCACGAATGAGCATCAATTATTTTTTCCGTGTTTTCTGTGATTTCTGTGTGAGAAAAGAAACGAGAATACAATAAAAAAAACATAAAGATGATAAAGATTACTTTTCCTGACAATTCCGTGCGCGAGTATGAGGCTGGCGTGACGGGCTTAGAGATTGCCGAGAGCATCAGCCAGCGACTGGCACAGGACGTGATTGCCTGTGGTGTGAACGGCGAGACGACAGAGTTGAACCGCCCCATCAATGAGGACGCAACGATTGCACTGTACAAGTTTGAGGATGCTGAAGGCAAGCATGCTTTCTGGCACACCTCGGCTCACCTCATGGCTGAGGCGATTGAGGAGTTGTGGCCCGGCACACAGTTCGGCATCGGTCCTGCCATCGAGAACGGCTTCTACTACGACGTGATGCCACCTGAGGGCGTGAAGTTGAGCGACAGCGACTTCCCCAAGATTGAGAAGAAGATGCAGGAATTGCAGCAGAAGAAGGAGGCGCTGGTGCGCAAGGACATCTCGAAGAAGGACGTGATGGAACTCTTCGCTTCGAAGGGTCAAAGTTATAAGAATGAGTTGATTGCCGAGTTGGAGGATGGTAAGATCACCACTTACACACAGGGCAACTACATCGACCTCTGTAAAGGTCCTCACTTGATGACGACCGCCCCCATCAAGGCTTTCAAACTGCTCTCGTTGGCTGCAGCCTACTGGCGTGGCGATGAAAAGCGACCTATGATGACCCGTATCTACGGTATCTCCTTCCCCAAGAAGAAGATGCTCGACGAGTATCTGGTGGCTCTGGAAGAAGCCAAAAAGCGCGACCACCGCAAGATTGGCAAGGAGATGGAATTGTTCATGTTCTCCGAGCGTGTGGGTAAGGGTCTGCCTATGTGGCTGCCCAAGGGAACTGCCGTGCGCATCCGCTTGCAGGACTTCTTGCGCAAAATTCAGAAGCGTTATGGCTACCAAGAGGTTATCACTCCACACATCGGTGGCAAGAACCTCTATGTGACTTCTGGTCACTATGCCCACTACGGCAAGGATTCTTTCCAACCCATTCAGACGCCAGAGGAAGGCGAAGAGTATCTGTTGAAGCCAATGAACTGCCCTCACCACTGTGAGATTTTTGCATGGCAGCCACGTTCTTACAAAGACCTCCCCTTCCGCTGTGCAGAGTTCGGCACAGTGTACCGTTATGAGCAGTCGGGCGAATTGCACGGACTGACCCGTGTGCGCTCGTTCACTCAGGACGATGCCCACATCTTCTGCCGCCCCGACCAAGTGAAGGATGAGTTCCTGCGTGTGATGGACATCATCAACATCATCTTCAAGGCACTCGACTTCAAGGAGTATGAGGCACAGATTTCACTCCGTGACCCTGACGACAAAGAGAAATACATTGGCTCTGACGAGGTGTGGGAACAGGCACAGAACGCCATCATAGAGGCTTGTGCAGAGAAGGGGCTGAACACTCGCACCGAATTGGGCGAGGCTGCCTTCTATGGTCCTAAACTCGACTTCATGATCAAGGATGCACTGGGTCGCCGTTGGCAGTTGGGTACCATTCAGGTCGATTACAACCTGCCAGAGCGTTTCCAACTCGAATATACAGGTGCCGACAACCAGAAGCACCGCCCTGTGATGATTCACCGTGCCCCATTCGGCTCGATGGAACGCTTCATCGCAGTGCTCATTGAGCATACCGCCGGACACTTCCCTCTTTGGCTCACACCCGACCAAGTGGTGGTGCTGCCTATCTCAGAGAAGTTCAACGACTATGCCCAGCAGGTGGCTGCCACGCTGAACGCACAAGACGTACGCACCATCGTGGACGACCGCAACGAGAAGATCGGCAGAAAGATTCGCGACAACGAAATCAAGCACATCCCCTACATGCTTGTGGTGGGTGAAAAAGAGTCTGCCGACGGCACCGTAAATGTCAGAAAACAAGGCACTCAGCAGCAAGAAACGATGAAAATCGAGGAATTTGCCAAAAAAATCCAAGAAGAAGTCCGTCAAATGACAGAAAATTTCTAAATAATTTTGTCAATTCCCCGATTTGCACTACCTTTGCAGCCGGAATTCAAAAAAACAATAAAAACTTAACTTAACACATACCGAAGGAACAAGCCAACCGAATGAAAGGTGACAACAAAAAACAACAGTACAGGGTCAACGAACAGATCCGTGTACCCGAAGTGAGAATTGTAGGCGACGGAATTGAATCTACCGTGATGCCAACCCGTGAAGCACTACGTCTCGCAGAAGACAAGGAAGTAGATCTCGTGGAAATCTCTCCTAATGCGCAACCTCCGGTATGCCGACTCATCGACTACTCCAAGTTCCTCTACCAACAGAAGAAGAAAGCAAAGGAACTGAAGGCAAAGCAGGTGAAGGTCGAAGTGAAGGAAATCCGTTTTGGCCCCCAGACAGGTGATGCCGATTACGCCTTCAAACTCAAGCACGCACAGGAATTCCTGACTGATGGCAACAAAGTGAAGGCATACGTGTTCTTCAAAGGACGCTCCATCGTGTTCAAGGAACAGGGCGAGGTACTCCTCCTCCGTTTCGCGAACGATCTTGAGGAACTGGCAAAGGTAGAGAGCATGCCATCATTGGAAGGCAAGAAGATGTTCCTCACCCTCGCTCCCAAGAAGGCAGGTGCTCCGAAGAAGAGCCAGCAACGCCGCGACAATGAGGCAGCCGAGGCTGCAGCAAAGGCAGAGGCGAAAGCCAAGAAAGAGGCTGAAGGTCCCAACCCCAATAGCCCATTCGCAGGGCTGGCTGAGAAACTGGCAGCAAAAGAAGAAGAATAGAAGTGCGTAACGCCTGGTATATGCGTTGCCACACATTATTAATTATTAAACAAACAAAAAAATGCCAAAAATTAAAACTAAGTCCGCTGCAAAGAAGCGTTTCACGCTTACTGGAACAGGCAAGATCAAGCGTCAGCACGCTTATCACAGTCACATTTTGACGAAGAAGACGAAGAAGCAGAAGAGAAATCTCGATCACAGCACGATTGTCGTAAAGGCTAACCGTAAGCAGGTGCTTGACTGCCTCGCACTCCGTTAATTTCAGTAAGTAATCAACAAAAAGTTTAATCGAATCGTTAGCCACAAAGAAAAAAGAGAGAAAGGAAAAATTTCACTTTCTACGCTAACATTCAAAAAGCAAAAAAATTATGCCAAGATCAGTAAATCATGTTGCATCACGCGCTCGCCGCAAGAAGATATTGAAGCGCGTAAAGGGTCAGTTCGGCGCTCGCAAGAACGTTTGGACCGTTGCCAAAAACGCCTATGAGAAGGGTCTCACCTACGCATTTGCAGACCGTCGTCGCAAGAAGCGCGAGTTCCGTTCTCTCTGGATTCAGCGTATCAACGCTGCCGCTCGTGCCGAGGGTCTTTCTTACTCACAGTTCATCGGCGCTCTCCACAAGGCAGGCATCGACCTCAACCGCAAGACACTTGCATACCTCGCTGTACACAACGCAGAGGCATTCAAGGCCATCGTAGAGAAGGTAAAGTAAACAACATTTCGTTTCAGAAGAAACCATAAAGGGCGTGCAATCCCATGTGACGGATTGCACGCCCTACTTGTTTTTAAAAAGCAAAAAAAATCCTGTTTTTCTTTGTATTGTCCTCACTTAATCGTACCTTTGCAATCAAGTACTGCCAAACCGTCGTAAACGACGCTTGCCACAAGACAAGAATCCCTGAGTGCAGGGTGGCGGCACGAACATTCGGAACAAAAAATTACAGCATTAATGTTGTTGGTAATATCTGGGAACCTAGGAAATTCTGAAGATATTATACTGTTATACGACGAGTTAATGCCTATGCGATAGCGTAGGCACAACTTATCAGACAGTATAGGCTATTCCTAGGGCCTCCAGATATGGGTAAGTTAGCGTGTCCTACGCTATTCCCATCTCTGGAGGTCTTGCATAGGGGCAGCCTATAAACATGCCGATGACGAGTGTGCTGCCTAAATCTATCGTATTCTATGCTTATAGACAACAAGGTGGATCGCTATCCCGAAGACGGGCTTGGCATTAAGACCGTATGGGACTTTATCAATCTGTATTCAGGTCTGCAATCAGGACAGAAAGGTTCGCTCGATATTGTA
Source organism: uncultured Bacteroidaceae bacterium (assembly GCA_905235525.1). Taxonomy (GTDB): domain Bacteria; phylum Bacteroidota; class Bacteroidia; order Bacteroidales; family Bacteroidaceae; genus Minthosoma. The sequence continues at coordinate 48,141 of CAJOLW010000015.1, forward strand.
ACGGGCTACTTCACCATTCGTGCCCTCAGCAAACTCTATCGGGAACTGCCAGAAGAGGATGAGTTTCGTATTGTTTCTTCAGAGATGGTGCGTGAAGAGAAACAAATGGAGGACATCAAGGATTTGCTGAACGGTGACTTCACCATCGATACGACCCTCCAACTGGACGAGTATGCTAAGGAAGCCAAAGCCTTCTTGGAGCGTAACTCTGTACAGATACGTGCCATTGCCAATGCCTTCTGCCATGCCAAGGTCTATACTTTCAGAAACAACATCGCCCAAAACAATGGCTACTATCTCACAGGAAGTAGTAATCTGACCGATGCAGGTTTGGGATTGAAGCCAACATCGAATGTGGAATTGACCATCGGTGATTCTGTCAACAAAGCGAACTCGGACTACAAGGAAGTGTGTCGTTGGTTTGAAGATATCTGGAAGACAGCAAAGGAAAACATACAAGACCCAGACAATCCAAAGGCAGAAACAATCAGCGTGAAGAACTACTTCATCCGTATGATAGAAGAGTATTTCCGCAAATATACGCCAGAAGAAATCTACTACAAGATACTCTATGAGATATTCAGGGCAGACTTCGACTTTGAGGACTTGTCCATAGAACATCGGCAGGATATGTCGCTGTTGCAGACAAGCGAGATATGGCGCACATTGTTTAACTATCAGCAAAAAGGTGTTATTTCTCTCATCAAGATGCTCCGAAAGTATAATGGTGCCATCCTTGCTGATGCCGTAGGCTTGGGAAAGACGTTTTCCGCTTTAGCCGTTATCAAGTTCTTCCAGATACAAGGCTACACCACCCTCCTGCTTTGTCCCAAAAAGTTGCAACAAAACTGGACGCAATATCTGAAAGGAGCAGGCTCTCGATTTGACAATGACCGTTTTGATTATCAAGTGCGCTTTCATACAGACTTGCAGAACGAACGCCTTCAGAACAATTATGACACCTACAAACTCGACTATCTGCAACGGCGTGAGAAATTGCTGATTGTAATAGACGAGAGCCACAACCTACGCAACGAAAAGTCAAGCCGTTATCATGATCTGTTAGATAACCTTATCAAGGCACAAAGCCGTACAGAAGGACACCAACTGAAAGTCTTGATGCTTTCTGCCACACCTATCAATACGGGACTGAAAGATGTGAAAGGACAGTTCAACCTGATAGCACGTGGAGAAGATGAAGCCTTTGACTCTGATGATTTTGGGGTAGAGTCGCTTAAAAGTTTGTTTGCCGACTCACAACGCAAATATACAGAATGGTGTACAGACCCCAACCGAACGATTGGCAGTTTTATAGCCAAACTCTCACCCAAGTTCTTCAATCTAACAGACAAGTTGATTGTGGCACGCACACGCAAACTCATCGAAAAGACACTGGGTGAGGACATGGGATTCCCAGACAAGCAGAAGCCTCTTAATATCTATAAAGGTGTGGATCACTTTGGCAAGTACCAAACGACAGATGAAATCTACAAGGCTTTTGAGGAACTGACACTGACTGCCTATCAGCCGAGTCTTTACATTCCAGAGTCGCAACAGAAAGCCAAGAAAGGAGCACGGAAAGATTGGAACGACAATGTGAACCGTGAACGTTTCCTTGTCAAGATGATGAGTATCCTCTTCATGAAACGCCTTGAGAGTTCATGGCACTCTTGTATGTTGACCGTGAAGAAAGTGCTCGACGTGCATGAAGAGACCTTGCAGAAAGTGCAGGACTTCGAGCAATTCAAAAAGAACGGGGAAATAGACATTGATGTGCCAGATGAAGATGAGAACTTCGACACCGACGACCTCTTTACCTTGCGCAAGGGCACCATCAGCCTCAGCGAGATGAAGAATCTGGGTGGATTCAAGCGTGGATTGCAGCACAATGTGAAATGTCTGAATGAGATATACCTGAGTTTGAAGACCTTTGAAGAGAACTATCGAAAGGGTTTGGAGCAAGATGAGAAACTGAACGAACTCGAAATGCTGCTCAGAGAGAAGTTGAAGAGTTCCAACAAGAAAATTGTCATCTTCACGGCATACAGCGACACGGCAAAATTTCTGTATGACGAACTACAGCAGCGAGGCTTTTCTCATATTGCTGCCGTTTCAGGTTCTGCCATCTACACTTCTGGGCAACAACGCACGAACGACTTTCAAGAAATCTTGCAGAGTTTCGCCCCGTATAGCAAACTCTACAAGGAAAAGGATTGGAATACACTTTATGATGAGGCTCACCTTGACACAGAGAAATACTATGATGCGGAAAAACGCCAATGGCGAGTGCCCTATTCCATCTGGGAGCAGTTGATCAAAGCGAAAGAACCTGCTGTCGCCAGATTGCTGGATGACCACATTGACATCTTGATTGCCTCCGATTGTCTATCTGAAGGTCAGAACCTGCAAGATGCCGACATGCAGGTGAACTACGACATCCATTGGAACCCCGTTCGCTTGATACAACGATTCGGACGTATTGACCGTATTGGCTCTCCCAACCAACTGATTCAATGTGTCAACTTCTGGCCAGCCAAGTCGTTTGAAGAGTATCTGAATTTAGAGTCACGCATCATGAACCGCATGGTCATCATGAACTTGACTGGTGCTGAAACACAGCAACTGAACGACGAATACATGCAGATGGAGAAAGATAATCCACTCATTGACAAGAATGCAGACCGCTTGCTGGCAGAATTGCAGACCAACAGCATTAGCGACATCGAATCTCCTCAGACGCTTTCACTGAAAGATTTTTCACTCGAAGTATATCGTCAAGACTTGCTCGACTACTTTGAGCAATACAAACAACAACTGGAACGTATGCCTAATGGCATCTTCACAGGTTTCCGCAACGAAGACCCCATTTTCGGGAAAATACCTGAAAGCCTGGTGGCTGTTGTCGGCTATCCTAAACGAGAACATGGAAGTACTGAGCGTTATCGTGAAATCTACCTGATGTGCCAACCTGCCGACAAGTCACAAGTTCCCGCCTTCACAGAAATGAACCGTGCGGAAATACTCGACTTCCTCCGCAAGAACAAGCGTGGGGAACGATATGTGCCAGATTGGATAGAGAAGCCACAAAGCGAACGGTTGGCAAAACTTTCGGCCATCGTGCAGCAATGGATGGAAGATAAGGTACCTCAACAAGCCACTAATGCCATCCTGCAGATTGCCCAGTCACGCAAGGGAATAAACCTCGGCGACAAAAAGAAAGGTGTCAGATTGGAAGATAAGTTCAAGAAAGAAAACTTTGACCTTATAGCATGGATGTATGCAAGCAAGTAAGTAACTAACCACAAAATCGATAAAAACATGAAAGAAATACTGAGACAATTCATTGACAAACCGCTGTTTGATGCGTGTGCATCACTGCTTCATCATCTACATATCACCTTCAATGAAGTGACACGCACCCCTATTCCCTTTGAGGGGCTGTATCGCTATCCTTTAACCAAAACCCTAAAGGAAATTCTGCCCAAAGTGGAGAGCACCTATTTCATTGGAACGATTGATGAATCCTCTTTGTCTGGTCATGCCACCCACAAAAATGAACGTGAAGTGACCGCTAAAGCCTTGGAGGGCAAGTATGTGGGCATGATGGTCTTTGCTGTGGAATTTCGCGAGCATGAGACGCTGACAAGGACAGAGATGGCGACACTGACTCGTGGGTTCAATCGCATTGCTTCCGCTCAACCAGTGGTGTTGCTGATGAAGCAAGGTGTACAACTGGCATTGGCAACCTGTGAACGTGGAGACTATCAACAATTGTGGCGAGATGGTGAGAAACTGGGCAAAGTGAGCATGCTCCGTGGCATCAACTGCCAACTACCTCACAGAGGGCATATTGACATATTGGAATCAATAGGAGACAAAGCCTATCCTACCTTCGAAGAACTCTACAAGCATTGGATACAGGTGTTTAACTCTGAGTTACTTACCAAAAAGTTTTATGGCGAACTCAGTGACTGGTATGCGTGGGCGGTACAAGTTGTGCGTTTTCCGAACGACCTTACGACCGATACGGATGACGACAAATTTAACCACGAGAGTTGCATCCGTCTTATCACCCGTCTCATCTTCGTGTGGTTCCTCAAACAGAAGCACCTTATTCCTGAAGAGTTCTTCGACGAGCGGTACATTAAAGACCACTTCATCGATGAGTTTAATCCCCACGACCGCAGGAACTTACTTTATAACTCGGAGGAAAGCAAGTACTATCGGCTTATCTTGCAGAACCTCTTCTTTGCGATGCTCAACTGCCCCATCGTTGCAGAGGGTAAGGAAACGCCGAACAATCGCCGTTTCCGTGGCGTTTTCCAAAAAGGCTATTTACGCGATGGTTATAACGTGAACAACCAGATGCGCTATAAGGCAGACTTCAAGGAAGGTGGCGCAGACGAGTTCGTGCAGATGGCAAACAGTCATGTACCGTTCCTCAATGGCGGCTTGTTCGACTGTTTGGACAAGAAGCCTGAGAAACTCTATTACGACGGATTCTCTGAAAGAAAGGAGTCGCTTGAACAACTCTATCTTCCTGACTGGCTTTTCTTTGGTGATGAGGTGGGACGTAGCATAGACCTTTCACAGTGGTATGGTGACAACAACAAGAAAAGCGTATCGGCACGAGGCATTATCGACATCTTGAAACGGTATAACTTCACC
>CAJOLW010000016.1 GCA_905235525.1 uncultured Bacteroidaceae bacterium
TCGCCATCCCAGACGGCGTAGGTGAAGAGGGTGATCCACTCGCCGAGGATGAGGAGACGGGTCTCGCGGCTGAGCATGAGGTCGAGTTCGATGTGGCGATGGCCGAAGATGAAGTAGTTGACTTCTGGATGGGTCTTGAGATAGTCTTTGGCAAAGAGGACAAGGCCCTCCTTGTCTTCGCCCTGATAGGGGGTCTCACCATTGTTGGGGGCACTCTCGTAACCGACCAGTTTGGTGTCGTTCTTGAAGCCGTCTTTGGTCATCACGCGCCCCTCCTCGTCTGGCTGTAGGCAGCCGTTTGTGCGTTTCATGCGTGAATGTTTTGCCCAGTTAAGCCCGAAGTTCATGAACCAGTGGGGGTGAATCCAACGTGCCATCTTTTGCAAGGTCTTGTTGCGGAAGCACCAGAACATGAAGTGGGTTGATTTGCCCTCCTCGTAAAGTCCGTCGCCATGAGCGAGATAGAAGATCCCCTGATGTCGAGGGTGCAGGGCTGACGGTGAAGAATCACGCCACATTCCTTCTCCAAGTAGTCGCCCATCCACATGTCGTGATTGCCCGTGAAGTAGTGCACCTCTACTCCTAAATCAGTCAGTTCGCTGATTTTGCCGAGGAAACGGGTGTAGCCTTTGGGCACGACCTCTTTGTACTCAAACCAGAAGTCGAACATGTCGCCCAGCATATAGACGGCTTCTGCCTTCTCCTTGATTTTGTCGAGGAAGTTGACAAGACGGCGTTCTTGGGTGCGTCGGTGCTCGATGGCACGGCTACCCAGATGGGCATCGCTGATAAAGTAGATATTCTTCATGTTTGGCAGTTATATTAGGAGTTAAAGGAGTTAGAAGGAGTTAAAGCCGAATGTTAGGGTTATAGAGTTTAGGGCTGAGGGTATAGAGACGAGAGTCGCCCAGCGCATGGGCTGGCAGAGTATCGGCCTTTAACTTCTGAGCGGAGCGATAACTCCTCTAACTCCCTTAACTCCTTGATTTTATCACATAAATCCTAAGTCGAGTTTGGCTTCTTCACTCATCATGTCCTTGTTCCATTCTGGCTCAAAGACCACGTTGACATTGACAGTCTTCACGTCGGGGATGCCTTCGAGTTTCTGCTGAATGTCCTCCAAGATGAAGTCGGCAGCAGGGCAGTTGGGGGCGGTGAAGGTCATGTCGATGTCGATGTCGAAGCCCTCAAGCCCCTTCCCAGCCTCCCCCAGGGGGGAGGAGTCCCCTTCGGATTGCTGGTCGTTTGTTTGCAGTCCGGATGGCTTCATCCCCCCTTGGGGGGACAGGAGGGGGGCTTTGTTTTCCTTCACATCTATCTTATAGATCATGCCGAGATCCCACACGTTGACGGGGATTTCGGGGTCGAACACCGTCTTCAGGTATTCGACGGTCTTTTCTTCTACTTCGTATTTGGTCATATTCTTTGTAGTTCTACTTGTTTCGGCAGATGTGCCTGCTTGGGGTGTTGGTGCCGTACCCGAGGGGTACGCCTTGCCGTAGTCGAGGGGTACACCTCATCGTACCCCTCGGGTACGTTCTTATGGAGCAGTTATCTTTGTCGTTCTTTTTGTTAAAGTTTACCGTTTTCGGAGAAACTGTAGTATTCTCCCTCTGTCACGATGACGTGGTCCACCATTCGCAGGTTGATGGCCTGTGCCGCCCGATTGAGGCGCTGGGTCAGTTCCTCGTCGTAGCGACTGGGGCGCAGGTTGCCGCTGGGATGGTTGTGAACAAAGATGAAAGAAGTGGCATCGTGACGTAGTGCCTCTTTGAGTACCATTCTTACATCCACAGACGTCTCGGTCAGTCCTCCTGCACTGATTCTTACGCAGTTGATGAGGCGGGCGAAGTTGTTCAGCAGTAGCACCCAACTTTCCTCGTGGGTGAGGTCTTGTATGAGTGGATTCATGTATTGCAGTACATCTGCACTGGTGCGAAACTGTTGAATGGCGTGGCTGTCTTCCATCATGCGGCGTTTGCCTATTTCGGCGGCGGCGATGATGGTGAGTGCTTTGGCTTCGCCGATGCCGTTGTAACGTAGCAAGTCCTGAAGGGTCATGTGGTTGAGCCCTCTGAGGGTGTCGCCACAATCGTGGAGCACTTCCTGCATCAGTTCCACCGCAGACTTCTTGGTGGTGCCCCCTCCGATGAGGATGGCGAGCAGTTCTGCATTGGTGAGTGCTTCCGCCCCTTTTGCCATGAGTTTCTCGCGTGGACGGTCTTCTTCCGCCCAGTGCTTGATGGATGTATGTTGCTCAATCATAGAAGTTCTTTTCAAATGCTGTAAATTCGTCCTTACCTTGCACACAGCGCAACCACCAAGCCTTGAGGAAACCGAAGCCATAGCCCATCAACTGCACAAAGGCTGCCTCGACACTAAGGAAGCCAATCACCATGTTCTTGTTCTTGATGCTGGAATCAACGAAGATGAGCAGCATATAGAGAGCAATGGGCAGGAGGCAAAGGGCGTATGCGGGAATGAAGCCGCCATTGGGCAACAGCAGTCCTGTGGCAGTCTGGTTGTAGTAGTCCCAAAGACGGAAGAACACGGCTCCTGCAATGAGCAACAGCACACCGACGGTGAAGACCATTGGCAGCAGATGCACCAGTTTCAGGGTGCCGGGATGCCGTTTGGTCAGGTTGATGCGGGCGATGCCGGAATTGAATACCTGCTTGAAGAATTTGTCCATGTCGGTTCTCCGCTTGTGCCAAACCCATGCATCGGGGAAGAGGCGAGAGGTGTAGCCTGCCTCCACAATGCGATAACTGAAGTCGATGTCTTCTCCGAAACGCATCTTGCTGAATCCGTGCAGTTTGAGATAGACATCCCGGCGCATGCCCATATTAAACGAACGGGGGTAGAACTTGTCCATCGCCCCTTTCTTCTTACCGCCACGAATGCCGCCAGTGGTGAAGAAGGAGGTCATGCTGTAGGAGATGGCCTTCTGCACGTTGGTGAACGACTCGTGGGCGGCATCGGGACCTCCGAAAGCATCGCAAGGGTTTTCAGCCAACTCTTTCTCGATGGCAGCCAGATAGCCTTCAGGCAGCACACAGTCGCTGTCAAGAATCAGCACATACTCGCCCTTTGAGTGTTCCACACCATAGTTTCGGGCAGGGCCGGGGCCTCCGTTCTTCTTGGTGAGGTACTGGAGGGTCAGCCTGTCGGTGTATTTCTCCACCACTTCCTGACAAGGCACACTTGACCCGTCTTCCACCACGACCACCTCAAAGTCCTTGACCGTCTGAAGGGTCAGGCTCTCCAGCAGTTCATCCACTTCGTCGGGACGATTATAGACGGGTATGATGACAGAGTACTTCATCCTTATTCAAAATAGAACGTGAAAACAATCATCTTGCTCTTCGCTCTGTTGACTGATTGTGTGAAAACGAGGTCGGCATCCTCTCTGATGTCAGAACGGTTCTTGTTGATGACATTGGAGAGTCCGTACATGAACTTCACCTCGGGAATAAACTTGAAAAAGGGCAGGTAGAAGTCGCAACCGATGCCTGCTTCCAGATAGATGTCTGTCTGTTTGAGCAGGTATTGCTTCTGCTTCTTCACGGTGAGGTCGAGTGCAGGAGTGACACCTGCCATCATGTAAGGGCGGTAGTTATTGAAACGTTCTGCCGCAAACTTTATATCAACAGGTATCGTGACGTAAGTCGATTTGATAGTCTGGAATTGCTTGTCACCATTCAGTTCGTTGCGGAACGTGAGGTTCTTCGTGCCAAAGTGCATGGTGGGGATGATACGCAGACTGAGATTTTTCGTCAGGTAGAATTCGCCCAGAATGCCGACAGAGAAGCCCGGCTCATAGTTCGGTGTTTCGGCAAACCACTGATCGCCAGCCTCATTGACAAAACCGTTCTGTTCCAGTTCGATGTCCTGCAGGTGCATGCCTGCAAGGAAGCCATAGTGGAACAAGCGCTGGTCCACGTAGGGACGATTCATCACCTTCCTCTTCTGGGCATACGCCATCCCAGAAGGGGAGGGAAGAAGCATCATGAATGCCCACAGAACCCCTATTATATAACAATGTGTTGTTTTCATCAACTTAATAAACGAGAAAAACCTTCATTTATTTTGTGGGAAAAAGAGTAAGTCGTGACTTTCACTCTGTGCCAGTTGCTTTTGCTCGGAAAAACTCAAATAAATTTGGTTGTTCGCTCGCTTTGTCGTAACTTTGTGCAAAGTTACATAATTTAATCGAAACGAACACAAGAAAAATGAAACTTACTGTCATTGGCGCTGGCAATATGGGCGGCGCGCTCATCAAAGGGTGGGCAAAAAGTGGAAAGGTTGACAATATCACCGTTGCAGACAAGAATGAGGTACTTCTTGCCCAGTTCAAGAAGGAATACCCTGCACTCAACGTCACAACCGACAATGTGGAGGCAGTGAAGGATGCCGACATTGTTGTGCTCGTCGTGAAACCCTGGCTCATGAAGATGGTGTTGGCAGAGGTGAAGCATGTGCTCAACCTTGAGAAGCAGATTATCGTGTCTGATGCAGCCAACTTCACCACAGGTATGCTGGCTGAGGAGTTGGGTGAGGAAGGTCAGTTCTTCTATGTCATCCCTAACATTGCGGCCAGCATGAGTTTCATTGCCAAGGCTCCGAGAGTAACTGACGAGAGCCTGAAAGCGGTGGAAGACCTCTATGCCCTTGACGGCGATACGCTTGTGGTGGGTGAGAATCTTGTCGGCCCAGGCATGATGATGGCATCGTGCGGCATTGCTTACGTGATGCGCTATATCCGTGCTCAAATGGAAGGCGGTTGTGAGATGGGTTTCTATCCCCAGCAAGCCAAGCAGATTGCCCTTCAGACCATGCAGGGAGCCGTTTCTTTGCTTAAAGCGACAGGTTGGCATCCCGAAGAAGCCATCGATAAAGTCACCACTCCTGGCGGCGTGACCATCAAGGGACTCAACGAACTTGATCACGCAGGTTTCAATTCGGCAGAAGGCAGGGTTGAAATAAGTGAAGAGTGAAAAGTGAAGAGTGAAAAATCTAAATTACTTTTGCAAACAAGGAACACGCCGCATGGCAGGTAACTTGGATTTTTCACTCTTCACTTTTCATTTTTCACTTATTTTTTTTGTTGAATAAAAAAAAAATCCTACCTTTGCACCCGCATTTAGGAAAAATGCCCAGATGGCGGAATTGGTAGACGCGTTGGTCTCAAACACCAATGGAGCAATCCGTGCCGGTTCGATCCCGGCTCTGGGTACTACGAAAGGACTTCTGTAAAAATGAATTTGCAGAAGTCCTTTTTTGTTCTATAAACAGAAAATGATGAAGACAAGACTGATACTGGGTTTGATGTTGATGCTGTTCGTGTATGTCGTACAAGCACAAGAAACCGCTAACTCTCGTCAAGCACGCAAGATGTTTGACGAGGTCTATGAAAGGGTGTTTGGTGCTCAAGGTGCAACTCTGCATTATAAAGTGAATGTTGCCAACCTCTACAAGACAGAGGGTGCCATTTGGTACAAGGGGAAGAAAATACCTTTCCAAAAACAGTAAGGCTTGGAATGACGGCGTGACCTCCTATGTGGTGAAGGATGATAAGAAACGGGTGGAAATCTACAATAGCAATGACCCCAAGCAGAGCCGTTTCGGCGATGACTTTAAGTTTGAGCCCAACAACTACAACTACCATATCGCTTCCGATCCGAAGGGGTATCTACTTACTCTCCGTTTGAAAAAGGGAATGAAAGGAATGAAGGAGATTCGTGCTTTGCTTGACAAGAAAACACACGATCCCCTCCATCTTCGTATCAAGGTCGCCTTCATTTGGGCGAATGTAGATGTGTCCCAATTCAAGGCAGGAGGCATCACCGATGACACCTTCACCTTCCCTCGTAATCAATATAAGGATTATGAGGTGGTGGATAAGAGGAAGTGAAAAAACGGAAAAAGGAGTTAAATTTTTCACTTAGATACTTTTATTCCCTTATTCACAATAGCGCACACACACGAGTCGCTCCACACGTTTTCTGCCGTTTCCACCATGTCGATGATGGTGAAGATGGGCAGGATGATGCCCATGATGCCGATGGGGGCACCAACGCCAGCCATGAGGGAGAGTGTGAGGAAGTAGCAGCCCATGGGCACACCAGCATTGCCGACGGCAGAAACGACAGCAATGAGAATCCACAGGAGCAAGGTGGAAAGGTCAAGTACAGTGCCTCCGTTCTGCATCACATAGAGCGAAGTGACAAGGATGAAAGCGGCACAGCCATTCATGTTGATGGTGGTGCAGATGGGCAGCACGAACCTTGCCACTTCTGGACGCACCTTCTGACGTCCTTCTGCTGACTGCATCGTGACGGGTAATGTTGCAGCACTACTCTTAGTGAAGAGAGCCATCAGTACGGCTGGTGACATGGCTTTCAGCACTTTCCATGGATTCAGTCCTCTTATCAGCAGGAAGAGAGGCAACACCACGAAGAACTGGATGAGGTTGCCACCGAGGATGACACCCACATATTGTCCCAACGAACCGATTGCCACCCCTGCTGACATTTGGGCGGAGAGTTGTGCGGCGAATGCCACAATACCCAAAGGCAGTGTCCAGATGAGGGCACGGATGAGGGTGTAGAGCAGTTCTTGCAGCCCCAAGATGCCTTTAATAAGCACTTGCACGTTCTCGCTCTTCTTGATGAATGCCAGTGCCAGTCCCACGGCGGCACTGATGAGCAGGATGCTGAGTACGTTGCCTTTAGCGAAGGGTTCCACTACATTGTTGGGGATGACGCTGAGGATGTGGTCATAGTAGGTGAGTTCTCCCAAATTCTCTGGTACGTCTGTTTGACCAGTCGTCACTACTTCAGCAGGCAGGTTCTCAGGACTGATGATAAGATACAGCACAAGACCCACAAGGGCTGCAGCAATGGTGGTCATGAGGGTGTAAGTGATGGTGTGCAGGAAAATTTTTCCCGTCTCCTTCTTTCCTCCTAAAGATGAGAGTGTGGTGATGATTGCCAAGGCGATGGTGGGCACTGCCACAAACTGGAAGAGCCTTGTATAGGCGGTGGCGATGAAGCCCAGCAGTCCGTCGATCCACTCAATGCCTAACCAACCGAGCACTGCACCCACGATGAGTGCGCTTGTCCAAATGATGATATTCTTCATATTCTTTGTAAAGTATAGAGTTTTAATTTAAGTAAGAATTAAGAGTTGGGAAAAAGAAATTTCGTGCTTAGAGAAGTTGACGTAGTGTACGCATTCCACATGACTCTTATTAACTTCGGTAACTTAGATTTGTCACTTTTCACTTATTTTTAAAGTTCCCATGCCAAGTTCACATACACGTTCCGTCCCTTCTGCGGAATGTCGCACCAGTCAGCATAGGTGGAATAGCGTTTGTCGAAGATGTTTTCGATACCTGCACGGAAGGTGAGAGCAGTCTGACGGATGGGAAGTGTGTAGGTGGCGTTGAGGTTGGCGATAGCCCAAGGAGCCGTCTTTGTTTCGCCATATTTGGGAGCATAGTCCGTCTGACGGGCATTGCCTCGCACTTCTACTCGGGTATGCAGTCGTTTCCATGCCACATCAATGCCTGATGTGTAGGCGAAAGGTGAGATGAAAGGCAACGGGTCGCTGTCGTCATCCCGTCCTGCTGCATAAGAGATCTTGCCGTTCCATGTAAGCCAGGGTAGGGCTTGCCACTGTGCATTGAGGGATGTGTTGATGATGGTGGCATGAGAGAGGTTGCCATACACCTTCACGCCCTCAGCATCCACCGTCATGGCGGAGAGACGGTTCTCAAACTGCCCGATGATGTAGTTGCTGAAGAAGAATGCATTGGCATCGGCTCCGAGAGAGAATGTAGTAGAAGGGCGCCATGTGACGGCTCCGTTCAGTTCGATGGCACTCTCGTTCTTGAGCCGTGGGTTACCGATGTAGTCGTACTGGTCGAAGGTGTTGTTCAGGTAGTAGCCATACGCCTCTGTCACCGTGGGGGCACGGCTTCCCCATCCTGTACCGAAGGAGAGTTGCCAGTGGGAGGGTTGCCACGTGTAGATGGCAGCGATGCGTCCCGTTGTCTGCACATAGTTGTCCTTCATGTCAGGGAAGAAGACGCGTAGGGCATGGTATCCCTCTTCGTCGTTGAGTTTCTGCCACTGTTGGGCAATCTTTGCCGACACTCTTACTGTCTGCTGATGGGGCAGGGCCACGAGGTCGGTGAGTGCCACGCCTGTGTTGAGTGTGCCCACATCGGGCCATGTGACCATGTACATGGGTGCTGCACCGCCTGGATACATCGTCATGTCGGCAAACAGACGGTTGTAGTAGAGGTCATAGTTCACCTGCACATCATGGCTTCCTTTTGAAGCGGTGAGCAGACTATAGAGTCCGCTCGTCCAACTCTTGCCGGGCATATCCATGTGAATGGCTACGTCAGGACGGGTGGTGTCGTCCATGATGTGGGTGATGTGGTTATAGTAGAGTTTCGTCTCCCATGTGTTGAACACAGGGTGGTCAAACTGATGGCGATAGGCGAGCGAAGTGATGAACGCCTCGGCTTTCGACACGTCCATGTTCAGAGCAGGGTAGCCCACATCGGTGGCTCGGTCGTAGATGAAAGTGCCCTCCAGCACATCCTGCTCCGTCACCCGGAAACCGAGATTGCTGAATGCGTTCACCTTTTGAAACTGTGAGAATGACACCTTCCTGCCACCGCCCTCCTTGTAGTTGTCGGCATGGCGGAAGAAGGCACCCCCGTTAGCATAGAACCTGTTTGATGAAGTGGAGGCATCCACCCCATACACCTGCACGTGTCCGTTCGTCTCATACCCCGTTGAGGCATTCAGGTGAAAGGCGTCTCCATTGAATCCCGCCTTTCTCAGTTTCAAGTCCAGACTGCCACCGATGTTGCCCGTCGATTGCGGATTGCCGTTCAGTCCTGAGTTGAGCAGGATACTTTGCAGGTTGCCGCTCTCCACATACGAAGTCACGGGATCCATCTTGTCGGTGCAGGCATAGAAAATCTTCATGCCGTCTATAGTGGTGGACACTCGCTCTGTTTGCATATTGTTCACCACAGGCTCCCAAGCGTAGGAACCACGTCTCACCAGATTTACGTGCGACAGTTCTGCCAGATGCTCGTCGATGCTTGCCACCTGACCTTTCGGAGAACGTTTCCTTCCTTCCCCTGCCACCGATACCACTACCACCTCGTCAATGAGGTGTGACGAGGTGGCAACGGAGTCAGTAGAGAGTAATATTGCTAATGCTAATGCAATCATGATGAAGTTTTTTGTTGTCTGTCGCTCACTTAGAGTGTTACATCCCAGAAGAGCGAACTGTATCCGTCTTTCAGGTCATCTCCTCCTGCCACGACATCTCCTTTGGTGTCCTTTACCGTCAGGTGGATGCGCCACAAGCCTGTCATGGTCAAGTTGATGATGCCTTGATAACTGCCGTCCTTTTGCCTGACGAGGGACGTGTTGTCGGGCGAGGTGTGGTTGCCCATGTCGGGCATGCGTGGGTCGATTTCAATGGTGAATTCCTCTTTTGCCAATCCAAAGGATGCAGTGCGATCCTCGCCCGGCACAGACACGTATGCCTCGATGGTGTTCTTACCCGTTTCGAAGTCTGTCGGATTGACGATGGAAAGGTAGTAGGTCTTGTCGTTCGCCTTGAACGACTTCACCCATTCCTGACCCTCAGGCAGGGCGTCCACCATGATGGCGGTCTTCTCTACTTGTGCGGAACTTCCCAGCACTTCCACGTCATATGAAAGCACCCAATCGCCTGCTTCGCTTGTCGGCATGCTGAACGACACCCAGCCACGCTGCACAGCCAAATAACTATCGTTGAAACTTTCTATACCTTCTGAGGCAGGTGAACTGTGGTACATGTCCATCTTCACCATGTGCATGAGTGGTGTCAGGTTCTTGATATTGAATTTTTTAATATAATTACCCGAAATTTTCTTTGTGGCTACAAAGTAAATCTCGTTATACCCTGTATGGAAAGACCCTGATTGGGAGTAAGCCCACACATTGTATTTCCCGTCCACCTCAATGGAGAGTTCAGGGATGATTTTAACTGTCTGCAAGAACTTGTACACCTGTAGTGCTTCTTCTGCCGAGCAGCAATCCACATCGTCCGTGATGGTTATACCGTCAATCACAATGCCATTTTCATCATCGTTACTGTTGCATGATGAGAGCCCCAGCGTTACTGCCGCTAAAAACAATGCTAATACCTTTAGTTTCATTTTCTTTAAGTTTTTTGTCGTGAATATTTTCGTTATCGTTATCGATTCCATTTTCGGTGCAAAGGTACGGACATTTCATTACCCCCGAAATACCCTTCATGCGCTATTATTGTACCACAAACAGGGTAGGGGACTTATTTCCCCCGCATAATATCCACAATCACTCTTTCTGTTTCCACCATACCAGGTGAAGCGATAAGCCCCATGTTGCGCATGGTCTCTTCGGGAGTGTGACCGTTAATGCCGTGCTCTTTTTCGATACCTATACCTTGCAATGCCAGTGCTACTGACTGGTAGGCTGCATCCACTGCCACCACGCCCTTCATCGTGCATCCATGATTGCCTCCGTCGCAAATCATACCTGTGATGCTTGATGCCATGTTTTGAATGGTGAGAATGAGGTTCTTGAGCGAACCGCCTTTCAGCATTGTCAAACCGCATGCCATCCCTGTACCTGCTGCTATGGCACATCCACAAAAGGCAGATAATTTACCTGAATACTCCTTGATGTACATGCACACCAGATAACTGAGTGCTGTGGCACGAAGCAGTTGCTCTTCTGTGTATCCGTTCACCTTCCATGAAGCATAGAGGGGAAGAGTGGCGATGATGCCATGTGCACCACTGCCCGTGATGCTCATGGCAGGACGTGACAATCCCAGTACACGTGCCTCAATAGCGGCATTGCAGAGCAGGGATGCTGATGCTTGTTCGTCATCAGAGATGACACGTTCTCCGTTTCTTTTATATAAATAATGTGCAAACGCCGTCCTTCGGTTCTTGAGTGCCTGTTCGAAGAGGGCAAGATTGAGTTCGTAAGCCTGACGGATGAAAAGAATCTCCTCCAGGGGGACACGCTGTACATAGTGGAGGAGTTGGCGAAGCGTGTAGCGATGGATGATGGGTGTCGGTCTTCCTTCGTCCTGCATGTAGGCATCTGCTTTCTCGAAAATGATCTGACCATCTTTTGTGATTTGTGTGATATTGGTGTGTGCGTCGCGGATGGTTACGCAAGCCACTCCCTCATGCGTTGTCACTTCAGCAAAGATATAGATGCGGCTGCTGACTTCTCCCAACTCCACCTTCACCTTGCCTGCTTTCACAAGCGTGAGAGCCTTTTGGTTATGGTGAGGTTTTACCCCTTCCAGACACTCCAGCCCTTTGCTGGCATCGGCAACCACCCAGCCGAGGGCTGCTGCGTGTTCATTGCCCACTTCGTGGCTGTTAGGAATGCCGCAAGTGAAGGCATTCTTGTACATGCCGCTGTTTAGTACCAGGCGAATCTTTTTCAGTTCACCTGTTATATGTTCCTTCGCCTTTGCTACGGCAAAGGCAATCGCTCCGGGCTCCGTCACACCAAGGGCGGGGCGCATGTCACCTCGTATCAGTTTTGTCAGTTCCTTCATTCGTGATGTTTTTTCTCTTTATCAAAATCTCTTTGATAACCAGTGAGACACACCACCAGCATCACCGCCAGCAATGCCCACGGATAGAATGCGGTGAAGAACACATCCGTTGCCTGAATCCCAATTCCACATCCCGAGGCCTCAATGCCTTTCTGCAACAGCAGCACACAGCCACCATAGGGCAAGACGAACGGGAAGGTACAGATGACAGTGGCAAGGAGCGTCGCGCGGCGGTAGGGGTGCAGTCCGTGCTGTTTTCCGATGCTGTTGACAAATGGCGCAACGCAGATGTTGGCAATCGTGTTCACCGCTGCAATCAGGATGCCTGCCACTGCCACCAGAGAGAAAATGGTCAGTTCAGCACTTTTTGAGGAACGGATGAAATGGGCATTCAGGTTGTTGATGATGCCATCCATTCCTCCGCTACGTATGATGAGTCCCGACAGGGACACAACCACCATCAGGAGAATACAAATGTTTGCCATGCCTCCAATACCCTCCACGATGGCACCATTCACTTTGCCGTTCTCCACGCAGATAAGGCTGCTCAGCGTGAAAAGGTTGAGTGTCAGTCCAATGCCAACGGCAACTGCCAGCCCCACTGCAAGGGCGATAAAAATATTGATTTTTCGGAAGGAAAGCAGGATGACCACCAAGGTGGGAATGAGCAAAGCCAATCCTTGTGGATGTTCGGATGTGTTGTCCAAAACAGTGATGGACGTGGTAATATGGAATCCACCTGCAATACCATAAGCAATCAATGCCACAACCGATGCTGTCAGTACTAAAGGCAAGCGTTTCTTGACTGTTCCTCCAATGTCGGCACATCCTTTTCCATCAGCATATTCCTGTGTGGTGGCAGCAATCACCGCCGTATCTGATACCGGGGCAATACTGTCTCCCAGTGCAGCACCCGACAGGATGGCTCCCCCCAGCAAGGTGGGGGCTGCTCCCAAGGCGATGCCGGCAGGAAAGAGCGTCAGGCTCATGGCACTGATGGTGCCAAAGCCTGAACCTGTGGAAATGGCGAACAGACCTGAAAAGAGAAACACCACCAAGGTGAACCCCGTGGCATTGATGTGCAGTTGATGAGCCGCCCATATCAGCCCCTCCACAATGTGCCCCTCCTTCAGAATGTTACCATACACCCCCACGATGAGCCACAGCAATGTGGCAGTCATGGCGGTTTTACTACCCATGAACTCAAAGACGGTTTCCCAATAAGTTCCCTTGTCTCTGGTAAGAAAAGCCCCTGTAAGTATGGCTAATATGCCGATGCCTACTAAAAGGTTGATGTCAACCGCTCCCATAAAAGAGAGACCAATGGCCGTTCCCACAAAAAGGGCGAACGGCACAAATGAAACAACTGCTTTCCGAGTCATCAAATTAAAATGTTACCTCTTGTTTCCTAAATCAGGTACAAAGGTACGGTCTTTTCAGCAGTTGTAAAATACCTTTTTCATGGTAGATGGATGTCTCTCCTCTTTTCAATTCTTTTTCGGTTTTTCACCTTCTTTCAGTTTCCGTGCCTCATAGCCGGCTCTTAACAATTGGTTGACGGTGATTTTATCGGCATCATACTCGATGGTGACGGTTTGTTGTTGAGGTTGTATGTACATCGTCCAGCCTTTGTGACTGAAGCGTGTCTGTCTGTGCCGAGACGAAAAGTCCCAATAGCCAGAAAGTTCCTGCCAAGAGATATCATGTGTTCATCCATGTTGTGTTTGGTGCTACAAAGGTACGACTTTTCTTGTAATAGTTGAGGTAAATGTCTGTTAAAGAATGCTATCTGTATATTGAAAATATAAAAACAGGAGCGCTTCATCGCGAAGCACCCCTGCTCAAATTGATGAGTTCAAATTCGTCAGTTATTTTTTAATTATGGCATTTAATTGGTTTTATTAATCTATTCTAATTAATTTATTTGACTTATATATCTATTTTTTCCCAGAGAAAGTGAGGATAATGTGTGACGAGGCGTGATTGAGCGTCAACTCGTAAGTCAATTGTTTGCTTTCAACATCAACATGACCGTCGAAATGGGCAGCAAATTCAATGACATTGCCTCGACTTGATATAGATTTGATATTGTTGGGGTAATCTTCATTGAAAGTGCCATTATTGTTCAGTTTCACGGTGAGGTCGTAACCTGTATAAACCAATGCGCTCTCGCTTTCCCCCAGAGCGTAAGACGGAGTTTGGATAGTCACCGTACCGTCGCCGTTGTCGGTCAATGTAACCTGAGCTTCAGGGTTGTTAGGGAAAGCGAATACATTATCGATACCGTCGTTGGTCAAATAGCCCGTATGAAGGCCTTTATAGATACCTGCGGTACTTCGTGGATTATCATCATCATCATCGTTGCTGCACGATACAAGAGTTGTACCGAATAATGTGATTGCAGCCAAGATGATTGTTTTGAAATTTCTCATGAAACGTCGTGTTTTTATTTTGTATGTTAATAAATAATGTGTTGTTGTGAGGGTATAGTAAGGGCTGGCACATGAGTCTGTCTATGATGTGCCAGCCCCTTATATAAAACGGAAATGATTGGTCTGTTTTGTTAATATCCAGGATTCTGTGGCACGATGTGGAGATCTTCGCCTGTCAAGCCTGTTGGAATAGGCTGGCGGTAGTGCTTACCACGTACGTTGTCATATTTTGCATGCAGGTGCTTATAAACTTTGGCGAAGAATGCACTGACCTCGTTGCCGTCCTTACCTGTTTTGCCAGCCTCCTTGTAGGAGTTGTCGAAGTGCTTGTAAGTGGATACTTCCTTAACGGACTTGATGTAGTCCTTCCAACGATAATGGTTGATGAGGTCGAATTGCTCGTAGGTGAACTCGTAGTCCCATTCACGCTTGATGACATCGAGGGTGAGGTCTGCAGCATTGACTGTGGCAATGCCAGCACGGGTGCGGAGTTGGTTGAAATCGTCAACAGCCTTGTCTGCCTGTCCGAGTTGTACGAGTGCCTCAGCCTTGGTGAGGAGTACTTCCGCATAGCGAATTTCGATACGGTCGATAGAGTTGTACTTGATTTCACCATCCTCAAACTCAGAACCTTCATAACTCTGATCGACACCCTTACCGTTGAGAGGTGTATAGATGGGTGAGTAGTAGGTGTATGTATTTTTGTCTCTTGAGTTGTAGAGTTCGATGAAGTAAGTCTTGGCAAGACGCTTGTCGTTGGGCTGCTCTTTGAACCAATTGTCATAGAGGTCGTCATCTGCCACTTCTGTGTGGTTGTCTTGAAATCCATTGCCGAATTGACCGTTCTGGAATGGGAAAGTCCATGAGCAGTGGGTCTGGTGGTTGCCCTGTTCATCCTTGCCGTCACCATCGTGGGCAATGGTGAGCAGGTGCTCGTTGTACTTGCGCTTGTTGCTCTCATATTCGCGACCGAACAATTTAGCATAGTCCGGATCGAGGCCGAGTTTGCCGCTGGTGATGACTTTGTCGGCATATTCCACAGCCTTCTCTAGGCGTGCAGGTGTAGTGGTGAAAGCGGGGTCTGTCTGGCTGTTGGCAATAGCAGAAACTTCGCTCTGAGAGAGTGGATTGTCACCCCAGAAGAGGTAGGCGCGCGCCAAGAGTCCCTGCGCTGCCTGCTTGGAGGGGGTACGTGGATCGCCATCGTAGTCCTTCAGCAGTGATTCGGCTGCGGTCAAGTCGTTGATTACTTGTGTTAACACCTTGTCAATGCTCTGCCGTTCAGTGGTGCTGCCGCCTGCTTCAGTGAAAACAGGTACTTCGCCCCATAACTGTGCGAGTTTCAGATAAGCCAGACCACGGAGAAGTTTTGCCTTACCGATGGCTGCATTGTAGCCAGTCTGTGTCACCTTGCCAGACTTCTGGGCTTCGTTGATGGCAGCGATGTCCTCGTTCAGTTCTGTGATGCCAAGGAAGAGGTGGTTGAAGATTTTTACCTGATACCATGTGCCGGGTTCCTGTTCCAGACGGCTTACCACAGGCCCTGCTTCTCCTTCTTCACCCTCGAAAGAGATGAGTTTGTTGGTGGCACTCTCAATGATAAAAGTGAATGAAGAACTGAGTGGTTGCCAATGTGAATAGACTCCGTTGACCAACGAGAGGGCGCTGGCATCGTCAGTTATTACGTTCTCTTCTGTCACTTGGTTGTTACCAGTGTTGTCATCATCATCACTTGAACAAGATGAGAATCCTGCCAAAAGTGTAGTTGCTGCAATGGCAGCGAGTAGTAAATTCTTTTTCATTGTCGTGTTTGTTTTTAATTTATATTTCTGTGAATTTGTTTATTATATAGTTATTTCTCCTAATTTTGCTGCAAAGTTACGATGTTTTATCTATATGGGTAATCCCTTTTTGGGGGTATTTTGCTACCATATAAAGGGTATATAGATACTTAACGTTCTTAAAGAGAGAATGTTACACCAAATGTAAATGTGCGTGCAGAAGGGTAGGCTCCGCTATCTGTCCCACTGCTCACCTCAGGGTCATATCCTTTGTAGGGCGTAAGGGTGAAGAGGTTGGTGGCTGTGGCATAAATGCGGATGCCCACGGGAAATGTCTTGGGCAGACGAGGTCGGTAACCAATAGTGAGATTGCGCAGTTTCAGATAAGAAGCACTCTGTACGTAACGGCTATCGATGTAGGAGAAGGGTCTGGTGTTGCTGGCAAGAGGGAGTGAGTTGCCGCCTTGCTCTGGAGTCCATGAGTTATTTACGGTGGAAAGCACGTTGTAGGAGTCGCCAGTCAGTTCCAGTCGTCGTCCCAAAGCGTTGTATAACTTCGCTCCATAACTGCCAGCGAAGGTGAGCGATGCGTCGAACTCGCGATACTGCAATTGAGTGGAGAAACCATAGGTGAGTTTGGGCTGTATGCTACCAAGGATTTGGCGGTCATTGCCATCAATTTTGTTGTCGTTGTTGGCATCTATGTATTTGATGTCACCTGCTTTAGGAGTGGCTCCGTTGATGGTGGGCAACTTGCTTACGTCCTCACCTTGCTGCACGATGCCGGCAAACTGTAAGCCGTAGAAGGAGCCGAGGGCTTCGCCCTTGCGAAGAATCTGCTGACTGTCGAATCCTTGGATTACATTGTCAGTTGTGCCCATGTCGGTGATTTTGTTCTTATTGTGGGCGATGTTGGCTGAAGCCGTCCAGTTGAGGTGGCGACGCTTGAGCAGTGTACCGTTGACTGCAAACTCAATACCCTTGTTTTCCACGTTACCTACATTTTGGATCTGGCTGGTCACACCAGCGGCAAAGCCCATAGGGACATCGAGCAACAAGTCGGATGTCTTTTTGTAGTAGAGGTCGAGTACGAAATTGAGTCTTCCGCCATAAAGTCCGAGGTCTGCTCCGAAGTTGTAACTGGCAGTGGTTTCCCACTTTAAGTCGTCGTTGACGGCGTTTTGTTTGCTGTAGGACGATGAACCAGCGTAAGAACCGGTGGAGTAGGAGGTGGTGAAAGCATAGTCACTGATTTCTTGATTGCCGACAACACCGCCAGTGAGTCTCACCTTTAGGTAATCCAGATTGCGTGCTCCTGCTAAAAAGGATTCCTTATCCACATTCCACGACAATCCGAGCGAGGGGAAGTAGCCCCAACGGTGATTCTTTGAGAATCTGCTGGAGTGGTCAGCACGGAAGGTGGCGGTGGCGTTGTAGCGGTCAAGCAGGGTGTAGTTCACACGAGCGATGATGCTGTTGAGGGTGGATTCCACGATGCCTGTCTGTGGCACGTAGATGTTGGCTCCGTCTCCCAGATTGTATTGTTTTAGAGTTTCGTTGGTGAAGTGGTTGGTGCGGATGGAACTGTAGGTTGAGGTAGTGTTCTGCTTAGTGTAACCAGCCAAGGCATCAACGTGATGATTGTCATTGATGTCTTTATTGTAAGTGAGGGTGTATTCTTGTTGCCAAGTGTCGGTCTGTCGGTTGCCTGTGCCTCCTATGCCTTGCGTGGCGAGACCGAGGGATGTGTTGGCTCCCGAAAAGTAGTTTTGGGTGAGTTTCTCGCTATTGAGTCCCACAGCGGCTTTGAGGGTGAAGTCGTTCAGTTTGTAGGTGGCCCATAAGTTGCTGAGCAGATAGTTGTTCACGTTCTCTGCCACACTCTCTTTTAAGTCATAGACAGCGTTGACTGCATGTTCTCCGATGGCAAAGTAAGCATATTCGTAAGGATTGGTGAAATTGTATGAACCATCTGTTTTATAAACGGGCACGACAGGAGGCGTGAGCAGGGCATAGACAAAACTGTTGGTGATGCCTGCTGAGAAGGGTGAGGAGTTGAATACCTGTTCCTCGGTGGTGGTGAGTCCAGTCTGCTTAGAGCGTCCGTAGGTGGTGTTGACACCAAATTTGATGTTCTTTTGCAACTCCCATTCTGTGTTGATGTGGAAGTTATAGCGTTGGAAGCCTGAGTTGAGGACGATACCGTCTTGGTCGGTGTAGTTGGCTGAGAAGGCGTATCGGCTTTTCTCTGTGCCACCGTTGATGGAGAGTTCGTGTTGCTGCTGAAGGGCGGTGCGGAGCACTTCGTCCTGCCAGTCAGTGCCTTTACCTAATGTGGCTATCTCGTCGTTGGTGTAGCCTCCCTTGTTCCCGAAGTATGTTTTCTGTAGTTGTGCCCATTCAGAGGCATTCATCAAATCGAGTTTTTTGGTCACATTGCTGAATCCCAAGTTGTAGCCATAACTGATGTTGGCTTTCTTCTCACCTAACTTCCCTTTCTTAGTGGTGATGAGGATGACACCATTGGCGCCACGCGAGCCATAGATGGCAGTGGCGGAAACGTCTTTCAGCACTTCAATGCTCTCGATGTCACTGGGGTTGATTGTGGCTAAAGGGTTGAGGCTGCTTTCTATGGCTCCAAGCCCGGTGCCACTACCATTGGCGTCCTTGAAGTAGATGAAGCCATCGACCACATAAAGTGGTTCGTTGCTGGCATTGACCGAGTTTCCGCCGCGGATGCGAATATTGCTGTCTGCTCCAGGCTGTCCGCTGGAGGCAGTGACGTTGAGGCCTGCCACTTGACCGCTCAGGGCACCGTCGAGTGTGGCAGCGGTGCTGTTCTCAAATACCTCGGCTTTCACCGTGGCCACCGAACCTGTCAACTGCGTGCGGCTCTGTGTACCATAGCCCACCACGACCACGTCGTCGAGGTAACTGCGTTTCTCGGTGAGTTTCACGTTGATGTCTTCCTCGTCGTCATAAACATTGACTGTCTGCGATTTGTAACCTGTGAAACTGATGTTCAACTTGACTGGCAGCGACTTCACGTCAATGGAGAAGTGGCCGTCAATGTCGGTGGTCACACCTTTTCCGTCACCATATTTTACAGTGGCTCCGATGATGCTCTCTCCTGATGCGGCATCTGTGATGGTGCCTTGCACTGTTTGCGCCCAAGCCGCAAAAGTGGAAGCGACGGTTAGTGCCGCCGCTAAAAACAATCTTTCCTTAATCATGTTGTATGAAGTTTTTTGTATCTGATTTTAACCTTTAAATTGAACTTTTTACCTTTAATTTGATTCTTTAATTCTTTCAAGTTCTTTAATTGTTCTGTGCCAAGAGTCTCAACTGGCTCTCCACCTCCTTGTTGGTCAGATGGAGGAACCCTGCAGCGTGGTTGTACTGTTGTCCGTCGCGGATAATCCACTGGAGGAACTGGTCGATGTCTGCATCGAAACTGTTGTAGGTGAAACCGATGTCTTCCACGGGAATGAGGTCGATGTCTTCGTTTTCAATCAGTTCAAGCGTCTCATCGAGGTTGCCGGAACGCAGTGCCTCACGTTGGCTTGCCTTCACATTAAGGGGCAGGAGAGCGAGGTCGCTGCGGAGTGTGCGTGAAGAGAGGTCGTAGAGGTTGCTCAGTGCATTGAAAGTGACCGAGGCCTTGTCTTCCTCTATGGCTGAGAGCAGGTAGAGGTCATCACCGGCAATGCGGTTGCCACGCAGGTCATCGATGGTGCGTCCGAAGTGAGAGGCGAAGATGCCTGACAGGGATGCCTTGCTACTACCCGAATACACCGTTAACTTGTCTTTCAGTTTGTTGCGCTTACCCTCCACTTCTTCCTCATACTCCTCGTCAAGGTCTTCTGCTGTAAAAAAGAGGTTCTTGATGTCTTTACTTTTCCATTCTTTCTTTTGGATGTCATCCAGCAGAGGATTGCTTGTCGATGTGACAGGCAGCAGAGCATAGCGACCCACGTAGGTCACGTTTACGCCCTCCTGATGGCTGTTTACCAATGTGAGGTCGGCATCCACATTCTTGCCACTTACCAAAGTAATCTGCACATTAGGATTCACAGCCTTATAACCCTCTATCCATTTTTCCACCAGGGTTTTGTTGGTCTTATTCACTTTCACTGTAATCACACCATCGTTCTGTGCTGTTGCTGCACCTGCCGTTAATGCCACGGCTACTGCTATTGTTGTAAAAAAAGTCTTAATGTTCATATCTTTTATATTTAATATATGTTTATAGTTTTGAGTTAATTCTCTAAATCCGCTGCAAAGGTACGGACTTTCTGTCGTCCTTGAAATCCCTTTGATGGGGTAGTCGAATACCTTAAATATGGTATGCTTGGCCTTAAATATGGTATGCTTGGAAAGAACTTCTATTTACAGTTATATACATAGATAAATTTTCTAAACAAAATGCTTTTTATTGGTAAAAAGTGATAGTGTCTGTACCTTTGCACCGGGTTTGGAAATAAGGTTTCCTTCTAAACTCAAAACTTTACAATAAAGAACTATGGACAAGAAACGTATCATCATCGCAGATAATCAGGATATCACACGACTGGGACTGAAGACCTTGATACGTGTGGCATTGAAAGACGTAGAGGGATTGGAAGTGAAGGAACTTGGTCATAGAGCGGAGTTGATTGCCGAACTGAAGGAGGATCCTGACTCTGTGGTCATTATCGACTACACACTTTTCGATCTCGGTAGTCCCGACGAGTTGCTCAATCTAAGTGAACGGTTCCCCTTTGTGTCGTGGGTGCTCTTCTCTGCTGATTTAACCGAGCAACTGATGCGTCGGCTCAGTGTAGAACTCCAATTTAGCATGATTCTGAAGGACGATTCAGCGCAGGAAATCATTACGGCGCTGAAGTGTGCCGTTACGGGAGTCCGTTTCCTCTGTCATCAAGTGACCAATTTGCTGCTCACCCCTGCGCCCCAGCAGGGGGTGGCGGAGCGCGACCAGTTGACCTCTGCCGAGAAGGAAGTGTTGCGGCTTATTGCCCTGGGCAAGTCGGTGAAGGAGATTGCTGCCGAGCGAAGTTCGAGCATCCACACCATCACGACTCACAAGAAGAACATTTTCCGCAAGATCAATGTGAACACCATCTATGAGGCCACGAAGTATGCTCTGAGGGCTGGACTGGTGGAGATGGTGGAATACTATATTTAGATGTAAAATGTGAATTGACAGTAGATGAAAAAGTCAACGATAGCCATTCAAACAAGATACCCTCTTCCCGATGCCTATGGAGCAGTGGGCATGCCGGTGTATCATACTGCAGCATACGAGTTTGCCACCGCCAAGGAGATGGCTGACGCTTTCTGCGGTCGGTCGGCGGCACCCAGTTATTCGAGGGTGACAAACCCTACCGTAACCCATTTTGAGGATCGTGTAAAGGCACTGACCGGTGCAGCCGACGTATTTGCCTTCTGCTCGGGCATGGCTGCTATCACCAACGCACTGCTGGCAGTGGTGGAACACGGGCAGAACATCGTCACTTCGCGCCATCTGTTCGGCAACACGGTGGGACTCATCAACCGCACGTTGGCACGGCTTGGGGTGGAAGGGCGTTTTATCGATTTACTTGATCTTGATGCTGTCCGTCAGGCTGTGGATGACCACACGGCTTGCATCTTCCTCGAAATCATCACCAATCCCCAGATGGAAGTGGCTGACCTCGGAGCATTGGCTGAGATAGCCCACGGACATGGCATTCCTCTCATAGCCGACACGACCATCATTCCTTTTACCCAATTCAGCGCCAAGGATTTAGGAGTGGATATAGAGGTGGTGAGCAGCACGAAGTACATCTCAGGTGGTGCCACTTCGCTGGGAGGACTGCTGATGGAATATGGTACCTTCCCGCAGGTGGCACAGCGCATCCGTGCCGAACTGCTCTACAACCTGGGCAGTTACATGGCGCCTCATGCTGCCTACATGCAGACCTTGGGGCTGGAGACTCTTGATGCCCGCTATCGGGTGCAGGCACAGAACGCATTGAATTTGGCACAGCGTCTTGCCGAGGTGCCCCAGATTGTGCAGACCAATTACGTTGGTCTGAAAACCAACCCATTCTACACCTTGGCACAGAAACAGTTTGGCCCTACGGCTGGTGCCATGCTCACCATTGACCTCAGCGACAAACAGGCGTGTTTTCACTTCATCGACCACCTCAAGTTGGTGAGGCGTGTGACGAACCTGTTCGACAACAAAACCCTTGCCATCCATCCCTACAGCACGATATTTGGCCCTTTCAGCCGTTCTCAGAAACTGGCGATGGATGTGCTCGACACGACCATCCGACTCTCGGTGGGACTGGAGGATGTGGACGACATCTACGAGGACATTGTGCAGGCTCTACCATGAAAGTGGTAGCAGAATACCACAGGGAGGGGATTGTGTAGCAGGCTGGAAACCACGACCTTTGTAGCGAAAATGAAACGAAAACGTGGACGTGAACGAAAACGAAGACGTGAACGAAAACGTAAATGACAAAAAACTTTTATCACTATGGCAAGAAGAATCGCAAACAGTCTGGTGGAACTGATTGGAAAGACACCATTGCTGGAACTCTCGAAGACTGAAAAGAACGAAGGTCTTCGGGCGCGTGTGCTGGCTAAATTGGAGTATCTGAACCCTGGGCGCAGCGTGAAA
Organism: uncultured Bacteroidaceae bacterium; assembly: GCA_905235525.1. Lineage (GTDB taxonomy): Bacteria > Bacteroidota > Bacteroidia > Bacteroidales > Bacteroidaceae > Minthosoma. The sequence continues at coordinate 22,527 of CAJOLW010000016.1, forward strand.
GACCGTGTGGCTCTGGCTCTGATTGAGAAGGCGGAGCGAGAGGGAGTCCTCTCCAAAAACACCGTCATCATTGAACCTACGAGTGGCAACACGGGTGTGGGACTGGCTCTGGTGGCTGCCCAGCGTGGCTACAAACTCATCCTCACCATGCCCGACAGCATGAGCGTTGAGCGCCGTATTCTCCTGCGGAGCCTGGGCGCAAAACTGGTGCTGACGCCTGCTCATGAAGGTATGCCGGGTGCCATCCGCAAGGCGCAGGAACTGGCTGCCGAGACGAATGCCTTCATCCCACAGCAGTTCGACAACGAGGCAAATCCGCAGATTCACCGCACCACGACGGCTCAGGAGATTTGGGCTGACACGGACGGGAAGGTGGACATCTTTGTGGCTGGTGTGGGCACCGGCGGCACCGTGACGGGTGTGGGCGAAGTGCTGAAGAAACTCAATCCGAAGGTGAAAGTGGTGGCTGTGGAGCCGTATGACTCTCCTGTCCTCTCGGGTGGGAAGCCCGGACCGCACAAGTTGCAGGGCATTGGAGCGGGCTTTGCTCCCAAGGTGCTGAACACGTCCATCTACGATGAGATTTTCCGTGTGAAGAACCAGGATGCCTTTGTGGCAAGTCGCCAGTTGGCCAAGACCGAGGGCGTGCTGGTAGGCATCAGCAGTGGAGCGGCTGCCCATGCTGCCCTCCAGATAGCCAAACGCCCGGAGAATGCCGGCAAGACCATCGTGGTGCTCCTGCCCGACACGGGAGAACGGTATCTCAGCACGGCTCTCTTTACAGAAGAGTAATCAAACGATATAATTCATTCATTCATAAATAAATGCCCTCGCACTGTGTGGGGGCAGATAAAAAACTTCATCAAATGGCAAAGATTATTGTAAATGGAGAGGATCAGGAGATTCAACTCCCTGTCACTGTGGCAGATTTGATTAAGATTAACAAGGTATTGCAACCCGACATGGTGAGTGTGCAGGTGAACGAAGAGTTCGTTGACCGTGAGGATTTTGGCACGACTCAACTCAATGAGGGTGACGAGGTGGATTTCCTCTATTTCATGGGAGGTGGTGCTTATGTTTGATTTCACAGAAGAAGAACTGAACCGCTATTCGCGCCACATCCTCTTGCAGGACGTGGGCGTGGAAGGTCAGGAGAAAATCCGCGATGGCAAGGTGCTCGTTGTGGGTGCAGGCGGTCTGGGTGCCCCTGTGGCCATGTATCTGGCTGCTGCTGGCGTGGGCACCATTGGCATTGTGGATGGCGATGTGGTGGATTTGAGCAACTTGCAGCGTCAGATCATCCACACCACACCCGATGTGGATAAATGGAAGGTGGAGTCGGCCAAAGAGACCATCAACGCCATCAACCCCCACGTGAAGGTGGTGACGCACCGAGAGTTTCTGATGGCAGACAATGCCCTCGACCTTGTGAAAGAGTATGACTTCATCATCGATGGCACGGACAACTTCCCCGTGAAGTTCCTCATCAACGATGCCTGTGTGATGGCTGGCAAACCTTTCAGCCACGGCGGCATCCTTCGTTTCGAGGGGCAGACCTTCACCCATGTGCCAGGCTCGGCATGTTATCGTTGCATGTTCAAGACACCTCCTCCACCAGGAGCCGTGCCCACATGTAGTCAGGCTGGCGTGTTAGGTGCCATTGCAGGTATGCTTGGCACCATTCAGGCGGCTGAGACACTGAAGTACCTGACAGGAGTAGGGGAGTTGCTGACCAACAAGTTGCTCACCTTCAATGCCAAGACCATGGACTTCCGCAAGATTAACGTGAAGAAGACCGACAAGTGTCCCATCTGCGGCGCGAACCCTACAATCACCGAATTGATTGATTACGAACAGGCTGCTTGCGACTTGAAGAGCCACTAACACATCACAGACAAACATGGCAGAACAAAAGAAACTCTCTCTCATCGCCTTTTCTGGCGACTTCGACAAACTCACTGCTGTCTTCACCTTAGCGACAGGTGCGGCGGCTGTGGGCTATGAGGTGAACATCTTCTTCACCTTCTGGGGCTTGGATGCCATCAAGCAGAAGCGTGGCAGAAGTTTCATCGGTGGCAACTGGCTCACCAAACTCTTCGGCTTCATGATGGGTGGACTCAGCGTGGCTCCCAACAGCAAGTTCAACTTCTGTGGCATCGGCCCGCAAATCTTCCGCCACCTGATGCGGAAGAACAACGTGGCCACCCTCGAAGAACTGGTGGATGCCGCCAATGCCCTCGGCGTGAATCTCTACGCTTGCGAGATGGCGATGCACGTGCTCGGACTGGAGAAGAAGGACTTCATCCACGAAGTGAAAGACGTGCTCGGCGTAGCCACCTTCCTCCAAATCAGCGAGGGAGGACAAACCCTGTTTATATAATCAGACTAGCAAGGCTAGTAAGACTAGTAAGACTAGTAAGGCTAGCAAAACTAAAAAACTAAAAAAACAACAGCAACAATGGCAGTACACACACTTGACATAACGAAAGAACATTGTCCCATGACCTTCGTGAAGACAAAACTCAAGTTGGCGCAGATTGCAGCAGGCGATACACTCGAAGTCCTCTTGACCGAAGGCGAACCCCTTGAGAATGTGCCTCGCAGTGCAACGGAACAGGGGTACAACGTCCTTTCCATAGAACACGTAGAGGGAAATATACGTAAAGTAACGATACAAAAATGAGCATAATCATTACAGAATCAGCCTACCAGTCTATCTTGGCTCAGGCACAGAAGGATGCTCCTATTGAGTCATGCGGCTACCTGCTTGGCACTGACAATGATATCGCAACTGAGAACTTCCCCATGACGAATATCGACCACTCGGAGGAACACTTTCGTTTCGACCCCAAGGAGCAGTTTGCGGCCGTCAAGTATGCCCGCAGGAAGGGACTGAAAATCGTGGGCAACTGGCACAGCCATCCCGCTTCGCCATCCCGTCCGTCGGAGGAAGACAAGCGATTGGCATACGACCCCAATATCTTCTATTTCATTCTCTCTCTGGCAGCAGAGAAGCCTGTGCTCAACGCCTTCCGCATCGAAGGAGGCGAAGTGACGGAGAAAATACCATTGCGATAATAAAAAACGAAAACAATAAAGAAAACCTAAAAAATTAGCAAAACATGGCAGACAACAACATTCAGCGCAGCATCACGACTGCAACGGCTCGCAAACTGGCGAACACCACCAAAACGCCCCCACAGATGGGCAGTATCACACCGAGACTTCTTCTCAAACTCCTTCCTTGGACACAGGTGGAAAGCGGCACCTATCGCGTGAACCGCACGAAGGTAGAACTGAAAAAGGCAGAACGGATTGAGATTCAGTACTACAACGGGGTTCCAAGTTTCACGGCAAAGAACCTGCGCGCCATTCCACTCTTCCAGAACATCGACGGAGAAATCGTGTCGCGCCTGGCACGCAACTTCATCCCTGTAGAGGTGGAGCGTGGCAAGAACCTCGTCACACAGGGCAAGGACAAGCAGCGTTTCTTCATTGTGGCAAGCGGACAGGCTGAAGTGATCAGCACTGGCACACACGGCGAGGAACTCCGTATCGCCCTGCTGGGTGCTGGCGAGTATTTCGGCGAGGCAGACTTGCTCAGTGCAGCCGACTCCACCGTGAGTGTGCGCTCCGTCACTGACTCGGTGTTCCTGGCACTCGACACACCTGTGCTGGAGTCACTTATTGAAGAGATTCCCGACTTCCGCAGCCAGTTCAACAATGCAGTGGACAAGCAACTGCGCCTCAAGGCTACCGTGAACGAGCATGGCGAGAAGCACATCGACCTCGTGAGCGGCCATGAGGAGGATAATGTCATTCCGGAAACATATATCGATTATGAGGAGAATCCAACCGAGTACTCGCTCAACACCTTGCAGACGGTGGTGCGTGTGCACACTCGTGTCAGCGACCTCTACAACGCACCCTACAACCAGTTGGAGCAGCAACTGCGCCTCTCCATCGAGAGCATCAAGGAGCGTCAGGAATGGGAACTCATCAACAACAAGAAGTTTGGTCTGCTGGCACAGGCGGCTCCAGGCTACAAGGTGAGCGCGCGCTATGGGGCACCTACACCCGACGATCTGGACGAACTCCTTTCTCTCGTATGGAAAGAGCCTGCTTTCTTCATCGCCAACCCACGTGCCATTGCCGCCTTCGAGCGTGAATGCACCTGGCGCGGTGTGCCACCAGTGGCGATTGACCTCTTCGGCACGAAGGTCATCACCTGGCGTGGTGTGCCTATCATTCCATCAGACAAGGTGGAAGTGAAGGGTCAGTATCTGACCAACCGCGGCGTAGGTACCACCGAAATCATTCTCGTGCGTGTGGGTGAGAAAGAGCAGGGTGTGGTAGGTTTGCACCAGGCTGGTATCCCCGGCGAGATTGCTCCAAGCCTTTCTGCCCGTCTGATGGGTCTCGACCAGTATGGTGTGGCAAGTTACCTGCTCACCAAGTACTTCAGCCTCGCTTCTCTCACCGACGATGCCATCGCCGTCCTCGAGAACGTAGAGGTAGGTTACTACCACGATTACCAGCATAGAAACAAAATTGAGAAATAATGTACTTGAACGAATTAGATAACTTTCACTTCGACCTTCCGAACCAGGGGACAGCACCACAGGTGGCTGCCCCTGTGGGAGGAGGGGGCGATGCGCCTCTGGTCGGCAGTGTGGAGGCTTATCCGCAGATAGGCAGCCTTAGTCCTGCCGACACGGAACTGTTCAAGGGCGTCATTGCCAAATACTTTACTGAGGATATATCTTCCTATGAGGCACCTTCACATGTCGTTCCTTCTGAAGGCGACGATGTGGAACCCTCAGAACGGCGTTGCCTGCTCAAAGACAACGGCTTCGGCATCGGCATTCCCGAGACGGAGATAGTGAAGAACCTTCAGTATGAAGAGGCAGACACACTCAATCAGGAGGAGATTCGCAAGCAGTTCCCCATTCTGCACCAGAAGGTGAACGGCCACGACCTGGTGTGGTTCGACAACGGAGCCACCACCCAGAAGCCCCTGCGTGTGATTGACGGATTGAGCCAATTCTACAAGACCGACTACTCCAACATCCACCGAGGCGCACACACTCTGGCTGCCCGAAGCACCGACCAGTATGAGGCTGCCCGTGAGAAAGTGGCACGGTTCATCAATGCCCCCTCAAAGGAGAACATCCTCTTCGTGCGTGGCACCACCGAGGGCATCAACCTCGTGGCACATACTTTTGGACACAAGTTCCTGGAGGAAGGCGACAATGTCATCGTCTCCACCCTTGACCACCACGCCAACATCGTGCCCTGGCAGCAGGTGTGCAAAGACCACAAGGCCGAACTCCGCGCCATCCCCATCGACAAGAACGGCGACCTCATCCTGAGTGAGTTTGAACGTCTCATCACTCCACGCACCAAGTTCGTGAGTGTGGGACACGTGAACAATACTTTCGGCACCATCAACGATGTGGAATCCATCATCCGTACGGCTCACTCGCACAACATCCCTGTGCTCATCGACGGCGCACAGAGCATCGCCCACACCAAGGTGGACGTGCGGCGCCTCGACTGCGACTTCTTCGTCTTCTCGGGTCATAAGATTTATGGCCCATCGGGCATCGGAGCGGTCTATGGCAAGAAAGAATGGTTGGAACAGTTACCGCCTTGGCAAGGTGGTGGAAACATGATTAAGGATGTAACCATCGAACGTACGGAGTTCAATGCACCTCCAGCACGTTTTGAGGCTGGTACACCTAATATAGCAGATGCTATCGGATTGGGCTATGCACTCGATTTTGTACAGAGTGTAGGCATTCACAATATCGAGCATCATGAACATGAACTCACCGAATATGCACGTCAGCAAATATCGCGCATTCCGGGCATCACTATTATGGGCAACCCCAAGAAGCGTGTGAGCGTCATCTCGCTCGACATTCCTGGCATTCCAGCCCCACAGGTTGGTCAGTTGCTCGACAAAGAGGGTATTGCAGTACGAGCAGGGCACCATTGCGCTCAGCCTGCCCTTCGTGCCCTTGGCTATGAAATGTCTGTGCGACCCACCTTTGCTGTGTATAATACGAAAGAAGAGATTGACCGTCTGGTCATTGCTCTTCAGAAAATCGTGTCAAATGGTGCATGACATGATGAAGTTTTTTGTCCGCCCTATGACTGTCTGTGAGGATGGCATAGGGCTTTTTTTTTGTCTCAATTCATCTTCTGAATGAGTTGCATCCCTCTGCGGATGGCTTCCTCATTCATGGGGATGAGTTTGTGGTGGCGTTCTGGCAATGCCTTGTGGAGACCCTTCACCACATCTTCTACAGTGGCGATGGGACGCACCTTCAAGAAACCGCCGAGAACAAGCATGTTGAACACCTTCGAGTTACCTGTGCGGGCAGCCTCCTCCATGGCGTCGATGCGATAGACGTTGATGTCGTCGCGCTTAGGTGGCTGGATGATGGAATGTCCGTCATAGATGATGGTGCCACCAGGTTTCACTTGTGGCTCAAACTTCTCCAGAGAAGGTTGGTTGAGCACGATGGCGGTATCGTAAGCACTGACGATAGGGGAACTGACAATGTCATCGCTGACGATGACCGTCACGTTGGCAGTACCACCACGCTGCTCTGGACCATAGGCAGGCATCCAACTCACTTCTTTGCCTTCCATGATGCCAGCATAGGCAAGGATCTTGCCCATTGAGAGGACGCCCTGTCCTCCAAAACCTGATATGATGATTTCTTCAGTCATAAAGACCCCCTCCCCGCTCCCCCTGCGAGGGGGAGAGTAGAATGTTGGTGGGGAGGATTCTACTTATTATTAATATTTATCTTTACTCTTTTCCGCCCTCTTTCAACCCTCTCTCAGCCTCTTCTGCCTTCTCTCCTATGGGGTAACTGCTCCCTCCCTCCATGGAGGGTGAGGGGAGGGTCTTCTATTTTACTGTATTCTTCAAGTCTCCCAACGGATAATAAGGGAACATGTTATCCACCATCCACTGGTTGGCCTGTTCTGGAGTCATCTTCCAGCCGGAGGCACAGGTGGAGACAATCTCCACAAGCGAAGTGCCCCGTTTGTTGAGTGAGTTCTCAAATGCCTGACGAATCGCCTTCTTCGCTTTACGGATGTTCCGTGTTGACCGCCTGACGGGTCACGTAGCAGGTGCCTTCGAGGTTCACAGCCAAGTCGGTGATGTGGAGTGGGTATCCGTGCAGGTCAGCCTGACGGCCGTATGGACAAGTGGCAGTCTTCATGCCCATCAGGGTGGTGGGAGCCATTTGTCCGCCTGTCATGCCGTAGATGGCATTGTTGATGAAGATCATGGCGATGTTTTCACCACGGTTCAGGGCATGGATGGTCTCGCCTGTACCGATGCAAGCCATGTCGCCGTCGCCTTGATAGGTGAAGACGAGTTTGTTGGGCCAGAGTCGCTTGACGGCAGAGGCACAGGCTGGAGCACGTCCGTGACTGGCTTCAATCCAATCCACATCCACATAGCGGTAGGCAAACACGGCACAGCCTACAGGACAGATGGCGATGGTGTCTTCCTCCATGCCCATCTCCTCGATGATTTCAGCCACCAGTTTATGCACCACGCCATGACTGCAGCCCGGGCAGTAGTGCATCGGCGTCTCGTTCATCAGCGTTGGCTTGCCATAGATTTTATTTTCAGGGGTTATGAGTTGTTCTTTTGTCAACATAATACTTTCAGTTTTATCGCCTTCGTTGGACAGAGAATAGTCGCCCAGCGCATGGGCTGGTTATTTCATCCAGTAGCCCTTAGGCCAGTTGTTACTCATTCTTTCGCGTGCCATGCTCTTGAAGTCCTCGATGATTTCCATCGGGGAGGACACCATGCCGCCCGAGCGTCCGGAGTGGAACACCGTGGCTTGACCTTCGGTGGCGAGGCGCACGTCGTTAATCATCTGACCCTCACACTGCTCCACGCAGAGGATGCTCTTGATACGCTCGGAGAGTTGGCCGAGGATCTTGTTGGGGAAGGGCCACAACGTCTTAGGACGCAGCATGCCAATCTTCACGCCTGTCTCGCGGAGCAAGTCGATGGCTTTCATGCTGATGCGTGATGAGATGCCGTATGCCACGATGAGGTATTCGGTGTCGTCATCCACCTTGTAGAGTTCATAATCCACCTCTTCAGCCTCCACCTGACGGTACTTGGCAGCCATCTTCTGGTTGCGGTCCTCCATCACCTGCGGGTCGAACTCCAGCGTGGACATGAAGTTGTACTTGCGGTTCTTCAGGCCGATGCCGTTAGTAGCCCAAGGACACTGCTTCGCAATCTCCTCATCCGTGCGGCGTGGACGATAGGGGGGAAGTTCCACCTTCTCCATCATCTGGCCGAGCACACCGTCGGACAGCACGATGACAGGCATGCGCCACTTGAAGGTCAACTCTGCAGCCTTACCCATGCAGTCTGCCATTTCCTGCACACTGTTGGGAGCGAGCACGATGATATTGTAGTCACCGTTGCCACCGCCATACACAGCCTGGAAATAATCCGCCTGTCCGGGTTGGATGGTGCCAAGTCCGGGACCACCACGTCCCACGCTGACAATCACACCAGGCAACTCGTTACCAGCCATGTAACTCAGTCCCTCCTGCATCAGTGCGATGCCAGGCGACGAACTGGACGTGAACGCCAATTTACCCGTACAGCCTGCACCATATAGCATATTGATGGATGCCAACTCGCTCTCCGCCTGAAGCACCACCATGCCGGTGGTCTCCCAAGGCTTGTCAGCAGCGAGTGTTTCCAACACTTCACTTTGCGGGGTGATAGGATAGCCAAAGAAACCGTCATAACCGTAGCGGATAGCGGCTTTGGCAACCACCTCATTGCCTTTCAGCAATACAATGTCTTTCTGTCCGTTTTCCATCTTTACTCCTCCTCTTTTTTTCTGTAAACCGTAATGCATCCGTCTGGACATACGATAGCGCAACTGGTGCAGCCGTTACACCGCTCCCAGTCCGTCTGCTCAGCATAGTTGTAGCCCTTGTGGTTGACGGTGCTGCTCAGTGTGACAAGATGTAATGGACATGCTATCGTGCAGAGGTTGCATCCTTTGCAACGCTCAATATCCACAACGATAGCGCCTCTCATTTTTGCCATATAGACCCCCTCCCCGCTCCCCCTGCGAGGGGGAGAGTAGAATGTTAGTGGGGAGGATTCTACTTCTTATTAATATTTATCTTTTTTACCTTTACTCTTTTTGTCCTCTTATCTCTTTCCCTCTCTTCTATCCTCTTACCTTTTGGTAACTACTCCCTCCCTCACAGGGAGGGTGAGGGGAGGGTCTTCATGGATTATACTGATCCTTATGATAGAACTCCACAATGCTCATCGTCATCTTCCTCAGTTCCACCGCCTCCGACCTCGGATTCATCCTGATAGCCTCACCATACGAATCCAGGCATACCTTCCAGTCCATCCTGGCGTATGCCTCCTTTCCCCTCGCTATCCATTCCTGTTCCGTCATCTTTAACCCTAACCTCTCTTCTTTAGCAGTGTGCCTTACGGTTTTGCCGCAAGGGTCTCTCTTCCCTCACCCCTTCTTCGCGTCCTTCTCCCTAATCTCCACCCTTCGTATCTTTCCCGAGTGTGTCTTCGGCAACTCATCCACAAACTCCACCACACGAGGGTACTTATAAGGTGCAGTCGTTTTCTTCACATGGTCCTGCAACTCCTTCACCAAGTCCTCATTCGCTTTATTCTTCCATTCCTTTCCCAGCACAATCGTCGCCTTCACCACGATGCCGCGAATATCATCTGGCACACCCGTGATAGCGCATTCCACAACGGCAGGGTGGGTCATCAGCGCACTCTCCACCTCAAACGGACCAATCCTGTAGCCACTCGACTTGATTACATCATCCGCACGTCCCACAAACCAGAAGTAACCATCCTCATCCTTATATGCCAAGTCACCCGTGAAGTAGAAGCCGTCGTGCCAGGCCTTCCGCGTTGCCTCAAGGTTACGGTAATATTCGCAACACAAGCCAATAGGCTTCCTGCGGTCAGTGCGGATGGCAATCTGTCCCTCTTCGCCCACTTTCGCCTCCGTCAGGTCATCCTTCAGCAGGTGGATGTCATACTGTGGCATCGGTTTGCCCATCGACCCTGGCTTCGTCTTCATCCATGGCGTGGTGGCAATCAGGCAAGTTCCCTCACTCTGTCCAAACCCTTCTTTGATTTCCAGTCCGGTAATTTCCAGAAACTTATCATACACCGCCGAGTTCAGTGCCTCGCCAGCCGTCGTCACATGCTCTAATGAACTGAGGTCAAACCTGCTCAAGTCCTCGCGGATCATGAAGCGGTAAATCGTCGGAGGCGCACAGAAACTCGTGATGCGGTACTGTCCCACCTTCTCCAGAATGTCGGCAGCGCTGAACTTCTCGTGGTCATACACAAACAGCGTCGCTCCCGCAATCCACTGCCCGTATAACTTGCCCCACGTTGCCTTCGCCCAACCCGTGTCAGCCACCGTCAGGTGCAGACTGCCCATGTGCAGATCGTGCCAGTAGGCAGCCGTTCCGATATGACCCAATGGATAGGTGTGGTCATGAATCGCCATCTTAGGCTGACCGTTCGTGCCCGACGTGAAGTACATCAGCATATAATCTGATGATTTCGTCACACGCTCACCCTTGTATTCCTGCGCCACCTTCACACCAGCCTTGAAGTCATCCCATCCTTTCGGCACCACAGGGCCGATGCTGATACGGTGCTTCAGGGCAGGGAAATCAGCATGCGCTTCGTCCACGTGCTGCAGAATCTCCGGGTCGCCCGTCGCAATCAGCGCCTTCACGTTTGCCGCCTGCACACGATACACTATGTCCTTCTTCGTCAACAGGAACGATGCTGGAATCGCCACCGCGCCAATCTTGTGCAGTGCCAGCATCGTGAGCCAGAACTGGTAACGGCGCTTCATGATGAGCATCACGAAGTCACCCTTCCCGATGCCCAGCGAGCGAAGATAACTCGCTACCTTGTTCGATTCGCGACGTATGTCTGCAAAAGTGAAGCGGCGTTCAATCCCTTTGTCGTTGCACCACAGCAGCGCCAGACGGTCAGGCGTCTCCTCTGCCCACACGTCCATCACGTCGTAGGCAAAATTGAAGTTCTCGGGAATCACAAACTCAAAGTTCTTCTCGAAATCTTCCTGAGAATTGAAGGTTGACTTTTTCAGGAACCTGTCAAGCATTGTGTTGGTCATATCTCTTTCTATCTTTTTCTTTACTCCATGAAAAATGCACACTCCTTAAGATGTGTGCCCTTTTTCGACTTCAAAATTACAGACAAATCGGCGTATGAACAAATAAAAAACACATAAAAATGAGCGTTTTACACACACACACACTTTGTGTGTAAAAATCGCTCAAAAAAAATGCACACCGCAAAAAAAGATGTGCAAAGAGCGCGCGTTTTAGTCTAAACTTTTCACTTTTCCCCAAAAAACTCCTGACTCCTGACTCCTAACTCCTAACTTTTCACTATCTTTGCCCCATGAAAAAGTTTTTTGCACTTCTCAAAGACAAACCGCGCCTCTACAACATCGTGTTCAACGCCGATACACCAGCGGGTAAAGCATTCGACATCATCGTCATGGTGGCGATTGTCATCAGTCTTGCTATTGCCTTCATCGAGACCATGCCGGCTGTCGTCGGGCATTTCAAAGACGTACTCACTATCCTCGAGTATGTCCTCACCTTCTTCTTCACCCTCGAGTACATCCTCCGCCTCTACTGCTCGCCACGTCCCAAAGACTATGCCTTCAGTTTCTTCGGCATCATCGACCTCGTGGCGACCCTCCCGCTCTACCTCTCCTTCATCCCCCTGCTCGCCTCCGCACGTTACTTCTTCATCCTGCGTGTGTTCCGACTCATCCGCATTTTCCGCGTGCTCAAACTCTTCTCCTTCATCAACGAGGGATACCTCCTTCTTCAGAGCATTCGACTGAGTCTCCGTAAGATACTCGTCTATTTCCTCTTTGTCCTCATCCTTGTCACCATCCTCGGCACTCTCATGTTTATCGTTGAGGGCGGGCAGCCCGGCACCCAATTCACCGACATCATGACCAGCATCTACTGGGCGATTGTCACCCTCACCACCGTCGGCTACGGCGACATCACCCCCGTCACCCCCGTCGGTCGCATCCTCTCCGGGCTCATCATGATTCTTGGCTACACCATCATCGCCGTTCCCACCGGCATCGTCTCTGCCACCATGATTGACGAGACCAAGAAGAAAGGCACCAACGGCCGCTGCCCCCGTTGCAACCAAAAAACCGACCTCAAAGCCAACTACTGCAAGCACTGCGGCGAACGATTGTGATCCCAGCATCCCACCCACACCGTCATGCAACAGCCCTACCACCTTTACATAAAAGACGACCTCGCCGCCATCACCGACGAAGCCCTCGCCCATGCCCTCGCCTCCCTCCCCCAATGGCGCCGCGCACAAGCCCTCCGCTTCAAGCATCGCCAGGGCCGCCTCGAATGCGCCTTCTCCTACCTCCTCCTCTGCCAAGCCCTCCGCGAAACCTACGGCATCACCCAGCAGCCCTCCTTCTCCCTCGGCGCCCACGGCAAACCCGAATTGCTCTTTCCCGACACCCCGTATGGTTCTTCCCCCCTTGGGGGGATAAGAGGGGGGCTTCACTTCAACCTCTCCCACTGCCGTTCCGCCCTTGCCTGCGTCGTTTCCTCCCGTCCCGTCGGCATCGACGTCGAGTGCATCGGCCGTTACAACGAGTCCCTCGCCCGCCATGTCCTCTCCCCCGACGAGTTCGCCCTCGTCTCCTCCGCTCCCGACCCCCAAATCCCTTTCACTCGCCTCTGGACACAGAAAGAAGCCATCGTCAAACTCACTGGTCGTGGCATCGACGACGACCTCTCCAACCTCCTCTTTAAATATAATAATGTATGTCTTCACACCGAAGACCACCTCGACAAAGGCTACATCCTCACCATCGCCACCTTTACCCCTCATTGATCGTCTTCGTGCGTGAAATATTATACGCTGTAAGGACGAAATATTTCGCGCACCGTGCGTGAAATGTGATGCGCACCGTGCCGACTTTAGTCCCTCGAACGAACTCCATTTACCCCATCTCATTTACTCCGCATTTACTTTGTTTTGTCCCCCTCCATCCCCGCGGGTTTCACATTTTCCTTTTTCGTTATCGTTATCGTTTTCCTCATCCTTTTTCGTTGTCGTTTTCCTAATCCTTATTTTCCCTTCTTTATATGCATGATTTTGCCCCATTTTGTTTCCAAAATGCCTTAAAATTGTCAAAAATAAAGAAAAAGTATCAAAATCTAAAAAAAAAGTTACCTATTTGTAGTGTTATGAAATATTAAAAGTGTAACTTTACCGCCGAAACAGTACGTGATGTGTTTTAATCACTGGCCAACGAGCACCACCCCCTCCAGAAAAAGGATGCCGTTGTCCGCCAACCAAAACCAAGTTTACTAATCATACAAATACACATTAATTATAATAATACAGCCAAAACAAAGAAATCAAAATAACGTTTTTATAAACATTTTTTAATCAACATTATTTATTAACTAAATCAATTTAGCTTATGAACAAGATTACTAAATCTTTCTTGATGCTGCTTCTGTTAGGTGCGGGAGCGGTGTCAGCACAAGCGCAGGACGATTGGTTCAATGATGAACTTTATCGGTTCAGACAGGAAAAGAAGAATGAAGGTGATCCCGGCTATGATGCGATCTTATCTAATAAGAGTAAGGTCACATTGTCTGCAGATCCTGCTGATGCGACCAACCAGTGCATTAAAGTGGTCGCTGCCCAAAATGCCACTGCCACTACTTCCCAACTCTGGATTAGAGGTGCAGAGGTAGGCGGAGAAGGCTTCGCTGAAGGTCAGGGATGCCGAATTACAATGCGTGTGAAGGCCGATGGTAATTATGAAGTTTCGACCACGGCTCACAGAAACTGGGGCTGGTTCACATCTGCTGGCTTCGGAAAAGTGAATGTGACAGAGGAATGGACAACGGTGTCATTACTATGTGTTGCTACAAACCAATCAGCAACCTTTACAGACTTGTGTCTCGACATGAGTTCTGCAGATGGTCCGAGAACTTTCTACATTGACGACATTCAGATTGTAAGAGGTTCTGCTTGGTATCTGAACAACGAGTTCCACGCTAAGGACTATCTGGATCCGGATGCTAAATATGGTCCTGACACTGACAATCCATATCCGTCGGCTCGTTTTGTGTCTGATGCCGATGGTGGTTATGTAGAAGTTATTTCTAATGCTGGTGCTTCCAACCCATATGAAAGCCAACTTTGGATTGCTATCCCAGAGAAGTATGTCGGCTCAAACACCAAGATGACCATGGAGGTTCAGGCTTCTAAGGCCATTACGGTTTCTGAAAGTTTCCAGGCAACAGCCACAGGCAAGGGATGGGGCTCAAGCGCTTCTCCAGGCTCTGGTCTCTCCTTCACAGTTGGTGAGTGGGTTCCAGTCACTCGTATCCTCAAGACCAAAGATGCCAAATCTGGTGCAGCTTCCGCTTGGGGTCCTGGTTATCCAGACCAGCAGGTTGACCAGTACTGCTTGGATCTCTCTGAAAGTACAGGTGACAAGGAAGCAATCACTTACAAGTTCAGAAACGTGAAGTTCGAGGACGCTGAAGAGTCTTGGACTGAAACAATGGCTTACCGCGTGAAGGTGACTCCGTTCACTCAGGATCCTGATGATGCGACTAAATGGATTAAGGGTGCCGACGAGAATTCCGCACCTGAGTACAGTTTCGGCACAGGCGGCGAGGAAGGTGGTTACTTCGAGGTGACCGCTGCGGGCAAGCACGGTAACCCTTACGATACCCAGTTCTTCTTCCAGATTGCTGACGTTGCTCCGGACAAGGCTCTGAAGGTGAACGAGACCGTGACGTTGTCGTTCAAGATTAAGGCTCTTCCAAATGACAATCTTGAAGAAGGCCAAGAGGTAGAGTTAGGTGGTGGCTTCCACAAGTCGTTTGACGGTGCTGGCTGGCTGAGCCCTGCTCCCGCATCTAAAATCAAGGTGGGTGAGTGGACGACCGTTGAACAGACCTTCGAGATTGCTAACGCTGATATCACGAACTACTCTATCGACCTTTCACAGGATGCGGCAGCCATCACTTACCAGATTGACGAGGTGTCCGCTACATGGGAAGAGGCTCCGATTCTTGACTGGGTTGAGTTGATTCCTGCCGGTGACTGCGAAACTGAGGCAGAGCATGCATTTGTTGCTGCTAAGCAGATGCCAAAGGGTCAGTCTGATCCATGTGTAGTCAGCACCGTAGCAGGTGTTGGTGTAGAAGACGGCAATGGTATCGAAGTGGTTGCAGGTGATAAGGTGGCAAATCCATGGGACAGCCAGTTCTTTATTTACGAGCCATACGCTCTGCCAGGAGGCACAAAGATTATTGTCGAGTTCGACTGCAAGGCAGAAAATGAGGCTTCTGTAGGCACTCAGTCCCACAACGCTCCTGGTGACTACCTCCATTACGCTGCCATCGGCAATGTGGCGTTCACCACAGAGTGGAAGCACTTCAAGTATGAAGGTACGGTTGCCAGCCAATGTGATAACAACGGCACTGCACGTTTCCACTCTATCGCATTCAACCTGAATGACTTTGATAAAGCCAACACGTACTACTTCGACAATATCTCCTTCAAGGTGCCCGCAGGTACAATCGACGAAATTGATCCTGTTTACATTGATGACCTTGTTGACCCAGCCTCTCTTGACTGGTCTGACAACCTCCTCAAGAACGGTGACCTCGAGGGTGAGGACATGAGCGAGTTCGTTCTGAAGAACAACGATGTTGAGAACCCTGAGACTCTCCTTGCAGAGGCTAAGGTCGTTAAGGAATCTAACCAGATTCAGGTGAAGGTTGCTTCTCGCACTGAGGACGAAGGAGAGGTAGTGGGTAACGAGTGGGATTCTCAACTCTGGCTCCGTCTGCCATACGCACTGCCTAAGGGTACGAAGTACTACCTCGCCTTCGACTACAACAGCAACAAGGTGGTTGACATTTCAACTCAGACTCACGGTGAACCAGGTGCTTACCTCTCAAGCACTGGTATCGGTAAGGTCACTACTGCTGCCGCAGTTCAGAGATTCGAAATTTATGCGACCGCAGACGCTGACATGCGCTCTATCGCATTCAACCTTGCAGTTGCAGAGGCTGGTGCTACTTACAACTTCGACAACTTCGAGTTCAAGTTGGTGACAAGCGACATTGCTGCTGTTCAGGAGTTCACCACTACTTGGGATGCGACTTCTCTCTGGGCTGAGACTCTCGCTCTCAACGAGGCAGCATTCGCAGGCCGCAACATTGAGACAGAAGGCTATACTGAGGAAAGCGTTAAGGCTCTGACCGACGCTATCGCTGCCGGTAAGGCTGAACTCGAAAACAAGGAGGCAGATGCAGAGTCTCTCACCGCTGCTAAGAAGGCTATCGAGGACGCTATCGCAGGCCTTGAGGAGGCAGTTGTTCTTGAAGACACAGACCTGACAGCAGAGATGTTCTTCAATTGGGATGGTGTTGACGCAACTGCAGTTAAGACTGGCAGTGCAGGTTGTGCTTACGAT